>NZ_JBQEDF010000051.1:0-23991 GCF_052107835.1 Corynebacterium sp.
CGGGAAGATGAACGACATCGGGCTGCGTCCCATGCCCGACAGCACCATCGCCGCCACCATGCCGACCACGGCGATGACCATGACGACCGGCATGAGAATCCGGATGAACGGCTGCTTGTTCTTCGGCAGCGTCGGTGGTGACTGTGATTTCATGAACCCCTCGTGTCCCTCGTACCCCGGCCGCGCCCCTGGCCCGCGACCACTGGAAACAGACTGTACCCGAAAGCAGCTCCCGGTTCTTCACAACGGGATACATTTTCCCGTACAATCCGTGTCTACCGACCAGGGCCGTCGGGGACGCGCCGGAGGGGATGCGCCCGGTCGCTGGCGGAGAAGAGGGGAAACCTCCTGATGATCGCCGTGAGCATTACCGTGGCAGCGGGTCCGGACACCCGCACCGTCGAGGCGACCGTGGCGGACACCGTGCCCGTCGCCGAACTGATCCCGCACCTGGTGGATGCCGAGCCCGGTGAGCTCTGGCGGCTGACCGGGCCCCTGGGGACGGTCCGTCCCGAGCACTCCCTCGCCGAGGCTGCGGTGCGCCCCGGGGAACGGCTCACCCTGCAACGCTCCGGACTGCCCGCCCCACCACTGGACGATGTCGGCAGACTCAGCGGGCCGGTGGAGTCCTCGCCCGCGGTGTGGGTCGCCGCCCTTGTCGCGGCGGTGGTGTCCTGGCTGATTCCGGGGACCCTCGCCACCGGGTCGGTGGGAATGTCCGCACCGGTGTGGCACCCGCTCGAGGTCAGCGATACCGCCCGGTCCCTGCTGGACGGCGAGGGCGGCGTCCCTGCGTCTGCACTGGTCGCGGCTGTGGCCCTGCTGTTCGCCACACTCGGGGCGGCCACGGCATCTCTGTTCGACCGGCGGTTCGTCGCGGTGGCTGCAGTCCTGGGGTTCGGACTGGGACTGCAGGTCAACGTGCTCTGCGGATGCGTTCTCGCCGCTCTGGTGGTGTGGCGGTCAGGACCGGAGCGGACTGTCACGGTGGGCCTGGCGCTGGCCGCCGCGGTCAACGTGGTGCCTGGGATCACCGTGCTGCTGGCCCTGGTGGCGCTGACCTTCTCCGGGCAGTTCGCCGTGGGGTTGGCGGGGCTCCGTCTCCCACGCGTCCCGGCGACCGGGCTGTTCGCCGCGCTGGCGAAGGACGGTGCCGACGACGCCGGCAGTGCGGATGACCCGGACTCCGGTGCCGCGAACCGCGTACTGTCACTGCACCCCGCTCTGGTGGTGACCTGCTGCGTGGTGATTCTCGCCGGCGCGGTGCAGCTGGTCCCGCCGGGGAGCGGGGCGTCCGGCATCGGCTGGAGCTCCGGCGCGCTGCTGGTCGTCGCCGTGTCGGGTCTGTCGGCACGGGCGTGCCGTCCGGTGCACGCCGTCTCCGTGACGGTGATGTCCACCCTGCTGCTGATCTGGGTTGCGCTGCACCTGCCGGGGGCGTGGGTCCTGCTTGCCCTGCTTCCCGCGGCACTGCCCGCGGTACGGATCACCTCGCCGATGGCGGGACGCGTCCTCGATGTCCTCGAGACCGTCTCCTTCGCGGTGGCGGTACCGTTGCTGATCGCCACCACCGGACTGTTCGACCTGGTCCGGGGTATCGGATGAGTCGGGCCGGCAGGTTCGGTGGTGCCCCGGTGGCGGCCTGCCTGCTGACACTGCACCTGGGGTTCGCCTCCCCGCTGTCACCGTCGCCGGCCGCCGCGCAGGAACGGTGTGACCAGCCGGCGTTCGGCGGGGCGCTCCCGGTGGATCTCGGGCTCCCCCACGACCTGTCCACCGGACGGGGTGTGGGTGTGGCCCTGGTGGACACCGGGGCGGCGTCCCCCGGCATCATCGCCGAACGACCGGACGACCGTGACCACTGCCTGCTGCACGGCACCGCCGTGGCCGGTGTGCTGCGCACTATCGCGCCCGACGCGCGGATCGTGTCGGTGCGCCAGGGTACGGAGGCCGGGGCTGCGGGGGCCGGCCAGAGCACCGTCGCCGACCTGGTGGACGCGCTGGACCGTGCCCGCGGCACTGCGGACGA
Source organism: Corynebacterium sp. (assembly GCF_052107835.1). Classification (GTDB taxonomy): domain Bacteria; phylum Actinomycetota; class Actinomycetes; order Mycobacteriales; family Mycobacteriaceae; genus Corynebacterium. The sequence goes on from NZ_JBQEDF010000051.1 coordinate 2,030, forward strand.
CCACCAGGTGCGGGTGGTCAACATATCGGTGGTGGCCTGCGAGGACACCGCCGAACTGAGGCGGGCGGTCAGTCGCGCCGAGGAGTCGGGACTGCTCGTGGTCGCCGCCGCCGGCAATGCCGGTCAATGCTCCGACGGGCAGATCCCCTTCCCCGCCGCGCTGCCGGGAGTCCTGACGGTCGGAGGTGTGGACCCGCGCGCGGACGGCTCCGCGGGAAGCGACCTGAACGCGGGACGCCGGTCGGCGGAGTACTCAGTGCCGGGAGGATGGGTCGACCTCCACGCCCCCGGTGGCCCGGTGTCGGGGCTTTTGGACACCGGTGGCGACGGTGCCGCGGGAACCATCGTCGGTGACCCCGCCCCCTTCACCGGCACGAGCTTCGCCGCCCCGGTGGTGTCCGCGACCGCGGCCCTGGTGTGGCAGGTCCGGCCGGATCTGTCCGCACAGCAGGTGCGGTCCCTGCTGGTCACCACGGCACAACGTGGGGTGGTGCCGGTGGTGGATCCGGCAGCGGCGGTGACGGCCGCCCTCGATGGGAGTCCGGACAGTGGGTCACCGCACAGCGGGAGGTCCGACGCGGTTGCCTTCGGCTTCCCGGACAAGGTTGTCGTCTCCCGCACCGATCCTGAGCCGCGCGATCTGCGCATTCCACTGGCGCTCGCGGTGACGGTGGCGCTGACGGCGCTGGTCGCTGTCATTGTCCGTGCGCGGCGCACCTCCCCACATGTCCGCGGACACCAGTAGGCAAAACCACTACGCCCCGGGCATCGTGTAGCTGGCACGCTCCACCGACAGGACGCCTCCATCGGGCAGCGGCTCCAGGACACGCCACGGAACCTCCGGGGGATTACCGTCCTCGGGGTCCCAGACCCCCAGCGCGGCCAGGTCCTCCGCCGACTCCAGGGAGTACCGCACGCCCGCCTGACTCACCAGCGCGAACCCCCGCTCCGTCAGCACCGCCGACGTTCCACGTGGCCCGGAGTAGTGCACCGTCTCCCCCACCGGATCTGCGTCCACCGGCCCAGCATCCACCACGCGGTCCCCGACACACACCGCATCAGCGTGCTCGAAGCCCAGGTCGGTCGGCACATGGGACAACGCGGCCACCCCGGACACCTCCGGACGGTCCAGGACCATCGGCAGAGGCATTTCGGTGGGCGGGCCAACGGCCAGCGCCTCTGCGACGGCGCGGCGTGAACCGGTCAGCTCCGCCACCCCGGCATCATCGCCCTCCCCTGCCAGGTAGGAACGGTCGCCACTGGTCACGATCCTGTCCAGCGACGTCAACGCCACGTCCGGCCCACGGTCCAGCACCTGCACCATCGTCTCGGTGACCGTGACCGGCGACGCGCCCAATGCCCGGGCCAGCATCCCTCCGCGGCCATCCCCGTCGTCGGCGCCGGCGAGCAGCATCCGTTCCGAGTCCACGACCAGCCACATCCCGGACGGTGCCTGCAGCACGACCGGTCCGACATCGCGCAATGATTCCTCCGCGGTAACCCGGCCGTCGCACAGTGCCCACTGCGACACCGGTGCGGCCACCAGCCCGGGTGTGTCCGGGATACCGACGGGTGGCCCGGTGGGGAACTGCCCGAGCTGCGCGGACGTGGAGGTGGTGACCTCCTCCGGCGCCCCGAGCAGCAACCGTGCCGAGGCGACGTTCGCGACCGGGTGGAAGGTGTCCTCGATGCGCACATGCAGCGCCCCGGATTCATCGGCGACGAGTCCGGCGGAGTCGATGGACGGCTGCGGGCGGAGCATCGCCACCAGAAGCATCCCTCCGGCGACCAGCAACGACAGTAGGACGCCCACCCCGACGGCGCGGCGTTGGGCCCGCAGGGGGTCCTGCGCCATGCGCGCGTCGCCGGTGACGAGCGCGAGTTCGGTCCGTCGCAGCAGGAAAGCGTAGCCGGAGACCTGCAGGCCTGTTGTTCTCATGGTGTGTATCCCCCTGTGGTGACTGTGCTGCTGTGCGGGTGTGCCGCGACGCCACCGGATGGTGTGCGGCTTTCCCCGCATTCCCCCGCATTCCCCGCCGCGACGTGCTTTGCTTGGGGATAGTACATCGGGACGATGGGAAACGGGGACGAATGCGGGGATCAGTGACGGGAAGAATGTGGGCCGCGTGCACCTCTGCGCTGGGGTGGTTCCACCGGCAGGTGCACGGTGGCGGGCACGAGTCCGGCACGGTGTGGTTCCAGCTGCGCCCCGCCCACCCGGACCTGTGGGGTGGGGCGCCCGTGGAGCCGGTGGTCCTGGACGCTCGGGTGCGCCGGCGCCTGGTCGACGGACTGCGACTGGACGCGGGCGGCCAGGACGCCGGCCTCGTCTTCGCCGTCGCCCCGGCACCGCGTCCGACGTCGACGGTGGAGAGGTCGTACGCGGGGCTGGCGTCGTTGCTGCGGCAGTCCCCGCGGTGCATCGTCGGGGTTCCGGAGGACGCCGCGGACCGGATGCCGTGGGCGTCCGCAGGGTGCGGACTGCTGGCGAGTCGTCTCGACGCGTTCCCGACCGGGGCACGGCCGTCCCCACCGGATGCGACGGTGTCGGCGGCGGCGCTCCCCGGCTGGATGGTGGGGATGGATGACCATGAACTCCCGGTGGTTGCCCACCTGCCGCCCGGGTCAACGGTCCTGGTCACAGGAAAGGGGGCGGCACGGGTCGCCGCTACCCTCGCCCCGTCCGCCCACGTCCCCGGACAGGACGTGGTGGTCGTCTCGTCCTGCGCACACTGGCGGGAGGCATGGCACCCGCAGCGGTGCCGGGTGGTGGTCGCCGGGGATCCGGGGCAGGCGGCGAGCCTGGTGACGGAGGGTGTTGTGGTCGACCTCACGGTGGACTTGGATGCCGGGAAAGTGTCCGTCCGTGGTCGATCGGTGGGATTCACCCCGCTGCCGCTGCGGGGGTGACCGCCTCCGCTAGGCTGTGCCCCATGCAGAGAACCGTCGACTGGCTGGACCGCCACCAGGTGACGCTCTACCTGGCTGCTCTCCTGGTCGGCGGCGTCGTCGGCATGGGCGTCCCGGACGTGGCTGGTCCGGCGGAGACATCGATCAACCCGGTCCTGGTGCTGCTGCTGTACGCCACCTTTCTCGGTGTGCCGTTCGCCGGGATCGTCCGTGCACTGCGTGACTGGCGTTTCCTGGCCACGGTCGGCGTCCTGAACTTCGTGGTCGTCCCGGTGGTGGTGTGGCTGGTCTCGCGCCTTGTCGCCGACGACGAGGTGCTGCTGGTCGGCGTGCTCTTCGTGCTGCTGGCCCCGTGCATCGACTACGTGATCGTGTTCACCGGTCTGGCGGGAGGGGCGGCCGACCGGTTGTTGGCCGCTGCGCCGCTGCTGATGCTGGCGCAGATGGCGTTGCTGCCGGTGTTCCTGTGGCTGTTCGTCGGCTCCGGGGTCGTCGACTCGGTGGAGATGGGCCCGTTCATCGAGGCTTTCCTGGTACTTATCGTCCTGCCGCTGGTGGCCGCGGGCCTCACACAGTGGGCGTCGTCCCGCGCGGGTGCGGTGGGGTTCGCCGGCCGTGCGCTCGAGGGATTCATGGCGGCGGCGATGGTGCCGCTGATGATGCTGACCCTGGCGGTGGTCGTCGCCTCGCAGATCCACGGCGTGAGCGAGCAGTGGGAGGCTCTGCTGCGGGTGGTGCCGGTGTACGTGGTCTTCGCCGTGGTGATGACCGCACTGGGCTGGGCCGCAGGACGCGCCGCCGGGCTGGACGTGCCGGGACGCAGGGCGGTGCTGTTCACCGGGGTGACCCGCAACTCGCTGGTGGTGCTTCCGCTGGTGCTCGCCCTCCCGGCGGCGTACGCGCTGGCTCCGCTGGTGGTCGTGACCCAGACGCTGGTGGAACTCATCGCCATGGTCGTCCTGGTGCGGGTGGTGCCGCGGCTGGTGCGGTGAACCGCCGCTTCCCCGGCACTACCCGAGAGCGGACTGCAGCATCGGGATGAGCCGCTCGGCCGCCCACTGCTTCCCCAGCGGGCCGCCCCTGCCCAGCGCCCAGGCCAGGTTGCCGACGTGCTCCTCCCCCTCGAACTCGTAACCGGTTCCCCCACCGGTCACGTTCACGATCGCGTAGTTGTCGCCCTGCACCGCATCCAGCTCCTGGAACAGGTCATTGCCCAGCAGGAGCTGATCGAGTTCCTCCTCGCTGTTGGAGGTGTTCGCGACGATCAGCACGTCCGCACCGACGTCCGCGATCATCTCTCCGCTGACCTCGGGATTGTCCGCGAACCTGCCGGCCCCCGGGTTGCGGGCCAGCCCCAGGTCCAGAAGCAGTTCCTCGGTGCCGGATCCGGGGGCGGAGAAGTACTCCAGCCCGGAGTCCTCGCCGTACTGGACGAGGTAGGACGCGGTCACCCCCTCGAAATCCGGGTTGTCCGCACGGGCCTGCTCGAAGAATCGGTCGTTCTCGGCGATCTTCTCCTCCGCCAGGTCCGACAGGTCCAGGGCTTCGGCGATGGCGCGCAGCTGCTCCTTCCAGTCGTCCCCACGCGCGGCGTCCTCCGATTCGGCGGCGACTACCGGGGCGATGGAGGAGAACTGGTCGAACTCCGCCGACAGGTCCGGCTTGAAGGCCACGACCAGATCCGGGTCCACCTGGGCGATGGTCTCGTGCGGGGTCTCCCCGGAGGCATCGCCGTCGTAGACCTCCTCGATCTCACCGGGCAGGGCGTCCGTCGTCCAGCTGGCGCGCTCGATCACACTCGGGGCGGCGACCGGGGTCACCCCCAGCATGGCGAGCAGTTCGACATCGACTCCCGCGCCACTGACCGCGGCAATCCGTTCGGGGCGGTCCTCGAGCGTCGTCTCGCCCCACGCGGTCTCGATGGTCAGCGGGTACCCGGTGTTTCCCTCCGCCTCGGGCAGTGCCGTGCCGTCGCCGCCACTGTCCGATTCTGCAGTATCGTTTCCGTCGTCGCCGCAGGCGCCGAGTGTGAGCAGTGCAGTCAGGGCGAGCGCGAGGACGGCCGTCCCGCGCCTCCTCCCGGTCATTCGTTGTGCCATGGTGCGCTTGATTCCCCCTCGTGGTCGTCAGTGTCGTCTCTGTTGCTGGCTGCAATCACGCAGCCAGGACAGATTAGAGCAGGCTCGCCTTCCATGGCGTGCAGCCGCGGACAACATCGGCGCGCAGAATCAGACACACGGGTATCCCCGCCGGTACACTCCCCACCGTGACACCACTGCCCACTGACGCAGCAGCGGCGCCCACGCCGACCCCCACCACGCCTCCGGTGCCCGGGGAGTTGTCCCCCTGGCGGATCCACGTCCCCGCCGTGGACTTCCCGCTGCGTACCCATTCCGCCGAGCACGTCCTTCTGTGGCAGGTCCACGGCAGTTCCGAGATCCTCGTCAACGGCGTCCCCCACGCCCTCTCCCCCGGGACTGCGCTGTGGATCCCGGCGGGACTGCCGCATTCCGGGAGGGTCCGGGACGACGCCGTCTTCCTGCCGATGTTCTTCCCCGTGGACGCGATCGCCACGACCCTGGACGTCCCGGTCGTGGCTCCGGTCTCCACCGAATTCCATCCCCTGCTGCTGGCGAAGGTGCAGTCGGAGTACTCCATCATCCGCCCGCCGACGAGCATAGCCCGCCAGATTCTCGCCTGGATCGAGGACATCCCCGCTGGCGGGGAGGGAGCCGCCGGGCTGCCGGCGCCACTCTCCGGTCCGGCCGCGTCCGTCGCCGACGCCCTGCGGTTCAACCCGGGCGACTCGCGCAGTGCCGGGGAGCTCGCGGCGTCCGTCCACGCCTCGGCGAGAACGGTGCTCCGCGCCTTCCGCGCCGACACGGGGATGACCCTGCAACAGTGGAGGACGCGCTGCCGGATGGAGTCGGCGGCGGCCCTGCTGCGCACCGCGTCCAGTGTGGAGGCGGTCGCGCACCGGGTGGGCTACACCAGCGAATCCGCGTTCCGCCGGGCCTTCAAGGCCCATTTCGGCGTCCCGACGGGGCAGTACCTGCGGATCAGTCGTCCTGGCTGACGTGGAGCACGTCACCGGACCCGGGGTCGATGTGGATCTCCCACTCGGTGCCGCCGTCGATGACCACGGCCTCCCACACCCGGCGGCCGTCATCGCTGTCGTAGGTCAGGCCCTCGACCCGTCCGGACCGTTCCCCGAGAGCGATGCCGATCGCCTCGGCCGCGGTGACCGTGGGCGCCCCACGCTGGTCACTGTCCAGGCTGGTGCCCTCCTCTCCGATGACGTCTCCGGAGGCGCCGGCAATATACACCTCCACTCCCCTGCCGTCCCCGGGGTCGACGGTGACCTCCCAGACGTTGTCGTCGTCCTCGTGGTCGACCTCGACGACGGCGGAGCCGGGCCTGTGCTCCAGCGCCACCCCGATCGCGGAGGCCGCGTCCGCAGCTCCCGTCGCGGCGGCCCCGCCGGTGGAGGACGGATTCTCCGTCGGCTCATCCGCGGTACCCGGGGACGCGTCCCCCGTGGATCCGCCGGAGTCCGATTCGAACGTCAGTGTCGCATCATCGACGCCGGCGGCCTCGCCGTCGCCGCCGGAGCCGCAGCCGGCGATCAGTAGGCTGGCGCCCAGAACTGCGGCCAGCAGGGACTTCCTCGAGACGGACATGGGGCCCTCCGGGGGTCATGGAGCGGGGTCGTGGAGCAGTGTGGTGCCCAGCGTAGATCACCGGTGCCCGGGACCCCGACCCCGTCAGGAGAACTCCCCACCGGATTCCACCGGGCCGCGCCGGTCGCGGGTGACCGAGGCCCGGGCCTCGAGCTCACCGTCCGGCGGGTAGTCCACCGACCCGAGGTTCAGCCCGCACGCCGGGGCCACGGGAACCCGTGAACTGCGCTCCCGCTCCCGCAGGAGTTCGCCGGTGAATCCCGGGCCACGACGTCCCTCCCCCACACTCAGCACGGCTCCGACGAGCGAACGCACCATCGACCAGCAGAACGCGTCCGCCACCACGGTGGCCTCGTATGTCCGGGGCTCCGCCGGGGTGGACACGTCCCGCCAGCTGAACTCCTGCAGTTCCCGCACCGTGGTCGCTCGGGGACGGTACCTGCAGAACGCCGCGAAATCATTGAGCCCCACCAGCGCGTCCGACGCCAACTGCACTTTCCGCAGGTCCACCCCGTGACGCCACACGGCGGTGTCCCTCACCCGGACCGGCAGCGGACCGGCCTGCGCTGTGGTCACCCGGTAAACGTAGTGGCGGCGCAGGGCGGAGAAGCGGGCGTCGAAGCCGGCGGGGGCTTCGCTCGCCCCATGCAACCGGATGTCCTCCGGCAGGATCCGGGACAGCCGCCTCACCAGGTCCCCCGGCTCCTGCAGCGACCGCTGGGTGAACGCACCGGCCGGCACGTCCATGTGCGCGACCTGCCCGTTGGCGTGGACGCCGGCGTCGGTGCGTCCCGCCACCACCAGATCCACCGGCACCCTCAGGACCAGGGACAGCGCGTCCTCCAGCACCCCGGCCACGGTCCGGAGTCCCTCCTGCGGCCCTTTCTGACGGGCCCACCCGTGGAAGTCCGTGCCGTCGTAGGCCACGTCCAGCCGGACGCGCACCGTGTCAGTCGTTCCCATTCCCGCTCTCCTCCCTCCTGCGGCGCGCGCCCGCGCCCCAGGCGACGGAGAACCCCGGGTAGCGGCGACCACGGTGCCCGTCGTCCGACTCGGGCAGACCCCACTCGACCTCCATCTCGGCGACACGCCGCGCCTCCTGCTCCGCGGCCCCGCCGAGGGAGTACATTCCCACCCCGATCACGATCAGCCAGACGGTGAGGGTGTCGAAGGCGAGCCGCTCGTAGAGCCCGGGCATCCCCCGCGGGCCGAGCACCACGAGTGCCAGCCACCCCACGACCGAGACGAACAGCATCATCCGGGTGATCGGGATGTAGGCCCCGTAGATCAGCGGGAACGGCTCCCTCCCACTGACCTTGCGCATCGTGCCCGCACTGGCGAGTATGAGCATCGCGGTCCACATCAGTCCGGCGAACAGCAGCATCACCAGGTCGTGGCCCCACGGCGACACGTTGGAGGGGATCAGCCCCGCCAGGGCGTAGGCGCCTCCCCCAGCAGCGAGGACAGCGGTGACCACGCGGACCGAGGATTGCCCCTGGCGTATGGCCGTCCGGGCGATGACGACGGCCGCAACGACGATGAGCAGACCCGCGACGGTGAAGGCGGCGTTGGTGACCAGGCTCGTCGGATTGCACACGTAGCGGGTGCCGAGGTTGTCCCGCAGGACCACGCACTCGGTGACGGTGAAGTCGCTGATCCGGTTGTCCGTGATCGAGTACATGCCCCGCCAGTTCAGCATCGCGATGAGCTGGCCGAGGGCAGTCACCAGTCCACTGAGGACGAGTAGCAGGCCGGCACTTCGGTAGGTCATCACCTGGAGGATTCTACCAACCGTGTCTGTGGGGACCGTGACAGTGTGAACCTGCCGGGCCCCGGGGAGCCCCGGACAGCGAAGCGCCCGCCACGCACTGGTGTGCGGGGCGGGCGCGGTGCTGTGCCGGGTGGGGCAGCCGTACGCGGACGGACTACTTCTCCTCGGACTCCTCGGTCTCCTCTGCGTCGGCAGCCTCATCGGCGGCGTCGGCGTCGGTGGCCTCGTCGGCCTCGACCTCGGGGGCGTCGTCCACAACCTCGGCGTCGGCGGCAACAGCCTCTTCAGCCTCGGTGGTGTCGGCGGCCTGGGAGGCGGCGGCACGGGTTGCACGGGTCGCCTCGGCGGAGGCGAGCTCCTCGAGCACCAGGGAGATCTGGCTCATCGGAGCGTTGTCACCCTTGCGGTTCTCGAGCTTGATGATGCGGGTGTAACCACCGTTGCGGCCCTCGAACTTCGGGGCGAGCTCGTTGAACAGGTAGCCAACGACCTCCTTGTCCGTGATGAGCTTCAGGACGTTGCGGCGGTCCGCCACAGTGCCCTTCTTGGCCTTGGTGATGATCTTCTCGACGTAGGGGCGCAGCAGCTTGGCCTTTGCGTCCGTGGTCTTGATGGCGCCGTGCTCGATGAGCTGAGCTGCCAGGTTGGCGAGGATCTTCTTCTGGTGGGAAGCAGATCCGCCGAGGCGGGCACCCTTCTTCGGGGTAGGCATAACTTCTCCTCGTGTGTTTCTTTGGTCTTCACTGTGTCAAGCGCGGGTTATTACGCAGCGTCGGTCTCCACAGGTCCCACTGCCTACTCGGCGATATCCTCGCCCTCGGTGTCGACGAATTCGCCGGACTCCGGGTCGTAGCCCTCAATGTCGTTGATGTCGAAGCCCTCGGGAGCGTCCTTGAGTCCCAGGCCCAGCTCGGCGAGCTTCACCTTGACCTCGTTGATCGACTTCTGGCCGAAGTTGCGGATGTCCAGCAGGTCGGACTCGGTGCGTCCGGCGAGCTGGCCCACGGTGTGGATGTCCTCGCGCTTCAGGCAGTTGTACGAACGCACGGAGAACTCGAGGTCCTCGATGGGCAGTCCGTACGCCGCGATGTGCTCGGTCTCCGTCGGGGACGGGCCGATCTCGATGCCTTCGGCGGCGAAGTTCAGTTCCTGGGCCAGACCGAACAGCTCCACCAGGGTCTTGCCGGCGGACGCCATGGCGTCGCGGGCGGTGATGGAGTTCTTCGTCTCGACGTCGATGACCAGCTTGTCGAAGTCCGTGCGCTGCTCGACACGGGTTGCCTCGACCTTGTAGCTGACCTTCAGCACCGGGGAGTAGATCTGGTCGACCGGGATACGGCCGATCTCACCGGTGGTGGCGGCGGCCGGGACGTAGCCGCGACCGCGCTCGACGACGAGCTCGATGTCGATCTTGCCCTGCTCGTTGAGGGTGGCGATGTGCAGATCCGGGTTGTGGACCTCCACACCGGTCGGGGCGACGACGTCGGCCCCGGTGACCTCGCCGGCACCTTCCTTGCGGACGTACATCGTGACCGGCTCATCGGAGTCCGAGGACAGCACCAGGGACTTGATGTTCAGGATGATGTCGGAGACATCCTCCTTCACGCCGGGGATGGTGGTGAACTCGTGGAGCACACCCTCGATCCGGATGGAGGTGACAGCCGCGCCCGGGATGGACGACAGCAGGGTACGGCGCAGGGAGTTACCGAGCGTGTAGCCGAAACCGGGCTCCAACGGTTCGATGACGAACCGGGAACGGGCGGGGCTGACAAACTCTTCGCTCAACGCCGGGCGCTGGGAAATGAGCATCTTCTTGCTTCTCCTTTGTGGCGACCGCTATTTGACGCCGTAAGAGGTGAACAACAGTGGTTGTCGGGGTGGAAGGGCCGTAAGGCCCGACGGTGCGGGTTCTACTTGGAGTAGAACTCGACGATGAGCTGCTCCTGCAGCGGCACGTCGATCTGGGCGCGCTCGGGCAGCTGGTGCACGAGGATGCGCAGGGAGGACGGCACAACCTGGAGCCATGCCGGGACGACGGAGTCGACCAGCAGGTCCTGGGCCTCCTCGAACCACAGCATCGCGCGGGAACGGTCCCGGACGTCGATGATGTCGTACTGGGAGACCTGGTAGGACGGCACATTGATGTTCTTGCCGTTCACGGTGAAGTGACCGTGGGAGACCAGCTGGCGGGCCTGTCGACGGGTGCGGGCCAGGCCTGCACGGTAGACGACGTTGTCCAGGCGGGACTCCAGCAGGATGACCAGGTTGTCGCCGGTCTTGCCCGGACGACGGCTGGCTTCCGCGTAGTAGCGGCGGAACTGCTTCTCCATCACGCCGTAGGTGAAGCGTGCCTTCTGCTTCTCCTGCAGCTGGGTGAGGTACTCGGACTCCTTGATACGGGTGCGGCCGGCCTGTCCCGGGGGGTACGGGCGGCGCTCGAAGGAGCGGTCCCCGCCGACAAGGTCGACGCGGAGACGACGGGACTTACGGGTGGCGGATCCGGTGTAACGAGCCATTGTTGATCCCTATCCTTTCTTTAGACGCGACGACGCTTCGGCGGACGGCAGCCGTTGTGCGGCTGGGGGGTCACGTCGGAGATCGTGCCAACCTCGAGGCCGGCGGTGGACAGGGAACGGATGGCGGTCTCGCGGCCGGAGCCCGGGCCCTTGACGAAAACGTCGACCTTCTTCATGCCGTGCTCCATCGCCTTGCGGGCGGCGGACTCGGCGGCCATCTGGGCAGCGAAGGGGGTGGACTTGCGGGAACCCTTGAAGCCGACGTGGCCCGAGGATGCCCAGGAGATCACAGCGCCCTTCGGGTCCGTGATGGACACGATGGTGTTGTTGAAGGTGGACTTGATGTATGCGGCGCCGTGCGCCACATTCTTCTTGACGACGCGGCGGCCGGAACGGCGCGCGCCTGAGCGTGCTTTGGGAGGCATAGACTACTTCTTCTTTCCTGCGATCGTCTTCTTCGGGCCCTTACGGGTACGAGCGTTGGTCTTGGTGCGCTGACCACGGACGGGCAGGCCACGACGGTGGCGCAGGCCCTGGTAGCAACCGATCTCGATCTTGCGACGGATGTCAGCCTGGACCTCGCGGCGGAGGTCACCCTCGACCTTCCAGGTTCCTTCGATGACATCCCTGAGAGCGGACACCTGCTCGTCGGTCAGGTCCTTGGACCGCAGGTCGGGAGAGACGCCGGACTTCTCCAGCAGCTCGGCGGCACGGGCGGGGCCGATGCCGTAGATGTAGGTGAGTGCAACCTCCATGCGCTTGTCGCGCGGGAGGTCAACACCAGCAAGGCGTGCCATATGGCAGTTCCTTCCGGGTTAATGACGGCGGTTTTCTCCACGCACGTCCCGTTGTGCCCGTCCCTGTCCCGTTGGCACGGGTGTGGGACGGCGGGCTCCAGCCGCCGCAGCCGGAGGTGGTCCCGGTGACGGACCCTGAACCAGGGCCGCCCCGGGGATGAGTGGAGGCGTTCAATGTCGGTTGACCAGACCGGTCGGGACGTGTCCCGGACCGGTGGACGGTGCCTACTTGTAGCGGTAGACGATCCGCCCGCGGGTCAGGTCGTAGGGCGAGAGCTCCACGACGACCCGGTCCTCGGGGAGGATACGGATGTAGTGCTGACGCATCTTGCCGGAAATGTGTGCGAGCACCTTGTGCCCGTTGTCCAGCTCAACGCGGAACATCGCGTTCGGCAGGGGTTCGATGATCTTGCCCTCAACCTCGATGGCGCCTTCTTTAGCCATATCCTCCACTTTTCCCGGCCCACCAGGTGATGGCGGACCTTTAGGTCTGGTCTGATTGGTGCAGCGGACACGCCGACGGCCTATGCGGCCGACGTGTGCCCACACCAACGGGCTATATTACGTCATCGGCCCTGGACACGCCAAATGGGTGTCCAGGGCCGTTCCACCCCCTGCCGGGGAGCTTCCGTACGGAGCCTCAGTAGCGGGGCGTCAGGATGCGCGGGCCGTCCTGCGAGGCGGCCACCGTGTGCTCCCAGTGGGAGGCGACGGAACCGTCCGAGGTCTTCACGCCCCAGTCGTCGTCGAGGACGTAGGAGTCCACGGTTCCCAGTGCCAGCATCGGCTCGATCGCCAGGGTCGTGCCCTCCTCGATCCTCGGCCCCTTCCCGGGACGCCCCTCGTTGGCCAGGTACGGGTCCTCGTGCATCTCGTGCCCGATACCGTGGCCGCCGTAGCCGTCGACGATGAACAGCGGCACGTTGAACTTCTCCACCGCCCGCTCCGTCGCCTGCTCCAGAGCCCAGGACACGTCGGTGAGCCGGTTACCCGGGACCATCGCGGCCACGCCCTCATGGAGGACCCACCGGGTGGCGTCGTTGAGCCGCCGGGCGTTCCCGTCGAGCGCGTCATCCCCGCCCACCCCGAATGTCCAGGCCGAATCCCCCACCCAACCGTCGAGCGTGGCGCCGCAGTCGATGGAGACCAGGTCGCCGGTCGCCAGGACGGTGTCCGAATCCGGGATACCGTGCACGATCATGTCATTGACCGAGGAGCAGATGCTCCCCGGGAAACCGCCGTACCCCTTGAAGGTCGGCACGGCCCCCGCGGAACGGATGGTCTCCTCGGCGACGGCGTCCAGGTCCAGCGTGGTGGCACCCGGGACGGCGGCCTCGCGGACCGCCTGGAGTGCGCGGCCCACGATCTCGCCCGCGGCCTGCATCGCATCCAGTTCGCCCGGGGTCTTGCCCGGGATGACCTTGCGCGTCCTGCGGAAACCCATGGGTGTGCTCTAGCGGTCCAGCGCGTCGAGCGTGGAGGACGAGATGTCCTCGACCGTGCCCTCGGCGTCGACGTTGACGATGATGTCGCTGTAGAAGTCGATCAGCGGGGCGGTCTCGTCCCGGTACACCTGCAGACGGGTGCGGATCGTGTTCTCGGTGTCGTCGCTGCGGCCGCGGGCGAGCATGCGATCGACGACCACGTCCTCGGAGACCCGGTAGTTCAGCACACCGTCGAGGGAGGTGTCCTTGTCCGCGAGGATCTCCGTCAGGATCTCGGCCTGCTCCACCGTGCGGGGGAAGCCGTCGAGAAGGAAGCCGTCGGCGGCGTCGTCCTGGCCGAGGCGCTTGCGGACCATGTCGGCGGTGACGGACGTGGGCACGAGCTGGCCGGCGTCCATGTACTCCTGCGCCTGACGGCCGAGATCCGTCTCCTTGGCGATGTTCTCGCGGAACAGATCGCCCGTGGAGATGTGCGGGACCTTGAGCGCGTCGGCCAGGATGGCGGCCTGCGTACCCTTGCCTGCACCGGGAGGGCCGAGGAGAACGAGTCTCATTTGAGGAATCCTTCGTAGTTGGCTTGCATGAGCTGGGACTCGATCTGCTTGACCGTAGTCAGGGCGACCGAGACCATAATCAGGATAGCGGTACCACCGAACGCACCGAGACTGGAGGCCGCGTCATCGGAGGCGAGCCCCATCGTGATCGCGACGTTCGGCAGGACGGCGATGACCGCCAGGTAGACCGAACCGACGAGCAGCAGCCTGGTCATCACGAACCAGAGGTACTCGGAGGTCGGACGGCCCGGACGGATGCCCGGGATGAACCCACCGTACTTCTTCATGTTCTCGGCCTGGTCGTTCGGGTCGTACTGGATCGACACGTAGAAGTACGAGAAGAAGATGATCAGTGCGCCGAAGATCAGGATGTACATCCAGTTCGACGGATCCGACAGCATGGTCATCACGTTCCGGTTCCACCAGTTGTCGTCCTGCCCGGCCTCGCCGGACTGGATGATCTGGGTGACCAGGATCGGGACGGTCAGGATCGAGGACGCGAAGATCACCGGGATAACACCGGCCTGGTTGACCTTCAGCGGCAGGTAGGTCGAGGTCTCACCGTACTGGCGACGACCGACCATGCGCTTCGCGTACTGCACAGGGATACGGCGCTGCCCCTGCTCGACGAAGATGACGCCGATCACCAGGACCAGCACGGCGACGACGACGCCGGCGAACACGAATCCACCGGAACTGCGCAGAATCTGCATGCCCTGGGAGGGAATCTGCGTGGCGATGCCAGCGAAGATCAGCAGCGACATGCCATTGCCCACACCGCGGTCGGTGATCAGCTCACCGAACCACATCACCAGGACGGCACCCGCGGTCATGATGGTGACCATGGACACCAGGCCGAAGATGTCCACGTTCTCGTGCAGGACACGCACATTCTGCCCGAGCAGCTGCTGGTTGTTGGCCAGCGCGACAATGCCGGCGGACTGCAGCAGGGCCAGGGCAACCGTGAGGTAGCGGGTGTACTCGGTCATTTTCGCCTGACCGGACTGCCCCTCCTTCTTGAGCTGCTCGAACCGCGGGATCACGACAGTCAGCAACTGCACGATGATCGATGCGGTGATGTACGGCATGATGCCGATGGCGAAGACTGAAAGCTGCAGCAGAGCACCACCGGAGAAGAGGTTGATCAGCGTGTACATGCTGTTCTGACCGTCTTCGGTGAGCGACCGAATCTGCGAGGTGACTTCCGCGTAGTCAACGCCGGGCGTCGGGATCTGTGCTCCGATCCGGTAAAGGATGATCATCGCGAGCGTGAAGAAGATCTTCTTGCGTAGATCAGCATCCCGGAACGCCGAGAGCAAGGCGGTCACGTTTGCCTCCTGGCTCGGCAGTCACGCTCCGGGATGGGTCCCGGTGACGTTCGCCGCCGATGGTTTCTACTTGGGGTTAGATTTCGGTCGAGATTACCCGCCCATTGCCACCGTGTGACGAACGGCGGGAAAGCGGGGAACAGACAACTGCACAAGGATAGCAGGGCCCGCACGGAAGGCTACACTTCCGCACCTCTTCCCGCCCATTCGCGGCGCGCCGGACGTTTGGAGTCCGACGGTTGTCCGCCTGTCCCCTGCCACCGACCTGGTGCTCCCGGGTACTTTGTCCCCGGTCATACCGTGGTGGCGCTCACGGCCTGAGCCCCCGGACCCGGAACCGTCAGGGTGCGGGGACACGTCCCGGGGCGACAATCCCGGGCGGACGGGCACCGGGCGCGCGAAAAGCCCCCGTCCCCGCCGGTGAACGGCGGGAGCGGGGGCTCTCCGTGGTGCGGTCGGAGCGCGCCCGGCCTCCACGAGGCCGGGACTGCGGTCCTAGGCCTCCTGGACAGCAGTGGTGACACTGCCGCCGGCGGCCTCGATCTTCTCCTGGGCGGACTTGGAGAACTTCTGCGCGGACACCTTGAGTGCCACCGAGATCTCTCCGTCGCCGAGGACCTTGACCGGCTGGTTGGCGCGGACGAGACCGGCGGACACGATGTCCGCGACGGCCACGTCGCCACCGTCCGGGAAAGCCTTGTTCAGGTCGGCGACATTGACGACCTGGAACACGACCTTCGCCGGGTTCTTGAAGCCCTTCAGCTTCGGCAGGCGCATCTGGAGCGGCATCTGGCCACCCTCGAAGTTCGCCGGCACCTGCTTACGTGCCCTGGTTCCCTTGGTACCACGACCGGCGGTCTTGCCCTTGGACGCCTCACCACGACCCACACGGGTCTTGGCGGTGTTGGCTCCCTTGGACGGCCGGAGGTCGTGCAGCTTGATGGGTTCGCTCATTTTCTACTCCCCTGCAACTTCCTCGACCTCGACCATGTGGCGCACGGTGTTGATCTGACCGCGGACGATGGGACCGTCCTGGTGGACGACCGACTGCCCGATGCGCTTCAGGCCAAGCGAACGCAGCGAGTCACGCTGCTTCGAAATGGTTCCCACAGTGCCCTTGAGCTGGGTGATCTTCAATGCCATCTCAATCACGCTCCCTGTCCTGCAGCGCGGGCGCGCAGCATCGGGGCCGGAGTGACCTCTTCGAGGGTCTTGCCACGGCGGGCAGCAACCTCTTCGGGGCGGACCAGCTGCTTCAGTGCGTCCACGGTGGCGTGGACGACATTGATCGCGTTGTCGGAGCCCAGGGACTTCGACAGCACGTCCTGGATACCGGCGCACTCGAGGACGGGGCGGGCGGCGCCACCGGCGATGACACCGGTACCCGGCGCAGCCGGCTTCATCCACACGACACCGGCGGCAGCTTCACCCTGGACCTCGTGGGTGATGGTGCCGGCGATCATCGGGACGCGGAAGAAGTTCTTGCGAGCTTCCTCGGCGCCCTTCTGGATCGCGGCCGGAACTTCCTTGGCCTTGCCGTAGCCCACGCCGACCATGCCCTGGCCGTCGCCGACGATCACGAGGGCGGTGAAGCTGAAGCGACGACCACCCTTGACGACCTTGGAGACTCGGTTGATGGTGACGACGCGCTCCAGGTACTGCGAGCGCTCGTCGTCCTGGTTGCGACGGTTGCCGCCACGACGGTCGTCGCGGCCCTTGTTGTCGCTGTTGCGACCCCGGTTGTCCCGGTTGTCGCGGTTGTTGTCGGCGGTGCGTCCGCCGTTACGATCACGTTCCGACATCACGCAGTCCTTCCGTCGGTGAAAATGTTGTCGTTGCGCATTAGAACTTCAGACCACCTTCACGTGCGGCGTCCGCCAGTGCGGCGACACGGCCGTGGTACTGGTAGCCACCACGGTCGAAGACGACGGACTCGATGCCGGCGGCCTTGGCGCGCTCGGCGATCAGCTCACCGACGCGGGCTCCGCGGTCCTTCTTCTCACCCTCCAGGGCACGGACCTCAGGCTCGGTGGTCGACGCAGCGGCCAGGGTGTGGCCCTGCGTGTCGTCGATGACCTGGACGTGCATGTGGCGGGAGGTGCGGTGGATGACGAGACGCGGGGTCTCGGCGGTGCCGCTGATGTTCTTGCGCAGACGGTAGTGACGACGCGTGCGCGCGATGCGACGGCGGGTGGAGATGTCCTTGCCCACCGGCAGACGCTTGTTGGTTGCAGTGCTGCTCTGTGCCATCTCTACTTACCCGTCTTTCCGACCTTGCGACGGATCTGCTCGCCCTCGTAGCGGATGCCCTTGCCCTTGTAGGGGTCGTCCTTCCGCAGACGACGGATGTTGGCGGCGATCTGTCCGACCTGCTGCTTATCGATACCGGTGATGGAGAACTTGGTGTTTCCGTCGACCGCGAAGGTGATTCCCTCCGGGGCCTCGATGAGGACCGGGTGGGAGTAGCCGAGGGCGAACTCGAGGTTGCTGCCCTTGGCCTGGACGCGGTAGCCGACACCGAAGATTTCCATCTTGGTGGTGTAGCCCTCGGTCACGCCGACAACCATGTTGTTGACGAGCGACCGGGACAGGCCGTGCAGGGAGCGGTTCTTGCGGTGGTCGTCCGGACGGCTCACCACGAGCTCGTTGTCCTCCTGGGCAACGGAGATCGGGGCCGGGATTTCCTGCGAGAGAGTTCCCTTGGGGCCCTTCACCTCGACGTTCTGACCGTCGATGGTGACGGTGACGCCGGAGGGAACGGCCACGGGGTTCTTACCGATTCGTGACATTGCTTCGTCCTCCTTCTACCAGACGTAGGCGAGGACTTCCCCACCCACGCCCTTCTCGGTCGCCTGACGGTCGGTCAGCAGGCCATGGGACGTGGAGATGATCGCCACGCCCAGGCCGCCGAGGACCTTCGGGAGGTTGGTGGACTTGGCGTACACGCGCAGGCCCGGCTTGGACACACGGCGCAGTCCGGCGATTGAACGCTCACGGGACTGGCTGTACTTCAGGTCCAGGACGAGCTGCTTGCCCTTGGAGGAATCCTCCACGGCGAAGTCAGCGATGTAGCCCTCGGACTTCAGGATCCCGGCGATGTTCGCCTTGATCTTGGATGTGGGCATCGAGACGCTGTCGTGGTACGCGTTGGACGCGTTCCGCACGCGGGACAGCATGTCCGCGATGGGGTCAGTCATGGTCATGGAAGTGACCTCTTGCCTTTCTCGTCACGGTTCCCGAGCCACCCGGGCGTCACCGCGCTTGTTGGTGACCGGCAACTTGACGCTCCCCGGACTCAGTAGTCCGGATTGCTCGCTGCCTGGTGTTCTTTCGCGGCCGCTGGAGGGCGGAGGGCCTGCAACAAAGTGGTACTTGTGTGTAGGTCTTGCTGGTATCTCTTCAGCCGGGAGCACACGTGTCCCCCGGCGAGACCCGTCTACGCTAGCAACCTGCGTAAACAAAGGCAAAATCCACCGGCCCACAGGTTCCGGGGGCCCGGCGTGGAACAACCGGGGCGGAACCGGGACGGGGGCCGGGAAGTGGTGTATCGCCCGCGGACGCGTAGGCTCAACACCTGCATCCACCTGAAGTGACACAGTGAGGTAACTCCAACACAATGTGCGGCATTGTCGGCATGGTCGGGAACAAACCGGTCAACCAGGACATCTACGACGCCCTCCTTCTCCTGCAGCACCGCGGGCAGGACTCCACGGGCATGGCCACCGTCGAGGAAGGCGGCCACATGCACCTGTTCCGTGAACGGGGCATGGTCCGTGAGGCCTTCCGCACCCGGGACATGCGGTCCCTGCTGGGCAGTACCGGGCTGGGTCACGTGCGCTACGTGACCCGCGGCGCCGCGTCCAGCGAGGAGGAGGCGCAGCCCTTCTACGTCAACTCCCCCTACGGCATCACCCTGGTGCACAACGGCAACCTCACGAACACCCGTGAGCTCACCGCCGAGATGCGCAACCGGGACCGGCGCCACCTGAACTCCAGCTCGGACACCGAGCTGCTGCTCAACGTGCTGGCCAATGAGCTGCAGTCCACCACCGGCCCGGACGACCTCGACGCCGACGGCATCTTCGAGGCCGTCACCGGGACACAGAACCGTATCGAGGGCGCCTACGCCGTCATCGCGCTGATCGCCCACCAGGGCCTGCTCGCCTTCCGCGACCCCAACGGCATCCGTCCGCTGGTGCTGGGACGGCGCCGTCCCACCGCCACCGGTGACTCCCACGCCGTCGGCGGCCACGACGAATGGGTCGTGGCCAGCGAATCCCTGGTCCTGGAGAACGCCGACTACGAGACCGTGCGCGAGATCGCCCCCGGCGAAGCCGTGTTCATCACCGCCGACGGCCACCTCCACTCCCGCCAGTGCGCCCAGTCCGCGGTGCTGGAGCCGTGCTCCTTCGAGTACGTCTACCTGGCGCGTCCCGACTCCGTGATGAACGGCATCAGCGTCTACGACTCCCGGCTGCGCATGGGCGCCCGGCTGGCGGGCACCGTCGCCGACCACGTCCCGGTCGAGGACGTGGACGTGGTCATGCCGATCCCCGACTCGGCGCGTCCGGCGGCCATGGAGGTCGCCCGCGTCCTGGACCTGCCCTACCGCGAGGGGTTCTTCAAGAACCGTTACGTGGGCCGGACCTTCATCATGCCCGGGCAGGCCGTCCGGAAGAAGAGCGTCCGGCAGAAGCTGAACGCCATGTCCACTGAGTTCGCCGGCAAGCACGTCCTGCTCATCGACGACTCGATCGTCCGCGGCACCACGAGTTACGAGATCATCGCCATGGCGCGCGCCGCCGGCGCCCGCAAGGTCTCCTTCGCGTCAGCCGCCCCACCGATCCGCTACCCCCACGTCTACGGCATCAACATCCCGGACCGCGACGAACTGGTCGCCGCCGAACGCAGCGTCCCGGAGATCTGCGAGGTCCTCGGGGCCGACCACCTCGTCTACCAGAAGGTGGAGGACCTGGAGGCCGCGATCATGGACGGCCAGACGGACGCCCGGCTCGACGGGCTGGACATGAGCTGCTTCACCGGCGAGTACGTCACCGGCACCGTCACCGAGGAGTACCTCGGCTTCGTCCGGTCCACGCAGGTGTCCTGATTCAGTAGTCTGGGAGCCGTGACCACCAGCACCAATCTCCCGGAACCCCACCAGCTCCACCGCGGCCGGATCGTCCCCGGTAAACCGCTGGTCGTCGTGGCGATGGCCTCGGAGGCCTCGGACTTCGACGAGGACGCCCCCGTCCTCCTGACGGGCATCGGCCGCATCCGTACCACCCTGGCGCTCACCGACTGCCTCCACCGCTACCTGCAGGTCGGGGGGCTGCCGAGCGCGATCATCAACATCGGCACCGCTGGTGCGCTGCACGGGGGGATGTCGGGGCTGCACCGGGTCAACCGGGTACGGCTCCACGATTTCTCGCACTCCGGCGTCGCCGCCCTGACCGGTAAGGACGAGTACCCGCCGCTGGAGCTGGATGACGCAGCCGCAGGCTCCCCCGTCACGCTCGCCACCGGCGACTCCTTCGTGGAGGACGCCGCGACACGCGACCGGCTGGCGCAGGACGCCGACCTGGTGGACATGGAGGGCTACGCCGTCGCCATGGTCGCCGAATGGTTCGGCGTGCCGGTGCAGCTGCTGAAGATCGTCAGCGACGCCGCGGACGGTACGGCGGGGACCTCCTGGCAGCGGGAGATCCCCCGGCTGGCCCGTGAACTGGCCCACCACACCCGCGCGGCACTCGAGGGACCCCCTGATCCTGCTTAGCCTGCGCTAATACAGGCACCCGCAGGTGTGCTAATTTCATCCCCATGCCCACGCGCCGTCCCCGCCGGAGGAACCTCCGCAACACCCTCTCGATACTGCTCACCACCACCGTCCTCGCCGGTGGCCTGACCGCCTGCGGTGTCGGGGCGGAGAACGACCGGGGGGAGACCGGCGGTGCCGAGGAGACGTCCTTCGACGCCGCACTGGAGAACTTCAATGACCGGGTGGACGGCGGGGACGGTGACCTTCCCGACCCCCGGTCACTGGAGGGGGTCTCCACCGCCGAGACGGTCGGCGACGTCACCCCGGTGTCCGGGGAGGTGGAACCCGACCTCCCCGTCGAACTCACCGACTCCGACGGCAACGACGTCACCGTGGACGACGTCAGCCGCATCATCCCCCTCGACATCTACGGCACGATCTCCCGCACGCTCGCCGGGCTCGGCCTGCGCGACAACATCGTCGGCAGGACGGTGTCGTCCCTGGAGCCGAGCCTGGAGGACCTGCCCGTGGTGACCCAGGGCGGGCACTCGATCAACGCCGAAGCGGTGCTGAACCTGAACCCGTCGCTGGTCATCGTGGACGGAAGCATCGGCCCCGGCGAGGCGATCTCCCAGCTGAGGGACGCCGGGGTGTCCGTGGTCAAGATCAACCCGGAGCACACCATCGACACCGTCGGCGAGGACATCGGCACGCTGGCGTCGATCGTCGGCCTGCCGGACGAGGGCGAACAACTCTCCGAGCGCGCCGAGGACGAGATCGCCGGCGCCGTCGAGGCGATCCGGACCGCGGTCCCCGCGGAGCCGCTGCGCATGGCGTTCCTCTACGCCCGCGGCGACGGCGGGGTGTTCTACATCCTGGGGCCCGATGACGGGACGTCCGACCTGATCGAGGCTCTGGGCGGGGTGGACGCCGCGAAGGAGGAGGGAATCGGCCAGGCCTCCCCCGCCAATGCCGAAGCGCTGGCCGACCTGGACCCGGAGGTGATGGTCATGATGTCCGCCGGCCTGGACTCCACCGGCGGGGTGGACGGGATGCTGGCCAAGCCGGGCATCGCGCAGACCACGGCCGGGGAGAGGTCGCGGATCCTGTCGATCCCGGACAGCCAGTCGCTGAGTTTCGGGCCGCAGTCCGGCGAAATGCTGCTGACCGCCGCGGCCGCACTGTACGGCGCCGGCGACTAGC
>NZ_JBQEDF010000052.1:0-23718 GCF_052107835.1 Corynebacterium sp.
CCCAGCTGGGACCACAATCCACGCCCCGGCGGGCGGTGTCACCGATGACACCGCCCGCCGGGGCCTTTTGTTGTTCCCGGGGTTTTCCGCCCGGCTCTGCGGGGCCGATAGGGTGGGGGCCGACGGGTCCGCACGCCCGCGGGTACCCCCGGCCGTGGTTTCCCCGGAACCTTTGCGGCCGCCCGGACGACTGCTGTGATGTCCCGACCACATTGCCGCGTCTGTCGCGCGAAAGGATTGTCGATGCCCGATTACCCCACGTCACCCGTCGGTCACCCGAGGGGACGCCGATTTCTCGCCGCCCCGGTTGTGGCCGGTCTGCTGATCATGTCGCCGATGGGCATGCCCATCGCCGCGGCCCACGATGCCGTCACCGGTGGTTCCCCGGAACCGGAGTCCACGGTCACCGAGGCGCCGGAGACCATCGAGCTGGAGTTCTCCGGTGAACCGCAGGACACCTTCAACACCATCGCCCTGTCGACGGGAGGGGACGTGGTGGTCTCCGACACCCCGGAGATCGACGGTCACAACCTGTCCCTGGACATCCCGCAGGACGCGGAGCTCCATGACGGCGAGTACACCGTCGGCTACCGGATCACCTCCTCCGACGGTCACCCGACCGACGGCAGCTACACGTTCACGCTGGATACCGCCGGCGACGCTTCCGCAGCGGCGGAGTCCGCGGGTGACGCCAGCGAGGCCGGGGCCAACGACGATGACGCGGACGAGGGCCTGCCGTCCTGGGCCGGGCCGGTGCTGGGGGTGACCGGTGTCGTGGTCGTGCTGGGTGCGCTGGCGGTGGCGATCAACCGTTACCGCCACCTCGGCAAGGACGGTGACGGGGACTCGGAGAGCTGAGGTGACGACCCGCTGATCCCCACCTGTTCCCGGGAGGACCCTCGTAGAGCCTTCCACCCGGCACCCGACACTGCGGCTACCGGGGCGAGGAACTGTTCGGCTGACCGGGCAGGTAAGGTAGTCCTCGAATTCTGACTGTCACCAGGTATGTGACCGTCTTCGCCCTGATGTGTTAGGAGCACAACACCCGTGAGTGAATCAGCATTGGACGCCGGCAACGGAATCGGGAACCCGGAGGTCACCCGCACGGCGGTGACGTTCACCGTTGCTGCCGGAGAGTCCGCGGGGGCCGCGATGCGTCCCCTGGAACTGCCGAACAAGGGTCCGGACGCCATCGTCTGTGTCAAGGATTCCGACGGAACCCTGCGCGACCTCGCCTTCACTCCGGAGACCGACACCGAGGTGACCGCCGTCGCCGCCGACACCGAGGACGGACGTGGCGTGATCCGTCACTCGTGCGCGCATGTGCTGGCCCAGGCGGTGCAGAAGGAGTTCCCGGGAACCAGGCTGGGCATTGGCCCGGCGATCGAGAACGGCTTCTACTACGATTTCGAGCCGGCCGAGCCCTTCACCCCGGAGGACCTCAAGAAGCTCGAGAAGTCGATGAAGAAGATCATCAAGTCCGGGCAGCGTTTCGAGCGCAAGGCCTACGACTCGGTGGAGGATGCCCGCCTGGAGTACCTCCAGGAACCGTTCAAGCTGGAGCTCGTCGACGACAAGTCCCGCGGGGACATCCCCGAGGGCGATGCCTCGGTGGAGGTCGGTGAGGGCGAACTGACCGCCTACTCCAACGTGAACCCCCGCTCCGGCGAGGTCGAGTGGTTCGACCTTTGCCGTGGCCCGCACGTGCCCACCACCCGGTACATCCCGGCCTTCGCCCTGACCCGCACGTCCGCCGCCTACTGGCGCGGCGACCAGGCCAATGCCGGCCTGCAGCGCATCTACGGTACCGCGTGGGAGTCGAAGGAGGCCCTGGACGAGTACCAGACGATGCTCGCCGAGGCGGAGAAGCGCGACCACCGGCGTCTGGGCTCCGAACTCGACCTGTTCAGCTTCCCGGACGAGATCGGCTCCGGCTTCCCGGTCTTCCACCCGGACGGGGCCACCATCCGCATGGAGATGGAGGAGCACTCCCGGCGCCGGCACATCGCGTCCGGCTACTCCTTCGTGAACACCCCCCACATCACCAAGGGGGACCTGTTCAAGAAGTCCGGCCACCTGGACTGGTACGCGGACGGCATGTTCCCGCCCATGAAGCTGGATGAGGAGCGCGACGCGGACGGCAATGTCACCAAGCCGGCCCAGGACTACTACGCCAAGCCGATGAACTGCCCGATGCACAACCTGATCTTCGCCTCCCGGGGCCGTTCCTACCGTGAACTGCCGCTGCGATTGTTCGAGTTCGGCACGGTCTACCGCTACGAGAAGTCCGGTGTGGTCCACGGTCTGACCCGTGCCCGCAGCTTCACGCAGGACGATGCACACATCTACTGCACCGAGGACCAGCTCGAGGTCGAGCTGACCACCGTGCTGGAGTTCATCATCTCCCTGCTCAAGGACTACGGGCTGGATGATTTCTACCTGGAACTGTCCACCAAGAACCCGAACAAGTACGTCGGCAACGACGAGGTGTGGGACCGCGCCACCGAGACCCTGCGCTCGGTCGCCACGAAGTCCGGCCTGGAGCTTGTCCCGGACCCGGACGGTGCGGCGTTCTACGGCCCGAAGATCTCCGTGCAGGCCCGCGACGCGATCGGCCGCACCTGGCAGATGTCGACCGTGCAGCTCGATTTCAACCTGCCGGAGCGGTTCGAGCTGGAGTACACCGCCAGCGACGGGACCAAGCAGCGCCCGGTGATGATCCACCGCGCACTCTTCGGCTCGATCGAGCGATTCTTCGGCGTGCTGCTGGAGCACTACGCGGGTTCCTTCCCCGCGTGGCTGGCCCCGCACCAGGTCACCGGCATCCCGGTCGCCGACGAGTTCGTCGGCTACCTGGAAGGGGTCACCGCCGAGCTGCGCGGCCAGGGCATCCGGGCCGCGGTGGACACCTCGGACGACCGGATGCAGAAGAAGATCCGCAACCACACCACCGGGAAGGTGCCCTTCATGCTCCTGGCCGGCGGACGGGACGTCGAGGCCGGGGCCGTGAGCTTCCGCTTCCTGGACGGCTCCCAGGTCAACGGTGTCCCGAAGGAGGATGCGGTGCGGATCATCGCCGAGTGGGTCCGTGCCCGCCGCAACGAGCAGCCGGACGGGGATAACATTGCCGCACTCCGCTGATTCGACGCCGCCCGCTGATTCCCCGGACGGCCTGCAGCGCCTGTGGGCGCCCTACCGCTCGAACTACGTCGGCGGCGAGGGCGGTGCGGACGCGGGAGAGAAGCCGGACGACCCGTTCCTGGACCTGCCCTCCAAGTCGGACGAGGACGGCCTGATCGTGGCGCGCGGGGCCGAGGTGTTCTGCATTCTCAACCTCTACCCGTACAATCCTGGGCACATGATGGTCCTTCCGTACCGGAAAGTGGCCTCGTACGAGGATCTGACTGACAGTGAGACCCGGGAGCTGGCAGACTTCACGAAGAAGGCGATCCGGGTCCTGCGCCGCGTGTCCCGTCCGGACGCGCTGAACGTCGGGATGAACCTGGGCAAGCCCTCGGGCGGATCCGTGCCGGGGCATCTGCACCAGCACATCGTGCCGCGCTGGGAAGGTGACACCAGTTTCATGACGGTCCTGTCCGGGTCCAAGATCCTGGTCCAGCTGCTGGGAGAGACCCGCCAGCTGCTGGCGGAGGCCTGGGACGAGAACGAAGAGGAGTTCTGAACAATGCTGAGCGTGCGTGGGCGTCGCCCGGCGGCGGTCGTGATCGAGCCGATCGCCAAGCGGCTCGTCAACTGGGGAGTGTCCCCGAACGCCGTGACGATCACGTCCACGGCGGTTGCCGTGGTCCTCTCGGCCGCCCTGATCCCCACGGGCCACCACTTCCTCGCCGGCATCCTGATCGGCATCACCGTGGCCACCGACATGATCGACGGCACGATGGCGCGGATGCAGGGCGGGGGCACGAAGTTCGGGGCAACGCTCGACGCCACCTGCGACCGCATCACCGACGGCGTCCTGTTCGGCGCCATCGCCTGGTGGCTGGCGTTCCAGTCCGAGCATGAGCCGTACAAGGCGCTGTTCGCCGCAGCCCTGGTGATCATGGTCGCCAGCCAGGTCACCTCCTACGTCAAGGCCCGCGCGGAAGCCTCGCACATCAAGGTCGACGGAGGTCTGATCGAGCGCCCGGAACGCCTGATCATCGGCCTGGTCGCCCTGGGGATCTCGGGGCTGGGGGTTCCGTACATCCTGGGGGCCGGTTTGGTCATCCTGGCCGTCGGATCGGTGTACACGGTGATTGAACGCCTGGTGATGGTGGGGAAGTCCGCCGCGGCCTCGGAGACCATCGACGCACCGACCGGTGCCCGGGAGTTCGCCTCGTCCCGGGACGACGGTGACGGGGAGGACGCCGGGGGCGGGGACGACACCGAGAACACGTGGGAGGCCTCGTCGCATGACTGAGCACGAGCCGGGGCAGGAGACCCTGTCCGAGAAGCTGAGCTCACTGGCGTACCGGGCGGGATGGGCGGTGACCCGCCGGATCCCCGGGCCGGTGGCGGACAGGGTATTCACCCTCATCGCCGACCGGGTGTCCCGCAACGGGAAGGGCCCCGAACAACTCCGCGCGAACCTCGGCCGGGTCGTCGGCGACGCCAATGTCACCCGGGAGCTCGTGCGCGATTCCATGCGTTCCTACATGCGCTACTGGCGCGAGGCATTCCAGCTGCCCAGCATCGCCGGCCCGGAACTGGCGGCGAAGGTGCGGGCCGGTTTCGCCCCGGAGGACATCGCCCGGCTCGACGCCGCCATCGGGCGGGGCCGAGGTGTGGTGCTGAGCCTCCCGCACTCGGGCAACTGGGACATGGCCGGGGTGTGGCTGGTGGACCACTTCGGGCAGTTCGCCACCGTGGCCGAGCGTCTCAGGCCGGAGAGCCTGTTCGACGCCTTCGTCGGGTACCGGGAGTCCCTCGGTTTCGAGGTGCTGGCGCTGTCCGGCGGGGAGGCCCCGCCGTTCGGACGTCTGAAGGAGGTGCTCGAAGGTGGGGGCATCGTGTGTCTTCTGGGCGAACGCGACCTCTCAGGTAAAGGTGTGGAGGTTGATTTCCTCGGCGAGCGGACCTCCATGCCCGCCGGGCCCGCCCGCCTCGCCCAGGAGACCGGTGCCGCGCTGATGGTCTACCACTCCAATTTCACGCCGGACGGGTGGGGCTCGCGGTTCAGCGCGGAGCTGGACACCAGCGGTTCCCTGCAGGACATCGTGCAGCAGCAGGCGGACGCCTACGCGCGCAACATCTCCGAGTTCCCGGCGGACTGGCACATGCTGCAGCCGTTGTGGTTCCCGGACCTGTCGGCCTCACGCCGCGAGCGCCTGGGGCTCGACGCATGAGGATCGGCATGGTCTGCCCGTACTCCTTCGATGAGCCGGGCGGTGTCCAGATCCACGCGATCGACCTCTGCGAGGAGCTGATACGGCGCGGACACGAGGTCAGTCTCATCGGTCCCGGCAGCAAGGACGCCGAGGTCCCCGATTTCGTGGAGGTCGGTGGCGGGGCGATCCCCATCCCGTACAACGGCTCGGTGGCCCGCCTGGCGTTCGGGCCTCCAACCTGGCGTCACCTGGGCAGGTGGATCCAGTCCCACGACTTCGACGTGGTGCACATCCATGAGCCGAACTCACCGAGCTACTCGATGATCACCCTGGCCAAGGCGGATGGTCCGATCGTGGCGACCTACCACGCCTCGGCGAGCGAGTCGATGATCCTGCGCATCTTCCTGCCCGTGCTGCGCCCGTTCCTGGAGCGCATACAGGGCGGGATCGCGGTGTCCGAGGAAGCCAGGCGGTGGCAGGTGGAGATGCTCTCCGGTGACCCCGTCCTGATCCCCAACGGGGTCGACACCGGTACCTACCGGGCGGCCGAACCGCTGCCCGGCCTGGACCGGGAACGCCCCCGACTGATGTTCCTCGGCCGGTTCACCGAATCGCGCAAGGGGTTCCCGCTGCTGCTGAAGGCGCTCCCGCGGGTGCTGGGGGACGTGCCGGACCTCGAGGTCGTCATCGTCGGCGGGGGTGATGTGGGCGAGCTGCGCCAGATGCTGCGCAAGGCGCGGGTCAGCTACGTCGAGGGACTCGGCACGCCCCCTGGCGGAGAACCCGCCACGGTCCGCGTCCTGGGACGGTTGAGCGAGGCGGACAAGGCCGCCGCACTCGCGGCCTCCGACGTGTACGTCGCCCCGAACACCGGGGGCGAGAGCTTCGGCATCGTGCTCGTGGAGGCGATGGCCGCCGGCGCCGCGGTGGTGGCCAGCGACATCCCGGCCTTCGCCGCCGTCACCGACCACGGTCACGCCGGCCGGTTGTTCGCCAACGGTTCGCACCGCGACCTGGCGCGCGTGGTCACCGAGACCCTCACCGACCACGCGGGACGCTCCGAACTCGTCGACCGCGGCAGCGCACGCAGCCGTGACTTCGACTGGGACCGGGTGGCCACGCAGGTCGAGCGGGTCTACGACACCGTCGTCACCCCGGGCCGGAAGGTGCGCAGGGCATGATCTCGGTATGGGTCCTGGTCCTCGTCCTGGTGCTGGCGGTCGTCGCTGTGGTGGGCCTGTGGCTGTCGTTGACCGCCTCCCGGCTGAACCGGCTGCACATCCGCACCGACTCGGCGCGCCTGAGCCTGGAGGGCGCGCTGCAGGCACGCTCGGGTGTGGTTGCGGCGCTGCGTCCGGAACTGGTGCGCAGTGCCGGACGCACCGCGTCCGTGGCCCTGCGTGCCACGGACATGGACGCCCGGTCGGACGCGGAGAATGTGCTGCTGCGGCAGCTGGGCAGCGGGGAACTGGGGAACCCGGCGTTCGTGGAGGCGTCGGTGAAGGTCGATCTTGCCGCGAGGTTCTACAACGACGCTGTCGGCGACACCCGTGACCTGCGCAAGCGTCCGGCGGTCCGGGTGTTCCGGCTCGCCGGATCCGCACCTCTGCCGGAGTTCTACGAGGCGATGTCACTGGCGGACGGTTCAGAATGAACCCGGTGAACCGCTCTGTCTGCCACTGGCGGTAGAATGTGCCCCCAGTAACCGACAGTTGATCAGTGGAAGGTCGATGATGACTCAGAACAGTGTGGATTCCGGCGCAGCGCGGGGAACCGCCCGCGTGAAGCGTGGTCTGGCGGACATGCTCAAGGGCGGTGTGATCATGGACGTGGTCACCCCGGAGCAGGCGAGGATCGCGGAGGATGCCGGAGCCACGGCTGTCATGGCGCTGGAGCGTGTGCCCGCCGACATCCGTGCCGAGGGCGGGGTCTCCCGCATGTCCGACCCGGACATGATCGAGGGCATCATCGGCGCCGTGACCATCCCGGTGATGGCCAAGGCCCGTATCGGCCACTTCGTGGAGGCCCAGGTCCTGGAGAGCCTCGGCGTGGACTTCATCGACGAGTCCGAGGTGCTCACCCCGGCCGACTACACCAACCACATCGACAAGTTCGACTTCACCGTGCCCTACGTGTGCGGTGCGACGAACCTGGGTGAGGCACTGCGCCGCATCAACGAGGGCGCGGCGATGATCCGCTCCAAGGGGGAGGCCGGCACCGGCGACGTCTCCAACGCGGTGACCCACATGCGCACGATCCGCGCGGAGATCAACCGGCTGCGCTCGATGGCCCCGGATGAGCTGTACGTGGCTGCGAAGGAGCTCCAGGCCCCGTATGAGCTGGTCCGCGAGGTCGCCGAGAACGGTAAACTGCCGGTGGTGCTGTTCACCGCAGGCGGCATCGCCACCCCGGCGGACGCCGCCATGATGATGCAGCTCGGCGCCGAGGGCGTGTTCGTGGGTTCCGGCATCTTCAAGTCCGGTGACCCGGAGAGGCGTGCCAGGGCGATCGTGCAGGCCACGCTGAACTACGACGACCCGGAGGTCGTCGCCGCGGTTTCCCGGGGCCTGGGTGAGGCCATGGTGGGGATCAACGTCGATGAGATCCCGGAGCCGCACCGCCTGGCTGAGCGGGGCTGGTGACCCCATGCCCCCGCGTCGTCCCCGCATCACCGACGTGCTCGACCTGGAGCACATTGACCAGGGTATCTACCGTGGTCAGGTGATCCCGTCGGCCCTGTCACGCACCTTCGGTGGGCAGGTCGCCGCCCAGGCACTCGTCGCCGCGACCCGCACGGTGGGCCCGGAGTACCGGGTGCACTCGCTGCACGGGTACTTCGTGGGCCCCGGCGACTCGGACCAGCCCACGGTGTACCTCGTGGACGAGGTGCGCAACGGCCGGTCGTTCCGGGTGCGCTCGGTGAAGGCCGTGCAGAACGGGCGGGCACTGTTCATCATGCAGGCGAGTTTCCACATCCGCGGGGATTCCGGCCCCGAGCACTCCGACCTGGTGCGCAGGGTCCCGCCGCCCGAGTCGATCGTCCCGGAGGCCTCCACGAAGGAGACGACGCGGGCCTTCGCCAAGGACTGGGAGGACTGGGACATCCGCATCGTGCCCCCGGACCTGTGGGAGCATCACCCGGATTCCGCATCGCAGCAGGTGGTGTGGTTCAAGTCCAAGGTCCCGCTGCCGGACGACGAGACCTTCCACATCTGCACCCTGGCGTACATGTCGGACATGACGCTGCTGGGGTCCGCCCTGGTGCCGCACCGCGGTGAACCGGTGCAGGAGGCCTCACTGGACCACGCGATGTGGTTCATGCGCCCGTTCCGCGCGGACGAGTGGCTGCTCTACGACCAGTCCTCGCCGTCGGCCCACGGGGGCCGTGCGTTGACGACGGGACGCATCTTCAACCAGGCCGGTGACCTGGTCGCCTCCGTCACGCAGGAGGGGCTGACCCGCACCCTGGCGGAGGGGAAGCAGTCGGTGCCCATCAAGACGGACACCCGCAATGACTGAGCCGCTGATCGGCGTCCTGGCACTCCAGGGCGGCGTGGCGGAGCACGTCGGCGTCCTCGAGTCGCTGGGTGCGAGGACACGACTGGTTCGCCGGACGGTGCACCTGGATGGGCTGGACGGTCTCGTCCTGCCCGGTGGTGAGTCGACGACGATGTCGAAACTGCTGGAACTGGGCGGGATGCTGGAGCCGCTGCGCGCGGCGTTGGCCTCTGGTCTGCCGGCGTTCGGCACGTGTGCGGGACTGATCATGCTGTCCTCGGAGATCCTGGACACCCGCGCGGACGCCCACAGCCTGAACGCGCTCGGGATCACGGTGAGGCGCAACGCGTTCGGACGGCAGGTCGACTCCTTCGAGACGGACCTCTCCGTCACCGGCGTGACGGACGACGGGGATGCGTCCCCGGTCCACGCGGTATTCATCCGGGCCCCCTGGGTGGAATCCGTGGGGGAGGACGTCGAGGTCCTCGCCCGGGTGTCGGACGGCGGGGCGGCCCACGGTGCGGTGGTCGCCGTGCGTCAGGGCCGTGTACTGGGGGTGTCCTTCCACCCGGAGCTGACAGGGGATGACCGGCTGCACAGGCTCTTCCTGCGGATGGTGTAGTCAGCCGCCGACCCCGCCGATGGTGTCGAAGGCACCGCGGTCCAGGTCCTCGCGGAACAGCCGGTGGTCGTCGAGGATGCGTTGCACCGTCTCATCCACGAACTCCAGGCAGTCGGCCTCGAAGACGGTTGCGTGCACCTGCCGGGAGATCTCCTCCATGGCAGGGGAGCGGTCGGTGTCCTCGCCGCCGGCAGTCCCCCGGATCGCCACGTCACCACGGGCGTGCAGGTGTGCGGTCTGGACACCACAGATACGCGCGTAGGCCCGCAGCTCCCTGTAGTCGAAGGTGCCGGCGTCCACGTTGACCTTCATCGGGCTGCGTTCGCGGGCGAGGAAGGAGAGTTCACCGATGCTCGCGCTGCCGTACAGCGGGTCACCGTCCTCGACGAAGGCACGGAAGGCCATCGCGGTGCGGTCGGCGTGGCTCAGTGAACTGTCCGGATTCTCGGTGACCAGTCCCTCCAGCATGGAATTCCTGGATAGCTTGAACTCGATGATCACCTTCTCCTCGGCGGAAGGGCCCCAGCCCTCAACAAGTGCCCAGAAGCGGGGGAGACCGCGGCTGGCGGTGCCGCTGCCCGTGCGCACGGCGACGTCGAGAACATCGAAGAAATTCTTCGGGCGGAACTTCGGCGGGACCTCGGCGGCGTAGGCAGCCACGACAGGGCGGAGGACCTCCACCAGTTCAGACCGTGGCGTGATCTTGTCCGTGGTCAGGAAGCTGCAGGTCCTGAGGTCGATCCGCTTCCTCAGGAACTTCCTGCGTGTCCTGCCGGCCTTGGTGAAGAACGGCCCGAGACACGCCGGTGCATTTCCCTCGGTAATGCTCGTGTGGGCGGCACCGGGTGCGTCCAGGCACTCCTCGACGCCGGCGATGTATCCACGGATGAAGTCACGGGAGACCTTGCGCTGCTTCTTCGGGGGCAGTTGGTTCGACCGGGCCTGGAGTGCGAAACCGACGGCACCACGGTTCACGTCCCAGGTGAACGGGGCGGGCCAGGCTTCGTCGAAGTCATTGGCCGAGAACAGGGGGCGTCCGTCAGCACCCGGCAGGATGCCGAAATTCTCCGGGTGCACGTCACCGATGCTCGGCACGGTCTGCAGGTGGGAGTCGCTCCCGACGAGATCACGGTGGTACAGCAGGGCGGTGCCGCGGAAGAAGATGAACGGGTCGGCGGCCAGGTCGTGCAACTTCCCCTCGACCGCATCCGGGACCAGGTGCATCCGTGCCCGGTGGTCCTCCAGCACGGTGTTTCTGATGTGGGAACGGCGGCGCTGCCCGTGCAGCAGGAAGGGGGGAACGGCGATATCACCCCGTCCCACGGCCTCCGCGAGGCGTGCGAAACCGGGCGCCTGCACCAGGTGCGCGGGGACGCGCGAGGGCGTGATGCCAAGTTTGTCCAGTGCAGTTCGGATGGAGGTTGCCATGCCCGACAACGCTACGTGATGCGGGGTTCCCCGGCATGTCGTCCCATCCGTACCCTTGCATTCGCACGACGTATGCGTATAGGTATGAGTATGCCTAACAAGACGATATACATCAGCGACGACGACCGGGACCTCTTCGACCGTGCCGCGGAGATCGCCGGGGGCTTTTCCCCGGCGGTCGCTGAGGCCCTGCGCCAGTACGTGGACTCCCACGAGCTGGCCGAGCGTGGCTACGAGCAGGTGGAGGTCACCACCCGCATCAACGGGGTGGAATCCGTGAAGGTCTTCCGGGGGCGCCGACTGGCCCGTGTCGAGCAGTTCCTCGACGGCCGGTCGGTGCAGTGGACCAGCTACGCCACCCCGCGCGACAATATCGCGGTGGTCCGCACGGAGTCCCCGGACTTCATCGGGATGGCCCACCGTGGCGCGGACGCCTTCCGCGACTACACCGGATTCAACCCCCGCACACTGTTCTCCGGGGTGGATGACCTCGGTGGCCTGTTCTCCATGGTCGATGGTCTGGCGAAGGGGAGGCGCGGGGATCTGGCCTCCGCGTTCCAGGACTTCTTCCAGGGGATGCAGTCGCGGGACACGCCGTCCCGGGACGACAACGGACCCCGGGGTTTCGGCCCCGCGGTCCCCCTGGTCCCGGAGGTCTGGGACCCCCAGCACGCCTCGGACAATGACGGCCACGGTGCCGGCGGGCCCGGAGAGGAAGCGGGAAATGGTGACCCTGCGCGTCAGGCGCGGTTCCCCGGCAGCAGTGAGCTGGAGGTCTTCGGGTCCACCGCGGAACTGCGTGAGGCGGCCTTCCGTGAGGGCGGTACCGGACTGCCGGTGTCCTTCATCACCGCCACCGAACAGGGGCTCGAGACCCCGCCAGTGGAGGTCCTCGATATCTGAGCGCCGGTAGTTTCGTCCGGTGCACCGGCCCTGGTCCGGCGTGCACTACACTGGGAATGTCAATGACCCGACCAAGGGAGATCAGGTAGACGATGAGTGGCCACTCGAAATGGGCGACAACCAAGCACAAGAAGGCCGCGAACGACGCCAAGCGCGGTAAAGAGTTCGCGAAGATGGTCAAGAACATCGAGGTGGCGGCACGCACCGGAGGCGGGGACCCGTCCGCGAACCCCACCCTCGACGACATGATCAAGAAGGCCAAGAAGGCTTCCGTCCCCAACGACAACATCGAGCGCGCGCGCAAGCGCGGCTCCGGCGAGGAAGCCGGGGGGGCCGACTGGGAGACCATCGTCTACGAGGGCTACGGGCCGAACGGGGTTGCCGTCCTCATCGAGTGCCTCACCGACAACCGCAACCGCGCGACCACCGACGTGCGTACCGCCATGAACAAGAACGGCGGGAACATGGCGGACGCCGGATCGGTGTCCTACCTGTTCAACCGCAAGGGCGTCGTCCTGCTCGACAAGGGTGGGCTCACCGAGGATGACCTCCTCATGGCCGTTCTCGAGGCCGGCGCCGAGGAGGTCAACGACCTGGGCGAGAAGTTCGAGATCGTGTCCGAGCTCGGCGACCTCACCGTGGTGCGCGATGCACTGGTGGACGCCGGCATCGAGTACGACTCCGCCGACCCGGATTACCGGGCCGACGTCGAGGTCCCGTTGGACGCCGAGGGTGCGAAGAAGATCTTCCGCCTCATCGACGCCCTCGAGGAGTCCGATGACGTGCAGGACGTCTTCACCAACATGGACGTCTCCGACGAGGTCCTCGCCGAACTCGATTAACCGGGGGGACGCTAGTCGGCGAAGGGACCGCCGACGACCATGAGGATGGCGAAGACGACGACCACCACCACGGCCACGACCGCGAACGACATCAGGGGACGTCCGGTCAGGGTGGTGAGGAAACGGTCGGTCACGGACGCCTCCGGGCCGGCCTCCCTGCGCCAGTCGCCGTCCAGTCCACCCTTCCTGGCGACCACCATCTCGAACGGGACGGTGGCGAAGGGGATCACGGCGGAGACGAGGCCGAGGAGGCCGCGTCCCACGCTCCAGTGGTTGTTCATCCACACCAGCAGTGTCACCACGACGAACGCCAGGAAGGCGAAGCCGTGGATCGGCCCGGCGATCGACACACCGACCTCGGTGGCGTCGAAGGCGTATTTGAGCAGCATGCCGAGAATCAGCAGAGCCCAGGTGATCGCCTCGATGACGGCGAAGGTCCGGAATATTCTTAGAGGAGTCATCGAGGCTTCAGCCTACCTCACCGCCGGTGGGGCCCATAAGTGTCATTCACCACATTCCCGTTCGCACACCTGTGCTATGTTTGGGTGCTGTGAACACCGGAAACCAGGACGGACTCGTGGTCATGGGGATCGACCCCGGACTGACCCGCTGCGGTCTCTCGATCGTGCGCAGCGGGTCGGGCAGATCGGTGACCCCCGTTGCCGTCGGAGTGGTGCGGACCCCGTCGGACGACGACATCTCCCAACGCCTGCGCCGTCTGTCCGACGCGGTCGAGGACTGGATGAACGACTACCGTCCGGACGTCGTCGCCATTGAACGGGTCTTCGAACGCGGGAACGTGTCCACCGTGATGAACACCGCCCACGCCGTCGGCGTGCTGATGCTCAGTGCCGCCAGGAGGGACCTGCCGGTCCACCAGTACACTCCCAGTGAGGTGAAGAAGGCGGTGTCCGGCAACGGCCGGGCGGACAAGCAGCAGATGACCAGCATGGTCACCCGGATCCTGGGGCTGGCTGAGCCGCCGAAACCCGCCGATGCCGCGGACGCGCTGGCCCTGGCCGTGTGCCACTGCTGGCGAGCCCCGTTCACCGCCCTCGTCGCCCAGAAGAAAGGTCCACTGTGATTGCGTCCCTGCGAGGCACCGTCATCGACAAGGGGCTCGACCACTTTGTCATCGAGTGCGCCGGAGTCGGCTACCTGTGCCAGGCGACCGCCCGCACCCTCGCCGAACTTCCGCGTGGCAAGGAGGTCTTCGTCCTGACGACGATGGTCGTCAGGGAGGATTCCCAGACCCTGTACGCCTTCTCCGACGGTGACTCCCGTGAGGTCTTCGGTCTGCTGCAGACGGTGTCCGGGGTGGGGGCCCGCCTGGCCCTCGGGGTGATGTCGGTGCTGGATCCCGCGGATCTCGCCGGTGCGGTGGCCGACGGTGACGTCAAGCAGCTCCAGCGCGCGCCCGGCGTCGGCAAGCGCCTGGCCGAGCGCATGGCGGTGGATCTGAAGGGGAAGCTCAGCGCCTACGCGGTGCCGGCCGGCCACGGGGCGCCCGGGGAGGGCGCCGGGCCGGATGCCGATGTGGTGGACGGCCTGGACAGCGGAATCGCGGCCCAGGTCATCGAGGCGCTCACCGGGCTCGGCTTCCCGGAGAAGTCGGCGGCGTCGGCGGTGTCCGCGGTCGCGGTGTCCGGGGACGTGGACCCCGGTGATGCCTCGGCACTGCTGCGGACGTGCCTGGCGCAGCTCGGCGGACAACGGTAGGGAGTGGATGGCATGGGAGATGTGGAACGCACCGAATTCGACACCGGATCGGGCGGTACCCCCCAGCGGGATGAGCTGACCCCCCGGGAGCTCCCGGGCGAGGGGGACGCCGAGCTGTCCCTGCGTCCGCGCTCCCTGCGGGAGTTCATCGGGCAGCCCAAGGTCCGCAGCCAGCTCGAGCTCGTCCTCGGCGGAGCCAAGGCCCGCGGGGTCGCCCCGGACCACGTGCTGCTCGCGGGCCCGCCCGGCCTGGGCAAGACGACGATGGCACTGATCATCGCGCAGGAACTCGGTACCTCCGTGCGGATGACCTCCGGCCCCGCCCTGGAGCGGGCCGGCGATCTGGCGGCGATGCTCTCGAACCTCGTCGAGGGGGACGTCCTGTTCATCGACGAGATCCACCGCATGGCGCGTCCCGCCGAGGAGATGCTCTACATGGCCATGGAGGACTTCCGGATCGACGTGATCGTGGGCAAGGGTCCCGGTGCAACCTCGATCCCGATCGAGCTCCCGCCGTTCACACTGGTCGGTGCGACCACCCGTTCCGGCATGCTCACCGGGCCGCTGCGTGACCGTTTCGGGTTCACCGCGCAGATGGAGTTCTACGGCCCCGCCGACCTCACCCATGTCGTCACGCGCGCTGCGGGAATCCTCGGTGTGGAGGTGACCCGCGACGCCGCCGTGGAGATCGCGTCCCGGTCACGGGGCACCCCGCGCATCGCCAACCGTCTGCTGCGGCGTGTCCGCGACTACGCCGAGGTCGAGTCGGACGGACGCATCACCCTGGACATCGCCCGCGCCGCCCTGCTCATCTTCGATGTCGACGAACTAGGGCTCGACCGGCTCGACCGGGCGGTGCTGGGCGCCCTCGTCAACGGACACGCCGGGGGGCCGGTCGGCGTCAACACCCTCGCCGTGGCCGTGGGGGAGGAGCCGACGACCGTCGAGGAGGTCTGCGAGCCCTACCTGGTCCGCGCGGGGATGGTCCTGCGGACACCGCGCGGACGTGTCGCGACGCCGTCGGCGTGGCGCCACCTCGGTCTGGAACCACCGGCTGGCGTCTAGGGGTGGTCGGTATGGCAGACTGACGAACATGGAAATTATCCTTCTCATCCTCCTTGTCGTGGTCTTCCTGGGTCTGCCGATCATGTCCATGCGCAAGCAGTCGAAGCAGATCAACGAGATCAAATCCTTCCAGTCACAGCTGGAACCCGGCATGATCGTCCAGATGACCGCCGGAATCCACGCCCGCATCGACGAGGTCGGATCGACCACCGTCGACGTTGAGCTGGCCCCCGGCGTCGTGACCACCTGGGACCGCAGTTCCGTGCTCAAGAAGGTGGAGTCCCCCGAGGACTCCGTCGAGGCATCCACCGGGGCCCCGGACATCGAGAGCATCCCGGACTCCCCGGAGGGGCTCGACGACGACCGCACTGTCCGGGACGATGACGGCGACAGCACCGGGCGTCCGGCGTCCTACTGGGACGACAAGAATCCCCCGGAGGACCGTCCCCGCGACTAGCGGGGGAGAGGTCCTGACGGATTTCACAGAATATGGGGCTAGACTCTTTCCGGCGACAACCGTCGACGGAGGGTCAAGCCCCGTCGCCATGCCCACACCCCCAACCGTTCAGGAGCAAATCGCGTGAGTTCATCGGGCTCAACGGCCGCCCGGGCGAGAACCTGGCCCGTCAAGGCGCTTCTCATCTTCCTGGCCATCGTGGTCGTCACATACGGTCTCGTCTTCCTCACGGGGGACAAGAAGCCGGAGCCGCGGCTCGGCATCGACCTGCAGGGAGGTACCCGGGTCACCCTGGTGCCGCAGGGCGATGACCCGACCGACGACCAGCTCAGCCAGGCACGACGCATCCTCGAGAACCGTGTCAACGGCATGGGCGTCAGCGGTGCCGAGGTCCGCGCCGACGGCGACACGCTCGTCATCAGCGTCCCCGGCGAGGATTCCGCCGAGGCAAGGACCCTCGGGCAGACCTCCCAGCTGCTCTTCCGCCCCGTCATGGATGACGGCGCACCGCCGAACGAGGGACTCACCGGGACCCTGACCGACATGGCCGACCGCTGGGTCGAGACCGGCATCACGACCGCCGACGAGGCCAACGGGAAGCTGGAGCAGGCCGTGGGCAGCTTCGAGCAGATGGGCATGCCCGCCCCGGACGAGACCCCCACGGTCACCGCGGACGAGCCGGCTGAACCGGCGAACTCCATCGAGGAGACCGACCGCCGGGACGAGATCATCAACGTCCTGCGTGAGGACCGGCAGTCGGAGGACCCGAACTTCCAGTTCGCGGCGTCCATGCTGATGACCTGCGGCGACGAACCCGACCCGCTGAGCGGCGCGGACGATCCCGCCAAGCCCCTGGTCGCCTGCAGCCAGGAGGGGCCGCTGCCCCTGTCCCCGGCACCGCTGCTGGACGGCGAGGAGGACGAGGAGAACGGCACGCGCCTGACCGGCGACATGATCGACACCGACTCGCAGATCTTCGGTGGGCTGGATTCACAGAGCGGTCAGATCAAGATCACCTT
Organism: Corynebacterium sp.; assembly: GCF_052107835.1. GTDB lineage: Bacteria > Actinomycetota > Actinomycetes > Mycobacteriales > Mycobacteriaceae > Corynebacterium. The sequence goes on from NZ_JBQEDF010000052.1 coordinate 16,881, forward strand.
CCGTTTCAAGACCGGCGAGGAGACCCCCGGCGGCGAGACCTGGCAGCGGATCGGCGAGGAGTACGCCGAGCGCCAGGTCGCCATCACACTGGACAGCGAGGTCCTGTCTGCCCCGGTGATGCGTTCACCCACCCCGCCCGGCCAGGACTCCGAGATCACCGGTGACTTCAGCGAGTCCGAGGCGTCCGACCTGGCGAACAACCTCCGTTACGGTGCCCTGCCGCTCAGTTTCACCGGCGAGAACGGTGAGCAGGGCGGCACCGCGGAGACGATCTCGCCGACCTTGGGCATGTCCTCCCTGCAGGCCGGCATCATCGCTGGCCTGGTGGGTCTGCTGCTCGTGGCGGCGTGGGCCATGGTCTACTACCGCAGCTTCGGTGTCGTGGCCGTGATCTCGCTGATCACCTCGGCTCTGGTCATCTACGGTTCACTGGTTCTGCTGGGCAGGTGGATCGGCTACAGCCTGGATCTGGCGGGCATCGCCGGCCTGATCATCGGTATCGGTACCACGGCGGATTCGTTCGTGGTCTACTTCGAGCGGATCAAGGACCTGATACACCAGGGGGCCAGCTTCAGATCCGCGGTGCCACGCGCCTGGAAGCGGGCGCGGACAACGATCATCACCGGTAACGTCGTCTCCATCGTGGCGTCGCTGGTCCTGTACTTCGTCGCCGTCGGTGACGTCCGTGGCTTCGCCTTCACCCTGGGCCTGTCCACCCTGGTCGACGTGCTGGTGGCCTTCCTGGTGACCGCACCGCTGGTCATGCTCATGGCACGCTCGGAGAAGTTCGCTTCACCGAAGTGGAACGGTCTGCGCATGGCCTTCCGGGTCTCCGAACGCAAGAAGGCCGAGGCGGCCATCGAAGCCGAGGAGGCCGAGGCGGCCGAATCCGTCACCGTCCCATCCGCACCCGGCGATGAGTCGGGTGAGGGACCCGGCGACGACCCCGGCGATCCGCCGGACGACCCTGAAGGCACCACTCCCGGAAAGGACCAGTGAGCATGAGTACCACCACCCCGACCGGGACCCCGTCAGGGTCCGGCACAGAACTTCCGAAGGCCCCCGGTTTCTTCGAGAGGATGTACAACGGTGAAGCCAACTTCGGCTTCGTCGCCCAGCGCCGCAAGTGGTACTGGATCTACGCCCTGATCACCGTGGCCTGCTTCATTGTGATCGCCTTGCGCGGTTTCACCCTGGGCATCGACCTGGAGGGCGGGACGAAACTCACCATGCCCCCCGCCAACGGCGCGACCGAGTCCTCGGTCTCCGAGGTCATCGAGGACTCCACCGGTGTGTCCCCGCAGTCCGTCCAGACCATCGGCTCCGGCGACAGCGAGAGCATCGAGGTCGCCTCGGAGCGACTCAGCGACGACCAGATCCGCGATGCGCGGATGGCGCTCTACGAGGAGTTCGAGCCGGCGGACAACAACGGTCAGCCGAGCCCGGACGCCATCAGCGACTCGACAGTGTCGGAGTCGTGGGGCCAGTCCGTGAGCGAGCGGATGGCCATCGGCATGGCCGTGTTCCTGGTGGTCGTGTTCATCTACATCACGATCCGGATGGAACGCGACATGGCGATCTCCGCGATCGTCAGCCTGCTGCTCGACGGCATCGTGGTCGCCGGCATCTACTCGCTGATCGGTTTCGAGGTCTCGCCGGCGACCATCATCGGTCTGCTCACCATCCTGGCGTACTCCCTCTACGACACGGTCATCGTCTTCGACAAGGTGCACGAGAACACGGCGGACGTGTTCAGTTCCACCCGGGCCACCTACGGCGAACAGGTGAATCTCGCGACGAACCAGACGGTGATGAGATCCCTGAACACCTCCCTGTTCTCCGTGGTGCCGATCGCCGCCCTGCTCGTGGTCGCCGTCTGGCTCATGGGTGTCGGCATGCTGAAGGACCTCGCCCTCGTGCAGTTCGTCGGCGTCATCGCCGGTACGGTGAGCTCGATCTTCTTCTCCGCACCACTGCTGGTCACACTCAAGGCGCGACAGAAGAAGGTGGTCGAGCACAACCGTCGTGTGGCCCGGGCCCGTGAACTCGCCGCGACCCGTGGCACGGAACCGGCCCCGGCCGGTGACGGGGACACGGACGGCACCCAGGAGCCCCCGGAGGACGGGGAGCCCGCCGCCCGCACCGTGACACTGCCGGAGCGCCCAACCCCGGAGAACCGAGAAACCCCCGACAACGGACGCACCTGGCGCCCCGGTATGTGAGAAGGCTGACACCGCATGTGGAACACCCGGCGTCGTACGGCGGCACTGACAGTCGCGGCCGCCCTGGTGGGCGGCCTGGTCGCCTGCTCGTCCGGTGACGGCGACGGGGACGATTCGGAACCGAGGTTCGGCTACGCGCTGCCCCGGCCGATCGTGACCCTCAACGCAGCCAGCGCCCTGGGCGCCGCCACCGACGCGGCGAAGGTCTCGGCGCGCCTGTACCCGGGCGCCTACCTCACCGGGCCGGATGGACGTCTGCTGCCGAACACCGACCTGGTGACTGCCACGCCCATCCCGGAGAACGGGGACGTGGTGAACTACCGCATCAATCCGGACGCCACCTACTCCGATGGTGCCCCGGTGGTCTGTGATGACTTCCTGCTCGGCTGGGTCGCCTCCAACCGGGCTGACCTGTTCACGTCGGACCTGGGCCTGACCGAACGGGTTGATGACCTGTCCTGTGACGCGGGGGCGAAGGACTTCCGCGTCGAGTTCGAGCGTGGGATGGGATCACGCTACCGGGAGATCTTCAGCGTCGGCGAGGTCCTGCCGTCCCACACCATCGCGGACCGTGCCGGCGTCGGGGACGTCGTCGGGGCCGTCAGCTCCGGCGACGAGGCGCAGCTGGCCGCTCTCGGCGAGGCGTGGCTGTCCACGTTCCGGGTCGCCGAGACCGACCCCGCGGAAGTTCCCACCTACGGCCCCTACCGGGTCGAGTCCCGTGGGGAGGACGGCTCCCTGCGGCTCGCCCTGAACCCGGAGTGGCGGGGTGTACGTCCCGGCATCAGCGAGATGGTGATGTACTCCGGTGAGGGAAGCGGTCTCGAGGGACCGGACTACGGCAGGCTCGCCGGGGACGACCAGCTGTACGTCGCCGATGTTCCGCCGGAGACCGACCTGGTGTCCGCGGGCCTGGAGTCCCGGCCCGACGGGGAGACCACCGGCGCACCAGCGTCGACGACGCCCGCGGAGGATGACGAGGCCATCCGCGGCGGGGCCACCGAGTCCGCCCCCGACCTCGCCGACTCCTCCGACGGGATGGGCCGGTTCGCGACCGCCCGCGGATCGGGCACCCGTGTCGACGGGCTGACCCTCGCCGACTCCGGCATCTTCGGCACGAAGGAGAACCGGCAGGCCTTCGCCCGGTGCGTGGACCGGTCGGCGGTGGCGAGGGCTGTCGGGCAGGAGTCGGGGATCACCGTCGACGAGGCACCCTTCCGGATCGTCTCACCGGGCGCGACGGAGGGCGAGAGTCTCCGCGAGGTCGCGGGACGCAACAACGACCGCAACCCGGGTGAGACCCGCGACCGCCTTGCGGGCACCACGGTGCGCATCGCCTACTTCGCGGACGTCGCACGGCACGCCTCGATGGTGGACGCGCTGGTCGCGTCCTGCGCCGAGGCCGATGTCACGGTGGAGCCGGTACCGGTGACCTCGGAGAACTTCGGCACACTGGGGGAGGACTACGACGTCCTCCTGGAGACCCGCTCGTCCTTCGGACGCAACCCTCAGGTGCGGGCGCAGGCGTCGACCGGCACCTCCACCGTCCGGGAGTTGCGCGACGCCGAGAACCTCCTCGCCGACGAGGCCGCCACCATCCCGCTGACCGCCGAGCCACGTTCCGTCGCTGTCGACCGGGGCATGGACAACGTCGTCGACAACCCCGGCGAGACGGGTATGAGCTGGAACATGGACCGGTGGGCGTCCCCGGACTTCCCGGCACCCGAGACAGAGAACAACGACACCACCGAGGATCCCGATGAGTGACCGCCCCACCAACGCCACCGAAGCCCTCGAGGCGCTGACCCGCTACGTCCACGATTTCCCGGCGGAGGGCATCGTCTTCCAGGACCTGACCCCGGTCCTGGCCGACGCGGAGGGCTTCCGGATGATCATCTCGGAGATGGCGGAGGGCTCCCGCCACCTGGAACCGGATGTCGTCGCCGGGCTGGACGCCCGTGGTTTCCTGCTGGGGGCCGCGGTGGCCCTCGAGCTGGGTACCGGGATCCTGGCGGTGCGCAAGGCGGGGAAACTGCCGCCACCGGTCGTCCACGAGGAGTACGCACTGGAGTACGGCACCGCCGCGCTCGAGATCCCCGGGGAGGGGCTCGATCTCGCCGGCAAGCGCGTCCTGCTGGTCGACGACGTCCTCGCCACCGGCGGCACGCTGGTCGCCTGCCGTGCGCTGCTCGAGGAGTCCGGTGCCGAGATCGTGGGCGTGGCGGTGGCCCTTGAGGTGGAGGAACTCGCCGGGGGAGATCGTTTGGGTGACCTACCGTTGTACGTGGTTTCCCGCGGACAGTAGGCTTGTCGGTCACACGCTAGAGAAGACGGTGAGGCATGACGAACGAGAAGAACTCTCTGTGGATGGCCGCGCGGATCGCGCGCAGTCTCACCGGCAAGAGCCGGATCAACCCGGTGCTGGGACCACTGATCGCCGTACACCGGCGGTACCACCCCAAGGCCGACGTCGAACTCCTCAACCAGGCGTACACCACCGCTGAGAAGCTGCACGCCGGGGTACTGCGTAAATCGGGTGAGCCGTACATCACCCACCCGTTGTCGGTGGCGACGATCGCCGCCGAGATCGGTATGGACACCACCACCATCGTCGCCGCCCTGCTGCACGACACCGTCGAGGACACCGACTACTCCCTCGACGACCTCACCGGGGACTTCGGACCCGAGGTCGCACTGCTGGTCGACGGTGTGACGAAGCTGGACAAGGTCGCCCTGGGATCCGCCGCCGAGGCCGAGACGATCCGCAAGATGATCGTGGCGATGGCGCATGATCCCCGCGTCCTGGTGATCAAGGTCGCCGACCGGCTGCACAACATGCGTACGATGCGCTTCCTGCCGCCGGAGAAGCAGGCGAAGAAGGCCCGGCAGACCCTGGAGGTCATCGCCCCGCTGGCGCACCGCCTGGGCATGGCGACGATCAAGTGGGAGCTGGAGGACCTCTCCTTCGCGATCCTGTACCCGAAGAAGTACGACGAGATCGTCCGCCTGGTCGCCGACCGCGCCCCCAAGCGTGACCAGTACCTCGCGACGGTGATCAACGACATCCAGGGGACGCTGCGCGCCTCACACATCACCGCCGAGGTCGTGGGGCGCCCCAAGCACTACTGGTCGATCTACCAGAAGATGATCGTGCGGGGACGCGACTTCGACGAGATCTTCGACCTGGTCGGAATCCGCATCCTGGTGGACGAGGAACGCGACTGCTACGCGGCGGTCGGTGCCGTGCACTCCCAGTACCAGCCGATGCCGGGCCGGTTCAAGGACTACATCTCCCAGCCCCGTTTCGACGTCTACCGGTCACTGCACACCACCGTGATCGGGCCGGACGCCAAGGTCCTGGAGGTGCAGATCCGCACCCACGAGATGCACTACCAGGCGGAGTACGGCATCGCCGCACACTGGCGTTACAAGGAGACCAAGGGCTCCCACAAGGGCGACAACGCCGAGGTCGACCAGATGGCGTGGATGCGCCAGCTGCTGGACTGGCAGAAGGAGGCCGCCGACCCCAACGAGTTCCTGGACTCCCTGCGCTACGACCTGTCAACGAACCAGATCTTCGTGTTCACGCCCAAGGGCGACGCGATCACGTTGCCGAAGGACGCCACCCCCGTCGACTTCGCCTACGCGGTCCACACCGAGGTCGGTCACCGGTGCATCGGCGCGAAGGTCAACGGCAAGCTGGTGGCCCTGGAGTCGCCGCTGAAGACCGGTGACAAGGTGGAGGTCTTCACCTCGAAGGACTCCAACGCCGGCCCGTCGAAGGACTGGGAGAAGTTCGTGGTCTCCCCACGGGCCCGCAACCGGATCCGCGCCTGGTTCAACAAGGAGCGCCGGGAGGAGACGCTGGAGAAGGGCCGGGACTCCCTGGCCACCGAGGCGCAGCGCACGGGCATCCCCCTGCAGCGTCTGGTGACCGCGCAGGCGTTGCGTACCGTCGCCACCGAACTCTCCCGTGACTCCGTCGACGACCTCTACGACGCGATCGGCAAGGGCGGTGTGACCGCCGGGCACGTCGTGCACATGCTGCAGGAGATCTACCAGGGCGACGCCGACGAGGACGACACGGTTCCCGCGCCGACCCCGGCACGGCGCTCGACCCCGCAGCAGGCGGTGCAGGCCGGTCGCGGCGACGGGTCCGGCGTGCTGGTCCAAGGCAACTCGGACTTCTCCGCGAAGCTGGCCAAGTGCTGTACCCCGGTGCCCGGCGACGAGATCTTCGGGTTCATCACCAAGGGTGGGGGCGTGTCGGTCCACCGGACCGACTGCACCAACGCCGAGAAACTCCACGCCGAACCCGAGCGGATCATCGAGGTGGCGTGGGCGTCCGACGTCCGCGACGCGGTGTTCGTGGTGACCCTGCAGATCGAGGGTCTCGACCGCACCGGACTGCTGAGCGAGGTCACCCGTGTGGTCAGCGAGCAGAAGGTGCCGATCATCGCGACGAGCACGCATGTCGCCGAGGACCGGGTGGCGATGTGCCGGTTCACCTTCGAGGTCTCCGACACCAAGCAGCTGGGCTACCTGATGAACCAGCTGCGCAACATCGAGGGCGTCTACGACGTCTACCGGGTGACCACCGGCGGCTGACCCCTAG
>NZ_JBQEDF010000053.1:0-23539 GCF_052107835.1 Corynebacterium sp.
TGGGTGAGCGCGAGCTGTTCCCGAAGGTTCGTGAGACCACGGGCGAGGTCATCGCGGACGGCTTCTCCTGCAGGACGCAGATCGAGCAGGGCACGGGCAAGCAGGCCCGGCACGTGGCGGAGATCGTGCGGGAGATTGTGGTGTAGGGGAGTGGGGGACGCCCGGGCGAAGATGCTGGCTATCCCTCGGAGGTGACGATGCCACCAACCAGGGTGGGGGAGTCACCGCATTTCAGGATCTCTACCGTGTAGACCGCATGCTCCCTCGAGCATGCGGTCCCTTCGCCGGTGAGGGGGAGAAGTTCGTCCGACATCCAGTCGTCCAGGTCCGAGTTGAGCGGGGCGACCGATGCCGTCAGGATGTACGTCCTGCTTCGGCCAATTCGCGGGTAAGTATTGGTGATGGCGACAGTGATCTTCACCGGGGCCTGCTTCCATCGACAGTGGATCTCGGAGATGCGTGGACGGCAAGAGTCATGGCGGTGCTCATGTGAGTAGGCGTCCTGCAGGAGAGGTGTCGCTCACGATAGCCGGCACTGTGTCCGTAGCGCTTGCTAGGCTGAGGCACGTTAAGAACGAGACATGCCGTGTGCCTCACGATCAGGAGTGCGAGTGAAGAAGAGGATCAACGTAGTGGGTGCCGTCCTAACGGATGGGACAAAGATCTTGGCTGCTCAGCGTGGTGAGGGTATGTCTCTCGCGGGCATGTGGGAGTTCCCTGGCGGAAAGATTGAAGCAGGAGAGTCCCCTCAGGAAGCGTTGCGACGGGAGCTTCAGGAAGAGCTTCTGTGCGCCGCGGAGATAGGGGACAAAGTCGAAACCACCGAGCACGAGTACGACTTCGGCATCGTCATCCTCACCACTTTCTTCGGCACCATCGTGGACCAGGAACCAACGCTCATGGAGCACTCGGAGGTCCGGTGGGTTGAAGCGAGCGACCTCGGGTCTCTTCCCTGGGCGCCCGCAGACATTCCGGCTGTTGACCGGGTCGTTGCACACTTCGCCGCATGACTGCCTCAGATGCGCCGTCTAAGGTCAGCGCGGCAACAGCGCACGGATTCCTGGATCGGACGATCGACTCAGAGCATCTGTACCACCCTCGTCTGATCGAGAACCGCGACGGCAACATGATGGTGACGGCCATCGAAGAAGAACTCAGGCGGTCGCAACACTTCGACTTTTCCGTCGCCTTCATCACCACCGATGCCCTTGGTCTGCTCAAGCAGGCACTTCTTGATTTCGCGGGCACGGCGCGGATCATTACGTCCAACTACCTGGACTTCAATGATCCGGACATGTTTCGGGAACTGTTGAACCTCACCGGAGTCGAGGTCCGTGTGCACCCGGGAGCGGGAGGTGGTTTCCACGCGAAGGGATACATCTTCGAGCAGGCGGGTAGTAGATCGGCGATCATCGGCAGCTCGAACCTGACCCGCAGTGCTCTGACCAAGAATCAGGAGTGGAATCTCCGATTCTCCGCGCTCCCCGACGGGGACATCACACACCAGATCCAGACGGCGATCGATGACCAATGGAGCAACTCGGAGCCGCTCACAGAACACTGGATTAACGAGTACGCGCGACACAGGCAGCCGCGTGTCCCTCAGGTCATGGCTGAAGCGATCGAACAGGGCGAGATTCCTGCTGGTCACATCGTCCCCAACACCATGCAGAAGGAAGCCCTGGAAGCGATCCGTGCGGTTCGGAAGGGGAGTCCGGACGCTGACATCCCACCTGAGAACCGCGCGCTTGTCATCTCGGCAACTGGGACGGGAAAGACGATCTTGGCGGCGCTCGCGGCGAGGGAGATGGCGCCGGCGAGGATCCTGTTCATCGTTCATCGCGAGCAGATTCTCGACAAAGCCATTACAGAGTTCGGGCGCGTGCTCGAGTGGGAAGACGACGAGGTAGGACGCATTGTCGGCAGCACGAAAGACGTCGACAACCGCTACGTTTTCGCGATGGTGCAGACGTTGTCGAATCCGCACTTCTTGGAGTCGATCCCCCGAGATGCTTTCGACCTCATCATCATTGATGAGGTACACCGGGCTGGTGCAGCCAGCTACGAACGGATCATCGAGCACTTCACCCCGACGTTCCTCCTTGGTCTTACGGCTACGCCGGAGCGCACGGATGACTTCAACGTCTTCGAGCTCTTCGACCACAACGTCCCGTATGAGATTCGGCTTCAACAAGCCCTGGAAGCGGACATGCTTGCCCCCTTCGACTACTACGGGGTCGAGGAGTATGTGGATGACATCGGCAACGTGCAGGACGACACGTCGAGGCTTAGCAAGCTTGTTGCCCCGGAACGGGTCGAGTACATACTGCAGATGCTTCGCACCTACGGGTTCGCCTCCGCGGTGAAGGGCCTGATGTTCTGCAGCAGCCGCAAGGAGGCGCACGAACTCTCGGAACTGCTGAACGAACAGGAGCTCAACGGACGTCTACTCCGGACGTTGGCGTTGACGGGCGAGTCGTCCCCCGTCGAACGCGAGACCGCTATGCGTGCGCTCGAGGACGGAGAACTGGACTACATCCTCACTCGCGACATCTTCAACGAAGGGATCGACATCCCTGCAGTGAACCAGGTCGTGATGCTACGGAACACAGAATCCAGCATCATCTTTACCCAGCAGCTGGGACGCGGCTTGCGCAAGAGCCCGGGGAAGGATCACCTGCGGGTCATCGACTTCATCGGCAACTACAAGAACAACTTCCTGATCCCTGTTGCACTATTCGGTGACAACAGTCTCAGCAAGGATTCCGTCAAAGAGAAGCTGATCAAGGCAGAGTCCACCGGTGTGATTGCGGGGATTTCCAGCGTGAACTTTGATGAGGTCTCGCGCCAACGAGTGCTGGAGTCACTGGCCACGTCGAGTCTCGACGGCGTGACCAACTTGAAGAAAGCAATTCGTGAACTGCAGCATCGGATCGCCCGTACGCCGATGCTTATTGACTTTGCCAGGCACCAGACGGTGGATCCGGTCGTGCTAGCAACGAACCCTAAGCGCGCTTGGCACAAGTGTTACTGGAACCTGTTGTGCAAGGTCGACAAGGACATGACAAGGCCAACGTCGGCGGAGGAGGCATACCTGTCGCTGCTGGATAGTGAATTGCTGAACGGGAAGCGTCCGCACGAGATGCTCCTGATCAAGAAACTGTTGGACGAGGGGAGGATCACTCGAGATAGCTATGCAGAGTGGTTGCTGGATCAGGGCTGTGTTGCTGACGACGCGACGTTGTCGTCGATCGAACGCATCCTAACCCTCGAGTTCTTCACTGCGGAGGAAGTCAAGAAGTACGGCCCGAACTCTGTCATGGACAGTGTCGAGGGCAACTATCGGCTGAACCCGGAATTCCGACGCCTGTATGAGGCTGGTGGCCAGTTCAAGGAACATGTGGACGATGCTATTGAAACAGGGATCTACCTCGCTCGACATAGAGAGTCTTGGTCCGGTGCCCTCCTTGAGGGGAGGCAGTACACCCGGAAGGACGTGTGTCGGCTGCTGAACTTCGAGTCGAACCAGTACAGCACCCTGTACGGGTACAAGACAGACGCGTTCTCGAATACGTGCCCCATCTTCATCACGTACGAGAAGTCAGACGAGATCTCGGCGACGACGCAGTACGAGGACAGCTTCGATGACGAGAACACGATCAACTGGTTCACGAAGAACAACCGAAGCCTGACGAGGAGTCAAGGTGAGATCGGGATCGCCAACAATAGCTACAACCTGCACGTCTTCGTCAAGAAAAGTGATGTCGATGGTGCTGACTTCTTCTACCTCGGTGGAGCCGAAGCACGAGGTGCTCACGATACTCATATCAAGGACAAGAGCGGCAAGGACGTCTCGATTATCAACATGAAACTGGACCTTGAGGACACGGTCGAACCCGGTCTTTACAGGTATCTGACGGCACCGTCATTGACGTAGCTGAGCCAGCCATGCCTATTCGCCTCTGATTCGTCGGTGGCCCTGGGTGAGTATCTCGGCTGCAACCGAATCTCGCCATACACGCTCGGCAGAGAGCTGCATGTATGCCGTAGTCGCGTCGACGCGACGATGAATCATCCGTCCTCGTAAAGCGCCCACTGCTTCATCGACCCATTCTTGGTACTCGTTGGCCTTCAATTCTTTCACGGCTGTCGCTCCTTCAACATTGTCATTGTGGTTGGAACGACAGTACGACCAGAGGTGGACACGTCATGGCGGCGTTCGAACGCCAAGGCAACAGGCTAGGCTGACTCTCTCAAGGAGCATCCTGTAGCGCAGTCACCAGGGGAAGCAGTAACGACTGCAGAAACAAGTCCTTCCTGCCCCCGGAATCGTGAGAAGTGTAGTCACTGCACCGAGCGGTCGCCGTCCCCTGCGCGGGCCCTCTGAACCCCGGGAACACCCGTCAGGGCTGCCCCGTCAGCAGGATCACGACCATGACCACGAACACCACAACCACGACGACGGCGCTGATGGAGGTGACGAGCGCGATCAACTTCCCGCTGCGGTGGGGCGCCAGCAGTGCACTGGTCAGCGTCTCCGGTGGTTCGAAGTCCGCCTCCTCCACCAGCAGGTCCCTGATCAGCGGGAGGAGGTCGGCCTGTGTTGTGGCATTCAGGGTGGCGTGCCGGCGCCGGTCGTACTCGTGCCGGCCCAGCTGCCCCTCGGAGTAGGCCTGTTCCAGGCGGGAGAAGACCTGCTCACGGTCGTCATCGCTCGCCCGCTGGGCAGAGGGTTTCGCGGCGGACATGGGAACACCTCCTGTCCTCTCGACTCTACTGGTGCTCGTCGTATCAGTGACACCGTTGCACCGTTGCCGTGGGCACGGCGCCGCGGCAATCTGAGTCGATGCCCAGACCGATTCTGGGACGGGAATCGTTTCGGACATCGACTCAGATCCTCGGGAGCACTCGCCAGAGTCCCGGTGGGCACTGCCGTGACGCGCCTGGATGGTCCACAATGGAGCGCATGTCTTCCTCCTCCGCACCATCCGACCCTCCCGTCCCCTCCGGTTCCCCGACGCCGTCGAGGATCACCGTCATCGGTGCCGGCGTGATCGGCCTGTCATGCGCCCATGAGCTCGCCGACGCGGGGTACGAGGTCACAGTCATCGCCGACCATGGCCCGGGCGACACCGTCTCGGCCGTGGCAGGTGGTCTCTGGTTCCCCTACCGCTCCGAGAAGTCCTCCGTGGCGGACCGCATCCTGGAACGGTCCCTGGTCCGTTTCGTCGAGCTCGCCGAACAGTCCACCCTCGCAGGGTCCACGGGCGCTGACGGTAGCGACGGCGGCGACGATTTCACTGACGACATCCCGCCGGTGACCATCACCCGCGGCGTGGTCCGGGAGCGCCTCGATCCTCCGGACCGCGACTGGATCGGGCCGGTGGTGAACGTCCTCGGGGAGGACGAGGTCCGTGACGTCCCCGGGGGAGTGCAGACTGCGGTGCCGATGATAGACAGCCCGAGGTACCTGGCCTGGCTCATGGACGCCTGCCGCATCGCCGGGGTGGAGTTCCGCTGGCAGACGGTGGAGTCGTTGGAGTCGCTGCGCGGGCAGGCGGACGCAGTCGTCATCGCCGGTGGCATCCGTGGCGGCGAACTACTCGGAGGGGATGAACATGTTGTGCCGATCCGTGGGCAGATCATCCTGTTCGCCAACGGTGACGGCGACGCGAGGATCACCGACTGGATCACGGACACCGACGACACGGAAGCGCAGACCTACGTCCTGCCCCGCGGGGACGAGGTCGTGGTCGGCGGCATCTCGGACGAGGGGTCCTGGGACGACGCCCCGAACGTGGAGACTGCCGAGGCGATCCTGGACCGTGCGGAGGAGATGGTCCCGGCACTGGCGACCCTGCCGATCATAGGGCACGGGGCCGGGCTCCGGCCCGGGCGTCCGACCATCCGGCTGGAGCGGGTGGCTGCTGACACCCGCGGTGTTCCCGCTGAACTTCCCGTGATCGCCGCCTACGGTCACGGCGGCGCGGGCGTGACCCTGTCGTGGGGAACCGCGGAGCGTGTCGTGGAGATGGTCGCCGAGCTGTAGCGGAACAGGCTCAGCCGTCCCGCACAACCCGGACGGCTGGGGCGGGGTGAGCACGGGGAGTTGTCCACACTCCGGACACAAACCTGGCGAAAGTTGTCCACAGGAATCCCTTGCTGCCATGCTCACGCTTCCTTTCCGCGGACGACTGCGCTTCACTTGTCGTCCATGGGGAAACAGAACACCGACGGGGCGGCAACTAACGCAGAGGAGCGCAGGAGGAACTTCCGTGAAGAGAAGCAGCGCCGGCGTCGCTGGCTCGCCATCGCCCGACGGGATGGACGCATCCCCCGCGGACGGGGGCTCGACCACTCCATCAGGGTGTATCCCCTCCCCGCGCCGGAGCGTCGCAAGGACGTCCTGTCCGCCAAACGGGCCACGCAGACCACCCTGGAAGATCTCTTCCGCGTCCTTACCAGGACTGCCGTGGTCAGCGTGGAGCAGGAGGGCATGCCTGGGGAGTTCCGGGTACGGGCGGGGGACTGCGGAGGATTCCTCGTGGCCATCATCACCCGTGCCCGGGCCCACTGGCTGCTGAGCATTGGCAGCGTCCTGGGGTTCTGGGCGGCGGCCGCCTGCCACGGTCTGCCCTACTGGTGCGACAATGCACCCGTCGTGCTCCTGAGCCGCACCCATGCCACCAGGGACGCCCGGTCGTGGGTCGCCGAACGGACCCCGCGGAAACCGGTGTTCCGCAAGCTCGTGGAGAACACGCTGACTGTGCGTCCTGATCCGGGGTTCCCCGACCTCGAGGTCGTCACCGCGGAGATCGCTGCCGGGCAATGCCTGCACTCGGTCATGAACGGCACGCACAGGTGGGATGTCCCTCCGGTGCCCGGCCTCAGCGACCGCGAGGTGCGTGCGGTGCAGTTCATCGACGCCTTCTACCAGTGCACCTACCTGACCGCCGGAGATATCCGCCGCGGGTCCCGGAACTACGTGGACACCATCGCAGTGGAACGGCTGCTGGCTCTCGCTGACCTGGGGGCCCAGTCGCCCCGGGAGACGCTGCTGCGCCTGTACGCGCGGGACGTCCTGCCTGGGAGGTTCACCTGGACGTCGCAGGTCACCGTGCTCCTGGACCCGGAAGGCCGACCGTGGAAGCACCTGATCGCCGACCTGGCGTGCCCGGAGCTGAAAATCGCCCTGTTCTACGACGGCTCCTACCATCGGGCCGAGGAGCGCCGGAGCCTCGATTTCGCGCAGTTCCACCGCATGCAGGCCCTCGGATGGGAGTGTGTGCGCGTCGGAGCGTCGTTGATGGCGGATGTCCGGCAGATGATGGAGGACATCGGGGACGCCGTCGATCGTGCAGTGCGGCGGACGGACGGGGGATAGTGACGGCAGTCAACCGGTGCTGACGGGTCCCCACGGATGGCTCCGTGCCGTCCTCCGGGATCTGAGTCGATGCTCCGAACGATCTGCGGTCCAGAATCATTCGGAGCGTCGACTCAGATCCCGGGCGGTACCGGACGACGCCGCACTACAGTGCCGGGGTGAAGCCTCCGGCGATGGCGGACCGGACCATGCCCTCGTCGGCGAGCTGGTTGACCTCCTCGTAGCTCACACCGTCGGCGCCGGTGGGAACGTGGGAGCCGCCGGACGCGGCATCGAACACGGCACGGCCTCCCACGTACACCGTCCTCAGGTGCCGCAGCCCGCAGGCCAGCACGTAGGTCGCCACCGGATCCCAGATCGGCCCGGTCGCCGGGTGCCGCGGATCCACGACCACCAGGTCGGCGAACTTCCCGACCTCCAGCGAGCCCACACGGTCAGCCACGCCAATGGATGCCGCCGACCCCAGGGTGTGCAGCCGCAGCACATCGTCCACCGCCATGATCGAGGCGTCCGAATGCACCGCACGCTGGGTGAACAGGCCGGTGCGCATGTTCTCGAAGGGGTCGGAGGTGTCGGTGCAGGACTGGTCGTCCACACCCATGCCCACGGTCACGTCGCGCGCCAGCAGCCCGGTGATGTCGGCGATGCCGGAACCGAGGCGCCCGTTGGACATCGCCTGCCACACCACGGAGGTCCCGGTCTCCACCACACGGTCCACCATGCGCTGGGTGGGGTGCACGAAGTGGCCGAAGGCGAAGTCGCTGCCCAGCACACCGGCCTCGTCGTACCAGTCGAACTTGGCCTGCTGGATCTCGATCTGCTCGGCGGTCTCCACGAAGTGCGCCTGGTTGGTGATGTCCCACTTCTGCATCAGGTGCTTCTCGAGCTCCGCGGTCTTCGCCGCCGACGCCCACTGCACCGCCCCGTAGACCGAGCCACCCAGGTTCAACTCCGGGTGGGACGAATCGATCGAGGGGAGGTGCGCCATGGCCTCGTCGAACCCGGCCAGTGCATCGTCGTCGGGCAGCTGCTCGTCGTCGACGCGCACGGAGGTGACGAAGCGGATCCCGGCGTCCGCCACCCCGTCGATCTGCCGGGTCACGAAGTCCGGCTCGTGGACCTTCACCGCCTTCAGCGTGGAGGTCTCGTAGTCGAAGCGGCACACCACGCGCGACTGGGTGAAGTTGTACACCGAGGTCACGCCCGCGGAGAGGTGGTCCAATCCGCCGGCGCGCGAGAGCCAGTACATGGTCTCCGGGTCGGCCTCGGCGAGCATCGCGGAGTTCTGCGTGACCCAGGTGTACAGCGGCTCGGAGTGGGCGATGCCGCGCACCCCGCCGGTGTAGATGTGGCTGTGCGCGGAGACGAACCCGGGTGCCAGGAACGCACCGTCCAGGTCGATGCGGGTGTCGTCCGCGTAGGACACCGCGACGTCCTCCGGCGGAGTCCCCTCGCCGAGGCCGCTGATGCGCCCCTCGCCGTCGACGGCGAGCCAGCCGCTGAACCAGCGGGCGTGGTGGGGGCTGACCGGCAGAATGACGGCGTTGGTGAACAGGGTGCGCGGTGCGCTCATCCGGGAAGAACCTCCGTGGTCCAGGTGGTGTCGGGGTTGTCAGGGTTGGTACGGGTGTACCGGACGCGTCGGGACGGGCCCTCCTCGTCAGCGGTCCAGAACAGGTACTCGCGGGGCACGACACCGAATCCGGTCCATGTCGACGGCGGATCCTCCGCGCCCAAGTCGGGGTGCGCCGCATCGAAGTCGGCCCAGATCCGGCGGCGCTCGGCGACGTCCTTCTGCGCCATCTCCCGGTCGTTCAGCCAGGCCAGCAACTGGAGGTACCGGGACCGTGCCGCGTAGGCCACGCGTTCGCCGGACGGGGAGTCGGCGACAACGTCCCCGATGACGGTGACCTGCCGCGTCCGGTCGGGGGTCAGCACCGTCAGCGAGGCCTTCGGACTGTGGGCGATGTCGGTGATCTTCCGCGAGCGGCTGTCGGTGTGGAAGAAGACACGTCCGTCGTCGCCGACGCCGGTGACCATCACCGTGCGGGTCCGCGGGTAGCCGTCGGGGTCGACTGTGGCGAGCGTCATCAGGGTCGGTGACTCCTCGAGGTGGTCGATGAAGAGTCGGGACGGGTTGGTCACGCTGTACCTCCTGGGGTCGGTGGGCCGGGGACGAAGCTGGCGATCTCCGGCAGGGCGGCCACTATTTCCTCCACGCGCTGCTCGAACAGCTCCCCGCCGGTGGATGCGGTCGCCCCGGTCGGGTCGCCGACGACGCCGGATTCCGACAGGTCGGTGGACAGCCACCCGAACTTCACGCTACGCCCGGGCGCGCCGAATCCGACGTGCGAGCAGTCGGCGACGGCGTCGGCGACCTGCGGCCCCAGTGCTTCGGCGGCCGCCATGTCCACCAGCTCCGGGGCAATGTGCAGCATCATGGATGTCTCGGCCCAGCCGGCGTGCACGCCGATGCCGCGCTCGGTCTCGCCGGGCAGCGCGGGCCCGGACATCAGGAAGGTGCGCAGGTCGAAGCGTCGGCGCAGTTCACGCAGGGCGACTTCCAGCAGGGCGGAGTTGCCGCCGTGGCAGTTGAGGAACAGGACGCGCCGCGCCGGGGTGGCGGCGATGGACCGCCCTAGGTCAACGATGGTCTGGAAGAAGGTCTCGGGACGCAGCCACATGGTGCCGGGGAGCAGGGCGTGCTCGTCGGATTTGGTGTACCCCAGCGCGGGCAGCAGCCACACGTCGGTGGTGGGGGCAGCGCGTCGCACCGCCTCGGACGCCACCGCCTCGGCCACGGTCAGATCCGTGGACACCGGCAGGTGGGGGCCGTGCGGTTCGATCGCCCCGACGGGGAGCACGAGCACACTGTCCTGTGACAGGACGGTGGGGATCTCGGCGGTGGACAGGGCGGCGAAGCGCCGGTCGTCGGTGATCACATCCACCTCCCGGGGTTGAGGATGCCATGTGGGTCAGATGTACCAGCCAGCGCCTTCACCCGGTCGGGCTCCAGGTCGACGTACCACTGGTGCGGCGAATGCACGCCCACGCCCAGCGCGGTCAGTTCCGGCACACCGGCCAGGATCCGCTGCTTCAGCGACTCCGTGGATTCCCCGGTGCCGACCGGGCCGTTGAGCATGCCGAACATCATGTTGTTGCCCACCTCCAGGTGGAAACTGGCGGGACGGCCGGGCAGCGAGTACACCGCCTCGACCTCGTCCAACCGGTCGACCACGGCATTGCCCTGGCACTCCATGTGGAACCAGAGTTCCGGCTCCTTCTTCTGCAGCCACCAGGTGGGGTGGTTGTAGGAGACCGTGGACAGGCGCACGGACTGGCTGATGCCGGTCCGCACGTCCTCGATGCGTCCCGCGTGCGCCTCCACGATGGAGGAGAAAGCGTCCATCTCCGCGGCGTCGATGATGCCGCGGACGTTCGCCCGCCCCGGCACCAGCGCCGGGTCGGCGGGCAGCGCCGCGACGATCTCCGGACCGTCGGCGGACATCAGCCGGGGCTGCAGGCCCGTGGACATTACCTCGCGGGCGGCGGCGGAGGCGTCCTGCGTGGTCCCGAAGGACGCGTAGGTGCACCGCCAGTCCTGCAGCTCCTCCACGCGCACCGTGGCCCGCACGATGATCCCGGCCACGCCGTAGGTGTGGACGAACGGCTGGGCGTCCTCACCCTCCAGGTGGATGATCCGGGCGTCCTCCGTGGCGGGGACGATGTCCACCGCGGTGACGAAGCCCTGGTGGTTGCGGCCGTGGACGATGGTGCCCGTGCCTGCCGAGCCCCCGGCGAGGAACCCGCCCAGGGTGGACTGCACGGTGGACGGGTACATCCACAGCTGCCGGCCGCGCTCCCAGGCGTACTGCTCCAGGGTGAGCATGCGGGCGCCGGCGTCGGCGGTGATGGTGGGGGACCAGCCTGCGTCTGTGCTGATGCCGTGGATCCCGGTCAGCGAGGTCATGTCCAGTACCAGACCGCCGAAACGGGGCAGGACCTGGCCGTAGTTGCCGGTGCCCTTGCCGCGGGTCGTCACCGGCACACCGTGGTGCACCGCCGCCCGCATGATCTCCGGAACCTCCTCGACCGTGCGCGGGTAGCAGACCACGTCCGGCGTCCCGAGCTCACCGGCGGCGAGCTGCGCGGACAGGACCGGGGACATGCCCGAGCCGTCGCGGGACGCCCGGTCGACCGCGCGCGGCAGCTGGGAGACCCCGCGTGGGCCGAGGACACCGATCAGGTCGTCCACCAGGGCATCCACATCGGCCGGGGTGAAGGACGGGCGACCGTCCTGCGTGGCCGTGGCGAAGACGTGGTCGACGTCGGTCTCGACCCGCACGCCGAGTTTGCCCGCTAGTGTGTCACTCAATTCAGCGACACTTCCTCGTCGAGGAACTCGTTGGTGGCGAGTTCCTCGTTGGTCACGCCCTCCTTCACCGGGGTGCCCTGCTCGTCGAAGATGGGGGTGAGGATGTCGACCAGTTCCTCCAGCCGGGCGTCCTCGAAGGAGCCCAGCACGCCGTCGGCACCGTCGGCGACGAGTTCCTCGTCCTGCATCTTCCCGTGGCCGAATTCGGCGTTGCCGTCGCCGTAGACCCAGCCGGCGTTGAAGTCGGAGACCGCCTCGACGATGAGCTCGTTGGCGTCCGCCGGGTCCTCCATGTACGACTGCTGGCCACGCTGCAGCACCGGGATGAGCTCGGACAGGCAGTCGGACTGGTCCTCCAGGTCGCCGGACTTCGCCGCGAGGGCGGACTTGTAGGTGGGGAAGCCCGCGTCGTGGATGAGCTGGTAGTCGATCGGCTTGTTCCAGCCGTCGACCTCGTTCTCGTAGTTGTACGGCTCGGACGAGGAGTAGCCCTGCTGGGCGTTCTCGCCGTCGGCCGCGACGAAGGTGGCGGGGGCCCCGTCGTACGATTCGTCGATCTGGTCCTCGTCGAGGATCCCCGCACCCGTGAGGTACTTGATGTAGGACATGTCCGAGAAGGTCAGGACGGTCGCGCCCTCGTCCTTGAGGTCGCCGATCTCGTCGACGTCCGGGTATGTGTCCGGGTCCCACATGATCATCTGCGGACTCTTCTCCATGGTGGTCATCACGCCGGTGGTGGGCATCTCCTCGGAGTTCTGGATGGACTGGTCGGTGTCGACGTAGCCGAGCAGGATGTCCGGGTCCTGGTACATCTGCGAGGTCACGTTCTGGTTGCCGATCGCCGGCCCACCGGAGCGGATCTCCAGGTCAACGCCGGTGTAGCCGTTGTCGCCGTCGAACAGGGCGCCGGAGACGACCTTGGATTCACCGTCGATGTCGACGGCGTCGGCACCCTCGCCACCGTAGTTGAGCTGTTCGTAGAGGTGGCCGTGCTCAGCCTAGGGGAACCAGTCGGTCTGGACCACGACGTTCTCGGGGCAGACGGACGACAGGTCGGTCTCGCCGATGTCGCCGTCGTAGCCGGAGCCGCCACCGGAGGCGTCCTCTGCCTGGTCGGCGCCGGAGCCCTCACCGCCACAGGCGGCCAGGGCGACGGTGGTGGTCACGGCGACGGTGGTGGCGATCACGGTGCGGGCGGTACGGGATGTGCGGGATGCGTGGCTAGTGCGCTTCATGGTGGTCTCTCATCCGGGAAAGTGGGGCGGAGGGGATGGTGTGGGCGACATTTCGCACCCGGGACACGTCTCACGATGTGATACATGCTGGTCAGTTGGCTGCGACGACCGTGCGGATCAGCGGCGAGGTGCGAAATGTCGGGTGCGGCGGCTGCCCGGGCTACTTGCTGTACCAGCGGCCGACGACACGGTTGCCGATCCAGCCGAAGATCAGGAACACGACCACGCCCAGCAGGGAGGCGAGGATGATCGCGGCGAACAGCTCCGGCGACTGCAGGCGGGAACGGTAGTTGTCGAGCAGCACGCCGATACCGGGCGTGCCCTGCTTGAAGAAGAAGTCGCCGACGATCGCGCCGACCACCGACAGCCCGGCGGAGGTGCGCAGGCCGACGAAGATGGACGGCATCGCCGCGGGCAGCTCCAGCTTGCGCAGGACGGTCAACCGCGACGGCTTGTGCAGTGCGAACAGGTCGCGCATGCCGGGCTCCACGGACTTCAGGCCGAACAGGGTGTTGGACACCAGCGGGAACAGGGCGATCAGCACGCAGACGAAGACGCGGGCGGAGAAGCCGAACCCGAACCAGAAGCCGACCAGCGGCACCAGGGCGAGCACCGGGATGCACTGCAGGAACACGGCGTAGGGGAACAGGGCGGCCTCGGCGCGCTTGGACTGCGACATCAGGATCGCCCAGGTGATGCCGATCGCCGCGGCGATGGCCAGGCCGACCAGGGAGACCACGGTGGTCTGCCACAGGCCCTGCCACATCTCACCGGCGGCGGGGCCGAGCAGGCCGTCGGAGATGACCTCGTGGGGCGGGGGCATCAGGAAGCGGCGCGACTCGTCGAGCAGCAGGTAGCTCACCGCGTACCAGGCGGCGATGACCAGGCCGAACACCGCCATCGGCAGCAGCAGTCCGGAGAAGGGGATGGTGGGCACGCTGCGGCGCGGGGTCTTCAGCGGGTTCTTCGGTGCTGCCCCGTCCGCCGGGGCGTCCTGTGCGGTGGTTGTGCTCATGGCCTCTGTACTTCCGGTGGGTGACGGTGCGGATGCGGGTGCGGTGGTGGTGCTCATGAGTGGGCCTCCATCAGGGAGTTCGAGACGCGTTCGGTGATGGCGGTGAACTCGGGGGTGAACCGGAGCTTCGGGTCGCGGGGGAAGTCGAAGGGGACGTCGACGGTGTCCACGATCTGCCCCGGGCGCCCGGACATCACGGCGACGTGGGTGGAGATGAACACGGCCTCGCTGACGGAGTGGGTGATGAACAGTCCGCCGAAGCGCTTCTCGGCGAACAGCTGGGTCAGTTCCACGCCGAGGCGTTCACGGGTGATCTCGTCGAGGGCGGCGAAGGGCTCGTCGAACAGGAACAGTTCCGGCTCGATGGTCAGGGCGCGGGCCAGGGACACGCGCATCTTCATGCCGCCGGAGAGCTGGTGGGGCAGATGGTCCTCGAAGCCGTCCAGGCCGACGGTGGCCAGGCAGTCGTTGCAGCGCTGCTCCCGGTCGGCCTTGGACAGGCCGTCGAGCTCACCGAGGAGCATCACGTTCTCCCTGACGGTGCGCCACGGCAGCAGCGTGGCGTCCTGGAAGACGTAGGCGATGCGTTCAGTGCTGGTGGTCATCGTCCCGGCGGTCGCGGTCTCCAGGCCCGACGCCAGCCGCAGCAGCGTGGACTTGCCGCAGCCGGACGGGCCGACGACGCTGGTGAACTCGCCGCGCGGGACCTTGAGGGTGATGTCGGTCAGGGCGGTGGTGCCGCCGTCGAAGGTCATGCCGGTGCCGGCGAAGGCGACCAGCGGATCGTCGGTCCCCGTCGCCGGGGTCGTGGGTGCTGCCGTGGTGGTCATGGGGTTCTCCTGGGGGTGGTCGTGGATGCTGTCGCGAACGTTGTCGTGGATTCGGTGTGGGCGACGACGCGGCCGCCGGCGAGGACGGTCCGGTCGGGTGGCGCCGCGGCGATGAGGGTCGCTGCCGAGGGAGGTGGAGGCGGTGGAGCGCCCGGGGTGTCGGGTGCCCGGATGCACAGTAGGTCGGCGACGGCACCGGGGACGGGGCCGGCGGCGGCCAGGCCCATCACCGCCCTCGCGTCGGTGGTGACCAGCTCCAGCGCCTCGTCCGGGTGCTGGTGCGCGGCGGTGACCAGCAGGGCCGCGGTTTCGAGGGCGTCGGCGCGTCCGGTGGGGTTGAACGGGTCGGCGACGTTGTCGCCGCCGGCCGCGACCTGCACCCCGCGCTCGCGCAGGCCGGTCAGCGGGGCGATCGCCCGGGACTGCCCGTCCTGCAGGTAGAGGTTGGTGGCGGGCAGGCCGATGACCGGGATTGCGGCGTCGACGAGTTCCGTGGCCGTGGCGTCCAGCTCGCCGCCGTCCATCCGGGACAGTCGGCAGCAGTGCCCGGCCACCCGGTCGCGTCCGGCGTCCCATCCCGCAACGCGGTCGGCGTAGCGGTGGATCGTCCGGGTCCGGTCGGTGATGAACTCGTCGATGTGCAGGTCGCAGCCCACATCGTGGGCCTCGGCGATGTCGATCAGGGCATCGGTCTGGGTAAGGGGGTCGTCCGCCAGGTGCGGTGCCCCGCCGACGAGGTCCGCACCGGCGTCCAGTGCGCCACCGGCGAGCTCCGCGAGGCGGGCGTCCGGCGTGTGGGCGGGGACGAGGGCGACGATCTGCAGAGTCATCATCCCGTCCATCTCCGTGCGGAGCCGGTCGAGGGCGCGGATGCCACGCCACGGGTCGGCGCCGGTGCCGCCGTAGACGTCGACGTGGGTGCGCACCGCCGTGGTCCCGGCGGCGAGCATGCTCATCGCGGTGCCGCGGGCACGGTCGAGGATGTCGTCCTCGGTGAAGCCGGACGCGGCGTCCGACCAGGCGGCCACCGCACCGGGCAGGTCACCGACCGGCGGGTTGACGAGGTCCCATGAGCGGGACTTGTCCAGGTGGGCGTGCGGGTCGGCCGCGGCGGGAAGCACGGTGTACCCGCGCAGGTCCAGCCAGGTGCTGTCGGTGAGGTGTGCAGGGTCGTGGGGGAGGACGTCTGCCACGTGCGCCCCGTCGAGGACGATGTCGACGGGACCGGCGTGCTGCAGCGTGCGGACACCGCAGAGGCCGGACGGCGGGACACTGGTCGGGCTGACGTTCATCGGGGACCCTCCTCTCTGGGTCTGGGGACCACCGCAGGCCCCGCCGATGTGAACCGTGTGGGCACCATCGCCGGCTGCGGCAGTCGAAATAGTCGGTTCAACTGCGTCGGACAGTCGGCGGTGTGCAGGAGTGCTCTCTTGTGCCCGGGACGTGTACCGGCGCCGGGCTGGGGCGTGGCGGTAAGGGGTCGGGCAACGGTCGTGCACCGCGTGTCTCTCGTCGTGCAGTGATCAGAGTATTGGCGGGTTGTTTCGCCGCTGTTACCCTCCGGGATCACCCCGGTGACACCTTCGGGGGTTTCGGGCGCCCCAGAGCAATTACATGTAAATGCGGGCGTCCAATATTTCATCCGCATGAAACCTGTCGCTTCCCTCGCGCGGGAGAACGTCCTGACGCTAGGGTGGGGGGCCAGGGTGAACCTGTACGCGCCGGGCTGGGGCATGCACCCACACGCGAGGTATGTCCACATGATCACCGCAACCGTGACCGCCCGGCGGCGGCTCACACCCCGGGTCGACGAATTCACGCTCCGCCTTCCGGCCGGTCCGGCAGGCCCGGAAGGCGCACCGCTTCCCGGATGGACCGCAGGCTCACACATCGACGTCGACATCCCAGGCACGGACCTGCAGCGCCAGTACTCGCTGTGCTCCAGTCCGGCGGACCCGTCCTTCTACCGCATCGCCGTCGACCGCTCGCCGGTCGCCGACGGGGGACGCGGCGGTTCCGACGGGTTCCACACCAGCGTCGTTCCCGGTACCGAGGTACGGATCGGCGAGCCGCGCAACCACTTCCCACTGACCCGTGCATTGAACTACGTCTTCATCGCCGCCGGGATCGGTGTCACGCCGATCATTCCGCTGGCCGCCCAGGCCGCGCGGTCGGGGAAGCCCTTCCGTGTCCTCTGCCTGGCGCGGACCGAGGAGGATATGCCGTACCTCCCGTGCCTGCGCACACTGTACGGAGAGACGGGAGGCGGAGGCACAGTGTCCTTCCACGGCTCCGCGGATGAGGGACGCATCGACCTGGCGGCCGAGCTGGCCGACCTTCCCCGTGGTACGGCCGTGTATGTCTGCGGCCCGGGGACGCTCGCCGCGGACGTCGCCGCCGTCGTGGAGCCGCAGCCCGCGGTGGACGTGTTCACCGAGCAGTTCAGCGCCCCCGACCCGGCGAGATCCGGACAGGCCTCCACCTTCGACGTGACCCTGGCGACCAGTGGCGAGACCTTCACCGTCCCGGCCGACGCCTCCCTGCTGGACACCCTGGAGGGCCACGGCACACTGATGGCCTCGTCCTGCCGCGAAGGGGTCTGCGGGACGTGCGAGGTCGGGGTGGTCTCCGGCGAGATCGACCACCGCGACAACGTCCTGACCCCGGAGGAACGCTCCGAGAACGAGTCGATGATGGTGTGCGTGTCACGCTGCCGCTCGGGACGGCTGGTGCTGGACCTGTGAGTACCACCCCCGTTCTCCTGTCCGGCGCGCTCGCCGGCCCCGACATCGCCGTGGTGGACGGCCTGATCGCCGACGGTGCGTCCGGCGGCTCCGACGCCGCCCACGCGCAGGTCGTGGACATCTCCGGCTGCGTGGTCACCCCGGGTCTGGTCAATGCCCACCACCACCTTCTGCAGTCCGCGTTCCGGACGATGCCCGGCACCCGGGCCGTGCCGATGGCCGAATGGCTCGGGGTCATGGCCACGGCCTACCGCGCCTACGGCGTGGATGCCGAACTCGACCACGCTGCGGCGGCGGTCGGTCTGGCCGAGTCACTGCTGTGCGGGGTCACGTCCGTCGCCGACCACCACCTGACCTGGCCCGCGGAGCTGGACACCGCGGGTACGGTGGCGCTGGCCACGGCGACCGCCCGGGCCGCGGACCAGCTCGGGGCACGGCTGTGGTTCGTCCGCGGGACGGCCGGCGGTGACCCGGAGGAGTCGCAGGAGTCCGTCCGGGCGATCCACGACGCCTTCACCGCCTTCGACAGTGACCGGCTGCAGCTCGCCGTCGGACCGTCCGGCGTGCACGCCGATGGACCCGGGACCTTCGCCGCCCTGGCGGATGTCGCCCGGGACCTGGGGCTGCTGCGGCGCACCCAGGCCAATGAGCAGGTCGACGTCGCCGTCGCAGCCGAGAGGTACGGGTGCCGCCCGCTGGACCTGCTCGCTGACTGGGGATGGCTGGAACCCGGGGTCACCGTCGCCCACCTGTGCGAGATCACGCGGGAGGAGCTGGAGGTCGTGGCGTCCTCCGGCGCCGCCGTCACCCACGCGCCCGGGTGCGACGTCCCCATGGGCTGGGGCATCGCCCCGGTCGGCGAGCTGCTGTCCCGGGGTGTGGCCGTGGGGATGGGGACCTCCGGTGGCGGCAGCAACGACGGTGGTCACCTGCTCGCCGACGCACGCCTGGCGGTGCAGGTGTCCGGGCTGACCGGCACGCCGGTGTCGGCGGAGGAGGCCCTGACGATGGCGACGATGGGCTCGGCGACCGGGTTGGGACGCCCCGATCTGGGAGCGCTGGAGCCCGGGACGCCGGCCGACCTGTGCGTCTGGGACATGGGGGACGTCGCGGACGCAGGTGTCCACGACCCACTCGCCGGGCTGCTGTGGGCCTCGCCGGGACGCCGCCCGCGCGACGTGATGGTCGCCGGGGAATGGGTGGTCCGGGACCACCGACTGCTCACCGCCGACTCCCGCGAACTCGCCGCGACACTGAACACCATGATCAGAGAGAGGAACAACCATGAATGACTCCACCAACGAATTCCATGTCCCCGTCATCGACATCTCGTCCTACACCGGGGACGGCACCGCGGAGGAGAAGGCCGCCGTCGCGGCGCAGGTCGACGCCGCCGCCCGCGAGGTCGGCTTCATCCAGCTCACCGGCCACGGCGTTGACCGGGACACGTGGGACGGACTGGCGTCCGCGCTGGACGCGTTCTTCCTCCGTGACCTGGAGGTGAAGAAGCGCGTCACGACCCCGCCCGAGATCAACCGTGGCTACTCCGCCCCGAAATCCGAGCGGCTGTCGCTGTCGCTGGGTGTGGAATCCGCGACCGGGATGAACGACTTCTTCGAGGCCTTCAACATCGGGGTGCAGTCGTCCGACTTCCCCGACCTGGGGCTGCCGGAGGCCGACTACCCGGAGAACGTGTGGCCCGCGGAGTCGGAGGGTGGGATGGCGGAGTTCCGCGGGAACCTCGAGCGGTGGTTCGCGGCGGCACAGGAGGTCGCCGAGACCCTCACCGTGATCTTCGAGGACTCCCTGGAGCTGCCCCGTGGGACGATCACCTCCCTGGCGGACCACTCCATCGACGTGCTGCGATCGATCAACTACGCCCTGGACCCGGGGCAGACCGTGGAGCTCGACGGCGACCTGACCGGTATGGGGGAGCACACCGACTACGGCATCGTGACGGTGCTGTGGGCGGACCGGGTGGCCGGGCTGCAGGTGCTGGGGTCGGACGGTTCATGGCACGATGTGCTGCCGGAGCCCGGCGCGCTGCTGGTCAACCTGGGTGACGTGACCGCGCGGCTGACGAACGACCAGTGGAAGTCGACGCTGCACCGGGTGCGTCCCCCGGTGGTGGACGGCACGATCATGCGGCGACGCTCGGCGGCCTTCTTCCACGACGGCAACGTGGATGCCGTGGTGGGGCCGTTGCCGGGGATGGTCGATGCGGAGCACCCCGCTCGCTACGAGCCGATGACGGTGGGTGAGCATGTGGCCCGCAAACTCGCCGGGTCGCGGTCGCTGGAGTCCAACTCGTCCGGTACGTCGCGCGAGTCGGAGCGGGTGCTGTCCTCGAAGCGGTGAGATCGGATCGACATCCGGGCTTACCGGGGCGCGGTGCGGTAGGGCGTGAATCCGCCGTACCCGGCCCCGATCCGGTAGTCGGTCTCGTAGATCCGGGGAGGAGGCCGGGAGGAGCCCTCCGCCGTCACCCTCCCGTACCTGCTGAGGACAGCGGCGAACCGGTCCATGAAACCCTCGTCCCCACGCTCATCGCGCAGGCTCCTGAACTGGGCCTCGACGGTGTCCAGCTGCTCGAGCAGTCGTGGGTCCCCCGCGGCGCCCGACTGTGCCTCGTTAATGTCCCCGATGAGGTCGGTGAGGACATCGTGGCGGACGGTACCGTCCCCCTGCTCCATGGAGAAGAGCACGTCGATGCTGTCCTCCGCGGTGCTCATTCGCTCGACAGCCCGGTAGGCGGCCGCGACATCGTCCGCGTGTCTGCCGAACGCCCTGGGCCGGGATTCCAGGGTGAGGCCGGTGCGGTCGATGATCTCGTCCGCCCGGAGAAAGGCTTCCTTGCACTGCTCCCACTGTCTGCGCAGTTCATCGTCGGCAATGGGGGAGGTGAGTGAGTTCGCCCGGACATCGATCTGGTCCAGACGCAGAGCCACCGAGCTGTACTGGCTCGAGATCAGGACGAACCGGTCGCGGGCGGTGCTCTCCCGCTCTTTGCGCTCATCGGGTTTAGCCACGCTGCGGTACACGACCATAGCGAGGAACAGGAGAACCCCGACGCCGAGTCCGAGGCCGATGACGACGTACAGGACCGCGCCGACCGTGTCTCCGAGAGTTGATGCGGTGTCGCTGCTCATGGTGTCCGTCCTACTCCGGCGAGGGTGTCGGCCACCCCGGCATCCCATCGTTCAACGGTGCGGTACGGGGTCCATCCGCCGAATCCCGCCCCGACCTGGCAGCCCGGGTCGTAGATCGAGGGTGTCGTCAAGCCGGCCGTCTTCTCGAGGCTGGCGGTGAGCTCCTTGATCAGCGACTCCGTGATTCGTCCGTACTCGCGGACGATCGTCGAGTAGTCCTCCATGAAAGTGGGGTTGTCCTTGCCGCAGTGTTCCTGAAGTTCCTGCGTGCGATTGACCAGGGCACGGAGTTGCTTCTTGCTCGCGGGGTTCGTCGACTTGTTGTGGGCGGTCGACATGTCCTTCAACAGGCTGGTCAGTTCGTTGTCCCGGACGTCTGGGTCTCCCTGTTCCATCGCGAAGATCCGGTCGATGTTGTCCTCCGCGTGCTGCATCCGGGTGGCGGCCGTGTGGGCTTCGGTAATGGTCTCGGCGTGCTTGCGGAGTGTGCGGTTGGAGGAGGACCCGGTGATCTTCAGCCGTTGCAGCCGGTCCTGTGCGACGACGAACCCCTTCTTGCATTCCTCCCACTGTCGACGGAGTTCAGCGTTGGCGATCGGCGAGGTCAGTGAGTTCGCGCGGACGTCGATCTGGTCGAGGCGCAGGCCCACGGAAACCTGCAGGTTGGATGCCTCGGTGAAGTGATGGCGGGCCTCCGCCGTCGTGTTCTTCCTCCTGTAGAAACCCGCGTAGATGCCGTAGGCGATGGCGGGGAACAGGAATGCGCCGATCAGTGCGATGCCGACCGCGGCTTCGCCGAGGAACTCTTGCCAGTCGACGTCACTGTTGTTGATGGTGATCTCGAACAACGCCAGAATGTGCTGTTCCGGGGAAGACAGCATCCGGTTCTCCTCGGGAGGATGGACAACTTAGGGGCGGCGTGAGCATTCAATCAGTAAGAATACAGGAACTTATGCGTCACGCAGGGCACGCGACGTCGGGTGACGACGTAGGCTCGGTTCCATGAGCCAGCGCACCAGGACCGAAGACACCACCGTCGTCCCGTTCCGCTCATGCGACAGTGATCCGGGGACAGGACGCGATGACCTGCGTCCGGACAGACTCTGGCGCGAAGCCCTCGGCGAGGAGATCCACCGTCAGCGCACCCGCCGTGAGGACCGGCTGAAGGACACCGCCGAGCGTGCAGGGATCTCCCCGCAGTACCTCTCCGAACTGGAGCGGGGGATGAAGGACCCGTCCTCCGAGGTGCTCGAGGCGGTCGCCGGGGCGCTCGGGAAGTCGTCCTTCGAGTTGGTCCGCTCGACGGTGCACCCGGTGTCGCCCACCAACCGGTCGGCGCGCATGGCGGGGCCGTCTACCGGACCGGCGAACCCGGTTCTTCTCGCTGCGTGAGCACGTTGTCCACGATGCCGTAGTCGACGGCGGCATCGGGGGTCAGGACGAGCTGGCGTTCTGTGTCCTCACGTACCTGCTCCGGCGTACGTCCGCAGTGGGACGCGAGCACGGATTCCTGCAGGCGGCGGATGCGTTCCATCTCCTCGGCCTCGATGATCAGGTCCGGGATGGTGCCGCGCCCGCCCTCGGTCGCCGGTGCCATGAGCACCACCCGGCCGTTGTGCAGGATGGAACGGTGGCCGGAGGTCCCTCCGGCCAGCAGCAGTGCGGCAGAGGCGACCGCCTGGCCGACACAGGTAGTTTCCACGCGCGGGCGGATGAACTGCAGGCAGTCGTAGATCGCCATCGTCGCCGACAGCGAACCGCCGGGGGAGTTGATGTACAGGGACAACGGTGCGTTCGGATTGTCGCTCTCCAGGTGTAGGAGTTGGGCAATGACCGCGTTGGAGACACCGTCGTCGATCGGAGTTCCGAGGTAGACGATGCGTTCGTCGAGTAGGCGACTGTAGATGTCGACGGTCTTCTCGCCGGTGGCGGTCTGGGTGGTCACGTAGGGGATGGGGTAGGACGACATGCTCACGCCTCCTGTCCGTTGGGGAATCCTGAGCCGAGCCCCAGGGTTGAGCGGCGGGCGGTGAGGCCCTCCGGACCGGTGATGGGGTCCAGGTCGTCGATGATGCGGTCAACGAAGCCGTAGTCCTTCGCTTCTTCTGCCGTGAACCACCGGTCGCGCAGTGAGTCCTGGGTGACTTTGTCCGGGTCCTGGCCGGTGTCGTCGGCAATGCAGGTCAGGACGGTGTCCCGGGTGTGGCGCATGTCCGCGGCCTGGATCTCGATGTCCTGGGCTGTGCCGCCTATGCCGCCGGACCCCTGGTGCAGCAGCACCTTGGCGTGCGGCAGGATGAAACGCTTACCGGGTGTGCCGGCGGACAGGAGGAACTGGCCCGCGCTGTAGGCCATGCCGATGTTCACGGTGGCGACGTCATTGGGGATGCCTCGCATGGTGTCGCGGATGGCGAGCATGCCGGGCACGGAGCCGCCGGGGGAGTTGATGAGCAGGACGATGTCCGCTTTGGCGTCCCGGGAGGACAGCAGTACCAGTGAAGTGCACAGCCGGTTGGAGGTGTCCTGCTCCAGGGCATCGCCGAGGACGATGATGCGCCGTTCGAAGAGATCGCGGTAGATTTCCTGGTCGAGTGTTCGGGTGGGGTCGGGGTTCTTCTCTGACATGGGAACCAGCGTGCTTCCGTGGTGGTCACGGCGACAAGGCGTCGCTGCTGGTCGCGGATCCGCTGTGAGCGGATCGGGCTGTCGGGGGAAATCAGCGCTTGTGCAGGTACGGTTTCGGGCCGAGAGTGCGTGTAATCTCCCAGGACATCGGTGACACTTCTAGATCAGGACATCGGTAACAG
>NZ_JBQEDF010000054.1:0-22974 GCF_052107835.1 Corynebacterium sp.
TCCACAAGCACGACCACCACTCCCGCCGCGGCCTGCTGCTGCTGGTCGGTCGTCGGAAGGGCCTGCTGAAGTACCTGCAGGAGAACAACGTCCAGCGCTACCGTACGCTGATCGACGGCCTGGGCCTGCGCCGCTAAGCGCTTTCACGCGCTGCGGCCGAGTGCCGACCCCGCGTCCCCCTCCACTGGAGGGGGACGCGGGGTTTTCGCGTCGCAGTTGCGTCGGCGTACCCGGTCTCCAGCCGAGGTGGGCGTCCGCGGTTCGTGTCCCGGCCGGGAGCGTCCCGTGCACCTCAGACGCGTGAGGGCGGAAAGCATCGCGGAATCTGCTGCTCGCTGCCACTGATCCGCCCGAAACGTGATGGCTCCCGCCCACCACCCAGAGACCAGCCCGGCCCGCCGGTGCCGCGGTGCAGGGTCGGTGTAGCGACGGCACTCGGTCACCCACTGCGTGCACCACGATTGGTCGCCGGTGGTGTAGTGTTATCTGCGGTAATTGTCCAGAACAACGAAAAAGGAATCCCACCGTCGGCACCGATGATCGGCACCGGGATCGAAGACGCAGAAGGTAAGTACAGCAACCACATGACGCCGCAGAACGACGACAACAACACCGAGAAGAAGGCCCCGGCCAAGAAGGCGCCGGCGAAGAAGACCCAGGCCCGCAAGGCACCGGCCAAGAAGGCCCCCGCCAAGAAGGCTCCGGCGAACAAGACCGCAGCCAGCAAGACTGCCGCAAGCAAGTCCGCCGCAGGCAAGGCGGAGACCAAGGCCCCCGCGAAGAAGGCGCCCGCCAAGAAGGCTCCGGCCAAGAAGGCCCCGGCGAAGGCCGCCGCCACGAAGCCCGCCCCGACCCACACCGCCGAGCTCATCGACCCGGAGTCCGGCATCTGGGAGTCCACCGCCACCATCGACAACGGTGACTTCGGCACGCGCTCCATCACCTTCGAGACCGGCCTGCTGGCCCGTCAGGCCGACGGTGCCGTCACCGCCTACCTCGACGACGACACGATGATGCTGTCGACCACCACCGCCTCGAAGCACCCGCGCGAGAACCTCGACTTCTTCCCCCTGACGGTGGACGTCGAGGAGCGCATGTACGCCGCCGGCCGCATCCCCGGGAGCTTCTTCCGCCGCGAGGGCCGTCCGGGCACCGAGGCCGTCCTGGCCTGCCGCCTGATCGACCGCCCCCTGCGCCCGACGTTCCTCAAGGGCATCCGCAATGAGGTCCAGGTCGTCGTCACGGTGATGTCCCAGGATCCGGAGGACCAGTACGACGTGGTCGCCATCAACGCCGCGTCCGCCTCCACCCAGCTGTCCGGCCTCCCGGTCTCCGGCCCGGTCGGTGGCGTGCGCATGGCGCTCGTCGTCGACGAGGCCCACGCCGAGGGCCAGTGGGTCGCCTTCCCGACCCGCGAGCAGCAGGACAAGGCCGTCTTCGAGCTCGTCGTCGCAGGACGCGTCACCGAGCCGGTGAAGAAGGGCCGTGGCCGCCGCAAGCCGGTCCCCGGCGAGAACGTCGCGATCATGATGGTCGAGGCCGGAGCCACGGACACCGTCGTCGAGCAGGTCGCCGCGGGTGCCCCGGCACCGACGGAGGCCGTCGTCGCCCAGGGCATCGACGCCGCCCGTCCGTTCATCGCCGAGCTGTGCGGTGCACAGGCCGCGCTGACCGACGCTGCCGCCGCCGAGAAGGCCTCCCGTGCCATCGAACTGTTCCCGCCCTTCGGCGAGGACGTCTTCGCCGCCGTCGACTCCGAGTCCGCGGACGCCCTCGCCGGCATCATGCAGGTCGCCGACAAGGCCGAGCGCGACGAGGCACTGGCCGCGAACATGGATGCTGCCGTCGAGGCACTGGCACCGCAGTTCGAGGGCCGTGAGTCCGAGATCCGCAACGCCCACAACGAGGTCACCCGCCAGCTGGTCCGCAGCCGCATCCTCACCGACGGTTTCCGTATCGACGGCCGTGACTCCACGGCCATCCGCGACCTCGGTGTGATGATCGACCTGGTGCCCCGCGCCCACGGTTCCGCCCTGTTTGAGCGTGGCGAGACCCAGATCCTGGGCGTCACCACCCTCGACATGCTCAAGATGGAGCAGCAGATCGACAGCCTCGGCCCGGTGGACTCCAAGCGCTACATCCACCACTACAACTTCCCGCCGTACTCCACCGGTGAGACCGGACGCGTCGGCTCCCCGAAGCGCCGCGAGATCGGCCACGGTGCGCTCGCCGAGCGTGCGCTGCTGCCGGTGATCCCGTCCCGCGAGGAGTTCCCGTACACCATCCGCCAGGTCTCCGAGGCATTGAGTTCCAACGGCTCGACCTCGATGGGCTCGGTGTGTGCGTCGACCCTGTCGCTCTACAACGCGGGTGTGCCCCTGAAGGCGCCGGTCGCGGGTATCGCGATGGGTCTGGTCACCGGTGAGGTCGACGGCTCGGAGACCTACGTGACCCTCACCGACATCCTGGGCGCCGAGGACGCGTTCGGCGACATGGACTTCAAGGTCGCCGGCACCGCGGACTACGTCACCGCCCTGCAGCTCGACACGAAGGTCGACGGCATCCCGTCCGACGTCCTCGTCGATGCCCTGGGCCAGGCCCGTAGTGCCCGCCTGGAGATCCTCTCCACCATGGGCGAGGCCATCGCCGGCCCGGAGGAGATGAGCGAGTTCGCCCCGCGCATCACCACGGTGTCCGTCCCGCAGAACAAGATCGGTGAGCTGATCGGCCCGAAGGGCAAGACGATCAACCAGATCACCGAGGACACCGGTGCGAACATCTCCATCGAGGACGACGGCACCGTGTTCATCTCCGCGACGGACGGCAAGGCCGCCGACGCTGCGGTGGACAAGGTCAACGCCATCGCCAACCCGCAGCTGCCGAAGGTCGGGGACCGCTTCCTCGGCACCGTGGTGAAGACCACCGCCTTCGGTGCGTTCATCTCCCTGCTGCCGGGCCGCGACGGCCTGCTGCACATCTCCAACATCGGCGGCGACCGCCGGGTGGAGAAGGTCGAGGACGAGGTGTCCGTGGGCGAGGCCCTCGAGGTCGAGATCGCCGACATCGACAACCGGGGCAAGATCTCCCTGGTGCTCGTCGACGCCGACGGCAACAAGGAGTAGGAGAGAAGAATGACGAAGGTCGGAGTACTCGGAGCACACGGTCGCGTCGGCACTGCCGTCGTCGCCGCGGTGGAGCGCACGGAGGGCCTGGAGCTCTCCGCCGCGCTGGACCACACCGATGACCTGCAGCAGCTGGTGGACACCGGCACGGAGGTCATCGTCGACTTCACCGTGCCGGACGCGGTGATGGGCAACCTGGAGTTCTGCGTGGCCAACGGTATCCATGCCGTGGTGGGCACGACCGGGTGGACCACGGACCGCTACGCCACGTTGCGCGGCTGGCTCGCCGACAATCCGTCGGTGGGAGTGCTCGTGGCCCCGAACTTCGCCATTTCGGCGGTGCTGACCATGAAGCTCGCCGAGGTCGCCGCCCCCTACTTCAATTCGGCGGAGGTCATTGAGCTCCACCACCCGAACAAGAAGGACGCCCCGTCCGGCACCGCGGTGCACACCGCGGAGGGCATCGCCCGTGCCCGCCGGGGAGCGGGCCTGGGTGACCAGCCCGACGCCACCGACCAGTCGCTGGACGGTGCCCGTGGCGCGGACGTGGACGGCGTGCCGGTCCACGCCGTGCGCATGACCGGAATGGTCGCGCACGAGCAGGTCATCCTCGGTGCCGCCGGCCAGACCCTCACCATCAAGCAGGATTCCTACGACCGGGAGTCCTTCGTCCCCGGCGTCCTGCTGGGTGTGGACAAGGTCCCGTCGACCCCGGGGCTGACCGTGGGACTGGAGAAGTTCCTGGGGCTCGACCAGCTCGGCGCCCCGGCGGAGTAGACGCCGTCATGCCCACGACCTCCGACCTGTCGGTCCGGCTGATCTCGACGACGACGTTCACCCCTCCGGGCGACGTCGACTGGGAGCCCTCGCCGGACGCCGGGGACGCCTCCAACATCGTCGAGTTCGCGGGACGCGCCTGCTACGAGACCTGGGACCGTCCGAATCCGCACACGGCGGCGAATGACGCCTACGTCCGGCACATCCTGGACGTCGGGCATCTGAGCCTGCTGGAGCATGCCTCGGCGGGCATGTACCTGCGCGGGGTGTCCCGCTCGTGCGCCCACGAGATCATGCGGCACCGGCACTTCTCGTTCAGCCAGCTGTCGCAGCGCTACGTCCCGGCCGGCGAGTCACAGGTCGTGGTACCCGGGAGTATCGCCCAGGACCCAGTGATCGCTGACCTGCTGCTCAACGCGACGGACGTTGCCCGCGACGCCTACGAGGAACTCCTCGAGGCGCTCGAGGAACGCTTCGCCGGGGAGTCGAACACGGTGCTGCGAGAGAAGCAGGCCCGCCAGGCGGCACGGGCCGTGCTGCCGAATGCCACGGAGACCCGGTTCGTGATGACCGGCAACATGCGTTCGTGGCGGCACTTCATCGCCATGCGCGCCGCCGAGCACGCCGACCCGGAGATCCGCCGGGTGGCAGTGGCGTCCCTGCGCCTGCTGCGCGGGGTCAGCCCGGAGATCTTCGATGACTTCACGGTCACCGAGCTGCGGGACGGCACGGAGATGGCGACGAGCCCCTACGTCGCCGACATGTAGGGGTGGCCCGGCGCGTCGCGGGGGCCGGTGATACACATCGGGGCCCCGGGGCGGTAACCTATGCTGACATGAGCACAGGTATTGCAGCGACAAGAGGAGCCGAGTTCTTCGGCACGGTCTCTGTGGCGATGGTTACGCCCTTCACGAAGGACGGGGACCTCGACCTGGACGCCGGTGTACGCGTTGCGGGACACCTGGTGGACCAGGGCTGTGACGCTCTTGTCCTCGGCGGCACCACGGGCGAATCGCCCACGGTGAACGCGTCGGAGAAGATCGACCTGCTCAAGGCGGTCCGCGCCGAATTGGGCGACAGCGTGAAGCTCGTCGCCGGCAGTGGAACGTACAGCACCGCGGAATCCGTGGAGCTGTCGAAGGCGTCCCAGGACGCCGGCGCGGACGGCCTGCTCGTGGTCACCCCCTACTACTCCCGACCGAGTCAGGAAGGGCTCCACCGGCACTTCACCGCTGTTGCGGACGCCGTGGACACCCCGATCTGCCTCTACGACATCCCGTCGCGGTCGGTGACACCGATCGAGACCGACACACTGCGTCGGCTCGCGTCACATCCCAACATCCAGGCCGTGAAGGACGCCAAGGGAGACATTCCCGCGTCGATGCGGCTGCTGGAGGAGACGGATCTGGCGTGGTACTCCGGGGATGACCCGTTGAACGTTCCGTGGCTGGCGGTCGGGGCGACCGGCATGATCTCGGTGATCGGGCATGTTGCCGCAGCACAGCTGCGAGCCCTGCGCGACGCCGTCGACGCCGGTGACATCACCGGCGCCCGGTCGATCTCGAACCGTCTGACCCCGTTGACCCAGGCACAGGCGAGGCTCGGAGGAGTCACCTTCGCCAAGGCCGCACTGAAACTCCAAGGAATCGAGGCGGGCGCACCGCGCCTGCCCATCATCGAGCCCACGCCGGACGAGTACGACCGGCTGGCAGAGGACCTGCAACTCGCAGGGGTATAAGGACACTATGACTGAGAACCGTTCCCGGGCACGCAAGGTGACCCGGAAGGCTGCTCCGCCGAGCGCGGAGACCAGCGCGGCCGACGTGACCGCGACATTCGACGACGGCGGCCAGGCCGCCGCACAGCCGCAGAACGACGGCGGCAGCAACAACTCCGAGGGCACCGACAACAACGGTGCCGACGGCAGCAACAACGGTGGCGGCGGAAACAACGCCGACAACAACTCCGGGAACTCCGGCAACAACCAGGGTGGACGCAGCCGTTCACGCCGCTCACGCGGCCGCGGCAACCAGAACAACCAGGGCAACCAGAACAACCAGGGTAACCAGGGCAACTCGGGCAACCAGAACAACTCCGGTGGCGGCAACCGCGGCCGGGGTGGCCAGGGTGGCCGCAACCGTGGTGGCCAAGGTGGCCAGGGTGGCCGCAACCGCGGCGGCCAGGGCGGTGGCGGCGACCGCCGTCGCAATGCCCTGCAGACGATGCAGGGTGCCGACCTGACCCAGCGTCTCCCGAAGCCGCCGAAGGCTCCGAAGGACGGCATGCGCATCATCGCGCTCGGCGGTATCTCCGAGATCGGCCGCAACATGACGGTCTTCGAGTACCACAACCGTCTGATCATCATTGACTGCGGCGTGCTGTTCCCGTCCTCCGGTGAGCCGGGCGTGGACCTGATCCTGCCCGACTTCTCCTACCTGGACGACAAGTGGGACCGGGTCGAGGCCCTGGTGGTCACGCACGGCCACGAGGACCACATTGGTGCGATCCCGTGGCTGCTCAAGCAGCGCGCGGACATCC
Source organism: Corynebacterium sp. (assembly GCF_052107835.1). GTDB lineage: Bacteria > Actinomycetota > Actinomycetes > Mycobacteriales > Mycobacteriaceae > Corynebacterium. Next base: position 6,438 of record NZ_JBQEDF010000054.1, read on the forward strand.
CGATCCTCGGTTCCCGCTTCACCTGCGCCCTGATCGCCGCGAAGTGCCAGGAGCACCGGCTGCGTCCGAAGCTGATCGAGGTCGACGACACCTCGCACGAGAACCGTGGACCGTTCGACATCCGCTTCTTCAACGTCGGCCACTCCATCCCGGAGTGCCTGGGCATCGCCCTGAAGACCGGTGCGGGCATGATCGTCCACACCGGTGACGTGAAGCTGGACCAGACCCCCGCGGACAACCGTCCGACGGACCTGCCGGCCCTGTCCCGCTTCGGTGACGAGGGAATCGACCTCTTCCTGTGCGACTCGACCAACGCCACGACCCCGGGCATCTCCGGGTCGGAGGCCGCGATCGGGCCGAACCTCAGGCGCATCATCGGTGAGGCGAAGCAGCGCGTGATCCTGGCGTCCTTCGCCTCGAACGTGGCGCGTGTGCAGATGGCCGTGGACGCCGCGGTCTCCGCCGGCCGCAAGGTGGCCTTCAACGGCCGCTCGATGATCCGCAACATGGAGATCGCCGAGCGTCTCGGTCTGCTGACCGCACCGCGCGGCACCATCGTCTCGATGGACGAGGCTTCCCGCATGGCGCCGCACAAGGTGCTGCTGGTCACCACCGGTACCCAGGGTGAGCCGATGGCTGCGCTGTCTCGCATGGCGCGTCGCGAGCACCGCCAGATCACGGTCCGCCCGGGCGACCTGATCGTCCTGTCCTCGTCGCTGGTCCCCGGCAACGAGGAAGCGGTGTTCGGCGTGATCAACATGCTCTCGCAGATCGGGGCCGAGGTCATCACCAGCAAGGACGCCACGGTGCACACCTCCGGCCACGGCTACTCCGGTGAGCTGCTGTTCCTGTACAACGCCGCACGCCCGCGCAACGTCATGCCGGTGCACGGCGAGTGGCGCCACCTGCGCGCCAACCGCCAGCTGGCGGTCTCCACCGGTGTGGACCCCAATCACACGGTGCTGGCCCAGAACGGGGTCGTCGTCGACCTCGTCAACGGCCAGGCTTCGGTGGTCGGGCAGATCCCGGTCGGGAACCTCTACGTCGACGGCGTCACCATGGGTGATGTCGGAGCCGAGGAGCTCGAGGACCGCACCGCGATGTCCGAGGGCGGTCTGATCTCGGTGACGGTCGTCATCGACAACCGCACCGGACGCCCGCTGGAGGACCCGCAGGTCCAGGCCCGCGGCTTCTCGGATTCGTCGAAGGACATGATGCGCCAGGTCACCGAGCTGGTCGACAACGTGATGCTCGACCTGGCCGGCGAGGGCGAGAACGACCCGTACCGCATGGCCCAGTCGCTGCGCCGGAAGGTCGGCAAGTTCGTGAAGGACAAGTGGAAGCGCGAGCCCTTCATCGTGCCGACGGTGGTGCCGATGACCAGCGAGATCGTCGAGGAACTCGATCCGGAGGACCACGTCCCCTCGCTGTAGGACCTACCGCAGTACGCATCAACCGACGGTCCGCCAGGGCCGCGCGTAGCATCGGGGGACATGACGATCTCCCATGACGAACGCGTGGCCCTGGCGGACCTTCTGCTGTCCCTGGGACCGGATCAGCCGACGCTCTGCGAGGGGTGGGACACCCGCGACCTCGCCATCCACCTGGTCCTGCGCGAACACCGGCTGGATGCGACGGCGGGCATGTTCGTCAAGCCCCTGTCCGGCCACCTGGACAAGGTCAGTGCGGAGTACGCGGAGAAGCCCTACGAGGAGCTCGTGGAGTCCTACCGCAACGGTCCACCCACGTGGAACCCGATGAAGCTGGCGGACAAGGTCATCAATCTCGGCGAGAACTTCGTCCACCACGAGGACGCGCGACGTGGGGGAGGGGAGTGGTCCCCGCGTGACCTTCCGGCGGGGACGCGTGACGCCTTGTGGAAGCTGGCGTCGCAGTCGGCCCGCAGTATGGTGCGCAGCTCCGGGGCGACTGTGAAGCTCGTCCGCACCGACGGTGACGGGGGTTCGGTGACGGTGGGGTCCGGCGATCCGGAGGTCGTTCTCCACGGCGACGCCGGCGAGCTTGTCCTCTGGCTTTACGGCAGGGACAAGGCCTGTGACGTGACTATCGAGGGTCCGGTGGACAAGGTCCGGTGCACCTCGATCTGACCCTGTGGGGGATGCCCCGCCACCGGTCGACATGAAATTGTCACCACTGTGACGCGTGTTGCGACTGTTAAAGGTGGGGTTAAGTGATTAGACTGGCCGCCATGCCAACGACAAGCCGCACGCGTACCCCGGCCAGGCCCGCTTCCCCGCATTCCGCAGGACGCAGCCAGGGCCGTGGATCCGGTCGCTCCAGCGGAGGAGCACCGGCGGCTGGCCGCGCCGCAGGCAGGGCGCCGTCCTACGACACCTCCGAGTTCGAACGCACCTCCGGTGCCTTCGGGGCGGTCGGCTCATCCCTGGGCGCGATGTTCAGTGGTGTGTCCCGGGGAGTGGGGGGAATGGCGCGTAGCCTCTCGGTGCGCGATGACGACGGGAGTGGAATGGACGACGACGGCACCGCCGACGACTCTGTCCCGACCACGGTCCTCGACCGGGCCGGCAAGAACAAGGAGAAGACAACGACAGCAAGGAAGTCCCGCAAGGCGGCCGCGCCCGTCGACGAGGCCCCGGCGGATACGTCGGCGACGGCGGAGGGCGACGACGCCTCCGGTGCACCGCAGACCGTCCGCGTCGGAGGTCACTCCGACGGAGCAGCCCTGGGTGCCCTCGCCCTCGCCCTGGTGATCGCCGGGACGTCCTGGTTCGGCATCGGAGGAACCGTCGGCGGAGGGATCGACTTCGGGCTGACCTTCCTGATCGGTGCGGGTGCACTGCTCGTCCCCCTGGTACTGCTCGGTGGAGCCTGGGTGCTCATGGTCGGTGTCGACACCACCCAACGCTCGCGGCTGCGGCTGGGCCTGGGTGTCGGGGTTATCGTCCTGTCGCTGCTGGGCATCATCCACATCCTCGCCGGGCAACCCGGCACCGTGGAGGGTAGGGCAACGGCCGGCGGCATCGTGGGCCAGTACGTCGGGTCACCGATGGCTGTCGGCTTCAGCGAGTTCCTCGCCGTCCCGCTCCTGCTGCTCCTGGTCGTCTACGGGGCGCTCCAACTGACCGGGATGACCGTCCGGCAGCTGGTCGGGGCCATCTCCGGGTGGCTCGGCTACCGCATGCGCGGCGGGCACGACGATGAGGCCTACGACGACGTCGACGGTGACGACGACTACTACTCCGACGTCGACCGTGAACTGGAGGACGCCGTTCGCGAGGACCGTGCCCCGCGTGTGACCCCGCACGCCCGCGGCTCACGTCGGGCAGGGTCGCCCATGGACAACTACCCGGTCGAGACCTCCACACGCGGCCCCGGGGAGCAGCAGACCCTGGTCTTCAGCTCCTCTGACGACGACACGGCGACCGCCGGGCGCACCGTTGCCGGGGAACCGGACATGGAGGCCCCGTCCGTCGACGACAAGCCTGCACGCCGGAGTACCCAGCGCCGCCGCAAGCCCGTGCCAGCGGCGACCATCGACGACAATCTGCTTGACGGCGCCAACAGTGCAGACGGGGCACCGGCCGCGTCCGGGACGGCAGCTGCCGCAGCGACGGGTGCCGCCGCGGCCGGCGCAGCGGCGGCCGGTGCGGCCACCGGGTCCGCCGGGACCGACGACCGCGAATCCGCCCGCCAGCGGATCATCGCCAGGTCCGGCATCGACGCATCCTCCGTGGGCACAGCGGAGGAGGAGCCCGCCCCGGCGCCCTCGGGACCCTCCGCAGCCTCCATTGCCGCGGCAGAGTCCGGTGCGGACTACGTCCTGCCGTCCACGGAGCTCCTCATCGCCGGGGAGGCGGCCAAGACACACAGCGCCGCCAACGACCGGATGATCGAGGCGATCACCGAGGTGTTCGCGGAGTTCAAGATCGACGCCCAGGTCACCGGGTTCTCCCGGGGTCCGACGGTCACCCGCTACGAGGTCGAGCTCGGGCCCGGCGTGAAGGTCTCGAAGATCACCAACCTGCAGTCCAACCTGGCCTACGCCGCGGCGACGGACAACGTCCGGCTGCTCACCCCGATCCCGGGCAAGTCCGCCGTGGGTATCGAGGTGCCGAACACGGACCGCGAGATGGTCCGGCTGGCGGACGTCCTCAACGCGCCGAACGTCCACGACGACCAGGACCCGATGCTCGTCGGGCTGGGCAAGGACATCGAGGGCCACTTCGTGGCGCACTCCATCCAGAAGATGCCGCACCTGCTGGTGGCCGGTTCCACCGGCTCCGGTAAATCCGCCTTCGTGAACTCGCTGCTGGTGTCGATACTGACCCGCGCCACCCCGGAGGACGTGCGGATGATCCTGATCGACCCCAAGATGGTTGAGCTCACCCCCTACGAGGGCATCCCGCACCTGGTCACCCCGATCATCACCCAGCCGAAGAAGGCCGCGGCCGCGCTGACATGGCTGGTCGAGGAGATGGAGCAGCGGTACATGGACATGAAGTCCACCCGCGTGCGCCACATCAAGGACTTCAACCGGAAGGTGAAGTCCGGTGAGATCGAGACTCCGCTGGGCTCCGAGCGCGAGTACCGGCCCTACCCCTACATCGTCTGCGTCGTCGACGAGCTCGCCGACCTGATGATGACGGCCCCCCGTGAGATCGAGGACTCCATCGTCCGGATCACCCAGAAGGCCCGTGCCGCCGGCATCCACCTGGTGCTCGCCACGCAGCGGCCCTCGGTGGACGTGGTCACCGGCCTGATCAAGACCAACGTCCCGTCCCGCCTGGCCTTCGCCACGTCCTCGCTGACGGACTCACGCGTGATCCTCGACCAGGGTGGCGCGGAGAAGCTCATCGGCATGGGCGACGGCCTGTTCATCCCGCAGGGGGCAGGCAAGCCCAGCCGCATGCAGGGCGCCTTCGTCACCGACGAGGAGGTCGAGGCGGTCGTGGACGCCGCGAAGGACCAGGCGGAGCCCGACTACGCCGAGGGCGTGACCGAGGACAAGGCCGCCGAGGCGAAGAAGGACATTGACTCCGACATCGGCAATGACCTCGACGACCTGCTGCAGGCCGTGGAACTCGTGGTCACCAGCCAGTTCGGCTCGACCTCGATGCTCCAGCGGAAGCTGCGGGTCGGGTTCGCCAAGGCCGGGCGTCTGATGGACCTGATGGAGACCCGCGGCGTGGTCGGCCCGTCGGAGGGTTCAAAGGCCCGCGACGTCCTGGTGAAGCCGGAGGAGCTCGACACGATCACGTGGATGATCAAGGGCGCGGACCCGGCGGACGCGCCGAAGGACGACGAAATGGACGGCGCAGGCCCGGACGGTGCCCACGGCGCGCCGGACGACGGAGTGGCCGGTGGGCGTCCCGCTCCCGCCGACGATCTGGACGATCAGCCGACCGGCGAGATCCCGGCGGTCGGGGCCGACCAGACCCGCGTGGTGCGCGCCGACCCGTCCGGCAACAGCGGCGCCTTCTGATATACTTCCTTCCCGTCAGGAGGGGAGTACCCCGCCCACGGCGCTGATCGTCAACACGGCGACCGGGTCATGACCGTCCAGCCAGGACGGATACAGCACCGGTCCCCGGTCGCGCCGGCCACCCGGTACCTTCCGGATGGTGGGGGAGACCTCCGGTCCCCATTCAGCACTTCGACCGGAGGCATCACCCAGTCATGGAAGTAAATCTGCTCACCTGGGCCATCACCATTGCGGTGATCGCCGGGTTCTTCATCTTCGATTTCTACGCCCACGTGCGTACCCCCCACGCCCCCACACTGAAGGAATCGGCGTGGTGGAGTCTGTTCTACGTCGCTCTCGCGTGCGCCTTCGGTGTCTTCCTGTGGTTCACCTGGGGTGAACCGGGGGACCCCCACGTCCACGGGGTGGAGTTCTTCACCGGTTACGTGACGGAGAAGGCATTGAGCGTGGACAATCTGTTCATCTTCGCGCTGATCATGGGCTCCTTCAAGATCCCGAGGGAGTACCAGCAGAAGGTCCTGCTGATCGGCATCGCCCTCGCTCTGGTCTTCCGGGGTATCTTCATCGCCTTCGGCGCGGCCGCGATCGAGGCCTGGTCCGACGTGTTCTACATCTTCGGCATATGGCTGATGTGGACCGCGTACACCGTGGTCCGCGACGAGATCAAGGACGAACCGGCCCGTGACCCCAGCGACATGAAGCTGATCAAGGTGCTGAACAAGGCCGTGCCCGTGTCCAAGGAGTTCCACGGGGACAAGCTGCTGGTGCGCCGGCTCGGCAAGCGGGCGGTCACACCGATGCTGGTCTGCCTGGTCGCCATCGGCATGACTGACCTGCTGTTCGCACTGGACTCGATCCCGGCGATCTACGGCATCACCCAGGAGCCCTACATCGTGTTCACCACGAACGCGTTCGCGCTGCTGGGCCTGCGCCAGATGTACTTCCTGCTGGACGGTCTGCTGGACCGCCTCGTCTACCTGCCCTACGGCCTGGGCATCATTCTGGCGTTCATCGGTGTGAAGCTGGTGCTCCACGCACTGCATGAGAACGGGCTCCCGTTCATCAACGGCGGCGATCCGGTGCTCAACGCCCCCGAGGTCGAGACCGTCACCTCGTTGCTGGTGATCGTCGGTGTCCTTGTGGTCACGGTCGTCGCCAGCATCTGGAAATCGAAGCGGGACGCCGCCAAGGAGGATCCAACCTCCGCGTCGGACGAGGTCAGCGAGAGTTCGGGCTCCGAACGGAGCTAATTCCCGGTGTGGGTGCGTCACAGACGGGCGCGTCTGGGTAGGATATGGGACGTGCAAGAGACTCAGCACGACATGCAGCACGGTGACAGCCCCGGCGACCGCGGCCACACGCACGACCACGTGCGGCGGTCGCAGTTCGGCCGCGCCGTCCACCGGTTCAACCTCCCGAACGTCCTGACCACGGTCAGGATCGTCCTCATCCCGGTGTTCGTCTGGCTGCTCGCCGCGGCCGGACCCCTGGACGGGGCCCGGGACCTTGACACCGCACTGCGGTGGTGGGCCCTCGCCGCGTTCTGCATCCTGATGGCCACGGACCAGCTCGACGGCTTCCTGGCGCGCCGCTACGAAGTCATCACCGACTACGGGAAACTCGCTGACCCCGTCGCCGACAAGGCGCTGATGATCTCCGCGATGGTCACGCTGAACGTCCTCGGGGACCTGTGGTGGTGGGTGACCATCGTCATCGTGGTCAGGGAACTCGGCATCACGGTGTGGCGGATGATCCTGGCCCGCCGTGGGAAGGTCGTCCCGGCGTCGAAGGGCGGGAAGCTCAAGACGGTGTTGCAGACGCTGGCGGTCGCCCTGGTCATCGCCCCGTTGCCGGGGTGGACGGACTGGGTCACCTACCCGTTGGTCGGTGTCGCTGTGGTCGTCACCGTGGTGACGGGCATCCAGTACCTCCTGGACTCCCGCAACCGTCCCGATGCCTGACGCCGCGTCCCCGGTGGCCCGGCTCCTGGTCGGGGACGCTGCACGCGCCGGTCTGACGGTCGCTACCGCAGAATCACTGACCGTCGGGCAGATCGCCGCGACCATCGCGGATGTGCCGGGCGCCTCGTCCGTCCTGCGGGGCGGGCTGGTGGTCTACGCCACCGACCTGAAGACCTCCCTGGCCGGGGTCGACGCGGGACTGCTGTCCCGGGTCGGACCGGTGGACGCGGACGTCGCCCGCGAACTCGCGGCAGGGGCCGCGGCGCGTTGTGGTGCGGACATCGGTGTCGGGGTAACCGGGGTGGCGGGGCCCGACAGCCAGGATGGCCACCCCGTCGGGGAGGTCTACCTCGCCGTCCATTCCGCCGCCCGCGGGGGGTTCGACAGTGTCCGGCGTCTCGACGACGGATGGCGGGACGCCGTGGATGACGGATCAGGTTCGGCCGCCGACATCCGGCGGGCCGTCCGCTCCCACACGACACTCCGGGCGCTGGAACTGCTGCGCACGGCGGTGGACAGCCTGTTTACCTCTGGGTGATTCGCATGTCACCGCAGCGGAACATCAGGTGGTCTAGACTCGGTGGGGAACAAACACGCACCCTCAACCGTTGGAGACGGTGATGGCAAAGCACACTTCGGTACTCGAGAAAGAACGCCCCGACGTCGATCTGGCGGGGATTGACGGGGTCACGACCACACTCGCCGAGCCGCTGCTGCGCGAAGCGCTCGGCGCCACCCTCCGTGGATTCCGTGAGGACGCACACCGGACACTCCGGCAACTCGCCGTGGAGGCGAACGTCAGCCCCGGCTACCTCTCGGAGTTGGAGCGCGGACGCAAGGAGGTGTCCTCGGAACTGCTCGCGAGCGTGTGCATGGCGCTGGGGATCCGGGTGTCGCAGGTGATCATCGAGGCTGCGGCGATGATGGCTCTGGACGCCGCCGCTGCCGAGCTCACCGCGGTTACGCCCATGCCCGTCGCGTCCCGCTGATATACTTTCGTGGTTACGATTTCCGCTAGGCACCCGCGCCCCCCGCGCGCCACTGTCGGCCCTTACTAGGAGACATTAAGACCCATGGCAAACCCGTTCGTGAAGGCCTGGAAGTACCTCATGGCGCTGTTCGACTCGAAGATCGAGGAGAACGCGGACCCCAAGGTGCAGATCGAGCAGGCCATCCAGGAGGCGCAGAACCAGCACCGCCAGCTCTCCCAGCAGGCCGCGTCCGTGATCGGCAACCAGCGCCAGCTCGAGATGAAGCTGAACCGCCAGCTCGCCGAGATCGAGAAGCTGCAGGCGAACACGAAGCAGGCGCTGACGCTGGCGGACAAGGCACGGTCGGAGGGGGACAACCAGAAGGCCGTGGAGTACGAGAACGCCGCGGAGGCCTTCGCCGCACAGCTCGTCACCGCCGAGCAGTCGGTGGAGGACCTGAAGCAGCTGCATGACCAGTCCCTCCAGCAGGCCGAGCAGGCGAAGAAGGCCGTGGAGCGCAATTCCATGCAGCTGCAGCAGAAGGTGTCCGAGCGCACCAAGCTGCTCAGCCAGCTGGAGCAGGCCAAGATGCAGGAGAAGGTCGCGGATTCCCTGCAGTCCATGGACAAGGCGGCCAGCGCTGACTCCCCGAACCTGGACCAGGTCCGCGACAAGATCGAGCGCCGTTACTCCAACGCGCTGGGCCAGGCCGAACTCGCGGAGAACTCCGTGCAGGGCCGTATGGCGGAGGTCGAGCAGGCCGGGACACAGATGGCCGGCCACTCCCGTCTGGAGCAGCTCCGGGCGGAGATGGGCGGCGGGGCGTCCGGCGGTCAGGCCGCCGTGTCCGGTGGGGCGGACAAGGCCATCGACCAGGCACAACCGGACGCACAGAACGTGAACACCGACGCCGTCGCACAGAAGATGAAGGAACTCCGCGGCGAATAGTGGGTAATGTGTTGAAGCATGGCAACACAGGACACCCCTGCAGACGATGACGGTTCCCCCGGCAAGCGCCCGATCCGTGCGACCACCGAGGAACGCGAGCGTGTCCTGCGGGAACTGTCGGACGCCACCGCACGGGGCCAGATCGAACTGGGGGAGTTCGACGAGCGGTCGGGGAAAGCCTGGCAGGCACGCGACCGCGGGGAACTCGCCGGACTGATCGACGACATCGTCCCGGACCCCATGGATCTGATCGCCGGGTCGGCGTTCCCCCGGGGGAACCTCCCGGCCCGCCACAGCGAGCGGTCGCCTGCGAATCCGGAGGGGCGGCCGGACCCCACGGCGGCGGTCCCGAAGGTGACCGGTGCCCCGGGCTCGTCCTGGTCGGTCGCGGTGATGTCCGGCGCGGAGAAGAAGGGGGAGTGGACGTGCGGTCGCTCCCACAATGTTCTGACGGCCATGGGAGGGGCGTTGATCGACCTGCGCGACGCGAACTTCGAGGCCGGGGAGACCGTGATCACCGTGTATGCCGTCATGGGTGGGGTGGAGATCCTCGTTCCCGAGGACGTCCGGGTCATCGAGCACGGTGTCGGGCTGATGGGTGGGTTCGGTAGCGGGAGGTCGAAGAAAGTCACACTGCGCGACGCCGACCTTCCGTCGGATGCACCGGTGGTCCGTGTCCGGGGCGTGGCGATCATGGGTGGCGCCGAGGTCAAGCGGGTGCCGCGCGCCCACGGAAAGTCCGGTGACTGACACCGGAGCCGGTTCAGTCGGCAGCTCCCCTGGCACGCAGGGCGTCGGCGATGGCGCGTGCCCGCAGGATGGTCCTCACGACGACCGGCACCCCGAAGGACGTCAGTGATACCGCGGCCGAGCGTGAGCCGCGCGCCCGGCGGGCGTCCAACACCTCGTTGACGGCCTGGACCTGCAGTGGAATCAGGCGGATTGTCAGCGTCATCGCCAGACTGACCTGCTCGACGGGTACGCCGAAACGTGCGAGCGGTTGCAGCAGTCTGTCGAAGGTGTCCATCAGCGCTGACACCCGGGTCGTCAACGTCAGCAGGACCGCCCCGGCGATCGCGGACAGTAGCACAAGGAACATGGTGGCCGCCTGGTTGCCGTCGATACGCCACCACAGCATCAGGGCGACGAAGACCAGCAGGGGCAGGGCACCGCTGAGCTGGCGCGCCAGCAGCCGGACCGGCACCCGCGACACCAGTGCGGTGAGGGCCACCAGGGCCACGCACGCCAGTCCGCCGCGCCAGGTCGCCACTCCGATGGCGGAGGTCACGATGAACACCGACAGGACGAGGAGTTTCACCCCGGGCCATGCCCGGTGGACCAGGGACGAACCGGGGGAGTACACACCCAGCGGAACACGCGACGGGCTGATCATGTCCGGATCACTGCCACGGCTGTGACACCTCCTCCATGCGCCGGACGTAGCGGGCGATCACGTCACCGGGCTCGCCGTCGTCGATGATGCGTCCGCCATCCACGCAGAGGGTCCGCTCGGCGTCGTCGGCGAGACCGAGGTCGTGGGTCACGGTGATCAGCTGCTGCGGCAGGTCGGCGAAGGTCCGGCGCAGGCTGTTGCGGTTGACCAGGTCGAGCAGGCAGGACGGTTCGTCGGCGACGATGACCTGCGGTGTCAGTGCGGTGACCGAGGCCAGCGCCAGCATCTGCTTCTCACCGCCGGACAACAGGTGCGGGGACTGTTCGTGCTTGCCGGACAGGCCGACGTCCTCCAGCGCGGCATTGACCCTCGCCGTGGTCTCGTGGCGGGTCAGGCCCGTACCCCGCAGGGAGAACGCGACATCCTCGGCGACGGTGGGCATGATGATCTGGTTGTCGGGGTCGGAGAACAGGAATCCGACCGCGCCGCGGATGCTGCGTCCGCGGCGCCCCACGTCCACCCCGTTGACGCTGACCTTCCCCGTGGTGGCGGGGGTCAGGGCGTTGATCATGCGGATCAGGGTGGATTTGCCGGAGCCGTTCGCCCCGATGATGCTGATCCGCTGTTCGGTGAGGTTGAGCGAGGCGGGGTGCAGGATCGTGGTGCCGTCGACGGTGACACCAGCGTCCTCGAACAGGACCGTCATCGTGTGCTGCCCCTGCGTGACGACGGGAGCAGGTCGGGGAGTGCACGCAGGACGGCGGCAGCGATCAGGGCAGCGACGACGATCTTGAGGATGTCGCCGGGGATGAAGGGGCCGTTGGAGACAAGTGCCCCGACGAAGTCCATGCCGGCGCGGGCCATGAGCCCGAGGGTGCCGCAGAGGTACTGGACGCAGACGCCGACCAGTCCGGCGACGACGAACACGGCGATCCGGGGTCCGTTCCTGCGCGGAGCGTACTGGGCGATGGCACCGATGACCACGGCGGAGACGATGTAGCCGACGATGTAGCCGACCGTGGGGCCGGAGACGGCGGCGAGGGCGGGTTTCCATCCGGCCATGTTGGGTACACCGACGAAGCCGACGGCGATGAACAGGGTGACGGCCAGTCCGCCGCGTTTCCAGCCCAGGATCATCGCGGCAAGTGCCACGCCCATGTTCTGCAGGACGATGGGGACGCCGAGTCCACCGACGGGGATGGTGATCGCACCGAGGACGATGATCAGTGCGGCGAAGGCGGCGATCAGGGCAATGTCGGCGGCGGTGGCGCGTGCGGGCGGCCGGTGCGCCGCTGTCCGGACCGGTCCTGCGGGCGTGGCGGGACCGGTGGTTGACGTGTTCATCATGCAAAGGACTGTAGTCCTCACCTGTACGCCGTTCAAGACGCGTTGTGGCCCGGTGGGTCTGTTAGCGTGGTGGGCATGCGGCGCACGGAGTTCGACCGGTTGGTCAAAGGCGAGTTCGGGGAGTCCTTCGGCAGTTGGATCGCCGGGAGCCACGTCCTGTCGGGCCTCGGTGACACGTCGGCGGACCTTATCGAACAGGGGCACGATCTCCGGGAGATCTGGGTGGCACTGTGTGATGACTTCGATGTGCCGGAAGGCCGCAGGCTGGGTGAGGATATCTAGCGCACGTGGCGGCGCGTCCGTGACACGCCGGGCTCGCACATCGAACAGAGGTTCGTGTAATGTTCGTAGGTGTCCACGTGCCACGGTAGTACTTGTTCCTGACGCCAATGATCGGTGCAAGGGAACCTCCGGGGTAGTCCGCGGAGTCTATCCCCTGAAAGATCGTCCACGAACAATGAACGGGAAATGAGGACATATGGCCACCAAGAAGAAGGCTGCAGCAGGTGCCGGATCCGCCGGCGGCGACCGCCAGAAGGCCCTTGATCTGGCGATGTCGCAGATCGAGAAGGACTTCGGCAAGGGCGCGGTCATGCGCCTGGGGGATGACACCCGGCCGCCCATCCAGGTGATCCCCTCCGGCAACATCGCGATCAACGTCGCACTCGGCATCGGTGGTTTCCCCCGGGGGCGTGTGGTGGAGATCTACGGTCCGGAGTCCTCCGGCAAGACCACCGTGGCGCTGCACGCCATCGCCGAGGCGCAGCGCGGCGGCGGCATCGCCGCATTCGTGGACGCCGAGCACGCGCTCGACCCCGAGTACGCCAAGAAGCTGGGCGTGGACACCGAGAACCTGCTGGTCTCCCAGCCGGACACCGGTGAGCAGGCACTGGAGATCACCGATATGCTGGTGCGCTCCGGCGCCATCGACATCATCGTCGTGGACTCGGTCGCCGCGTTGACGCCGAAGGCCGAGATCGACGGGGACATGGGCGACAGCCACGTGGGTCTGCAGGCCCGGCTGATGAGCCAGGCGCTGCGCAAGATGACCGGCGCACTCAGCCAGACCGGCACCACCGCCATCTTCATCAACCAGCTGCGCGAGAAGATCGGCGTGATGTTCGGTTCCCCGGAGACCACCACCGGTGGTAAGGCGCTGAAGTTCTACGCCTCCGTACGCTGCGACGTCCGCCGCATCCAGACGCTCAAGGACGGGCAGGACGCCGTCGGCAACCGCACGAAGATGAAGATCGTGAAGAACAAGGTCTCCCCGCCCTTCAAGATCGCCGAGTTCGACATCCTCTACGGTGAGGGTGTGTCGCGCGAGGGGTCGATCATCGACCTCGGCGTGGAGAACGGCCTCGTGAAGAAGTCCGGTTCCTGGTACACCTACAAGGGCGACCAGCTGGGGCAGGGCAAGGAGAAGTCCCGTGAGTTCCTGAAGGAGAATCCGGAGCTCTCCTCCGAGATCGAGGACGGCATCATGAGGATCCTCCAGGTCGGGAAGTACGCAGCGTCCCGGGGCGGTGCCGCAGAGGCGGCCGGGGACGAGGGCATGGATGTCCCCGGAATCGGCGGAGAGGCTGGCGAGGCTACCGCGGACGCCGACCCCACGAATGTCCCGATCAGTGTGGTCCCGACCTTCGATGACGAGGACGATGACTGACCTGACCCATGGCTGAGACGTCGGACAAGGACCGGATCGAGGAGCTGCAGGCGGCGATTCTCGCCGCGCAGCAGGGGGACGGGACGGAGGCTCTCGTCGATGAGCTCGAGGAGGAGCGGCTCGCTCCGCTGAAGGCGAAGGCGACGCGGCTGATCAGCCACCGAGACAGGTCCGCGTCGGAGCTGCGGACCCGGTTACTCGAGGTCACCGGCCCCGACGGTGAACCGGCGGACCCGGAGCTGGTCGAGACCGTGGTGGAGAGATGTCTGGCCAACGGGATGGTCGATGATGCCCGGTTCGCCCACGAATGGGTCCGCCAGCGGCAGCACAACCAGCGCAAGTCCGTCTCAGTGCTGCGCCGTGAACTCCGGGACAAGGGGGTGTCCACCGCAGTGGTTGAGGACGCACTGTCCCAGGTGGACCAGGACGACCAGGACGCGATACTGCGGGATCTCGTGACGAAGAAGGCGGGCACCGTGAACACGGTGCCCGCTGACCGGCGGGAGTACGAGAAGTACCTCCGGAGGATCGTCGGTGTCGCCGCCCGCCGGGGATTCCCGGAGGGCAGGAGCCTGGCGGTCGCCAAGGACGTCCTCGACGAACGGATCGAGGCTATTCGTCGGTCCGTCTGAGGTCCTTGTGGCCCGCGGCGTGCCAGTCGACGTTGACCTGGTCCTTCGTCTCCACCCCCTGGCCGGGCTGGTGGGGGACCTTGGCGGCGATATTGCGGCGGGCACGGCCCGAACGCAACTGCTGCTCGATCCGCTCCGCCAGCTTCGACAGGCCGAAGTTGATGAGGATCATGATGGCCGCGACCACCAGCAGGGCCGGCAGCATCGCGCCGTAGAACTCCCCGAGCTGACGCCCGGAACGGACGACCTCGACGAAGCCGATGGCGTAACCCAGTGCCGAGTCCTTCAGGGCGATGACCATCTGGGAGACGATGGCCGGCAGCATCGCGGCGACGGCCTGCGGAAGCAGGATCGACCGCATCGTCTGGCCCCAGGACAGGCCCAGGGCGAACGCCGCCTCGGACTGACCCTTGGGCAGGGACTCAATGCCGGAACGGAGCACCTCGGCAATAACCGAGCCGTTGTACAGCGTCAGTGCGAAGACCACGGCCGCCAGGCCCAGGTACTGGGATGGGAAAATGCCGTAGAAGCCGAAGAACGCGTAGCCGAACAGGATCAGCACCAGAACCGGGATGGAGCGGAAGAACTCCACGATCACGCTGCAGAACCAGCGCACCGGACGGTGGATCGACAGCCGCCCGATGCCGAAGACGGCACCGAAGATCAGCGACAGGAGGATGGAGAATATGGCGGCGCCCACCGTCGCGACGAGGCCGGGGAGGATGTAGGTGGTCCACGTGTTGCCGTAGAGGAAGATCTCCCACTTGTCACCGTCGAGCTGACCTCCGTCATTCAGCTTCCACAGGACGAAGACCAGGATTCCGATCAGCACGACGGCGGTGACCACCGTGAGAATCCGGTTGAATCTGACCGCCTTGGGGCCAGGGGTGTCGTAGAGGACTGTTGCACGTGCCATCAGCGCTTCACCGCCCAACGCTTGCCGGCCCAGCCGAAGAACAGGCCGGTCGGGAGGGTGAGGATGATGAAGCCTGCGGCGATGATGCCGGTGATGATGAACAGGTCGCTGGCATAGTTCTCCGTCATGGTCTTCATCAGCAGCGACGCTTCGCCGACACCGATGACTGAGGCGATGGTGGTGTTCTTGATCAGGGCGATCAACGTGTTGCCCAGCGGAACGATCGCGCCGCGGAACGCCTGGGGGAAGACCACGTAGCGGAAGTTCTGCATGAACCCGAGTCCCAGGGACCGTGCCGCCTCGGCCTGGCCGAAGGGCACGGTGTTGATGCCGGAACGCAGGGACTCCGCCACGAAGGTCGAGGTGTAGAGGATGAACGCCAGCACAGCGAGGCGGAAGTTCTGCTGCTCGATGAAGGCGTCGCTGGAGTTGTTGGCCATCAGCAGGTTGAGCTGCTGGTAGAGCGCCAGCGCCATCAGCAGGGCGATCAGCGTCAGCGGGGTGTTACGGACGATGTTGATGTAGGCGGTGGAGACGGTGCGCAGGATGCCCACCGGGCACACGCGCATCGCCGTCAGGATCACGCCGAGGATCAGGGCGCCGATCGCTGACCAGAAGGACAGCTTGATCGTCACCCAGAACACCGGGAGAAGTTCGGGGCCCATTTCGGCCCAGAGATCGGGATTCATAACTGTGTTTGCCTCCTCACCTTTCTAGGATTCTTCCGCGAAGGAGAGGTCACCGATGGCCGGCTTCGGGCCGATCTCGAACTCTTCACCGAGGGTGCTTTGGGCGAATTCAGCGAACGCCCCTGAGTCGTGCATTTCCTCCAGCGCCTCGTTGACCGCGGCCACGTCGTCGTCGGCGCCCTTGGGGAGCCCGATGCCGTAGTTCTCGTCGGTCCAGTAGGAACCGTCCGGGTTCTGCAGCTCGATGACACGGAAGTCGTCGTTGTAGCGCTCCTTGTAGCGTTCCGCGAACCCGGCGAGAATCGTGGCGTCGGTGGTCAATGCGTCCACAACGCCCTGTTTCACGCCTTCGGCGCAGGCGGCGTAGGTGTCGAACTCCTGGAGCTGCACCCCGGGGAGCTCGGCCTTGACCTGCTGGGCGGGGGTGGAGCCGGAGACGGAGCACAGGCGCATGCCGTCCTCGACGTCCTCCAGTCCGGTGATGCCGGTCTCCGCCTCGATCAGCAGTCCCTGGTGGGTGACCATGTAGGGGCCGGCGAAGTCGACGGCG
>NZ_JBQEDF010000055.1:0-22207 GCF_052107835.1 Corynebacterium sp.
TCATGCACTTCTTCCGTGGCATCGGCGTGCGCATCTACGAGGGCTACGGCATGACGGAGACCACCGCCGCGGCCGCCGTGAACTTCGAGCCGGACAACATCATCGGCACCGTCGGCAAGCCGGTGGGCGGCGTTTCCGTGCGCATCGCCGACGACGGTGACATCCAGATGAAGGGCACCGTCGTCTTCGACGGCTACTGGAACAACGAGGAGGCCACGAAGGAGTCCTTCACCGAGGACGGCTACGTGATCTCCGGTGACCTCGGCCGTCTGCTGCCGTCCGGGCACCTGAAGATCACCGGCCGCAAGAAGGAGATCATCGTCACCGCCGGCGGCAAGAATGTCTCCCCGGGGCCGCTGGAGGATATCCTGCGCGCCGCACCGCTTGTCGCCCAGGCCATGGTCGTCGGTGACAACCAGAAGTTCGTCGGCACCCTGATCACCCTCGACGAGGAGGCGCTGGTCGGCTGGCGGAAGCGCAACGGTGTCCCGGAGGACCTGCCGGTGAAGGAACTGGCGAAGAACCCGGTCCTGCGCACCGAGATCCAGGACGCCATCAACGAGGCGAACGACACGGTCTCGCACTCCGAGGGCATCAAGAAGTTCCGCATCTGCGCCCGCGACTTCACCGAGGAGGACGGCGAGGTGACCCCGTCCATGAAGGTCAAGCGCTACGTGGTCGCGCAGCACTTCGCCGATGACATCGCCTGGATCTACACCTCGAAGTAGATCCCGCGGCGAAACACGAATCACCCCGGCCCGGCCTCCCCGGTCCGGGGTGTTCCGTGTCTTAGACTGTTGCCCTGTTGGAACTGACGTCTAACAGTTGGACGCTGGAGAGAGGAGCCGTACGTGCACGACGCCGCCCGTCTGCGACTGCGCGAGCTCACCCAGAGCGTCTACGACATCGGTGACGAGGTCGCCGAGTACATCGACAACCTCGCCGAGGCGATGGGGGACTGGGACGCCGAGCTCGTCGACGACTGCCTCCTGGAGCTCGCCGAGTCGGTGGCGCAGGGACGCAGTGAAGTCCGCTCCGCACTCGCGGAACTCAACGGGCTGCGCCAGGCCTTCGTCTCCGGGATCCGTTCCGGGTCGCTGTCGGCGTCCCTGTCCGCCAACCTGGCCATGGACGACCACCCGGGCAGGACGCTGTCCTTCCTCCGCCAGCACGCGGTCGCCCCGGTGGAGCCGTCCCCGGCGCCGATGGTCAGTACCGCCACGCTGCGGGTGAACCTGCGCCGGTGCAACACCGAGCTCACCGACAGCCTGAACGAACTCGCCGAGTGGGTCGTCGAGCAGACCAGGTGCGCGGTGGAGGACCAGAGCGTCCTGCTCCCCCAGGCGCTGGCGCGTGCGGAGAAGCACACCCTCGACGTCGTCGGCCGGTGGCGGGGCACCGTCATCGCCGACCACCCGGCACTGGTGACCGAACTCCGCGGGGAG
Organism: Corynebacterium sp.; assembly: GCF_052107835.1. Classification (GTDB taxonomy): domain Bacteria; phylum Actinomycetota; class Actinomycetes; order Mycobacteriales; family Mycobacteriaceae; genus Corynebacterium. The sequence goes on from NZ_JBQEDF010000055.1 coordinate 1,446, forward strand.
GCCCCGCCCCGCTTCCTCGCCGAGCGTGCGCGGGTCGAGCGTGTGCTGTCGAAGGTGCGCAACCGGCGGGCGGCCGCGAACCAGCAGACCGGGTAGGTGGCCGCGGGCACCGGGCGATAGCATGGTGCCAATGACAACCAGCGCGGACAGCACCTTCGACCGGTACGGTCTCTACATCCATGTGCCGTTCTGCAGCACCCGGTGCGGTTACTGTGACTTCAACACCTACACCCCGGGCGAATCCGGCTCGTCCTCCACGGGCACCTACCTGGATGCGCTGGAGGCCGAGCTGGAGATTGCGGCGTCCGACTGGGACCGCACCGGCCCGCCCTCCACCGTGTTCCTCGGGGGCGGGACGCCGTCGCTGCTGGGTGCGGAGGGACTGTCCAGGATCCTGCGCGCGGTCAAGCGCACCGTGGGACTGGCACCGGGGGCCGAAGTGACCACCGAATCCAACCCGGAGTCGACGTCGCCGGAGTACTTCGACGCCCTGCTGGACGTGGGCTACACACGTATCTCGCTGGGGATGCAGTCCGCGGCCGGCCACGTCCTGAAGGTGCTGGACCGGACGCACACCCCGGGCCGGGCGACCGAGGCCGCGCAGGAGGCGCTGGCCGCCGGATTCGAGCACGTGAACCTGGACCTGATCTACGGGACACCCACGGAAACCGACGATGACCTGCGACTCACCCTGGATTCGGCACTGTCCACCGGGGTGGACCATATCTCGGCCTACTCGCTGATCGTCGAGGACGGCACCGCGATGGCGCGCAAGGTGCGCAAGGGGCTGCTCCCGCAACCGGACGAGGACGTCTACGCCGACCGCTACGAGATGATCGACTCGGCGCTGCGTGATGCCGGGATGGGCTGGTACGAGGTCTCCAACTGGGCGCGGCCCGGCGGGGAGTGCCGCCACAACCTGGTGTACTGGCGCTCCGGGCAGTGGTGGGGCGCCGGTCCGGGCGCGCACGGCTGCGTGCGGCTGGTGCCGGACGCCACCTCCGCCGACGGTGAGCATGACGGCCTGACCCGCCTGGTCAACGCGAAGCTGCCGCGCCGCTACTCCGAGGCGCTGTCGGACGGGCGGTCGCCGGTGACGACGGTGGAGCGTCTGGACGGTGGGGACGTCCACACCGAGCGCATCATGCTGGGGTTGCGGCTGCGCGAGGGGCTGCCGGACGACCTGCTGGCCGATGGGTGGTCCGCGGTGGAGCACCATGTGGGGCTCGGGCTGCTGGAACACGCGGACGGACGGACGCGGCTGACCGACCGGGGCCGGCTGCTCGCTGACGGCATCGTCACCGACATTCTGCTGGCCGAGGACGAGGTGGCCGCACCGGCGGGCAACTAGGATAATGGTGGGGGACGGACGAGAACGACGAGCATGAAGGAGCGGACCAGTGGCACACGGCGAGATCTCCGGGACGGACCAGCGGCGCACCGCGGTGCTGCGCGCCATCGTCGCCGACTTCATCTCGTCACATGAGCCGGTCGGCTCCAAGACCCTCGTGGAGCGCCACAACCTGGGTGTTTCCTCGGCGACGGTCCGCAACGACATGGCGGTCCTGGAGTCCGAGGGCTACATCATCCAGCAGCACGCCAGCTCCGGGCGCATCCCCACCGAGAAGGCCTACCGGCACTTCGTCGACGGCATCGCCCGCATCAAGCCGCTGAGCCGTGCCGAACGCCGTGCCATCACCGGGTTCCTGGAGGGCGGGGTGGACATGGAGGACGTCCTGCGCCGCAGCGTCCAGCTGCTCGCCCAGCTGACCAGGCAGGTCGCCGTGGTGCAGATCCCCGACCTGCGACGGGGAAAGGTCAAGCACTGCGAGGTCGTGCAGCTCGGGGGGAGCCGCCTGCTGCTGGTGCTCATCACTGACGCCGGCCAGGTCGAGCAGCGCAACGTCGACCTCCTGGAGCCGCTGCCCGCCGAGGAACTGCCCCGGCTGCGCAACATGATCAACGAGACCCTCGTGGGCCACACCCTCGACGACGCCTCCGCGGCGATCGCCGCGATGGCCGCCGGGGATGACGACCGTGTTCCGCCGGTGCTGCGGGGCCCGGCCCTGAACTGCGCCACCGTGCTGGTGGAGACCATGCTGGAACGTCCCAACGACCGGCTGATCCTGGCCGGCACCCCCAACCTGGTCCGTGCCGGGGAACTGGAGGGTGTGTTGGAGGCGCTCGAGGAGCAGGTGGTCGTGCTGCGGCTGCTGTCCGCGGCCCGCGACCACGGTGTGAGCGTGACCATCGGCGAGGAGAACGAGCCCGCTGAACTGCAGTCGGCGACGGTCGTCTCCACCGGCTACGGCTCCCAGGACTCGGTGCTGGGCGGGATGGGCGTGCTGGGACCGACGTACCTGGACTACCCCGGCACGATCAGCTCGGTGCAGGCTGTGGGCCACTACGTGTCCCGCATTCTCGCCGGCGAGTAGGACGTACTACACTGGTCCGGGTGTTTTCGGGGCTTACGATGAGCCCCGCGGATCCGTCAATTCTCTCAACTTCGCACAAAGGAAGCAGTTCCCCTTGGCTCGTGACTACTACGGAATTCTCGGTGTCTCCAGTGACGCATCGGACGCCGACATCAAGAAGGCGTACCGGCGGATGGCGCGGAAGTACCACCCGGACGTCAACCCGTCCGAGGAGGCAGCGGAGAAGTTCAGTGAGGCCTCCATCGCCCAGGAGGTCCTCCTCGACCCGCAGAAACGGCAGATCGTGGACGCCGGCGGCGACCCGGAACAGCAGGGCTTCGGCGGTGGTGGCGGAGCCGGTGGCTTCGGCGGCGGCGCCGGCGGTTTCGGCGACATCTTCGACGCCTTCTTCGGCGGCGGTGCCGGTGGCGGTGGGGGCGGCGGCCCACGCGTGTCCCGGGTGCGTCCCGGCAATGACGCGCTGCTGCGCCTGCAGCTGACCCTGACGGAGTGCTTCAACGGTCTGGAGAAGGACGTCACCGTGGACACCGCGGTGGTCTGCGACGTCTGCGACGCGACCGGCTCGAAGTCGAAGTCCGACCCGGTCACCTGCCCGACCTGCCAGGGTCAGGGCCAGGTCATGGAGGTCCAGCAGTCGATCCTGGGCCGCGTGCAGGTCGCCCGGGCGTGCCCGCGGTGCCAGGGCACCGGCGAGATCATCAAGGACCCCTGCGAGGAGTGCGCCGGCGACGGGCGGGTGCGTTCCCGCCGCGACATCGAGGTGAACGTCCCGGCCGGCATCCGCGACGGGATGCGGATCCGTATGTCGGGCGAGGGCGAGGTCGGCCCCGGCGGCGGACCCGCCGGCGACCTGTACGTGGAGGTGCACGTCAAGGAGCACCCGTACTTCCTGCGCGATGCCGATGACCTGCATGTCACGGTGGACGTTCCGATGGTGGAGGCCGCGCTGGGCACGTCGGTGGAGGTCCCCCTGCTGGACGAGTCCGTGGCCACGGTCAGCGTGGAACCGGGCACCCAGCCGGAGGCGGTCGTCCGGGTGAAGGGCAAGGGCATGCCGCACCTGCGCCGCGAGGGCTTCGGGAACCTCATCGCGCACGTGGACGTCACCGTCCCCACCGACCTGGACCGCAAGCAGCAGGACCTGATGGAGCAGCTCCGCGACGTGTCGAAGGACAGCTCCGGGCTGCAGTCCAGTGACGACGGCCGCTCCGGCGGGTTGTTCTCCAAGCTGCGCCAGAAGTTCGGACGCTAGGACGCTTCCGTGACCGATCCGGTGTTCGTGGTCCCCGACCTCGCCGACCAGTTGGCGGCGGTGGGGGAGTCCGGCACGTTCACGCTGCCGGACGCCGAGGCACGCCATGCCTCGGTCAAGCGGATCAGGCAGGATGAGGCCGTCGTGCTCACCGACGGAACCGGGGTGGGGGTGTCCGGACGCTGGGCCGGCGAAGCACGGGTCACGGGGACAGGCGTCCTGCCGGTGCCCTCACCGCGTCCCCGGGTGACTGTGGTGCAGGCCCTGCCCAAGTCGGACCGGGCTGAGCTGGCCGTCGACCTGGCGGTGCAGGCAGGTGCCGACCGGATCATCCCCTGGCAGGCGGACCGGTGCGTGTCCCGCTGGGACCGGGACGCGAGGAAGGCCGCCAAAGCACGTGCGAAGTGGGAGACCACCGCGGTCTCGGCGATGAAGCAGTCCCGGCGACTGTCCGGCGCGGTCGTCGGGGAACTGCTGGGCGACATCGCTGACCTGGGGTCGAGGCTGGACGAGAACTCCCGCGTCCTCGTCCTGCACGAGGAGGCGGCGACGCCCCTGGCACGGGTCGATCTGGACGTCGACGAGATCGTCCTGGTCATCGGTCCGGAGGGCGGGGTCAGCGACCGTGAGATCGACGCGGTCGGTGCGTCCTGCGGCGGGCAGCCTGTCGTCCTCGGTCCGGAGGTGTACCGCACGGTGTCCGCCGCGGCGGTCGCCCTCGGTGCGATCGGGGTGCTCACCGGCCGGTGGGCGCGCTGATGCTCTAGACTTATGTACCCGTAAACCCCCAACAGCACGGAGAACCCGGAACACCCTTGAAGCAACCACCCAGGAAGATCGCCTCCACCACCGTGGAGCTCGCCCCGGACACCGCCCAGACGGTGGCCGGAACCGCCGACGAGAACCTCCGGATCATCGAGGACCACATCGAGGTTGACCTGCTCAGCAGGGGGAACCACGTGACCCTGCGGGGTGAGGCCTCCCAGGTGGCCCGCGCCCGCCGCGTCCTGCGCGAACTCGAGGCCATGGCCGCCCGCGGTTCGGCGGTGACCCCCGATCTGACCAGGCGCACCATCGACCTGGTCGACGACAGTGACCGCAAGGCCGATGACCAGGCGCGGGCGGAGCTGCCGGACGACGAACGGACCAGCATGTCCGAGGTCACCGGCGATGTGATCGTGAGCCGGCGGGGCAAGGTGGTGCGCCCCAAGACGGTCGGCCAGCGTGACTACGTCGACGCAATCGACAACTCGACCGTGGTGGTCGGCGTGGGCCCGGCCGGCACCGGCAAGACCTACCTGGCCGTCGCGAAGGCCGTGCAGGCACTGCAGAACCGTGAGGTCAGCCGCATCATCCTCACCCGGCCCGCGGTTGAGGCCGGTGAGAAGCTCGGCTTCCTGCCCGGCACGCTGGGGGAGAAGATAGACCCCTACCTGCGTCCCCTCTACGACGCACTGCGGGACATGCTCGACCCCGAGGCCATCCCCCGGCTCATCGAGTCCGGGGTGATCGAGGTCGCCCCGCTGGCCTACATGCGCGGACGCACCCTCAACGGTGCCTTCGTGATCCTGGACGAGGCGCAGAACACGACCCCGGCGCAGATGAAGATGTTCCTCACCCGGCTCGGCTTCGGCTCGAAGATGGTGGTCACCGGCGATCTCACCCAGGTCGACCTGCCGAACCACCAGACCAGCGGGCTGACGGTCGCCCACCGGATCCTGGAGGGCGTCGACGGGGTGGCGGTCACCGGCTTCGACGCGCAGGACGTGGTCCGCCACCACCTGGTCGGACGTATCATCCAGGCCTACGACCGCTACGAGGCAGAACAGGAGCTCCGGTGAGCATCGAGGTTTTCAACGAGTCCGGCTACGGCGAGGTCAACGAGGAGGAGTTGATCGACGTCGCCCGCTTTGCCCTGTGGAGCCTGGACGTCCATTCCTCCGCCGAGCTGTCGATCCACATCGTGGACCTGGAGACCATCGCCGACCTGCACCTGCGCTGGCTCGACCTGCCGGGGCCCACCGACGTGATGAGCTTCCCGATGGATGAGCTCACCCCGGGGTGGGGACGCAAGGACGGCCCGCCCCCGGGACCGGGGGTCCTCGGCGACATCATGCTGTGCCCGGAGTTCGCCCGCGGGCAGGCCGACCGCGCCGGCCATCCGCTGGCCCACGAACTGGACCTGCTGACCGTCCACGGTGTGCTCCACCTGCTGGGCTTCGACCACGTGGTCCCCGAGGACGAGCAGCGGATGTTCGCGCTGCAGAACGAGATCCTCGCCGACTGGTACGACTCCCAGAAGCAGCGTGGAGTCTCCTTCGGCCCCAAACCCTCGGGGGCAGCGGCCTTCCCGAGCGCCGCGGACCGTGCCGAGGAGGGGTGGGTGAACCCGGTGCCACCGCCGTACAGCGAGCCGGAGAACGATGCCTGAGCTTGCGGTCATCCTCCAGGCTGCCATCGCCCTGCTGGTCATTCTGCCGTTGGCGGGCGCACTCTCCTCCATGGAGACTGCGCTGAGCTCACTGTCGCTGGCACGGGTGGAGGCCCTGGTCAAGGACGAGCATTCCGGTGCGCACCGGCTGCTGCGCGTGATGCGCAACCGCCCGGAGTACATCAACCTCCTCGTCCTGCTGCGCACCGTGTGCGAGGCCTCAGCCGCGGTCCTGGTGGCGGTGGTGGCACTCGACGTACTCGGTGACCGCGGATGGGCGGTCGGCGTCTCCATCGCGCTGGTCGCGCTGCTGGTGTACGTGGTGGTCGGGGTGGTGTCCCGTACCCTGGGCCGCCGCAACCCCTACACCCTGTCGATGCGCACGGCGACGGTCCTGGTGGTCATCACGAAGGTGCTCGGGCCGCTGGCCCGGGTACTGGTGTGGTTCGGTGGCCTGTTCACACCGGGGAGGGGTCTGCGCACCGGACCGTTCGCCACGGAGATCGAGCTGCGCGAGATGGTCGACATCGCCTCGGAACGCGGGGTGGTGGAGGTCGACGAGCGCCGGATGATCCAGTCCGTGTTCGACCTGGCGTCCACCACCGCGCGTGAGGTGATGGTGCCGCGCCCGGAGATCCTGTGGATCGAGGACGACAAGACCGCCGGGCAGGCCGTCCGGCTGTGTGTGCGTTCCGGCCTGTCCCGGGTGCCTGTCGTGGGGGAGAGCGTGGACGACATCGTCGGCATGGTCTACCTGAAGGACCTGGTCTCGGAGACCTACGACGCCCCGGACCGGGGCAGGACGGTGCCGGTCGCCGGGGTGATGCGCGACCCGGTGTTCGTGCCGGACTCCCGGATGCTCGACGACCTGCTCGAGGACATGCAGCGCGACCAGGTCCACATCGCCGTCCTGGTCGACGAGTACGGCGGCACCGCCGGGCTGGTGAGTATCGAGGACATCCTCGAGGAGATCGTCGGTGAGATCACCGACGAGTACGACGGGGAGGACGACAACCCGGTTGAGCGGCTGGACGACGGCGTCTTCCGGGTCGTCGCCTGGCTCAGCCTGGGTGACCTCGAGGAACTCTACGAGGGCACCGGCCTGGAGTTCACCGGCGAGATCGCCGACGAGGTGGAGACCGTCGCCGGGCTCGCGGCGTTCGAGCTCGGCAAGGTCCCGCTGCCGGGCGCCGAGGTCGATGTGGCGGGACTGCACCTGAGGTGTGAAGGTGGACGGGACCGGCGCGGGCGGGTGAAGATCCGCTCCGTGGTGGTGACCGGGCCGACTGAACGAACAACCGACCATGATGACGACGACAGGACCGACAATGAATGACTTCCCTGATTTCCCGGACTTCCCCGATGAGTCCGACCTGCCGTCGGACGCGGCCGCCCCGCTGGACTTCTCGGCCCCGGAGGGGTTCCGCAGCGGTTTCGTCAGCTTCGTCGGACGCCCCAACACCGGCAAGTCCACCCTGACCAATGCCCTGGTCGGCGAGAAGATCGCGATCACCGCCGACCAGCCGGAGACCACCCGGCACCCGATCCGCGGCATCCTCCACCGTCCGGACTCCCAGATCATCGTGGTCGACACCCCCGGTCTGCACCGACCGCGCACCCTGCTCGGCGAGCGGCTCAACGAGGTCGTCAAGGAGACCTACGCGGACGTGGACGTGATCGGCCTGTGCATCCCCGCCGACGAGAAGATCGGCCCCGGTGACCGCTGGATCCTTGATGCGGTGCGTGCCGCGGCGCCGAGGACGCCGGTGGTCGGCATCGTGACCAAGCTGGACAAGGCGTCGAAGGACGAGGTCGGTGCCCAGCTGATGGCACTGCACGAGATGCTGAGTACCGGTGCGGACGGCAACGCCCTCGACGCGGAGGTCATCCCGGTGTCCGCGGCGAAGCAGGTGCAGCTGGACGTCCTGCAGGACGTCCTGGCGGGTGTCCTCCCCGAGGGGCCGAAGTACTACCCGGACGACCACGTCACCGATGATGACCGGGACACCCGCATGTCGGAGCTGATCCGCGAGGCGGCGCTGTCGGGGCTGAAGGATGAACTGCCGCACTCCGTGGCCGTGCAGATCGACGAGGTCTTCCCGGCGGAGGACCGCGAGAATGTGCTGGAGGTCCACGCGGTGATCTTCGTGGAGCGCGAGGGCCAGAAGGGCATCCTGCGGGGCAAGGACAGCCGCCGGTGGGGGAGGATCATCCACAACGCGCGGCAGTCCATCATGGGTCTGGTGGGACAGAACGTGTACCTGGATCTGCGGATGAAGGTGGCGAAGAACTGGCAGTCCGACCCGAAGCAGTTGGGCAAGCTGGGGTTCTAGCGGGCAGTGCCTGACCGCGGGGTACGCCGAGGGGTATCTTTCGCACCTCTCGCCATTCCCACAATGTGATACATGCAGGTCAGAGTGTTGCATCGCCGATGAATCCACCTGCGAGGGTGCGAAAGTTGAGTCTTCTCCGATGGATGAACCGGTCGGGGTCACGTGTGTTCGAATGATAGTGTGTTCGGCAAAGAACACCAGCACTGTTTCAGGAGACGTATATGACTACCCCAGGCGACGGCAACGACAGCACCAACAATGGCGGCAACGACGGCAACAAGCACGGCGACAACTCGTCGTCCGGCGGCCGCTGGAGCGGGCAGTCCCAGCCGGGTCAGCCGCAGCAGCCGTACCAGGGTGGCCAGGCCGGCCAGGGTGGACGGTACCCGTCCTTCGGCGCGTACCCGCAGGGGTCGCAGGACGCCCAGTACGGCCAGCAGCCCCAGTACGGCCAGGCCCAGTTCGGCTACGGTAACGGAGCTTCCCAGGTCGGCACGTCGCAGGACAGCTTCTTCAGCGCCCTGTTCGACTTCAACTTCACGAAGTACGCCACCCCGACGATCATCAAGATCGCCTACGCCCTCGGGTTCGCCTTCATTGCACTGGTCTGGATCATCTACGTTCTGGTGGCCGTCTTCGGACTGGCCGGTGAGGCCGGTGTCGGAGGGTTCTTCCTCGGACTGCTCCTGGCGGTGGTCATCACCGTCGGTACGTTGTTCATGCTGATGATGATGCGCATGATGCTGGAGTTCTACCTCTCCAACATCCGCATCGCCCAGTCCGCGCAGAGCATCGACCAGCGGTTGGCGGTGAAGCAGTAGGATCGGGACCATGTCCCGGAACCCTCGTCCCAACTACCGGGACGAGGGTTTCGTTGTCCGCACCCACAAGCTGGGGGAGGCCGACCTGATCCTCGTCCTGCTGACCCACGACCACGGTCTCGTCCGTGCGGTGGCGAAGGGCGTGCGGCGGTCGAAGTCGCGGTTCGGCGCGCGGTTGGACCGGTTCTGCCGGGTGGACGTCCAGATCTACCCGGGGCGCAACCGCGCGAAGCCGGACGGTGGCCTGGCGAATGTCACCGACGCGTCCACGGTCCGTACCTACGCCCCGCAGATCAGTGGGGACGTCGATCGGTTCTACGCGGGTGTGGCGATGCTGGAGATCGCCGAGCTCACCGTCCAGGGAGTGGAGGAGGAGTCCGCCCACGTCTTCGACCTGCTCGACGCCGCCCTCGCGGAGCTGGCCAGCCGGAAGGCGGCCATCCCGCCGCGCACCCAGGCCGATCGGTTCGTGCTCAGGGCCCTGGGGATGGCGGGCTGGGCGCCCAGTCTCGTCGACTGCGCCCAGTGCGGTAGACCGGGCCCGCACCGCGTCTTCCACCCGCTGGCCGGGGGAGCGGTGTGCACCACCTGCCGGCCGCCCGGTGCCCTGACCCCGCCGCCGCAGGCTGTCCGTGTGCTGTGGCTGCTCTCCCGTGGCCGGGACGCCGACCTGGCCGCCGTGGCGCAGATCGCCGCGACCGACGAGGGACCCCATCTGTTGACGACCGCACACGATCTGTTGCTGGCCCACGTCCGGAACCAGATCGAGGCCCCGTGCCGGGCCTACGCCGCGGTGTGAGGGGAGGCTCTGGCAGAATGTTGGACGTGAGTACTCCAGAGACCCCCGGTGAGATCCCCGCCGAGTTCATTCCCCGGCACATCGCCCTGGTGATGGACGGGAACGGACGCTGGGCGCAGGAGCGGGGGCTGCCGCGCACCGAGGGCCACAAGCGCGGTGAAGCGGTGCTGATGGACGCGGTGGACGAGTGCCTGGAACTCGGGGTGGACTTCCTCTCCGCCTACGCCTTCTCCACGGAGAACTGGCGGCGCAGCACCGATGAGGTGCGGTTCCTCATGGGGTTCAACCGGGACGTCCTGCGCCGCCGGCGCGATGAACTCGACGCCAAGGGCGTGCGCGTGCGGTGGGCCGGACGGCGTCCGCGCCTGTGGCGGACGGTGATCTCCGAACTGGAGAAGGCGGAGGAGCAGACGAAGAACAACACCAGGATGACCCTGGTGATGTGCGTGAACTACGGCGGACGAGCAGAGATCACCGACGCTGTCCGCGACATCGCCGCCGAGGTCGCCGCGGGACGCCTGCGTCCCAGGGACGTCTCCGAGACAACCGTTTCCGCGTACCTCGATGAGCCGGAGATGCCGGACGTGGACCTGTTCCTGCGTCCGTCGGGGGAGCAGCGGACCTCGAACTTCCTGCCGTGGCAGTCCGTGTACGCCGAGATGGTCTACCAGGACGTCCTGTTCCCCGATTTCACCCGCGCCCACCTACGGGACGCCGTCTACGAGTACGCCAAACGCGACCGGCGGTTCGGTGGTGTGAAGTGAACGGCACAGAGCCGGGGGACGAACCGACCAGACGACAGCTCAGCCGGTGGCGCCGCTACCTCGCCGACGAACGGGCCGAGGGTGCAGTGTACCGGGAGCTGGCGCGCAAGAAGACCGGCGAGGAACGCGAGATCCTGCTCGGCATCGCCGACGCGGAGTCCCGCCACGAGGAGTACTGGCGGGCACGCCTGGGTGACGACGTGGGCATGCCGAAGAGTGCCAGTCTGAGCACCCGGACACTGGCCTGGATGGCCAGGCGGTTCGGCTCGGTGTTCGTGCTGGCGCTGATGCAGTCCGCCGAGAGCCGCAATGACTACCTCACGGACAAGGACGCCACCGAGCAGATGGCGGCGGACGAGGCGATCCACGCCGAGGTTGTCCGTGGTCTGGCCGCGCGGGGGCGGGCGAAGATGTCCGGGGACTTCCGGGCGTCGATCTTCGGGGCCAATGACGGCCTGGTGTCGAACCTGGCGCTGCTGCTGGGCATGTGCGGCGCCGGTGCCGGGCAGGCGACGATGCTCACCGCCGGCATCGCCGGGCTGCTCTCCGGTGCGTTGTCGATGGCCGCCGGCGAGTACGTGTCGGTGACCAGTCAGAAGGAGCTGCTGGAGGCGTCCTCGCCGGATCCGTCGACGAGTACCGCGGTGCCGAAGCTGGACGTGGAGCGCAATGAGCTGGAACTGGTCTACCGGGCCCGCGGGATGAGCCCGGAGGCGGCGCAGGAGAAGGCGCACGCGGTGTTCGACGAGATCTCGAAGTTGGAGGACCTGCAGGGCGGTGCGTCGGACACCGGTGACGCGGGGTCCGACGCGCTCGCCGTCGACGACGACCTGGCCGAGGGCGCGGCGGAGCCCGAGGAGATCGAGGCCGGGGGATCGGGGCTGTCCGCGGCGGTGTCGAGTTTCCTGTGCTTCGGTGGGGGCGCGCTGGTGCCGGTGATCCCGCTGATCCTGGGGATGACCGGGCTCTCGGCGATCGTGGTGGCGACGGTGCTGGTCAGCATCGTCCTGCTGATCACCGGCTCGCTGGTGGGAATGCTGTCGGGGATGTCCCCGTGGCTGCGTGCGCTGCGCCAGCTGGCGATCGGGCTGGGGGCGGCTGCGGCGACCTTTGCGTTGGGGTCGCTCTTCGACGTCGCCGGTTAGCCCGGTTACCGGGTCTGTGCCTGTGCCCGTGCCTGGGCTTTCGCGCAGTCACTGCACAGTCCGAAGACGTCGGCGGTGTGGCCGGTCATGGTGAACCCGTGCTGTTTCGCCACGTCCGACGCCCACTTCTCGACCGGCCCGCCATCGATTTCCACGGTCTTCCGGCAGGACGTGCAGACCAGGTGATGGTGGTGGTGCACGGAACTGCAGTTGCGGTACAGCATTTCGCCGGAGTCGTCCTGCAGGGTGTCTATCAGGTCCTGCTCGTTGAGCTGCTGCAGGGTGCGGTACACCGTGGTCAGCCCAACCTTGTGGCCCTGCTGCGAGAGGGTGGCGTGGATGTCCTGCGCACTGGCGAACGTGGTCATACCCTCCAGGGTGTCGACCACGGCCGCACGCTGCCGGGTGTTGCGCTGTCCGATCTGTGGTGTGTTCATCGTGACCCCACCCTAACTGTTCCTCCGCGGAAGCGGTGAGACATCAAGGAAATGCACTGCTCAAGGCAGTGGAGGACCACTCTTCCGGGGCGACTTGACAGGGGTGCTGGGGCCACCGTAAATTAGTCCCAGTTCCCCAGGGATGGCTTGTCCCCCCCTAAGTCCATCCCATCAAACGGGGAACAAGGCCCCATCCTCTTCGGAGGACAGCGTGGCCGGGACCCGCGATAACCCCCCCCCTTCGCGGGTCCTTTTTAATGCCCGAAAGTAGTTGTGTGGGCCGGAGGTGGCGATCGCAACCGCCCCCGGTAGGATAGGCGTGATTGTCTCACCCGTGGACAGCCGTCCACGTCCCGCCCGAAACGTCACTGAGGAGAACCGAAGAGCTCATGGCCGCCAGCAGTATCGATACCGTCGTCAATCTCTGCAAGCGCAGGGGACTGGTGTTCCCCGCCGGTGAGATCTACGGCGGTACCCGTTCCGCCTGGGACTACGGCCCCCTGGGCGTGGAGCTCAAGGAGAACATCAAGCGCCAGTGGTGGCGCCACATGGTGACGTCCCGCAAGGACGTCGTGGGCGTGGACACCTCCATCATCCAGCCGACCCCTGTGTGGGAGGCCTCCGGCCACGTCGAGGTCTTCACCGATCCGCTGGTCGAGTCGCTGTACACCCACAAGCGTTACCGCGCCGACCACCTGCTGGAGGCCTACGAGGAGAAGCACGGCCACGAGGCGCCGAACGGTCTGGACGACATCAACGACCCGGAGACCGGGCAGCCGGGCAAGTGGACCGAGCCGCGTGAGTTCTCCGGCCTGCTGAAGACCTACCTGGGGCCGGTGGACGACAAGGAGGGCCTGCACTACCTGCGTCCGGAGACCGCCCAGGGCATCTTCATCAACTTCAAGAACGTGATGGGCGCGTCCCGCATCAAGCCGCCGTTCGGCATCGCGAACACCGGCAAGTCCTTCCGCAACGAGATCACGCCGGGCAACTTCATCTTCCGTACCCGTGAGTTCGAGCAGATGGAGATGGAGTTCTTCGTTAAGCCGGGCGAGGACGAGGAATGGCACCAGCACTGGATCGACGACCGCTACAACTGGTACGTGAACCTGGGCATCGACCCGGAGAACCTGCGCCTGTTCGAGCACCCGCAGGAGAAGCTGTCGCACTACTCCAAGCGCACCGTCGACGTGGAGTACGCCTTCGGCTTCACCGGCACCAAGTGGGGCGAGCTCGAGGGTGTGGCCAACCGCACCGACTACGACCTGAAGACCCACGCGGAGCACTCCGGTGAGGACCTGAGCTTCTTCGACCAGGAGTCCGGCGACCGCTGGATCCCGTACTGCATCGAGCCGGCTGCCGGCCTCGGCCGCGCGATGATGGCCTTCCTCATCGACGCCTACCACGAGGACGAGGCCCCGAACACCAAGGGTGGCGTGGACAAGCGCACCGTCCTGCGCCTGGACCGTCGCCTGTCGCCGGTGAAGGTGGCGGTGCTCCCTCTGTCGAAGAAGGAGACGCTCACTCCGACCGCCGAGAAGGTTGCCGCTGAGCTGCGCGGCTACTGGAACATCGACTACGACGTGTCCGGTGCGATCGGCCGCCGTTACCGTCGCCAGGACGAGATCGGTACCCCGTTCTGTGTGACGGTGGACTTCGATTCCCTGGAGGACAACGCCGTCACCGTGCGCGAGCGCGACACGATGACCCAGGAGCGGGTGAGCCTGGACAAGTTGACCGGCTACCTCGCCGAGCGCCTCGCCGGCTGCTAGGAGACGCACCCCTATGCCGAATCCGTCGATCCGGTGGTCTGTCCCGTCGGACGGCCATACCTTCCCGATCTACGCTGGTCCGCCCAGCGACATGGACCGGGTGGCCGAGTACGCCGTGGAGCGGGACGTGGCGACGATGCGTTTCGGTGGCGACACCTGGCAGTTGGACGCGGGCAAGGGCCCGCTGATGCGTGCGACGACGGGGCCGGACACCGGTTCGCAGGTCTTCACGGCGATCGGTGAAGGGAAATCCTTCGGAGCGTCGAAGAACATCAGCTGCTCCGCCGACCGGCACCGTGTGCTGGTCCAGGCGGAGAGCCGCAAGGAGTTCGTGCTGTACAAGGCTTCGGACCTGGGGGAGGACGAGCAGCTGGACCTGCGTAAGGCGGAGAAGATCGGCCAGTACTCCTCGGAGAACGGTGGACTGAAGAATGTCCACCTTCAGTTCGAGGGGTCGGGGGAGACCCTGCCATTGGACGTCCAGGTGTTCCTGTCGTGGGTGGCCCGGCATTCGATGGAGAGTCGTGTGCTGTCGAGTACGTGGCGGATCTCGATCTTCATGATCATCCTGATCCCGTTCATGCTGCTGTACTTCTTCAACATCATCGACTTCTGAGTCTGCCTCCGCGACCGACGCCCAGGGGCGGTTTCAATGGCGGGTTTTCGCCCTGGAGTCCGTGTCTGAGCGTGGAAGCTACGCGGAGCCGCGGTCAACCCAGTCGACGAAGAACTCCATCATTCCGCTGATCGTGTCGTCTGCCTCATCGAATATTCTGCGCGCGAGGCCTTCCGCCGTAGTTTTGTCGGGGAGGGGAGTGAGTCCGCCGCCAGGAGGACGCGGGAAGATCGTGCCGAAGTAGACACGGTCATCCCGAAGAACGGCGTCACAGATCACCATCACATCGTCCCTGGTGGCGAAGTGTGAATTGATGTCATTGGCACCGAGGCAATCAGCTATCGACGCCCAGTCGCCGACCTCATCCATATCGTGCAAGATGTTGTCCACGATGGCTGGATAGTGTGCGCGTGAGTTGTGCACGGGACGCTTCTCCTCGGTGTTCTCATCATCTTTGTGCTCACACCGTGAGGTGTGGACGGACGGGGATGTGATCAGAAGCTGCCGAAGTCCCCGCCGCCACCGAAGCCTCCGCCACCGCCACCGAAGCCGCCCCCACCAAATCCGCCGCCGAAGCCTCCACCAAAGCCGCCGTTACCGCTGAGCATCGAGCCAAGGAGCAGGCCAGCGACCATGTTCCCGCCGCCACCGCCACCGCGGTAGTTGTTCCGGCGGTTGTAGTCGTCAACATCACGGCGTGCCAGGTCGGACGCCTGCTTGGCCAGTGCACTGGCTTCTTGCGCGGAATTGTAGGCGTCCCGGGGCTGCTTGTCCCGCAACTGCAGGGCGCTGTCGATCGCCTGACCCGCCGCCTGGGCGGAGGAGCGGGCTTCGACGCCGATCATGCGACCACGGTTGTGGATCGTGTCCTCGACCGCTCGCAGACGGTGGGTGGCATCCGAGATTGTGCGGTCCACCATCCCGAGTGTGCGCTGGTAGTTGTTCTCCGCCCCGCGGGCCTCATCCAACTGGATATCGAGTTCACCGTCGGCATCGAGCAAGTCGGAGTATGCCCCCAGCGGGTCCTTGCCGCCGATCTCGCGGGCCTTGGACAGGGCCTCGTTGGCCTGGTCGACCGCCTTGCTCAGTGCCGCGCGGTCGACATTGGCATTGCTGGCGGCAAGCTGGGTCGCCTCGGCAATCTCCTCGTCAACTTCCTCGATGAGGGACGACAGGTTTTCCCGCGCCTCCTGCAGCTGTGACTCTGCGTGCTCCACTGCGGTGAGCTGCTGGTCCGCCTGCTGGATGGCCATGTGGGCTGAGCCAGCTTCGTCGATGAGGGCACCCTGCTGGCCCGCAGGAAGGTGGAGCAGTTCGCGGGCACGGGTGATGGCGCCTTCCGCCTCGCTGAGCTCTGCCTCGGCGATATCGGGATTGTCGATGACAGATTCCAGCAGCTCCGGGTTCACCCGGGACTTGAGTGTCTCCAGGATCTCGCGGGAGCGGGGGATCCGTGAGCGGAGTTCCACCGTCTGCTGGAAGAACTTGTCCACGATCTCCGGGGCATCGATGAGCTTCTCCCGGAGGGTGGAGAAACGCTCTGCCTGGTTGCTGAGGTTCTCCTCCGCTGTACCGCAGGACGAGACGATCTCGATCAGCAGAGCACGTTCCTCCTGTTCACTGCTGGTGAGCTTGTTCTGCAGTCGCTGGTGGGTGTGGTACGCGTTGTTGAGCGTCTTCTTCGAGGTGTCCAGTGCCTTGCGCAGTTCCTTGGTGCGCTCGGTACCGAACTCCGCCTCGGCGGTGTCGAGTTCCTGACTGCCCTTGCGGATCGATTCGTCGGTGTTCTGCAGTTCCTCGACAGCAAGCGTCCGCAGGACCTGGGTGGACTGCTGGGAGAGGTCGGTGGTGTCACCGGGTTCGATGGTCCGGGCTGCCTCCAGTTCCTCCGCCTCATTCTCGCGGCGCTTCTTGCGTGAGTACCAGATCGCACCGCCCGCGCCGCCGAGTACGACGACTGCAGCGGCGCCGCCCCACGCGTAGGTGGAGGTGGGGGTCACATCGGCGACGACGTCGGCAATCGCTTGGCCACCAGCGGCGTAGCTGTCGCCCATGTTATCCCGGATGGCGGAGTTGACGTCTTCGGTGACTGAATCGGAGACGCTGGGCCCTGGTGATGTTGCGAAGTTATCTCCGTCAGTGTCGATGACGACAACCAGGGTGTCGTTGGCTGGTTGCTGGGATCTAAGATCTTCTGCGTAGGTGTCGAGATTAGACGGGGCTGAATCTGTGTACACCAGGTAAGCACGTACCCCGGTCTCCGACGGCCCGTCTGCCAGGGTGTCCTCGATGGAGGACCGCTCGTCGTCGGAGAGCACACCGGCCTGGTCCACGACCTGGGAATCCAGCGTGATGTCCGCCCCGGCGTCCGTCTCCGCGCCGGTCCCGGTGTCGGTGGCAGCACCCTGGGCGACGACCGCAGCGTCCTGCGGGGTTGACGCAGGAGCAGCGGCGGCGCTGGCGCCCAATCCCACCCCCATGCCAGCGACGCCGGCGATGGCGACGGAGGCGGCGAACCGGCGCAGCCGGGACGCCCCCGGGGCCCCGCGGCCCGTGGTAGTCGGTCGGTTGGTTGAACGGGGGTCACCCATCGAGGAACTCCAGAGTGGATTGGTGGCGCACATGCACCCCACAATAACGAAATAACCGATTCCGGGTGCGTAGTCTTATCCGCATGAACGCCAGAAGCATCGGCAGCTCCGTGGGTAGTGGCTTCGGGGTTGCGGTCCGTGGACTGATCTACACGGTCATCGGGACCATCGTCGTCGGCCTCGTCATCACCCTGGCGACGGCCGCCCACGTGTGGGCATACGCACGGCAGGATGACCACGCGGCAGCCGACACCATCCTCGTCCTCGGCGCGGCCCAGTACAACGGCACCCCGTCCCAGTGGTTCGCCGCCCGCCTGGACCACGCCATCGACCTATACGAGGACGGTGTGTCGCCGAGCATCACCACCATCGGCGGAAAACTCGAGGGCGACGCCTTCACCGAAGCCGAGGCAGGTGCGGAGTACCTGCGGGAACAGGGCATCCCGGACGACGCCATCACGGAGATCGGTGACGGCATGGACACGCTCGGGTCCGCCGAGGCCTTCGC
This sequence comes from Corynebacterium sp., assembly GCF_052107835.1. Classification (GTDB taxonomy): domain Bacteria; phylum Actinomycetota; class Actinomycetes; order Mycobacteriales; family Mycobacteriaceae; genus Corynebacterium. The sequence continues at coordinate 19,350 of NZ_JBQEDF010000055.1, forward strand.
TCCCGTCGCGAAGGACAACAGCTGGGAGTCCGTCGCGGTCGTCACCGACCCGAACCACTCCCTGCGGGCCACCAACATGGTCGGCGACCAGGGAGTGGACGCCCATGCCTCGCCGACCCGGAAGGGCCCCGCGGTCTCCAGCCGCCAGGAGCAACTCAACGCGATCATCCACGAGACCGGCGGGATGATCTACTACCGCATCACGGAAGAAGGCGGCGGGGACTACACCGTCGACGCCTCCAACTCCGACGACGAGGACTGAGACAAACAGTGGAACGCTACGCCTACACCGCCCATGACCTGGCACGCATCATCGAGGTGCCCGGCAAGTCGCTGGGCGTTGACGGCGCTGTGCCGGATGCCCGCGATGACTTCGACCGCGACCGGGCGCGCGTCCTGCACAGTGCGGCGCTGCGACGGTTGGCGGACAAGACGCAGGTCGTTGGGCCGGGAACCGGCGACACCCCGCGTACCCGCCTGACCCACTCCCTGGAGGTCGGGCAGATCTCCCGCGGCATCGGCAAGACGCTGGGCGTGGACCCCGATCTCGCCGATCTCGCGGGGCTGACACACGACATCGGCCACCCTCCCTACGGGCACAACGGGGAGGACGCCCTGAACCTCGCCGCGGCGTCCTGCGGTGGATTCGAGGGCAACGCCCAGACCCTGCGCATCCTCATCCGACTGGAGCCGAAGACCCTGGGGGAGGACGGGCAGAGCTACGGCCTGAATCTGACCCGTGCCTCGCTGGACGCGGCCTGCAAGTACCCGTGGGGCCCGGTCGCCCTGGACGGCACAGCACGCCGCAAGTACTCCTGCTACGCCGATGACCTGCCCGTGCTGTCGTGGATCCGTGAAGGTGCGCCGGACGGACGCAAGAGTCTCGAGGCCCAGATCATGGACTGGTCGGACGATGTCGCCTACTCCGTGCACGACGTGGAGGACGGCATCGTCTCCGGACGCATCAGCCTGAACGTCCTGTGGGACCTGGTCGAACTCGCTGCACTGGCGGAGAAGGGCGCCCGGGCCTTCGGCGGGGAGCCGGAGGAACTGATCGACGCCGCCGACCGGCTGCGCAGTATGTCCCCGGTGATCAGGGCCGCGGACTTCCACGGGACGCTGCAGGACCTGGCCGCGTTGAAGGGGCTGACCAGTGAGCTGGTCAGCCGCTTCGTGACCGCGTCGGTGACCGCCACCCGGCAGGCTCACCTGGATCTGTCCACGGACGGCGACCCCCGAATTCCGCTGGGGCGCTACGCCGCCGACCTCGCGATCCCGGACGAGGTCCGGGCGGAGGTTGTGCTGCTGAAGTCGCTGGCGGTGCTCTACGTGATGGACCAGGGGCGTCATCAGGCGCAGCAGGAGCGGCAGCGGGACCGGATCTTCCGTGTCACGAAGTACCTGTCCGAGGGGGCTCCGGGGAGCCTGGACGTGCTGTTCCGGCCGTGGTGGGAGGCTGCCGTCTCGGACGAGGACAAACTGCGGGTCGTCATTGACCAGGTGGCGTCGCTGACGGAGTCGCGGCTGGTGCGGCTGGACAAATCCGCGTCGGCGATCAGCGCGGCCTGGGGCTAACTGCTCCCGGCCTGATCCGCTGCGTCCTAATCCTCGGCGTCGGGAATCTCGCAGAAGCTCTCGTAGTGGTCCGAGGTGTAGTACCAGACGTCCGGGTCGGTCTCCGTGCCGCCGCCGACAACGATGCGCTGGGCGCCGCGGTGGTCGATACCCGGGGTCTCGACGGTGTACTCGCGGTAGAAGTCCCCGGACTCCTCCGGGAGGATCCCCTCGTAGTTGCCGAAGTGCTTCCCGTCGTGCTCGGGGTGGTCGAAGTCCCCGTCCCCGAGGATGTTGTCGATCACGCCGTCGGCTTCGCCGGGCAGGGTGCCGACCGCGCAGGAGTCGCCTGACGAGGCTGAACCGCTGCCGTCACCGTCGTCCCCACCGGTTGCGGCGTCCACGCCGAAGTACCCTGCGACCAGGACGATCGCCGCGCCGGCAATGCCGCCGGCGATCTTCTTCGGGTCCCTGCTGCTGTCTTTCGAAGTCACCGCAACAGTGTGCCACAGGCACGGCTATCATGGTCGGCATGGCACGAGGGCGGATTCCGGACACCGACATCGCCGCGATCAGGGAACAGACCCCGATCGAGGAGGTGGTCGGCGAGTACGTGCAGCTCACCCCCGGCGGCGTGGACTCCATGAAGGGCCTGAGCCCCTTCAAGGACGAGAAGACGCCGTCCTTCCACGTCCGTCCGAACAAGGGCTACTTCCACTGTTTCGCCACCGGCGAGGGCGGGGACGTCTTCAGCTTCCTGATGAAGATGGAGCACGTCACCTTCCCCGAGGCCGTCGAACAGTGCGCCGAACGCATCGGCTTCCGGATCAACTACGAGGGCGGCACCCCCGGTAACCGGGTCGAGCCCGGCACGCGTCAGCGCCTTATCGCGGCGAACAAGGCCGCCCATGAGTTCTACGTCGAGCGCTTCAACGACCAGTCGGACGACGGTGCCGCCACCGCCAGGGCCTTCCTGCGCGACCGTGGCTTCGGTGAGGACATCGCCGCCACCTTCGGCTGCGGTTACGCACCGGCCGGCTGGGACACCCTGACCAAGCACCTGCTGCGCCGCGGGTTCGAGTTCAAGGAGCTGGAGGACGCGGGTCTGAGCCGGATGGGCAACCGTGGTCCGATCGACCGCTTCCACCGTCGCCTGCTCTGGCCGATCCGCTCGGTCGCCGGCGACGTGATCGGATTCGGCGCCCGCAAGCTCTTCGACGACGACAACCTCGGCAAGTACATGAACACGCCCGAGACGCTGCTGTACAAGAAGTCGAAGGTGCTCTTCGGCATCGACCTGGCGA
>NZ_JBQEDF010000056.1:0-22043 GCF_052107835.1 Corynebacterium sp.
TTCACCCGCCCGATCGCCGGCCACATGCTCGCCAACTACGACGGCGTGCTGAAGATCGACGGCGAGGTCGGCAACAAGAAGGTCTACGACCCGCGCTCCTACCTGAAGAAGGCGGAGGCCGCGATGACCGAGCGTGTCATCGAGGCCTGCACCGACCTGCACTCCACCGGCACCACGGTGTCCAAGTAATGGCGGAGCAGATTCGTAAGGGACGCGACCTCTTCGGCGCGGAGCATCCGGAGGTCCGGCTGCCGTCGTCGCTGGCGACCGCGGCGACCGGCTCGGAATCGCTGGAGGAGCTGGAGTCGCTGGCGGTGGCGAACCCGAAGGACTCTGGGGTGTGGGCCGCGCTGGCGTCGTACCACCTGGCTCAGGGCAGCGAACCGTCCGAGAAGATCACCGCCTACGCCTGTGCCCGTACCGGCTACCACCGGGGGTTGGACGCGCTGCGCGGCAACGGGTGGCGCGGGACGGGCCCGGTGCCGTGGTCGCATGAGCCGAACCGCGGGGTACTGCGGGCGATCATGATGCTCGCGGTGGTGGCGAAGGCCATCGGTGAGGAGGACGAGTACATCCGTTGCCTGAACCTGGTCAACGACTGCGACCCGGCTGCCGCCGACAACATCGAGACGTGACCCGGTCCAGCGCCCTGAGGGCATGGGTCAACGGCTCCGTGGTCCTGCTCCTGGTGGGGTTCCTGGCATGGGCCTCGACCCCGCTGTGGCGGCTGACGGACAATCTCCCCGAGTGGCTCGCCTGGATCATCCCGGCCGCCCAGGCCACGTTCTTCCTGGGTGTTGCCGGGATTCTCGTGTGCGCGGCCCTTCTGGCGTGGCGCTGGCGGGGGACGTCCCGGCGGCCGTTGCTGGCGAGCCGCAGCTGGTGGTTGTCGATGCTCTCCGTGCTGTGTGGGCTGGCGCTGGTTGTGCCCGCCATCTTCACCGGGGTTTCCCAGCCCGAGATCGCGCCCCGGGCACCGGTGCCGTCGTTGCGGGTGATGTTCCTGAACACCTACTTCAACCAGGCGGAGGACGCGGCGATCGTTGACGCGGTCGGGGAACTGCGTCCGGACGTGCTGATTCTCGCGGAGACCTCGGAGGATGAGGTCGCGGCGGTGGAGGAGGGGACAGGGCTGCAGGCATCCGTACCTGTCCTGCAGCGCACGCCGGGGGCGGCGACGGTGGTCCTGACCAGGGGCGGGGTGAACGACGCGGACGAGGACGCCGGCCTCACCCGCCACCAGATGCCGGTGACCAGCCTGGCGGAACCGGCTGCGGCTGTCGCCGGTATCCACACCGATGCTCCGGTGCACAGTGACCTCGTTGGTGGGTGGGTCAGTGAGATGGCTGACCTGCGTGACTGGGTGCCGGACGCGCATCCGGACACACCGCTGGTGATGGCGGGCGACTTCAACTCGTCTGCCACGCACCCGGAGTTCCGCGACCTGGTCGGTGACAATGACCTGAAGAAATGCGAGGGCAACGTCCTCGGCCCGCCAACGTGGCCGGCGAGGTTCCCCGTGGCCCGGCTGGACCACATCCTCGTCCGCGGTGGGTCCTGCGGTGACGGCGGGACGGTCCGCGTGGACGGCTCGGACCACCGTGCGGTGTGGGCGGATGTCACTTTCTGAACCTGGCGCGCCGGGCGGGATCCATCACGGAATCCGGTCCCGGCTGCCAGCCGGTGCGGAATTCGGAGATGGATTCCTCCCCACGTGGACGTCACCCGGTGATGCTGCTGAACAGCAGTGACACCATCATGGCAACGATCACGGTGTTGAAGATGAAGGCCAGCAGGACGTTCGTCCGCAGGCGGCGCCACGCTTTCCGGGAGGTTGTTTCCGCGGGGAGTCCCACACCCATGGTCGAGACCATGATGGCGAAGGTCAGGTAGTCGGTGAACTGCGGCTCGTCGGTGAAGCTGAATTGCAGGTGCGGTGTCTCGTCGTCGTCCTGCAGGACGTTGAGCCGCATGTACTCGATGGCGTAGGCGTACGCCATGATCGCCCACGAACAGGCGACGGTCACCATGGTCAGGACGAAGACCAGGATATCGTCGCGAGCCCCCGGGGTAAGGGCGATGACGATCGTGAAGAAGACCGCGAACAGTGCAGCGATCGTGGTCAGGTTAGACGGCTTGGTGTCGCCGAGCAGCCATCTGAGCAATCGGCGCAGCCTCCCGTCGCCGATGCCGGTGTCCCGCTCCGCCGCCAACCGGAGCTCCTGTGCAGTCAGCGAGGAGTAGGCACGGTGGGTCCACCAGAGGTAGAGCAGTGTGTAGATGGTCCAGAACGACAGTAGGGCGAGAATGGCCCTGGCAGACAGGAAGGAATCGTCCGGAAGCGTGAAATCGTGGAGCCGCCGGAGTGCGATCACCACCACCACGGTGAGTCCCAGGGACACCACCACCGACACGTTGGCACGGAACGCGTCACTCCGGATACGCCGGGGAGGAGGAGGGGAGGGGTCGTCGACAGGCGAGGGTTCTGTCATGGCACCACAGTGTAGGCCGACGGTCAGTGCTCCGTCTGTTTCCATCCTGTGTCACGGACCTCACACAGTGCACCCGGCCATGAACCAACCGTAAAACAGTGCTCTCAACAGTACCGTCCGCGGTTTGTGCCACTTAGCGTCACAAGGCATGAGCGCAGACACCAACAACATCGTCATCGTCGGGTTCGGCATGGTCGGTCACCGCACCGTCACCGAGATCCTCGACCGCGACCCCGCCGCCGGCATCACCGTCATCTCCGGCGAGAGCTGCCACGCCTACGACCGAGTGGCGCTGTCCAGCTACGTCTCCACCTGGGACCGGACCCTGCTGGAACTCGCCGAACTCCCCGACCGGGTCCACGTCCACCACGGCACGGTGACCGGCATCGACCGGGACAACCACACCGTCACCTGCGACGACGGAACCTCCATCGACTACGGCCACCTTGTCCTGGCCACCGGCTCCTACGCTTTCGTCCCGCCGGTGCCCGGCCACGACCTCGACGGCTGCATGGTCTACCGCACCATCGACGACCTCGACCGCATCCGCGGGATCGTCGAGTCCGCCCGCGCCGCAGGACGCGAACCCCGCGGCGCGGTCATCGGTGGCGGACTACTCGGCCTGGAGGCCGCCAATGCCCTGAAGCTCCTGGGTGCGGAGGCCCACATCATCGAACGGTCCCCGCGCCTGATGCCGATCCAGGTCGACCCGGACGGTGGCGTCCTGCTCGCCGACAAGGTCCGTGACCTGGGGGTGAGCGTGCATGTCGACACGGTCACCAACGAGATCCGCTATACGGATGAGTCCGCCCCCCTGGAGATGGAGCTGGCGGCGGAGGACGGGACGAGCGTCCTGCCCGTCGACATCGTCATCTTCTCCACCGGGGTGCGTCCCCACGACAGCCTCGCCGACTCCGCCGGACCCGACCCGCTGGACAAGGCCCCCCGCGGCGGCATCCTCGTCGACCGGCAGTGCCGCACCAGTGACCCGGACATCAGCGCGGTCGGGGAGTGCGCCGCGGTGGACGGGGTCTGCTACGGCCTGGTGGCTCCGGGGTACACCACCGCCGAGATCGTCGCCGACCGGGTCACCGGGGCAGAGGCGGCGTCCTTCGAGGACCCCGACATGTCCACGAAGCTCAAGCTGATGGGCGTGGACGTGGCGAGCTTCGGCGACGCCCACGGCACCACCGACGGTGCGCGTCCCCTCACGGTCAACGACCCCTTCAGCGGCACCTACGGCAAGATCGTCATGGACTCCTCCGGCAAGACCCTGCTCGGCGGCGTGCTCGTCGGTGACGCCAGCGCCTACGCCATGCTGCGCCCCATGGTCGGCTCGGAACTGCCGAACCCGATGTCCTTCCTCGCTCCTGCCGGTGAGGACGGTGCGTCCGGTGTCGGCGTGGGTGCCCTGCCCGACGATGCCCAGATCTGCTCCTGCAATGCGGTCTCCAAGCGCGACATCCGTGACGCCATCGGCGACGGCGCCTGCTCGGTGCCGGACCTGAAGACCTGCACCCGGGCGGGAACCAGCTGCGGATCCTGCGTGGGGTTGCTGAAGCAGATCCTGGACGCCGAGGGTATCGAGCAGTCCACGGCCCTGTGCGAGCACTTCCGGCAGTCGCGTGCGGAACTCTTCGAGTGCGCCGCGGCGTCCGGCATCCGCGACTTCCCGAAGTTCATCAGGCGTTTCGGGACAGGACGCGGCTGCGAGATCTGCAAGCCCACGATGGCCTCCATCTTCGCCACGCTCAACACCGGGCACCATGTCCTTGATGACGGCCACGCCGCCCTGCAGGACTCCAATGACCGTTTCCTGGCGAACATCCAGCGCAACGGCTCCTACTCCGTGGTGCCGCGCATGCCCGCCGGGCAGGTCACGGCGGAGCAGCTGATCATCTGCGGCGAGATCGCCCGCGACTTCGACCTGTACGTCAAGGTCACCGGTGCCCAGCGCATCGACATGTTCGGGGCACGGGTCGAGCAGCTCCCCGCGATCTGGCGACGGCTGGTGGACGCGGGCATGGAGTCCGGGCAGGCGTACGGCAAGTCCCTGCGCGCGGTGAAGAGTTGTGTGGGCACCGACTGGTGCCGCTACGGCCAGCAGGACTCCGTGAAGATGGCCGTTGACCTGGAACTGCGCTACCGCGGACTGCGCAGCCCGCACAAGCTGAAGATGGGCGTCTCCGGCTGCGCCCGCGAGTGCGCGGAGGCCCGCAGCAAGGACGTCGGCGTGATCGCCACCGAGCACGGCTGGAACCTGTACGTCGGGGGCAACGGCGGGGCGACCCCGCGCCACGCCGAACTGCTCGCCGGGGACCTCGACGAGGAGACCCTGATCCGCTACATCGACCGCTACCTCGGCTTCTACGTCCGCACCGCCGACCGGCTGCAGCGCACCGCGGCGTGGATGGGGGAGATCGAGGGCGGCCTCGACCATATCCGTGAGGTCGTCTGCGACGACTCCCTCGGCATCGCCGCTGACCTCGAGACCTTCATCGCCCGGCACGTCGACGACTACACCGACGAGTGGAAGGCCGTCCTGGACGACCCGGAGAAACTGCGCCGCTTCGTCTCCTTCGTCAACGCCCCGGAATCCCCCGACCCGACCATCCAGTTCCAGAAGCAGGAGGGACGCAAGGTCCCGCTGCCGCTTCCCGGCCTGCGCGCCACCGTGTGAGGAGAAGAACCATGACCGTCACCGTCCACACCCAGTACACCAACACCACCACTGCCGTCTGTCTGCTCGACGACCTCGAGGAGAACCTCGGGGCGGCTGTCCTACTCCCAGACGGGACCCAGATCGCCCTGTTCCGGGTGGAGACGGCGGCAGGTCCCGCCGTCCACGCCGTCTCCAACATCGACCCGTACATGGGGGCGGCGGTGATCAGCCGCGGCATCGTCGGTGAGCACGAGGGCGAGCCGACCGTCGCCTCCCCGTTGCTGAAGCAACGTTTCCGCCTGTCCGACGGGGCGTCCCTGGAGGATCCCTCCCACACCCTGCCCACCTACGCCGTCGACCTTGTCGACGGCGGTGCCGGGCAGGACGACGACGCCGAACAGCGCCGCGTCCTCGTCCACCACTGAGCCACGTCCGCCCCGACCAGTCCCTCCCGGAGGAACCCATGTCCTATGTCCAACCGGACGACGTCGCCACGGCGATGGTCGATGCCGGACAGAAGAAACCCGCCATGAGCACCCGGGACACACTGATCCGGGCGATCATGGCCGGAGCCATCCTCGCCCTCGCCGCCGCCCTCGCGACCACGGTCACCGTGCAGACCGGTGAAGCGTTACTCGGTGCCGTCATCTTCCCCGTCGGATTCATCCTGCTGTACATGATGGGCTTCGACCTGGTCACCGGGGTGTTCACGCTGGTGCCCCTGGCCTGGCTGGACAAGCGCCCCGGTGTCACGTGGCGCAGCCTGCTGCGGAACTGGGGGCTGGTGTTCCTCGGCAACATGGTCGGCGCCGTCCTCGTGGCTGTCCTGATGTCGGTGATCACCACCTACGGCTTCTCCACACCACCGGACGCCATCGGCGAACGGCTCGGCGAGATCGGGCACGACCGTACCGCCGGATACGCCGAGCACGGTGCCGCCGGCATGCTGACCCTGTTCCTCCGTGCGGTGATGTGCAACTGGATGGTGTCTACCGGCGTCGTCGCCTCGATGATGTCGCGCAGCGTGGGCGGCAAGGTCGTGCTGATGTGGATGCCGATCATGCTGTTCTTCTACATGGGTTTCGAGCATTCGGTGGTCAACATGTTCCTGTTCCCGGCAGGGCTGATGCTCGGTGGCGCCTTCTCGCTGGGCGAGTACCTGGTGTGGAACGAGATCCCCACGCTGCTGGGTAATGTGGTTGGTGGCCTGCTGTTCGTCGGCCTGCCGATGTACTACACCTACGTCCGGAAATCGCGGGGGAGGAACGGTGCCGCCGCCACCGGCATCGGGGGAGCGGGCGCACCGGTGGCCCCGGACGTTGCACCGCATGCGGCGCCGGAGCACCGGGTCGCCGCCCCCGCACCGACCCGTAACCCCACACCGCCCGAGTAGCACGCGGGACAGGAAGGACTTCTACCAATGAGCCCCATCATGACCAGGGCGGACGCCGCCCGTGAGATCGACAGTGCACGTATCCGCGCAGGACAGACCTGGGCGGGAATCGCCGAGCACCTGGGAACACCGCTGGTGTGGACGACGGCCGCGCTTCTGGGCCAGCACCCCATGACACCGGAGCAGGCCGGTGCGGCCTGCGATCTGCTGGGGGTGGACGCCTCGGTCGCCGAATCGCTGACCACCCAACCCAACCGGGGAACGGATCCGGAGACCATGAGGGACCCGACGATCTACCGGTTCAGCGAGGCCCTCAGCGTGTACGGTCCCGCGCTGAAGGCGCTGATCCACGAGGAGTTCGGCGACGGGATCATGAGCGCGATCAATTTCACCGTGGATATCGACCGGCGCCCCGACCCGGACGGCGACCGGGTGGTCGTCACCTTCGACGGGAAGTTCCTCGACTACCGGTGGTGACCCACCGTTCGTGACCGGACGTGCCAGAATGGACGCCATGACCGACAGGCAGGACGGGACGGAAGGCGCGGACGGGAACGGAGAGGGCAGCAACAGTACCGGGCAGCCCGAGTACGCCGCCCGCGCGAAGCACGCCCGCGAACGCCAGCGGTCCCGTGCCCGTGACGGGGTGAAGGCAGCGGCGGAGTCGCTGCGCCGTCTCGCCGTCGTCGAACGCATCACCAGGACCCGGGGGACGGGTGTCTTCGCCGTGCAGTGCGCGATTGCCGCCGGTCTGGCGTGGTTCATCGCCCATGACCTTATCGGCCACACCCAACCCTTCTTCGCCCCGATCGCCGCGGTGATCAGCCTGGGGGTCGGCGGCGGCAAGCGGATGCGACGTGGCTTCGAGCTGCTCATCGGCGCGACCGTGGGCATCGGCATCGGAGACCTGGTCATCTCGCAGATCGGTGGTGGTGCGTGGCAGATCACCGTGGTGGTGCTGGTCGCCATGCTGTTGGCCGTCTTCGTGGACAAGGGGCCGCTGGTGCCGAACCAGGCGGCGAGCTCCGCGGTCCTCGTCGCCACTCTCATTCCACCGGGTGACCAGGCCGGGTGGGAACGCATGGTGGACTGCATGGTCGGTGGACTCATCGGCCTGATCGTGGTGGCGGTGATCCCGAACAACCCGCTGCGTGAGGCCCGGCGCGAGGTGTCCAGCCTGATCAGCAATGCGGCTCTGGTGCTGGACGATGTCGCCCAGGGCATCGAGGACCGCGACGGCACCCTGATCGGCGAGGCCCTGGAGACCGCGCGCGGGACGCAGGCCAGCGTGAACAACCTGCTGTCGGCGGTGGGCGGCGGCGACGAGGTGATGAACCTGTCGCCGATCTACTGGAACGCACGCCGGTACTCGAAGTCGATGAACCGGATCCTGGTGCCGGTGGACAACGTGATGCGCAATTCGCGCGTCCTGGCGCGCCGGGCGGAGATCATGGTGGAGGACGGCCTGTACCCCGACCAGCGGATGCCGACGCTGATCCGTGAGTTGTCGGACGCGCTGGGTCACCTCGGCACGGTGTACAACGCCGGTGGCACCCGGGCCACACGTGAGGAGCTCGTGGAGATCCCGGAGATCACCCGACGCCTGCAGGTCCTTGCGGGACGTTCCGGGCTGGAGGTCGCGTCCGGTTCAGGGCTGTCCGGTACGGTGGTGCTGGCCCAGTGCCGCTCGATCATCGTGGATGCGCTGCAGGTCTGCGGGATGTCCCGGGAGTCGGCGATGTCGGTGCTGCGTCCCACGGTGGAGGATCCGCAGTTCCCCCCGGAGGTGTGGGGCGACGGGGACGACGGACGCGACACCTAGCGCGAGTCCGATACAGTATTGGCATGGCAACAAGCGCTCTCACCGACATCACCGTCAAGCGTTGGGACGACCTCGACACCACCGAGGTCTACGCTATCGCCCGTCTTCGCTCCGAGGTTTTCCTGCGCGAACAGCGCGTGGATGACGTGGAGCTGGACTGGCGTGACCTCGAGGCGAGCACGGTCCACGTGTTCATCCGCGACGGACGGGACGTGGTCGCGTACCTCAGGACGCTGTCCTCCCCGGCGCTGCGCAACGTCCCGGGTGTGGACGTGGTGCGCCGGGTGCTGGGGCGGGTGGCCGTTGACCGGAATTACCGTGGGCGGGGGCTGGCGGGCCGGTTGGTCGGACGTGCGGTGGAACTGCACTCCGATGAGCCGATCGTGCTGCACGCGCAGACCTACATCACCTCCATGTACGAGGCCCACGGGTTCGTCACGTACGGCGGGGAGTACTACGAGGGTGGGATCCCGCACGTGTCGATGGTGCGACCGGGGGCCTGACTACGGGATCAGTCCCGTGCGATGAGACGTGCGAGTGCGTCCCTGGCACGCAATCGCTGCAGTGAGCCTGGTGATTGTCGGCTGGGCCCGCGGCCGGTTGGGCGGCACGTCCTACCCGGTCTACCGGTGGTGATCATCGTCCGGCATCCGGACGCCCCGGAGTCCGCGTGCCACGAGGAGGGTTGTGGCCACGCCGACGGCAAGGGTGGCGGTCAGTCCCATGGCCGTCCCCTGTGACAGGGCATCATCGATGAGGGACAGGAGTTGGTTTCCTTCGTCCTGCCCGAGCTGTTCCGCGACGGCGACCGCGGCACCGGGACTGTCGGTGGCGCTGCCCACGTCGGACTCCGCAAGGGATTCCGGGGCGCCGTCGGTGACCATCCGGCCGAACACCGCCATGGAGACGGAGCCGACCACCATGATCCCCAGAGTAGCCCCGAGGCTGCCGCTGATGTCCTGGACGGAGGCCACCGGTCCGGCGTGGCGTTTCTCCACCGAGGTGATCATCAGTTGGGCACCCACGACCATCGGAGGACTCATACCCAGCGCGGTGACGGTCATTCCCGCTGCGATCAGTGCCGTGGACGGAGCGACCGTGAGACCGGCGAGCACGAGTACCGACCCGGAGACTGCGACACCTGATCCGATGGCCATCACGGATGCGGGGGAGAAGCGGTTGATCAGTGCCGGTGCTGCGGCGGTGGACAGTGCCGCCGATACTCCGGGAAGTGCCAGGATCAGCCCGAGCGTGCCGGGGTTGATGCCGGCGACGATCTGGAGGTACTGGACGATGACGAAGTCGTTCGAGACGAAGGCGATCGTGGCGAGGATGAAGAACACGACGGTCACCCGCATGGTCCGGCTGGAGAAGAGGTCCAGATCCAGCAGGGGATTCGGGATTCGCCGTTGCCGGTGGAGGAAAACCGCGCCGAGGACGATTCCGGTGGCGACCGCTACGGCGTACGTCACGGCGAAGCCGCTGTCCGCCAGTTCCTGCAGGCCGAAGACCAGCAAGGTCACGGCCGACACCGACAGTACAACACTGGTGACGTCGATCCGGTCCGTGGTGCGTTCGCCGGTGTCGGCGAACAGTCGGAGTCCGAGAACGAGTGCCACGGCCGCGACAGGGACGTTGACCAGGAAGACCGCGCCCCACCAGAAGTGGTCCAACAGCAGTCCGGTCATCGGTGGTCCCAGTGCCGTCCCCACGGTGAACGCACCCATCAGCACGGCGAACCCCACCGCGTGGTGGCGCGAGTCGGTGAACAGGGCGCGGAGCATGGCGAATGATGCTGGTGAAGCGGCTGCGGTTGCCAGGCCGATCAGGACACGGGCAGCCAGGAACATTTCCGCGGTGGGCGCGACGGCGGCCATGGTTGAGGCGATTGCGTAGACGAGGAGTGACAGCAGCAGGAGTCGGCGTGGGCCGGTGCGTCCTGTCACCCACCCCATGGTGATCAGGGTGCCGGCGGCGACGAGTTCCCCGGTGTGGACCATCCACAGCATCTGGGTGGTTGTCGGCTGCAGGTCAGCGCCGACGTCGGGGATCGCGAGGAAGATCGCGGTGAAGTCGGTGGCCATCATGAACAGCGGGACGGCCATGAGTCCCAGGGCGGTCCATTGCCGCCACGTGGGGGAGGTTGTCGTTGCGGATTGTGGGGTGGTGGTTTCGGTGGTCATGTTTCTCCCCTCCTGACCAGCGTGTTCTGTCGCCGTTGGATCTGCCGGACGGCGTTCTTGTCCGTTGTGCGGGGGCGGTGTGAGTCGGACATTGGATTGTCTCCTTGGGGGCCTTCTCGGGTTTAAACGTTACGGTACATAGTGTAACGATACTGAGGGTGAGCGGCAAGGCCGCACGGACCGTGGCGCACACAGTGATCAGAACAGGGGTGGGCTTGCGTGGAGTAGCGTGGCTACCGTGACCGGGCCAGGACCGTAGGTGAGGATCGAGCATGGCAGAACCATCGGGCAGCGACCTTCGGACGTCAGGGGCGCCTGGCTTCTCCCCGCCGTGCGGCGACGTGTCCGGGTGGGTCGACGGGGATGTCGTCCGTGCGAGTGGGATCCCGTACGCGAGTGCCGGGCGCTTCGCCCCTCCGCGCCCCGCCGGGAAGTGGGAGGGGACCTACGCGGCCACGGAGTGGTCGCCCCAGTGTCCGCAATTACCCAGTGACACCCTCGAGACGCTGCTGGGGTACCGGTCGGACGCACGGCGGACGGACGAGAACTGCCAGTACCTCTCCGTGACCATGCCGAACACTGCGACTCCCGGGGACCAGCTGCCGGTGATGGTGTGGTTCCACGGCGGATCCTATGTCTCCGGTTCCGGCGACATGCCGATCATGGATCCGGCCGCACTCGTCGCGGAACAGCACGTGATCGTTGTGACGGTGACCTACCGGCTGGGACTGTTCGGCTTCCTCGGCGGCTCCGGACGGCCGCCGAATCTGGGTCTGCTCGACCAGATGGAGGCGCTTCGGTGGGTGCAGCGGAACATCGGTGCTTTCGGTGGGGACCCCGCGCAGGTGACTGTGTTCGGTCAGTCGGCGGGCGGCGATGCCGTGGCCAAACTGATGGCGACGGCCGACGCGTCCTCACTCTTCACCAGGGCCATCATCCAGAGTGCCCCGTTCGGGATCGACCGGGGACGCGGTTCCATGAACGAGGCGATGTACAAGGTCGCATCCACCGTCGACGAGGACTCCACCGTGGACGAGGTCCTCGGGATCCAGGACGACGTCAGCGACGCGGGCGCCGGTTTCGGGATGCGTAGCGGGATGCCCTTCGGTGCCCAGTACGGGTGGGACCCTCTCCCCGCGAAGGACGAGGCTGAACAGGCATGGGACGAGGCTGCCCCGGCGATCGACATCCTCATCGGACACACCTCCGGCGAGGCGGAGATGTTCCTTCCCAGGAAATTGGGACGTGTTCTCTCACGGCCCCTGGTGAAGCTGCTCACCTACGTGATCTACGGCCGGGGGAGCCGCCGTTTCGCCCGCCGGCACGTCCGCGCTGGAGGGCGCGCGCACCACTACGTCATCAGCTGGTCAGCACCCGGCAGCGCCTGGGGGCCGGTCCACACGATCGACCTACCTCTGTTGTTCGGCGACGACGGGGCGTGGAAGGATGCGGATCTCATTTCGGGGTCGACCTGGGCGGAGGTCGAGCCACGTGCCAGGGAAGTCCGGGCGATCTGGGGCAGCTTCGCGCGCGGTGAGACCCTGAAGGACCGGCTGACGATAGACTCGCTCATCGACTACTGGAGGGTCCGGTGACCATGGCGTCCGTGGCGAACCTGTACCGCTACCCGGTCAAGGGCTTCACGCCCGAACCGCGTGAGGAACTGGTGATCCAGGACAACGGGCGGGTCCAGGGGGACCGCGTGCTCGCCTTCCGCTTCGCCGACGCAGCCACGCCAGAGCAGCAGGACGGGTTGGACTACTGGCCGAAATCGAAGGGACTGGCCCTGATGGACTTCCCGTCGCTGGCCCGTCTCACGGTGTCCCTGGACGACGGCGTCCTGCGGTTCACCGAAGGCGGCACCCTCATCGTCGAAGCCGGCCTCGACCCGGCAGGACGCCGCGAACTCAGCGACCGGATCGCCGACTGGGTCCTCGCGGGACCCGACGCAAAACGCCTGCAACGTCCCGGCCGACTGCCCCTGGAACTGGTCGGCGACGGGGACACCTCCCGCTTCCAGGACCGTCCCCGGGGATTCGTGTCACTGCACGGGACCGGGTCAGTGGACGCCGTGGCTCAGGCTGTGCACGTCCGGCAGAACGTCACAGTCCCGGTCGACAGCCGACGGTTCCGCTCGAACATCGTCGTCGATGGCCTGCCGGCATGGGAGGAACTCGGGTGGGTTGACGCCTCCGATCCTTCCGTGCAGGTCGGCGACATCGACTTCACCGTCCGGAAACCCATCGTGCGCTGCATGGCGATCACCGCCAACCCCGGTACCGGTGAGCGCGACGCGAACCTGCTCAAGATCCTGACCAGGGAATTCGACCAGGCGGAACCCACCCTCGGCGTCCTGCTCCTTCCGACCGGCGCCGGCGGAACGATCAGACGCGGCGACCCCGTAGGTCGATAGCCCGGACCACTGCCTGCCCGGAGGTCCGAGAGCCGCAACCGGCAGCACCGCACCGGTTTCGGTATTTCTACTTAAGAGGAAATGGCTAAAGCGGTGCGGAGTTGCCGATGGGGGCCTCTCCTCGCTCCGGTTCCCCTCCGGTAGGGCAGCGCCCTCGCCAACCAGACCTACCGTCGGACGAACTGCCCGTCACGCAGGTGCCGGTAGAAGGTCACCGACTTCACCGTCCGCGGGTGCACCACCCCGTCGCGCACCACCGTCAGGTCGATACCCCCGGCCTGCAGTGCACGGCCCGTCAGCACAGCGGACGGATCGACCTCCCCGACCTCCAGGTTCCTGCGGAACAACCGCCGGCGTAGTGGCGCCGAGCACGCGGCATCCCACACCGACGGGGTGAGCAGCCGCGTGGCCGCCAGACCCGGCACGTCCACCGTCGGCACCAGACGTACCCCGAACGCCCCCGGTTTGCCGGACCACTGGCGGGAGGACTCGTTCATGAACAGTGTCTCCGAGTCCACGATCACCTCACCGACCAGCTCGGACCCCGCACGGAAGAGCTCGGCAGAGCCGAGGGTGACGATGCCCGCATCGTCCCGCACGATGCTGGTGGGACGCAGCGGAGCAGTCAATGCGAAGTTCAGCGCCGCCACACTCGGGAGGTCATCCGCCGGGCCGGTCTCCAGCTGCCAGTTCTGCGCCACAACGGACGATTCACCCGCACCGACCACCGGCACGAACCCCACCCCGATCCACATCGCGTCGATGCGCATCAGCCGGGTGACCACGGCGGCCAGCGCCGCGTCCGACCCCACCACGACAATACGCACCGGACGGTCGGGGCGCTGCGGCGCGAACTGCGGTGCCCCCTGGTGCGGCACGTCCGGCGCGGCGGCGATCTCGTCGAGGGAGGGGGTGTCGTCCACCGGCAGGTGGGCCGCGGCCAGATCATCCAGCAGCCGCAGGTCACGGCGTCCGGGAACGTCCGGCAGCGAGACCGCGTCGGCCACCAGGGATCCGACGAGGCCGGCAGCGCGGGTGCCGCAGGCGAGCACAACGGTCGTCATAAGGTCCAAGAGTACGTCACCCGCTAGACTGTTCATTTGGTCAGCACTCCCAACCAGTGTGAAACGGAAAGCGACGGACGAAAAATGACAGCAATCATCGTGGTCGGTGCGCAGTGGGGCGACGAAGGAAAGGGCAAGGCCACTGACATCCTCGGTGGCCGGGTCGACTACGTCGTCAAGCCCAACGGCGGCAACAACGCCGGCCACACGGTGGTCGTCGGCGGAGAGAAGTACGAGCTCAAGCTCCTGCCCGCCGGTGTGCTCAGCGAGAACGCCGTCCCCGTCATCGGCAACGGCTGTGTGGTCAACCTCGAGGCGTTGTTCGAGGAGATTGACGGCCTGGAGGCCCGGGGCGCCAACGCGTCGCGGCTGAAGGTCAGTGCGAACGCGCAGCTCGTCGCCCCGTACCACCAGGTGCTGGACAAGGTGTCCGAGCGGTTCCTGGGCAAGCGTGCGATCGGCACGACCGGACGCGGCATCGGACCGTCCTACGCGGACAAGGTCTCACGCGTCGGCATCCGCGCACAGGACCTGCTGGACGAGTCGATCCTGCGGCAGAAGGTCGAGGGGGCGCTGAACCAGAAGAACCAGATGCTGGTGAAGCTGTACAACCGCAAGGCCATCGACGCCGACGAGATCGTGGACTACTTCCTCAGCTACGCCGAGCGCCTCACCCCGATGCTCATCGACGCCGAGCTGGAGCTCAACCAGGCGCTCGACGAGGGCAAGTCCGTGCTCATGGAGGGCGGCCAGGCCACCATGCTCGACGTCGACCACGGCACCTACCCCTTCGTTACCTCATCCAACCCGACCGCCGGAGGGGCGTGCGTGGGGTCGGGGATCGGTCCGACGAAGATCACCAGTTCCCTGGGCATCATCAAGGCCTACACCACCCGCGTCGGTGCCGGCCCGTTCCCCACCGAGCTCTTCGACAAGTGGGGTGAGTACCTGCAGACCACCGGCGGCGAGGTCGGGGTGAACACCGGGCGCACCCGCCGCTGCGGCTGGTACGACTCGGTCATCGCCCGCTACGCCTCGCGGGTCAACGGCTTCACCGACCTGTTCGTGACCAAGCTGGACGTGCTGACCGGCATCGGCGAGATCCCGATCTGCGTGGCCTACGACGTGGACGGCGTGCGCCACGACGAGATGCCGATGAGCCAGACCGATGTGCACCATGCCGTGCCGGTCTACGAGACCATGCCGGCGTGGGACGAGGACATCTCCGGGTGCCGCACCTTCGAGGATCTTCCGGCGAAGGCGCAGGACTACCTGAACCGCCTGGAGGAGCTGTCCGGCTGCCGGATCTCGTACGTGGGCGTGGGCCCGGGTCGTGACGAGACCATCGTGATGCATGACGTGCTCGCCTGATTCACTGCCTGAGAAGGTGCGCACCGTCCTCGAGGTGATCGGGGACGGTGAGGTCACCGGCTACGGGGAGATCGCCCGCGCGGTGGGCCTGCCGCGGGGTGCCCGTGCGGTGGCGCGGGTGATGGCGTCCGGCGGCTTCGGCTGGGACCTCGCCGCACCGGTGATCCCCGTGGGCAGGACGCGGGGACTCGCGGGGCACCGGCGCTTCATCGTCCCGGAGATGGGGGAGGGGGCGAACTCCCGCTCGGCGGGGTTGGAGCGTCGGGCGGTCCCGTTCACCCGGGACGGGGAGGATCTGCTGGTCCCCACCCGACTGTGCCTCGACGCCGGTGAGCTGGCCGGGCGTCTCGATAGTGGGGGTGGCTCTGAACTGCATGAATGAGGGCCCAGCCACGCAGTAGCGGGGGTGGGCCACGACTGTGCGCCCGGTCACCATACAATCGGGAGCCATGAGACTCGGTTTCCTCTTCTTTCTGCCGGACGTCGGTGGTGCCTACCGGCCCGACGACGATCTCGTCGCGCTCGCGCAGAGGATCCACGAGGGACTTGGCGACGACATGAGTGCGACCACGGACCCCGCGTCCTTCTACGAGACCCCGGGCGACCCGCACCCGGGCCGTCCCGCGCCGCGGGCCGTCAGTGAACTGTCCAACTGGGTCAACGACCATTGCGACCTGGGGGCGGCCGGGCCCGGCGAGCCCTCCGACGGACGGTTCCTGGGGGTCTCCGAGTTCCCGGTGGCACCGGAGAAGGACGTCCTGCATTTCGGCGTCCCGTACTCCCTGGCGGATGAGACCGGGGTGTACCTGCAGCAGAAGGCCGGTGACCTGGGGCTGTGCATGATCGACGACATGGAGCAGCTCTGGGTCAATTCCACGGGCACCGACCGGGGCCTGAGGATGCGGTCCTCGGTGGGGACGGTCACCACCCACGTCGACGCGGTGAGCGTCCGCTCCGCGCTGGAGGACGACACCGACCGGCGCGAACGCTCCGACGACGGCATCCCCTACGTGGTCATTGAGACGGGTCTGCCGGACGGGTCCTCCCCGCTGGGCGACTCCCCGCTGGGGAACGTGCGGTTCGTGCAGGCTGCGCTGCTCGGCAATGGCTGGGTCGTGGAGTACCGGACGAAGCGCTCGCACTTCCGCAGGCACGCCGACAGCCTGGACGGAGTCGTCGCCGACCTCGCCGGGTTCGCCGACGGGGACGTGGGCTTCCTGACCCGGGACTGGGCGGACGTCACCGCGGAAACCGTGCAGCGCTGAACAGGCGGCAGGTAACCTGGCGCCATGAGCTTCGGTTACCTGTTCTTCCTCCCCACCGAGTTGGGTGAGACCTACCTCGGTGACCACGAGGTTCTGCGCAGGGTCGCGGACCTCCAGGGGGCGCTGGGTGATCCATCGGGCCCCACGCCGGAACCGTTGACCACGGTGGCGGAGTGGATCAACCGCCATTCCGACCAGGGGGCCGATGATCCCGACAATCCACCGGAGGACCGCTTCCTCAGGCTGGTCGACGGTGTCGCCGAGCCGGAGGGCCACCGGCTCTACGTGGCGTCGCCGTACCCGGCAGTCGAGCAGACGACCCCGTTGCTGCAGTACGCGGCGATGGAGTCGGGTCTCTGCCTCGTCGATGACGCCGGGAGTGTCCTGGTCAACGCCACCGGCGGAGCGACAGCGTGCAAGATGAAGGACTCGCGGGACACCATCACCCTGCATGTCGACCGCGACAGCGTCCGTGGCGTCCTGAACGCCGATGTCGCCGCCCACGGGAAGGACGGCGGGTTCCCCTTCGTGGTGATCGAACCGCTGTCCGAGGCCGCGTCGCCGGTGGACGGAGTGGGCTTCGTGCAGATTGGTGGCCTGCCGGACGGCTGGGTCGTGGAGTACCGGTCCGGCAGCACCATGTACAGCCTGGATGAGCCGGTGGAGTCCGTGGAGGACGCGGTCCGCTACGTCGGTGAGTTCCTCGGGGGCCACGGTACGGTGTTCCTCGGGCACACCTGGGCAACGATGGACATCGACGTCGAGTGACCGTCCCGTCCAACGTCGTCACCGTCGTCGCGGACGTCGACACCGGCATCGATGACGCCCTCGCCCTGGTCTGGTTGGCCGGGCTCCAGCGCGCGGGACGCGTCGGTCTGCACGTCACCACTTCCGCCGGGAACACCACCGCCGCGCTGGCGGCCCGGAACTCCGCCGAGGTGCTGCGGGTCGCCGGTGCGCCGGAGGTGCCGGTGACGGCCGGGGCGTCCGGGCCGCGCGCCCTGCCCCTGACGACGACCCCGGAGACCCACGGCCCGGAGGGGCTCGGTTACTGGCGCCCGGACACATCCGCCGCACACGTCGCACCGTCCACCGCGGCGGACGCGGTGGCGGCCTGGAAGCGCGCCGGGGCGTCCCGCATCCTGGTCGCCGGTCCTGCCACGAACCTCGCGTATGCCGTGGAGCACGAGCCCGACCTGCTGCGCAACACGCAGGTGGTGATCATGGGCGGGGCGTTCCTGTACCCCGGAAACACCACCCCGACCGCGGAGTGGAACACCTGGGTCGACCCGCACGCCCTGGCGTACGCACTGGAGAACTGGCCGTCCGGCGCACCGCTGCCCACGATCTGCCCCCTGAACGTGACCGAGCGGGTCGTCCTGACCCCGGAGCGGTTGGCGGGGTGGACGGAGGCGGAGTCAGAACTCTCCGGTCTGCTCCGTGACGCCCTGCGGTTCTACTTCGAGTTCCACGAGTCGGTGGGGGTCGGCTACTGCGCGCAGATCCATGACCTGGCGGCGGCGATGGTTCTCCTGGATGCGGTGCCCGTGACCTTGCGGGACGCG
Organism: Corynebacterium sp.; assembly: GCF_052107835.1. Classification (GTDB taxonomy): domain Bacteria; phylum Actinomycetota; class Actinomycetes; order Mycobacteriales; family Mycobacteriaceae; genus Corynebacterium. The sequence continues at coordinate 18,231 of NZ_JBQEDF010000056.1, forward strand.
ACGGTCCGGGTGGAGGCTGAATCCCGGTTGCTGCGGGGGACGACGGTGGCGGACTGGGTGGAGGCCGGTGGCGGCGACGGGCTGGGTGCGTACTGGACGCGTCCGGCGAACGCACGGATCCTCACCGGACTGGATCCCGGGGAGGTTCTCGCGCGGTTCGGCGACGTCCTGTGAGCTACATGTACCAGGAGATCACCAGGTCGCCGAAGAACCCGAAGAGTATGCCCCAGGCGACGATGGCGATGCCCTGCCAGATGTACACGCTCCGCTTCCCGGCGCCCAGGGCGACCAGTGTCGGCCCGGTGATCTGGCTCGCCAGGATGATCGGCCCCAGCAGGGACACCCCCGGCACACCGAGGCGTTCGAAGTACGTGCCGATCTTCTGACGGCGTGTGGACACCTGCTGGACGCCGCCGTCTGCGCCGCGGCCGTTGGTGACGGCGCTGCGGGCCCTGCTCGTCGCGGCGATCAGCAGGAAGGTGCACAGCAGGTTGCCGGCGATGGCGGTGGCGACGACCAGGACGGTCGGTTCAATGCCGAGGGCGACCCCGAGGAAACTGCCGAGGTAGGACTCGACGAACGGGACGGCCCCGGCGACGAAGAGGATGACGAACTGCTGCCAGGTGTCAACATCGGCGGCGAGTTCGGAGAGTCGGGTGAAGAAGTCTGAGACGAAGTCGAAGTTCATGGTTCCTACCCTGCCGGGGACACATCCTCACTGGTAGAGCCGATTGTCAGTGGTTGGTGTGCGGTATTCACCCCCACCGGACTGACAGATGTCACAGGTACTTCGCCGGAACCCGGGGCGAAGATGTAGTGAACGCACTATTGTCGTTTCTGAACCGAATTCAGTGACCCCGGTCACGCTGCGCAACCAACCGTAGGAGCCCAGACATGCCCGTGCAGAGCCCCCGTGCCCCCATCGAGATCCCCGACGTCAGTGTCTACGATCAGGTGTTCGGCAGCCTGACCCCGGAGGACGCGGGGCGGACCGCCCTCACCGACTCCGCCACCGGGACAACGGTGACCTACGGGGAACTCCGCCAGCAGATCGACCTGTTCGCGGGTGCACTGGCGAACCGCGGCATCGGGGTCGGGGACGTGGTCGCCCTCCACTGCCCGAACACCCACGCCTTCGCCGTCGCCTTCCACGGGATTATGCGTTCCGGTGCGACTGTGACCACCGTCGGCTCACTGGGCACCGCGGAGGACGTTGCGAAGCAGGTCGCGAACTCCGGTGCGTCACTGCTGTTCACTGTGAGCCTGCTGGGCGAGAACGGGGTCGACGGTGCGCGCAAGGCAGGTCTGTCGGACGACCGGATCATCGATCTCGTGGACCCCGCGACCGGACTGGCGTCGCTGCTGAAGGAGGGGAGCCCGGCGCCGGAGGTCAGCTTCGACCCCGCGACCCACGTCGCCGTCCTGCCGTTCTCGTCGGGGACCACCGGCGTTCCGAAGGGTGTGGAACTCAGCCACCGGAACCTCGTGTCGAATATCCTCCAGACCTCGCCGCACATGCTGGAGAACGGTCAGACCCGCGACTCGGTGGTCATGGCGGTGCTCCCGTTCTTCCACATCTACGGGATGAATACGGTGCTGAACTCCACGCTGATGAACCGGTGCCACCTGGTCACCATGCCGTCCTTCGACCTCACGGGATTCCTGGAGCTCCATCAGGAGCACAACATCGACTTCACCTTCGTCGCGCCGCCGATCGCGGTGGTGCTGGGCAAGCACCCGCTGGTGGACGAGTACAACCTGTCCAGCCTGTCCACGGTGTTCTCCGGTGCGGCGGCACTGGACAAGGCGCTGGCGGCGACCGTACAGGAGCGACTCGATGTCGCGGTCGTCCAGGGCTACGGGATGACGGAGTCGTCCCCGGTGACGCACGCCGGGGAGCGGGGGAGGACGCCACTGGACTCCATCGGACTCCCGGTGGCGAACACCGAATGCAAGGTCGTGGACCTGCAGGACCCGGATTTCGGGGAGATCCTGCCCCCGGGCAACGAGGGGGAGCGGTCGGATTCCGGCGAGCTGTGGATCCACGGACCGCAGGTGATGCTCGGCTACCTCAACAACGAGGAAGCCACGGAGGTCACGCTGACCCACGAGGGTTGGCTGCGCACCGGTGACATCGTCGAGTACGACCACGAGGGCAACGTGTACGTGGTCGACCGGGCGAAGGAGCTGATCAAGTACAAGGGCTACCAGGTGGCGCCGGCGGAGCTGGAGGCACTGCTGATGACCCACGAGTCCATTGCGGATGCTGCGGTGGTGGGGTTCCACCGGGAGGAGGACGGCGAGGAGATCCCGCGTGCCTTCGTGGTCGCCCAGGCCGGTGCGGACGGCTCGGCGGTGACGGTTGACCGCGAGGCGTTGATGGAGTGGGTCGCCGAGCAGGTCGCACCGTACAAGAAGATCCGGATGGTGGAGGTCATCGACGAGATCCCGAAGTCCGGCACCGGCAAGATCCTGCGCAAGAACCTGCGGGACGTGCCGGTCTCGGCGTAGGTCCGCCGGAAGCGCCCGGAAGCTCCGATTTTCACACCCGCCGCAATTTCCACATCGTGAGACCTGCAGGTCAGGACGCTACGACGTCCGGCGGAATCTTCGCGGCGGTGTGATTTTCCTGCTTGTGCTTGGTCACTGGACGGCTACTGCGTGGCAACTCACCCGTCTGCGGTGTGTGGATCCGCGGTGATGATGTTCCTCACCTGGGACAGGTCCGGCAACCGTGGACCCGGGGCGCTACCCGGGTGCGCCGGAGACAATCGCTGTTCACTTCGGCGCTGGTGGGGACGCGTTCGAAGCGGGGTCGACGTCGACACTGCTGTGGTTGTCCCTGCTGATGGTCGTCGTGATCGGCGGCTGTCACTGGCTTTCCCACTTCCCCCGGCTTGTCAACCACCCGTTCATGATCCAACTCGTCGGATACAACGAGTGGAGGAGGGCACAGGTTGGACGAATTACAGCGGGTGACGCAACGGAAGGCATAGATCGGGCACGGTGCAGGATGGGGAACGTGGTTCATGCGACCTCATTGAGGGACAGTGCAATGGGGACGGGATCCACCCGCATGGTTCCGTCGATGACGGACACTGCCGCGCCCCGGCGATTCCGTCGGTCGAGGACAATGACTGAGCCGAACCCGCCAGCGTAGCCGTTGTGCCAGATCAGCCCGTCGTCCTGGATGAACCATCCGGCTCCAATGCTGTTTCCCGGCCCGATGAAAGACTCGGCGTCAACGAGGCTGCGAGGTGTGAAGGCGTCCGTCCACCCGGGCAGTGGATGATTGAGCAGAGCGTCGAGAAGGATCGCCAGGTCCGCGGCGGATGCCCGGATTCCACCGGCCGGGGCGTAACCCGCACCGGTCCAGGGTTCTTGGGTTCTGTTGAAAATGCTCAACCCTGGTGCGTCATGCGGCCCATCGGGCATTCCCGGCTCGGGGACGTACAGGGTAGGGCACTGCAAAGGGGCGCCCAGATAGCGTGCGATGAGGTCGGGGTAGGTGGCCCCCGCCGCCGCTGCGAGGGCATGCCCCAGGGCAGCGCCACCCAGGTTGGAGTACTCGAAAACGTCTGGCTTGACGGGGGCTTTCCGAAGTTGCTGGATCAGAGAAGCCAGACCTTCCGGCTGAGGGTCGCGACCGCGGATGAGTCGCCAGTTTGTCCCGAGTATCGTGCCGCGTCCGCCGCCGATGGTGGGCAGTCCTGAGGTGTGGGTGAGCAGTGAGTCCAGTGTGATACGTCCCGCCGGGGTGGTTGCGTCCTCTAGCGTGGTGTATCTGTAACTGCCGGTGGCCACCCCTGTCCA
>NZ_JBQEDF010000057.1:0-21495 GCF_052107835.1 Corynebacterium sp.
GGTTGGTGGTCATTGGTCGGGGTCGGATGATCGGTGAGTATTCGATGGATGAGTTTCTCGCTGGTGGGTCGCGTGTGCTCGTCGAAACCCCCGACGCCCGCCACTGCGACGTCCTCGGGCAGAAGTTGCGCACCGCAGGATTCTCCGCCGGCTACGGGGTCGGCGACGACAACGTCGACCAGTTCATGGTGGAGATCCCGTCCGGGGAATCGGAGTCGGACGTCCGGCGTGCCGTTGCGGAGATCGCCCTGACGTCGGGCGTCCCGGTCACCGGGCTGAGCACCCAGAGCGATGACCTGGAGACCCGCTTCCTGGCCGCCACGTCCGGCGCCCAGGAGTACCGCACCGATGCACTCGTCGGCGCAGGAACGACAGAAAGGAACTGAGAACAATGAACTCGCTGATCAACGCGCTGCGTGCGGAGACCACCAAGCTGCTGAGCATGCGCTCCACGATCGTCTACGCGGTCCTGCTGGCCGGTTCCCTGTTCGGCCCAGTGACATTGGCCGTCCTGTTCGACAGCAGTGATCCGGTCATCCTGGGCTGGACGGCGCTGACCTTCGGCTACGAGATCTTCCAGCTGATCGCGGTGGTCTTCGCCGCGGCGACCACCGCCGGCGACATCCGCAACCACATGCATGCCCAGGCCTTCCTGACCCAGCGGGGACGCTGGCAGTGGGTCACGGCGAAGATCATCGTCACCTCGGTGTTCATCGCTGCGTCCTACCTGGTCGGCATCGCTCTCTCACTGGGTATCGGAGCGGCGCTCGGAGGTGAACTGGTGCTGGGCACGGCTCAGACCATGTTCTACGTCCCGCTGATCGGGTCGATCGTCTTCGCCCCCCTGAGTGTGGGCCTGGCATGCGTGATCCGTAGCCAGGTCGGCGCGGTCGCCGTTCCAGTGGCGTGGATGCTGCTCATCGACGGGATGCTCGGTATGGCCGCCGAGACGATGGAGGTCTTCCGTCCGCTCGCGATGATCGCGCCCGGTCAGCGACAGGACCAGTTGATGACCGGTGCTGACCCGCTGGGGCTGGGGATGGGGACCGCCCTCTGCTACCTGGTCATCATCGGCTGGTTCGTGGTGGTGACCGCCGCCGGGTTGTGGCGCAACCACCGCGCCGACGTGCAGTGAGCGCATACGGAAACCACGTAGCATGGGTGACATGAAGTTCCACGTCGCGGCCATCCTGTTTGATATCGACGGAACGCTGGTGGATTCCACGCCGGCGGTCAACCGTGCCTGGACCGGCTGGGCCGAGGACCACGGCATCAACCCCGGGGAGGTGCTCGCCGTCTGCCACGGACGCCGCTCGGAGGACACGATCGCCGAGTACGTCCCGGAGCAGGACGTCGCCGCGGAGGTGGTCGACATGGAACGTCGTGAGGCCGCCGATGTGGACAGCGTTGTCGCGCTGCCCGGCACCAGGGACATCCTCTCGGCACTACCGGCCCGGCAGTGGGCGGCGGTGACCTCGGGCTCGCGCGCACTGATGCGTGCCCGGCTCGCCGCCACCGGGCTCCCCGAACCGGACGTCCTGATAACCGGGGACGACGTGAACGCCGGGAAACCCGATCCACAGGGCTACCACCTGGCTGCCGCCGAACTGGGGGTCGACGCGAGGGACTGCCTCATCATCGAGGACGCTCCGGTCGGGCTCGGGGCCGCTCGCGGTGCGGACGGTACGGTGCTGGCGGTCGGTACGTCCCACCCGGTCGCCGACCTCGCCGCCCTCGGTCTCGCCGATGCGGTGGTCGCTGACCTGACCGCGATCACCGTGGAGCAGACGCCGACAGGGTTGACGGTGACGGTGCCGTGACCCGTCCCCTAGAATCATGACATGGGACACAACGCAGTTGACGACGAGAACGGCACCGTAGACATCAAGCCCCGCTCACGGGACGTCACCGACGGCCTGGAGAAGACCGCGGCGCGCGGCATGCTCCGCGCCGTAGGCCTGACCGACGACGACTGGGACAAACCGCAGATCGGGGTGGCCAGTTCCTGGAACGAGATCACCCCCTGCAACCTGACGCTGAAGAAGCTCGCCGGATTCGCCAAGGAGGGTGTCCACGCTGCCGGTGGATTCCCGCTGGAGTTCGGTACGATCTCGGTCTCCGACGGCATCTCCATGGGGCACGAGGGCATGCATTATTCCCTGGTCTCCCGCGAGGTCATCACTGATTCGGTGGAGACCGTGATGTCCGCCGAGCGCCTGGACGGCTCGATCCTGATGGCGGGCTGCGACAAATCCATCCCCGGGATGCTCATGGCCGCCGCGCGGCTGAACCTGTCCTCGGTCTTCCTCTACAACGGTTCGACGATGCCGGGATCGGCGACGCTCTCGGACGGGGAGGAACGCGAGGTCACGCTCATCGACGCCTTCGAGGCCGTCGGCGCGTGCCGGGCGGGACGCATGAGCGAACAGGACGTCGACGCCATTGAACGTGCGGTCTGCCCGGGTGAAGGCGCCTGTGGCGGCATGTACACGGCGAACACCATGGCGTCCGCCGCCGAGGCGATGGGCATGAGCCTGCCGGGCTCCGCAGCCCCGCCGGCGATCCACCGCAACCGCACCGAGTACGCCCGTAAATCCGGGGACGCCGTGGTCAACCTGTTGCGCCAGGGGATCACCGCCCGCGACATCATCACCCGCGACTCCCTGCGCAACGCCGTGGCGGTGGTCATGGCGCTGGGCGGGTCAACCAATGCCGTGCTGCACCTGATGGCCATCGCACACGAGGCCGGGGTGGAACTCACCCTCCAGGACTTCAACGAGGTCGGGGACAACGTGCCGCACTTCGGCAACCTCAAACCCTTCGGCCAGTACGTGATGAACGACGTCTTCAAGGTCGGCGGCATCCCCGTCGTGATGCGGGCGCTGCTGGACGCCGGCCTGCTCAACGGCGACTGCCTGACGGTGACCGGAAAAACCGTGGCGGAGAACCTGGCGGACATCAACCCGCCGGACCCCGACGGCAAGATCCTGCGTTCCATGGACAACCCGCTGCACGCGACCGGCGGTCTGAGCATCCTCAAGGGCTCACTGGCCCCGGGGGGAGCCGTGGTCAAGACCGCAGGCTTCGACGCCGAGGTCTTCGAGGGCAATGCCCGGGTGTTCAACCAGGAGCAGCCCGCCATGGACGCTGTCCTCAACGGCGAGCTTAAGAAGGACGACGTGGTCATCATCCGCTACGAGGGGCCCAAGGGCGGGCCAGGGATGAGGGAGATGCTGTCGATCACCGGCGCGATCAAGGGCGCAGGCATCGGGAAGGACGTCCTGCTGGTCACCGACGGCCGGTTCTCCGGCGGCTCGACCGGACTGGTGATCGGCCACGTGGCCCCTGAGGCGGTGGACGGCGGGCCCATCGCTTTCGTGGAGGACGGGGACCGTATCCGGGTGGACATCGCCGCACGCTCCATCGATCTGCTCGTCGACGAGGACATCCTGGCCGAGCGGGCGGAGGGATGGGCCCCTCCGGAGAACCCGCGTCTGCACGGGGTGCTGGGCAAGTACGCGAAGCTGGTGCAGTCCGCCTCCGTTGGCGCGGTGACGAACGTGTGATGTCACCGGGGATGGTGGGCGGTCTCACCTGAAAGTGTGGGCACCCACACTTTCCACTGGCCGTGGACACACCGCAGGACCGGTGGCGATGCTGTTCCTGTGTCAGTTTTCTCCGTGTTCCTCATCGCCCTCGGCGTCTCGGCGGACGCCTTCGCCGTGGCGCTGACCTGTGGCGTGCGCATGCGCCGGCTGTTCCTGCGCAATGCAGTCCTGGTCGCCGCGGTCTTCGCGGTGTTCCAGATGGTGATGCCGCTGCTGGGGTGGATGCTGGCCTCGAACTTCAAGCGGATCCTGGAGCCGGTCGACCACTGGATCGCCTTCGTCCTGCTGGTGGGCATCGGCGGGAAGATGGTCTGGGACGCCGTCCGGGACGGCGGCGGGACGGACGGCGACCGCGGGGGCGCCGCCGGACTGACGTCGGGACCGCCGCAGGGGGACCTGCGTGTACGCCACCGGCCCGGGGTCCGGCGCCTGCTGGTGCTGGGGGTCGCGACCAGTATCGACGCCGCGGCCGTCGGGGTGACCCTGGCCATGCTCAAGGTCAACATTGTCCAGGCGGTGGCGGTGATCGGGGCGGTGACGTTCGTGCTGTCGTTGGTCGCGGTGGTCATCGGCCACCGGGTGGGGCTGCGGTTCCGCAGGTCCGCGGAGGTCATCGGCGGGCTGATGCTGATCCTGATAGGTACGCGGATCCTGGTGGAGCATCTCGGGGTGGTGTGACGGCCGGCCCGGTCCCGGTTTCGCCGTCCGCGGTGGCGAAGGCGGTGTCAGGGGATAAGGTGTTGCGGGGTAGGCTAATAACCCAGTTACTGACCCAGTACGCCTCACCCCTGGACCGACTGAAGACGTCGGAGGACCCGCTGTAGGAAGGGCTTTCGTGACATCACGCGACGGAAACGACGGAGACCACGGCCATCACGGGCACGGTGGCCACGTCGGACTCGGCGAGACGGTGGCCAAGATCATCCTGTTCGGGGAGCATTCCGTGGTCTACGGGTACCCGGCGATCGCCCTCCCGCTGCGCAACCTCCGGATGACGGTCCGCGTTGAACCCACCGCGGGGGCCGGGGTGCTCTCCGGGCTCGGTTGGTCCGGGCCGGTGGCCGAGGCGCCGGAACGTTTCGGGGGTGTGCTGCAGGCGGCGTCGGCCGCCGCCGTGTTCGCCGGGCACCCGGGCGCCACGATGGACATCACGACCCACGCCGACTTCCCGCCGGAGCGCGGGCTCGGATCCTCGGCGGCGGCGTCCGGCGCGGTGGTCCGGGCGGTGCTCGACGCGTACGACGTCACGGCGACACCGGAGGAGATCTTCACCCTCACGCAGGACGCGGAACGCATCGCCCACGGCCAGCCCTCGGGCATCGACACCGTCGCAACGGCGGCGCAGTCCCCGGTGCTCTTCCGCGCCGGTCTCGCCACGGACGTCCCGATGGACCTGTCCGCCTGGATCGTCGTCGCTGATTCCGGGATCGAGGGCAGTACGCGCGAAACCGTCGCGCACGTCAGGACGCTGCACCAGGGTGCCCCGGAGACCACGGACCTCGCCCTGGGACGGCTGGGGACCATCACCGAGGAGGCGGTCGCCGACCTCCAGGTGGGCGATGTCGAGGCACTCGGGACCAAGATGACGGAGGCGCACCGCGTGCTCTCCGACCTGGGGGTGAGCAACAGTCAGCTCGACGGCCTGGTCTCCGCCGCACTCGGGGTGGGTGCGGTCGGCGCCAAACTGACGGGGGGAGGGCGCGGCGGATGCGTTATCGCCCTGGCCCGCACCAGCGAGGACGCCCAGCGCATCGAGGATGCCTTCGCGGCGGCCGGCGCATCCGAGAGCTGGGTGTACGTCCCCCACGCCTACGAGGTGGTGTCATGACCGCCGCCACGGCGGTAGCGCACGCCAATATCGCGCTGATCAAGTACTGGGGCAAGGCGGACAACGAGCTCATCATCCCGAGGACGCCGAGCCTGTCGCTGACCCTCGACGACCTGCACACCACGACCACGGTGCGTTTCCGGGAGACCACGGTGGACCGGGAACCCGACCGGGCCACGCTCGACGGAGCCGTCCTGGACGGTCGGCCCCTGGAGCGCATCGCCTCCTTCCTGGACATCGTCCGCGCGCTCGCGGGCAGCGACAGGGGCGCCGACGTGTCCTCGGTGAACACGGTGCCGACCGCGGCCGGGCTGGCGAGCTCCGCCTCCGGGTTCGCGGCCCTGGCCGGTGCCGCGGCCACCGCGGCCGGTCTGGATCTCAGCGACCGGGATCTCTCGCGCCTGGCCCGGCGGGGGTCGGGGTCGGCGTCCCGTTCGGTCTTCGGCGGCCTGGCGCTGTGGAACGCCGGCCAGGACGACGCCACCTCCTACGCCGAACCGGTCGGGGGCGGCGACGACCTGGCCATCGTGGTGCTCGTGCTCGACGCCGGAACCAAGTCCGTGTCCAGCCGCGAGGCGATGCGCCGGACGGTGCGGACCTCCCCGGAGTACGAACCCTGGGTGCGCAGCCACCGTGACGACCTGGCCGAGGCGCTGGCCGCCGTGGAGTCAGGTGACCTGCAGAGACTGGGGGAGGCCGCCGAGCGCAATGCGCTGGGGATGCACGCCACCATGCGCGCGGCCGAACCCCCGGTCGACTACCTCACCGACGCGAGCCGGGCGGCGCTGCAGGCGGTGGAGGACGCCCGCGGGCAGGGGTTGCCCGCCTGGGCGACCATGGACGCCGGCCCCAATGTCAAGGTGCTCACCAGTGCCGGCGAGGCGGACAACGTGGACTCGTGGCTGCGTGGGAGACTGGGGACCGCGATTCCCGCCCTGCGTACCGTCGTCGCCCAGGCCGGGCCCGGTGTGCACATCACGACTGACAAGGAGGCCACCCGTTGATCGAGGTCAAAGCCCCGGGAAAGCTCTACATCGCCGGTGAGTACGCCGTGGTGGAGACCGGGTTCCCCGCCGTGCTCGTCGCCGTCGACCGTTACGTGACCGTGCGGGTCAGCGCGGCCTCCGGGACCGGGCACATCACCTCGGACCAGAACGCGGGCAGCCGCCTGCAGTGGTACCGGCGCGACGACGGCGAGGGTGGCATGGTGATCGAGCCGGAGGAGGCCACCTTCGACTTCGTCCTCGCCGCCATCCGCACCGTGGAGGAGGCCGCGGTGGCGTTGGGGACGTCACTGGAGGTCTTCGACCTGGACATCACCAGTGAGCTCGACGACGATTCCGGGCGCAAGTTCGGCCTCGGCTCGTCCGCCGCGGTCACCGTGGGGACGGTGCGTGCCCTGTGCGCCCACTACCGCCTCGACCTCACCCGCATGGAGCAGCTGAAACTCGCCCTGCTGGCCAGTGTCGGGGTACAGAGCTCGGGGTCCGGCGGAGACGTCGCCGCGAGCATGTTCGGCGGCTGGATCTGCTACACCTCCTTCGACCGGGAGTGGGCCGCCGCGGAACGCGCCACCCGTCCGCTCGCCGAACTGCTGACCATGGACTGGCCCGGCCTGTCTGTGCGCCGCGTGGTGCCGCCGGACCGTCTGCGTCTGCTCGTGGGCTGGACCGGCTCCCCGGCCTCGACGTCCCGCCTGGTCGGCGATGTGCAGACCCGCAAGACGCGGGGTGGGACGGACTACACAGGGTTCCTGGCGGAGAGCCGCCGCTGCGTGACCGCGCTGGTGGACGCACTGGACGACGATGATTCAGCCGGCATCTCCGGCGCCATCCGCCGCAACCGCGAGCTGCTGCGTGAACTCGGCGAGCACACCGGCACCGTCATCGAGACCCCCCAGCTGCGGCGGCTCATCGAGATCGCGGAGGCCAGCGGTGGTGCGTCCAAGACCTCCGGTGCAGGCGGCGGTGACTGCGGCATCGTCCTGATCGACGGTGGGGGTGCCGACGGCGCCACGGACGGTTCCGACATCGACGGTCTGCTCGCAGCGTGGGAACGTGCCGACATCCGGGTGCTCAGCCTCCACGAGCACCAGCCCGACGGGCTGGTGGGGTGACGCGATGAGCAGCCAGCGCAAGGACGAGCACGTCCGCATCGCCGAGGAACTGCGCGGCGGGCGCCCCCGCCCCGTCGGTGGCTTCGACGACATCAGGTTCGTCCACCACGTCTTCAACGGGCTGGCACGGGACGCGGTGGACACCGGGACCAGCGTCGCCGGTCAGCGGTGGGACGTCCCCTTCTACATCAACGCGATGACCGGCGGCAGTGAGCGGACCGGGCTGATCAACGCCGACCTGGCCCGTGCCGCCTCTGCGGCCGGGGTGTCGATGGCCAGTGGATCCGTCAGCCCGGCACTACGGGACCCGTCGCTGGCACCGACCTTCCGGGTGATCCGGGACAACGCTCCCTCGGCGTTCCTGCTGGCCAACGTCAGCCCGGAGATGACGTTGGAGCAGGCCCGCCGGGCGGTGGGGCTGATGGACGCGGACGCCCTGCAGATCCACGTGAACCCGGCGCAGGAACTGGTGATGCCGGAGGGCGACCGCGACTTCAGCGGCTGGCTCGACCGGATCGGGGAGATCGTGGACGGTGTCGGTGTACCGGTCATCGTGAAGGAGGTCGGTTTCGGCATCAGCCCCGGCAGCATCGCAGAACTCACTGCCCGGGGAGTGCGGACCGTCGACGTCAGCGGACGCGGCGGTACGAACTTCGCCGACATCGAGAACCACCGGCGTGAACGCCGGGAGTACGCCTACCTGGCCGGATGGGGACAGACCACGGTGGAGTGCCTGCTCGACGCGCACGGCACGCACGTGGAGATCCTGGCGTCCGGCGGGGTGCGTACGCCGTTGGACGTGGTGCGTGCCCTGGCTCTCGGAGCCCGGGCGGTCGGGGTGAGCGGTCACTTCCTCCACCTGCTGCTGGAGGAGGGGTTGGACGCGCTGATCAGCGAGCTGGAGTCATGGAAGGAGCAGGTGCGCACCCTGATGACGTTGCTGGGGGCCGCCGACGTGCCCTCCCTGGGTGCGACGGACGTCCTGGTCACGGGTGGGACCGCGGACTTCGCGCGGCTCCGTGGGGTGGACCTGGAGGCGCTGGCCCACCGTCGGTGACGTGACTAGCGGACCGCGTACTTGCGGGCGCGGCCCTCGACCCCGGTGAAGCGGAAGGGACCGGTGGTGGTCTCCGGGGTGGCCTCGTCGCCACTGCTGCCGTGCGGGCCGTTGTGCAGGGCCCGGTAGTCGTCGATGCCCACCGGGACCCGTGCGTCGAGCACCGAGGTCACGGCCGCGGTGTCGCGGTGCTCCAGGTACCCCGGCTGCACGATGCCGGTGAGGAACTCACTGACGCAGCCCGAGCCGTAGCTGAACAGTCCGACGCGGCGTCCTGCCAGGTCGTCGTCGTGGTCGATCAGCGAGGCCAGCGCGGAGAACAGTGAGGCGGTGTAGCTGTTGCCGAGCCGGCGGTTGTAGCGGGACCCGGTCTCCAGGCCGGTGTCGCGGCCGTCGGCGGCGTCCCCCGGGTTCAGTGCGGTGCTGATCTCGTCGCCGGTGATCTCCCGGAGCCGCTGCTGCGCCTTCTTCGCCATCTTCGTGTACGGCTGGTGGTACAGCACGCGGTCAATGTCGGTGATGGCCGGACCGCCGCGTCCCGCGAGGTCGTCCCATGCGCCGGTGAGCGCGTCCAGGTAGGCGGTGACCGACAGCTGGCCGTCGACGATGGCGGTGGTGGAATCGTTGGGACGCCAGAAGTCATCGACGTCGGTGGTGGAGATGCCGCTCAGTGGCTCGATCTCGACCAGTGCGGGGTCGGATGACACGAGCATCGCCACCGCACCCGCGCCCTGGGTCGGCTCGCCGGGGGAGTCGAGCTCGTAGCGTGCGTTGTCGCTGGTGATGATCAGGACCCGCTCGTCCGGTGCGCGGCTGACGATGCCGATCGCCGCCTGCAGTGCCGCCGTCCCGCCGTAGCAGGCCTGCTTCATCTCGACGACGCGGATCCCGTGGGGCAGTCCGAGCAGCCGGAGCGCGGCGACGCCGGCGGCCTTGGACTGGTCCACGCCGCTCTCCGTCGCGAACAGCAGGGTGCGGATGCCGTCGGTGCCGTTGCGTTCCAGCAGTGGCTTGGCCGCGGCGGCGCCCATGGTGACGATGTCCTCGTCAGGCGCGAGCACACTCATTTCGGACTGGCCGAGACCGAGGGTGAATTTCGCGGGGTCGATGCCCTTCGATCCCGCCAGGTCCGCGAGGTCGACAACATGGTGTCCCGTGGAGAGTTCCAGGTCGTGAATACCGATTGCGGTCATTCGTTCTCGCCTTTCCGCCGTTCCATGCTGAGGTGTGTGGACATCAACTCGCCCGGATTGGTCTGCGCCGCGAGCAGTGACAGTTCACCGCATAATACCGTGGCGGCGATCAGCGAAGCGAGACGCCTGGAGTTTTCCCCGGTTTCGCGCTGGTCGCGGCACCCGAGGCGGTCGAGGGCGTCGGCGATCTCCGGATGGTGCTTCCCGCTGCCGACCGTGCCGACGATGATGTTGGGCAGGGTGCAGGAGAAGTAGAGCCCCTCCTCGCGGGTCTCGGCGTAGGTGATCCCCTGGGAACCCTCGACGATGTTGGCGGCGTCCTGCCCGGTGGCCAGGTAGATGGCGAGCAGCATGTTGGCGTAGTGGGCGTTCGCGGAGCGCAGTGCCCCGGCGATCGTGCTGCCGACGAGGTCCTTGCGGACAACGAGGTCCGTGATGGCGGACGCCGTGGTCCGGAGACGACGGTCGACGACCTCGTGGGGCAGCAGGATCTCCGCGATGACGTTCTTGCCGCGGCCCAGGATGCCGTTGACGGCGGTGGCCTTCTTGTCGCTGCAGTAGTTGCCGGACACGGAGCCGTAGTCCAGGCCGAGCTGCCAGGAGAGGACCCGTTCCATGAGTGCGTCGGCGGCCTTGGTGACCATGTTGTGGCCGGAGGCGTCGCCCGGGTGGAGGGCGAACCGGACGAACAGCAGGTTGCCGACGATCTCCGTGTGGATGTCGGTGAGCCTGCCGTGGCTGCTGGTGCGTGACACGACCTCCTGCAGCTCGGGGAGGCGGGACTCGACGGCCCGTGCGCCGACGGCGGCGGTGGCGGCGTCGGGTGCGACGAAGAGGGTGGAGCGCGTCATGCTCTCGGCGACGACGGTGGTGCGGATGCCGGTGGGCAGTTCCCGGGAGATGCTGGCGCCGCGTCCGACGGACGGCCACAGCGGGGTCTCGAAGGTTGCCAGGGGAACCGGGACCTCCTCGTAGGGGGAGTCCGGGGAGAATCCGTCACCGCTGAGACGCAGGGGGCCTACCCACTGCGTCGGGATGGCCGTCGTTGTCGGCTCAGTGTCGTTCACGTAGCACCTTTCTGGGGCGGAGAGTGGTCAGGCAGCATGCCGGAGTGAGGTCCGTAGCCTGATTAACGTCAATGGGAACAGATTACTGAGCTTAGTGGGTGCTGTCTGTCGTTCCGTCGCCCGAGGTGGGTTACTGGGGTGGGCTACTGGTGTGTGGCCTGCAGGAGCCCGTCGCGGACCTCGAACGGGTCCGTTTTCGGGGTCGCGTTGCGTCGGGTCGGTCGGGCGTGGGCGGCCCTGACGTCCTTGTCTGCGAGGGTCTCCATCCGGGCGATCCACGCGTTCCGCTTAGCGGGTGTGGACGTCCGTACCGGCCCGATGCGGGTGAGGTGGGTGGGCGAGAAGCCGCAGAACCTCAGTGTCGACCGGACGATCTGCCGACGGGTCGGGCTGCCCTGCACCAGGGAGAGGTAGATTCCGGGGGAGTCGGCGGTCATGATGAACCTCGCCGACCTGCCTGTGAGGTGGCCGTGCGGCAGTCCGCGCTTGTCGTAGTGGTAGGCCCACTTCGCTTCGAGGGTCCGGTCGATGAACCCCTTGAGCAGCGCGGTCGTGGACCCCCACCAGACCGGTGAGAGTACGACCAGGTGGTCGCAGGCGACGAGGAGTTCCTGGGCGTGGGCCAGGTCGGGTTCCAGCGGCTGGTCGCCGCGGAGGCCTGCGTGGAGTACGGGGTCGAACCGGAGGTCGCGCAGGGTGAGCCGGTGGACCGTCGCGCCGGCGCGTTCGGCGGCTGCGGCGTAGGACGCGGCGAGCGCCGCGGTGAGGGAGTCGGGGTTCGGGTGGCCGTCGATGACGAGGACGGTCGGGGTGGTCTCGGCGGCATCGGTGGTGGTGAGCGGTGACATGGGGTGTCTCCTGTGGTGGTTCCGGGATCTGATGTTTACGGTGTCAAGATTCGGACAGGCTTCAGTGTGCGATAGAATCTTTCTCATGTCAAGATCTAATCCCGGAACCGACCGTCCCTACCATCACGGCCATCTGCGGGAGTCCCTTCTTGCGGCCGCGCTCGATCTGCTCGCGGAGAAGCCGTCGGGGGAGATCAGCCTGCGCGAGGTGGCGAAGGTGGCGGGCGTGAGTCATGCCGCTCCGTACCACCACTTCGACAGCCGGACGTCCCTGCTCAAGGCGCTGGGAACGGAGTGCATGCGGGAGTTCGTGGGTCGGCAGCGTGACGCGGTGGAGGTTGCCGGGTCCGGTCGTGACGCGTTGCGGGACCAGGGGGTCGCCTATGTCCGCTTTGCCGCGGAGAAGCCCCACGCCTTCGACCTCATCTTCGACTCCTCGATCTGCCCTCCCGGCGATCCTGCCCCGGGGACGGGCGAGCTCATCCGGGAGAACGAGGAACTGCTGGCGTCGACGGTTGCCTGGGCGCAGCGGGACGGGTTGTTCGCGGGGGAGAACACGGAATCGGTCGCTGACGCCATGTGGGGGACGGTGCACGGACTCGCTCACCTGGTCACCGAGGGACATCTCGGGCTGGACGCCGCGGTCACCTCGATCGGTGCGGTTGCCGGGGGCGGGGCGAAGGGATAGGGCCGGAGAACGGTGGTGCGTCCGGCCGTCCATCTGCTTGACTCGGAGACATGGACAACGAGCCGACGTACCCGGACGCCGCACGCCTGGACGATTCACGCCTGGACGCCTTCCTGGCGGTCGCCGGGGAGATCCTGGACGGCTACGACACGGCCCTGGACACGCTCGACGACACGACGGTGAACACGACCCCGGTGCCGGGGACGGTCAACTCCGCATTCGCACTGGTTTCCCATGTCCGTGGCATGGCGTACTTCTGGGGAGGGTCCTTCGTGGCGGGGGAGGTCATCGCACGGGACCGGGACGCTGAGTTCCGTGCGACGGGAACGGTCGGGGAGGCCCACCAGGTCATCGGGGACGTTCGTCGGCGACTGCCCGGGTGGGCATCGATCGCATTGACGGAGGGCATCCGCAACAGGGAGGCGAAGGGGACATCGCGCCGGGACATGGAGAATGCGACTCCGGAATGGGTGCTCGACCATATTCTCCACGAGCTGGCACAGCATCTCGGCCACCTCGAGATCTGCCGGGATGTGGTGGTCGCCGAACAGTGACTCCGGGTGGGGTTCCTGGCGGGCCGCTATTACGACCATGACTGACACCCTGCACCTGACCGGGCTCCATCAGAGGTGTGTGGCCATCGGGGACGTCAGTCCCGTGACGACACCCGTGCCTGACGCGAGGACGCGACGTCGTCCACGATCTCCACGATGTGCCGCAGACCCGTGATCAGTGTGCTGTACACCGGCCAGTGCTTGGTCGGTAGGTCATGGTCATCGGACAGGTCACTGGTCGCCGCGTCCAACCTCTCTGTGAGGGGCTCGACCTCGGCGTCCGGGTCCGCGACCGCGCGTCCGGCATCCCGGGCGATCCCCGCCCACCGTTCACGGAAACGGTCGTCCCACGCGCCGGACGCGTAGCTTGCCTCCCGCAGCGTGCGCGCGAGGTTGCGGAGGTGGGAGATGCCTTCGTCGGTCCGTCGCAGAATGTCCTCCCAGCTTGCCTCCGCAGGATCCGGCCGAACCTCGCGACGGGCCCTGGAACGGCGCAGCCTGGACAGGTAGGACCGGGGATTCGCCCGCTGGCTCTCCCGGGCGAAACGTACCGTTGACCAGGCGCCGTCCAGCTCCCGGGAGATGGACTCCGTCTCCTCGACCCAGGCTTCGGCACGGTCGGTGTCCCAGGAGGTCGAGAACTCCTCGCCCATGTTCTCCAGCACCGACCCGATCCGTCGGTTCACGCTGTCGACGTACCTGGAGGCCTGGCTGTCCCGCAGCGGAGGCAGGACCAGAAGGTTCACCACGATTCCCACACCGATGCCCGTGAGGATCTCCAGGATCCGGTCGCCGAACTGCTGCTGTTGCTCCGAGAAGCCGTCGCTGAGGATGAAGATGGACATTGTGGCGACCGTGATGCCTTCGTCCCGGATCCACCGGACCCTCGACAGCGACATCCCCACCAGCAGTGCCAGGGCATACGTCCACAGTGACACCCCCAGGTAGTTGCCCACCAGGAATGCCACGGCGATGCCGAGCAGGGAGGCGATGGACGACTGGATGCCGCGGGACAGCGTGCGGTAGGTGGTCGCATGGATCGTGAGTAGCGCCACCCACGGCCCGAGGAACGGGTACTCGGTGCCCAGCACATTGACCGACAGCCACCACGCACCCGTTGCGGCGATAATGCACTTCAGGATCTGCAGGGCGGAGTCGGACAGTGCCGCGCTGGGTATCATCCGTTGAGTTCGGATTCGCCGAGGTCGGCCGGAGCCTCGTAGCGCAGGATCGCCGCGATGTTCTCCGTCACCGGGGCATCGATCAGCGTGGCTTCCGAATCGGTCTGCGCGCAACTGACAAGCAGTTCGCTTTCACTGCGTTCTCCGGGGGCAGACGCTTCGTAGCGCAGCAGGAGGGTGTCGACGGCGCCCATGCCCGCCGCCTGGGCGACCGCGCGCGTGCCTTCGGCGGTGCGGTTGCGGACGCGCGCCTCCTCGAATCGGTGCACCTGTTCCAGCCTGTGGCCCGCGCCCACGTCGCTGGCGATGGTGCTGACGACCTCGGACAGGGCTTCATCGGCGCCGTCGCCACCGGTGGCCGCGGCCCCGCCCTCGTCGGTGTCCTGGATGATGGCGGCCAGTTCGGCGAAATGGTCGTCGAGTTCGCTGTGCAGTGCACTGCGTCCCTGGGTTTCACCCGCCAGCACCAGGACGTCCGGACGCCAGCTCTTGGCGATCTCGTTGAGCCGCTCGGCGATGCCCCGGGCATTCTGCTTGACGGATTCGTCCGCGCTCCGCTGGATCTGGTTGTGGGACAGTGCTCCCTGGCGTGGCTTCTGGACATCGTCCTCGCTGGAGCTCTCGACGGTGATCTCGGTGTCGGAGTTGTCGTCGACCAGGCTCTTGTCCTCGGTGGCGACAACGCGCCGTACCACCGCGCCCGTCTGGTCGGTGACGGCGACCAGCAGCCGGACGGCGGCGGCGCGTTCGCGGACGTAGGACGCCAGTTCCGGCACCTCGCTGAGGTAGGAACCGTCCCCGGAACCGGGGTTCGCGTCCCACGTTTCGTCGAGGAGGACGCCCTGCCCGTTCGCGACCAGGACGCGGCCGTCGGACTGGATCTCGCGCATGTCCTGCGGGGGATTGTCGAGCAGCAGGTCGTTGAGGGCGGTGAGCGCGGACTCCGGGGCGTCCTGCTCCTCGAGCTTTTCGCGCTGGGCCTCCCAACGGAGTCGGAGCTGGGTGTCCGCATCCTCCGAGGGGGTGCGTCCTTCGAGGTAGAGGGTGACGAACGGGCTTGTGGCCTCGGCGATGGTGCGTACGGTGTCGAGCTTCATGGTGGGCTCCTTTCCGGTCGGCTGTCCGTGCTCCGGGTGAATGGGGCCCACGACCCTACCCGTGCCCTGCGGAAACTCGCAGGGGTCAGGCAGACTGCGTTTCTGTGCGCTGCGTGTGCCTGCGTCTGCGGGTCTGGAGGGTGAGCACCGATGGCGGATCCCAGGGGTGGATTCAAGGTGACGCCGACAGTCCCGACGAAGAATAGTTCTACGCCGGTGCACACAGAGGGGCTCAGGAGGGCCGCATGCGTGCACGGGCGTAGAAAGATTCCGTGTGACCTGTGCGTTGTCACGCGCGAACCTGCCGCATCGTCTCCTCTGCATGACACACTTCGATTTCAGCAAGTCCCACAAGCGCACCTACGCCGCCGCCGGCGCCCTGGAACTCGCCGCGCGCAGCGGCCTGAGTCGCGACCAGCGACTCCTGGTGCAACTCCGGGCGTCCTTCCTGAACGGCTGCAGTTTCTGCATCAGCATGCACAGTGAGGAGGCCCTGAAGCACGGCCACGACCAGGAGTGGGTCGATGCCATCCGCGACTGGGAACCGGGCACCGTCACCAGCACCTTCAGCGGTTCAGACGCGCTCATCCTGGAGTTCACCACCTTGGGGACCCGGCTAGCCGACGGCTACGACCACGACCTGCAGGAAAGGGTCATCGAGGAATTCGGGGAGAAGGTCACTGGCGCCCTGATCAGCCAGATCGCCGCGATCAACACCTGGAACCGGATCAGCGTACTGTCCGAGAAGTGAGTTCCGATTCCACCACAGATGCCTGGGTCAGCGAGCGACCGCGGCTGCTCGGCCTCGCGTACACGGTGCTGGGGTCCTGGCAGGATGCGGAGGACGTTGTCTCGGAGGCGTGGCTGCGTCTGGAGAAGGTGGACAGAACGGCGCAGGCGCCCCGCGATGTCGCGTCCTGGCTGACCACCGTGGTCTCCCGGTTGGCGTTGGACGCGGCGACGACCGCGGCGAAGCGCCGGGAGTCCTATGTGGGGCAGTGGTTGCCGGACGTGGTAGCTGGTGACGCGGCCCCGGAGAGCGCAGAGGACCGGGTACTGCTCGGTGAGCACGTGGACCTGGCGTTCGTGAGACTGCTGCAGACCCTGGGCCCGGTCGACCGGGTGATCGTGGTGCTCGGCGAGGTGGCCGGGTTGCCGCACAAGGAGATCGGCGAGGTGACGGGAACGACACCGGCGGCGACACGGCAGCGACTGCGGCGTGCACGCACGGCGATCGGGGCGCCCGGTGGAGACAGTCCGGATACGGCTGGTGGCGTCGTGGCACACAGCGCCGACAGAGATCTGCTGGATGAACTTTCCCGGGCACTGAACACAGGGGACCTGCAGGTCCTGGTCACCCGACTCTCCGAGGGTTGCGTCCTGTGGACGGACTCCGGGGGCCTGTCGAGGGCCGCGCTCAATCCTGTCCGCGGCGCCGCGAAGGTCATCAGGTTCCTGCAGGGGCTCATCGCGAAGTACGGGATGCCGCGGATCGAGGTGGTGGATGCGGTGGGTGGCCCCGTCCTGCGTGCGGTTTCCACCGATATGACCCGCATCGTCACGCTCGAGGTCGCCGACGGTCACGTCACCGGCATCCAGATCCAGCAGAATCCGCACAAGATCACCACCACCGGCGACACATCATCGCGCTGACCACCGCCGTGGTGGGCCCGGGGATTCGCGCCTACCGTGGAAAACATGTCGGACTACATCAGCTACACGTACCTGATCGTGGGCGGCGGAATGGTCGCCGACAACGCTGCCAGAGGAATCCGCGAGATCGACACGGACGGCAGCATCGGCATCGTGGCCCGGGAAGCCACGCCGCCCGCCGCCCGCCCCGCACTGTCCAAGAAGCTGTGGACGGACCCGTCCTTCTCCTTCGATGACATATGGCTGAACACCGAAGCGGACACCGGTGCCGTACGGCACTCACAGGAGGTCGCCGTCGATCTGGACCCCGCCGCGCATTCGCTGCGCACCGACAGCGGGACAGAGATCCACTACGAGCGGTTGCTGCTGGCCACGGGTGCTTCGCCGAACACACTCGACCTCCCGCCCGACGAGCGGATCATCCACTTCCGTTCCGTCGACGACTACCGGAAGCTCAGAAGCATGGCCGGGGACCACCGCCGGATCGCCGTGGTGGGCGGGAGTTTCATCGCCACCGAACTGGCGGCGGCACTCGTGCAGAACAACACGGACGTGACCCTGATCTACCCGGAATCGGTGCTCGGGGAGAAGTTCTTTCCCGGGCACCTGGCCGAAAGCCTCGAGGGGACGTTCCGCGACAACGACGTGGAACTGAAATCCGGGACCTCGGTCGATTCCGCCGAGGTCGGGGACGACGGGATACATCTGAAGCTGTCATCGGGCGAGGTGGTCGGCTGCAGTGCCGTCGCCGCGGGCGTCGGCGTGTCCCCGGACACCGGGGTCGCTGAGAGCGCTGGGCTGTCGGTGGGGGACGGAATCGAGGTCGATGAACGGTTGCGGACGGGTGCGCCGGACATCCTCGCGGCCGGAGACGTGGCGTCCTACCCGGACGTCATTCTCGGCCGTACCCGGGTTGAGCACGTCGACAACGCCAACGAGATGGGACGCCAGGCGGGTCGCAATCTCGCCGGGGCGGACGAGCCCTACACGCACACGCCGTACTTCTACTCCGTGCTGTTCGACAACCGCTACGAGGCGGTGGGGGTGCTGGATTCATCCCTGGAGACCGTCGAGGAATGGCACGGCGACAAGTGTGTGGTCCACTACATCGACGCCGACCGGGTGGTGGGCGTGCTGCTGTGGAACGTGTCGGGGCGCCGGGATGCTGCACGTGACGCCATCGCGAACGCCGACGCGTCCGACAGTGACGCCCGCGACCAACTGCGCACGCGAATAGGGTTCTGAGAGAAACCGACGAAGGAGAGCACCATGGATCTCGGCATTGACGGACGTACGGCACTGATCACCGGCGGCGATTCGGGTATCGGCTGGCAGACGGCCTCCGAACTGCTGGCTGAGGGGGCGACGGTGGTCATCACCGACCGCGACCGGCAGAAGCTGGAGGAGGCCGCGGCGAAATTGGACGCGGCGCCGGGACGGCTCCACGCGTTCCCGGCGGACCTGACCAGGCTCGGAGACATTGACGCCCTCCGCCAGCATGTGTCGGAGGCGGTCGGGCCGGTGGACACGGTGGTGCACTGTGCGGGGGTCACGGGTGCGCAGGGTCTGTTCCACGAGATCGACGACGACGGCTGGAGGGACACCCTGGACATCGACCTGCTCGCCCCCACGCGGGTGGCCCGCGCCTTCCTGGACGATCTGCGGGACAGTGGAAAGGGGCGCCTGGTGTTCCTGACCTCGGAGGACGCGGTCCAGCCCTACGACGACGAACTGCCGTACTGCGCCGCGAAGGCCGGGGTCCTCGCTCTGGCGAAGGGGCTGTCCCGGAGCTACGCCACCGAAGGACTGCGGGTGAACTGCGTGTCGCCGGCGTTCATCCACACCCCGATGACGGACGCGATGATGGACAAACGGGCGGAGTCACTCGGGGTGGACCGCGACCAGGCCATCAGCAGTTTCCTCGATGAGGAACGGTCGTTCCTCGAGTTGAAGCGGCGCGGGACCCCCGAGGAGGTGGCTGCCGTCGTCACCTTCCTGTGTTCCGACCGTGCGTCCTTCGTGAACGGTTCAAACTACCGGGTGGACGGGGGCTCGGTGGCGACCGTGTGATCAGTCCACCGGTGCGATGCGGAGCAGGTTGCCGTCCGGGTCCGCGGCGACGAAGGTGCGTCCGAAAACGGCGTCGTGGGGTTCCATGACGATGTGGACGCCTTTGCTGCGCCAGTCCTCGTACCGCTCCTCGATCTGGGTGGTCGTCCCGAGACAGAGACAGAGTTCGCTGGTGCGTGTCTGTGGCCAGGTGGTGATGTCGTTTCCGCTCCACAGGGCGAGTTGCGGCCCACCCGGCAGTTCGAAGGCGATGAACCGCGGGGATTCGAATGACGGCGTGAGGTCGAGCAGATCCCCGTAGAACCGTGCGGACGCGGGGGCGTCGCTGACGTAGATGATGAACATGTAGGGGTTTGGGGTGACCATGGTGGGCTCCTTAACTGCGTTGGTGGTGAAGGACGCCGCCTTTCGGCGCCTCTGGTGCACAGTGTCGGGGCGAATAGCGGCAAGAACTGTCAGGGTTTGGAAAAATAGTGGCATGAATCGTTCCCAGCGGCTGTTCGACCTGCTCAGCCTCCTACGCTCGGGTGGCCGTTCGACCGTTGGCGAGCTGGCGGAAGCGTTGTCGGTCTCGGCGCGCACGATCCACCGCGATATTGCGACTCTCACCGGGGCAGGCGTCCCGGTCGTCACCGAGACGGGGCGCTACGGCGGCGTCCACCTTCTTCCCGCCGGGAGGTCGATGCCGGACGGATTGTCGGTGCGTGAGCGCGACCTGCTGCAGGCCACCGGGTTGGATCTGGACCGAGCCTCCCAGCTCGGGCAGGAAGCCGTGGCCCGGGCAGCGATCGGGAAGCTGGGGCGGCGGAGCTCCCGGCCGCGGAAGCTGTCACTGTCCGAGGTGGTGGTCACCGACAACCGTCCGTGGTTCGGCGACTCGTCCGACGCAGGGGACGTCGAGGGAATCGCGGAGGCGGTGCAGACCGGGAACCGGCTGGCGATCACGTACCGGCGCAGCGGCGAGCGGGGCGATGAGGAAAGACTGGTCGACCCGTATGGCCTGCTGAGCCGCGGCGGACGGTGGTACCTCATCGCTGACCGGGACGGGTCCCTGCGGCAGTACGCCGTGTCCCGGGTTGTGGAGTGGGAGTTGGTGGACGCTCCGCGGCGTCTTCGCCCCGGAGTGGGTCTGCAGGCCGCGGTGGAGGAACTGGCGGAGAGACTGGAGCGCCCGGCGGAGACCGTCGACGTTGTGGCGGAGCTGGACGCCGGCAGCGTTGATCTGGCGCGGCGCATCCTGGGTAGTCGGCTGACGGCTGTCGATTCTGTGGGGTCTCACGACACGTCGATGACGATCACGGTGACCTACCGGCAGGTGGAGGACGTCCGGCAGTTGCTGCAGTTCGGTGACCACATCGAGGTGACCTCACCTCCCGGTGCGCGGGCACTGGTGGCGCAGCTGGGTGCGGCGATCGTACGGCGGCATGACGACGCCAGGTGAGCTGCCGGGTGGACGCCCAGGAGAAACGTTAGGATAGGTGCTATGACTACACCGGCAGGGTTGGATTCCGCGTCGATCACCGACGTGTGCATACGATTCGATGTTGCCCGTCTTAAGGTGTTCGGCTCCAGAGCCACGGGGCAGTTCGATCCCGTATCAAGTGACATTGATTTTCTCGTCGAGTTCCAGCCAACGGCAGCTGGGGGGATTGGCCCGTTCTTGGCGCTGAAGGAGCAACTGGAGCAAGTCGTAGGTCGGAACGTGGACTTGGTGGAGGAATCAGCTGTTCGTAACCCCTTTTTCTACCGACATGTACTTGCAGAAGCTGTGGATGTCTATGAAGCCTGATTCTGCGGCGTTGGTATGGGATGCATCTCGATGCCGCCAAAGCTATCGGCCTATTCCTGGATGGGGTATCAGAGGAGCAGTATCTCACTGATCTCTTACGGCGCCGAGCTGTCGAGCGAGAACTTGAGATCGTTGGTGAAGCTCTGGGGCCGCTACGCAGGAATGATGTGGAAACCTCGGACCAGATCCCCGGTCTTCACCAAGCGGTGGGGTTGCGAAATATCCTCATCCATGGGTACGCGCAGGTTGTCGATCAGAGGATTTACGCCACTGCTGTGAATGATGTTCCATCCATGACTGAGGTGCTTGCGCGACTACTTTTGGAGGTTGAGGAGAACTGACGGGTGTCCACACAGGACGAGGAACCTCGTCAATCGCCGAGCGCCTCGCAGACACTCCTAATCCCCGGTGCCCTGCTCAACCGGGCATCCGTAGTGACCAGCGCGCAGTCCAGCAGTTCCGCAAGTGCGATGTACTGGGTGTCATAAGGTGTGACATTGTCACGGAGTTCCCGGACCCTCGGCAGGAGCGGGAGGTGGGAGGACGCGCGGATCGGCAGGTCGTGAAGCTCTTCGACCGCCAGGTCAGCCCTGGGTTGCCCGGTTCCACCTGTGGCGACCAGCTTGCGTACGACTGAAGCCACCTCGGGGTAGATGAGCTCCGGCGCGTGAATTACTTCGCCACGTAGCCGTGCCCGCGTGGTGCCACCGTCGGCACAGAACGGCGTGAGCCCCCGGCGAGACGTT
>NZ_JBQEDF010000058.1:0-20235 GCF_052107835.1 Corynebacterium sp.
TGCCGTGGACGGCCAACGAGACCGCGGACCTGGAGGAGTGGATCGACGCCGGCACTGACGGCATCATCACCGACTACCCGACGCGCCTGAAGGAGATCCTCGACGCCCGCGGTATCGCCTACCGGGCATAGTGAGGACAGCCGCCCTAGGAGAAGTAGGGCGCTCTGGCGAACACCCCGGGTGCGCCTCCGGAGTGGATGAACAGCACCCGGTCGCCGTCGGTGTACTCGCCGCGTCGGATGAGATCGACGAGGCCGGCGGCTGTTTTCCCGGTGTACACAGGATCCAGCAGGATGCCCTCCGTGCGGGCGAACAGCCGCACCGCCTCGACCATCTCCCCGGTGCGCAGCGCGTAGCCGGGGCCGACGTAGTCGCCCAGGGCAATGATCCGCTCACGGGGAACGGAATCAGCCCCGAGGAAGCCGGTCACGTCGCTGACGAGTTCGGCGACCTTCTCCTCCTGTGCGTCGCGGGCCCGGCTGACATTGATGCCGACGACGGGGGTGTGGCCGGCGTTGTTGGCGCTGTCGCCGCTGAACGTGTGCAGTCCGGCGACCAGGCCCGCCTGCATCCCGGTCGACCCGCTCGGGGTGATCACCGCGTCCCAGGTCGGCTGATGGTCAGGGAAGAGCTCCGCGGTCTGGGCCAGGATCTCCCGGGCACAGTCGACGTAGCCCAGCGCACCGAGGACGTTCGAGCCACCCACCGGGATGATGTACGGCCGTTTCCCGCGTGCCTCCAGTTCCGTGGCGAGCTGTTCGGCCCGTGCGGTGAGGTCGCTGCCGTTGGCAAGGACCTCAACCTGGGCGTCCAACAGGTCGAAGAGCAGGAAGTTCCCGTTGTACGCGGGCGGGTTCGCGCCGGGGCCGCCGGGGACCGCCGTGCCGTCCGGACCGAGGTCCTCCTCGAGCAGGAGGAGGCAGTCGAGGCCTTCGCGCCGGGCCGCGGCGAGGGTGAGGCGGCAGTGGTTCGACTGGACGCCACCCATCGTGATCAGTGTGTCCGCATCCTTGTCCAGTGCGTCGGCGACGAGGAACTCCAGCTTGCGGGTTTTGTTGCCGCCGAGGGTCAGGCCGAGCAGGTCGTCCCGCTTGACCCAGATCTCGGGCCCGCCGAGGGCTTCACTGAGACGGGGAAGGGGTTCGATCGGGGTTGGACCGTCGGTGTAGCGGCGGCGGGGCAGGGAGTCGAGGCGGGTGTGAGGGAACGCTGCGGAGTCCATGCCCGCCATTGTGCCTGCCTATGTGGGTAGCTTCAGTCGACCGGGCCGGTCGCGGTCCAGTCCTCGACAACAAGACCGGGAACGCGGGTGAACTCGCGGATGTTGTTCGTGACCATCGTATGCCCGGCCGCACGGGCGTGACCGGCGAGCAGAAGGTCATACCCGCCGATCGGTGTTCCGCGCTGTGCGAGTTCGGCCCGGATCTCACCCGCGTGCTCGGCGGCCCCCTTGTCGAAGGGGACGACGGTGAGTTGGGTGAGGAGATCCTCGGTCGCGATGCGGTTCCTCATCGGGTCGGAAGAACGGTCGGCGCCGTACCGCAGTTCTGACACGGAAATGGTCGACACAAGGAGGGAACCGTGCGCAGCCTTCATGCGGTCGCGCAGGGATGGGCGGGTGCGGCGCAGGGCGAACACGAGGATGTTGGTGTCGAGCATGTACCCGTTGCTCACCAGTCGCGCTCCTGCGCCCGTGGTTGGTCTCGATCAGCCAGGAAGTCGTCGGTGGGGGTGAGCCCGTTTTCCCACCAGTCATTGATATCTGCGCGAACCGGCATGATCACCCGGATGTCCCCGATGGCCACGACGTCGACATCGTTGACGGACTCGGGCATCGCGACATCCTTCGATAGGCGGACGGCCTGCGTCCGATTGCTGTAGAACAGCGACGTCCTGCTCATTGGTCATCCTTTCGGGGCGGATATACATAAGGTATATCCCATACTACTCGGGGTAAACACCAGGGCAAGGGCAGTCTCATCAGCAGGACCGCTGGGAGATCGCTTCGTTGCGGAGGGGGCGGAAACCGAGCGACTCGTTGATGTCGATCATGTACCGGTTCTCCTCCGCATCGGAGGTCAGGATTGCAGCACCGTCCGGTACCGCGTCACTCACCTGAACTCTCTCGCGCATCGATAAGAACCGGGACGTCTGGTCCGCACCGCCGATGCCCACCGGGTCGGCTACACCAGCACCAACGCCTTCCGGCGCGTGTTCGCGTCCTATCACGGGGAGTCGCCGAGTGAGTTCGCGACGCGGTACCGGGCGTAAGGGGTCGCGCCAGGGGGCAAGGATTCAGGCCGTCCCGAACCCGATTGTGAGGCCAACGAAACGACTTCACTGATTCTCGAGAGGGTGTCCATGGCGGCGTTCGACTCCTTCGTGGAGCTGCGCATCGCGGGGATCAGGGCAATGCTCGCCGGAGGATCCTAGGAATGTGATGCACATCACTGTAGGGTTCGAAGTATGTTCTCCAGGAGAAGTATCCCCGCAATCTTCGGGGCAGTCGCGCTCGCCGTGACCGTTGGGGTCCCCGCGGCGAACGCGCAGACCCAGCCGGCGCAGCCGACTCAGCCGTCCACCAACTTCATCGACGCTTTCGCCGAGAGCTTCATCGACCCCCACAGATCGCCGCCGGGTGCCAATGACTGGGACTGTGCACCGACTGAGGAGCATCCCAATCCCGTTGTCCTGGTCCACGGGACCTGGGAGAACGCGTACGACAACTGGGCGGGACTGTCCCCGCAGCTGGCGGAGGACGGCTACTGCGTCTTCGCCACGAACCACGGGATGGGTGAGGTCCTGAACAAGGGAGGGGTGGGGTCATTGCTGCCGAACACCTTCGGGACCACCGATATCGCGGCGTCCGGCGGGGGGATCGCCAGCTTCGTCGACAAGGTTCTCGCGGCGACCGGTGCGGAGGAGGTCGACCTGGTCGGGCACTCCCAGGGCGGACTGCTCTCCCGCCAGTACCTGAAATTCAACGGTGGGGCTGAGAAGGTCGATCATCCGGTCACACTCGGGGCGACCAACCACGGCACCACAATGTCCGGCATCGGGAACCTCGACCGGTTCATCGGCCAGCTCGGGCTGAACCTCGATCCGGCACTGGACTACGTGGTCGGGGAGGCCGGCATGCAGCAGGTCTACGATTCGCCCCTGCTCACCCGGCTGAATGCCGGTGGCGACACGATGCCGGGAGTGGACTACACCGCGGTCGCCACGAGGTACGACGAGGTCACCACCCCTTACCACCGCACGTTCCTGGAGGCCGGGGAAGGGTCCACGGTCAACAACGTCACCGTGCAGGACGGGTGCGCCGCCGACCACTCCGACCACATCTCGATGTCCTACTCGCCGCACGTCACGGACATCGTGCGGGACGCACTGACCCCCGGCAGCGTGCCGGACGACGCCAAACGCTGCACGCCGAACTCGCCGATCATGGGCGCGGGAACCACCGGGCCGACCGAGTTCCTCACCGGCCCCTTCGGCTGGCTGTCGGAGAACATGCACCCGATTCCGGACGATGCGGTGACGGGCAGCCTACCAAGTAGCTAAGGGGACCCTTGTTAATCCGTCCACCTCACCGTAGGTTGATGTGAACTGCGTAACTTGCGCAGTGAGACGTTTCCAACGAGGAGATCCCCATGTCCCCAACCCTTCGCCGGTCAGTGGTCACGGCCATTGCGCCGATCATCGCCGTGAGCATGGTGCTCGCCGGCTGCTCGTCCGACGACGGCGCCGACTCCACCGGAACCGGCAGCACAGACAGAGCGTCCGAGGGGGCATCCGCGGAGGACGAAGCGTCCTACCCGGTCACCTTCACCACCCCGTGGGGCGAATCCACCCTGACGGAGAAACCGACCCGGATCGCCTCCCTGGGCTACAAGGACGCCGACGTCCTTGCGTCGCTGGGGGAGACCCCCGTGATCATGGGGGACTCCACCGAGGAGCAGGAGTTCTACACGATGGAGGCCATGCCGGGGGAGCCGGAGGCCTTCTTCAGCTACGACGACGACAGCATGGCCCCCATCGAGGAGCTTGCCGCGGTGGAACCGGACCTCATCGTCGCCAGCAACATGGACCTCAGCCAGCACTACGACCAACTCTCGGCCGTCGCCCCAGTCATCGCCGCTGAAACTACCGACGACCTCGACGGGAACTGGCAGCAGACCACCACGAACCTCGGCAAGGCCCTCGGGAAGCAGGCGGAGGCCGAGGAGGTCATCGAGACCACCGAGCAGACCGCCACGGACATCAAACAGGAGCACCCCGAGTTCGACGGGAAGTCCATCTCGATGATCAACTACTTCGGGCTCGACCGGATGCTGTACCTCAACCCGGCGGGCACCGACCTGTCCGCGCTGCTCGGCAGCATCGGTTTCACCGATGCGCCCAACGCGGACAAGGAGTGGAAGGACCCGGTGTCCGAGGAGCGGATCGGCGACATCGCCGCCGACGTGATCGTGGTCATCGACAACTCCAACGGGAAGGCGGGGGACCTGGAGGACAACCCGCTGTTCAAGGAGCTGCAGGCGGCGAAGGACGGCAACGTCCTGGTGATCCACAACCACGCCTTCAACGATCCGCCCGAGGCCGCCTTCGATGTCGACGGGGAGAAGGAGGAGGGCAACCGCGCCTGGGCCGTCGGGTACCCCGGACCGCTGTCGACCCAGTGGGAGCTGACGACGCTGGCCCCGTTGCTCTCCGGAGTCATAAAAACATGACTTGTTTCGCAAACAACCTGACAGCATGAGCCACATCACGGTAAGTTGCTCCCCATGGCATCTAAGAAGAGCATTTTCATCTCCGGCGGCGCAGCCGGCATCGGTCGCGAGGTCGCACTCAAGTTCCATGAGGAGGGGTGGCTCGTCGGCGCATACGACATCGACGAGGCCGGCCTCGCCAAGCTCAAGGAGGACTACCCGGACATCGTCACCGGTCATCTCGATGTCACCGACTACGAGAGCTGGGAGAATGCCCTCGCGGACTTCACCTCCCACACTGGCGGCACCCTCGACGTGCTGGACAACAACGCCGGCATCATCGGCGACGGCGGCATCACCGACCAGGCGCCGGGCCTGATCGCCAAGACCGTCGAGATCAACGCCACCGGCGTGACCTTCGGCGCCAAGGCCGCCCACGCCTACCTCAAAGCCACGAAGGGTGCTCACCTGGTCAACATGGGTTCCGCCTCCGCCCTGTACGGCCAGCAGTTCATCACCCCGTACTCCGCGTCGAAGTTCTACGTGAAAGGCATGACCCAGGCGCTGAGCCTCGAGTGGCGCAAGGACGACATCCGCGTCCTGAACCTCATGCCCCTCTGGGTCAAGACCAAGCTCGCCGACGTGGAGGCCGCCTCCACGAAGCGTCTTGGTGTGCGGATCAAGACCGAGGACGTCGCCAACGCCGTCTGGAAGTCGGTCAACCCGAAGAACATCCTCGAGCGTCAGCGCCAGGACTACTCCGTGTCCTTCCCCGACCTCGCACTGCGCTGGCTGATCCGCTTCAGCCCGTCCCCGATCGTCCGCCAGGTCAACAAGCTGATCGGCGGGTAGTTCCGGAAGCGCATCGTCGGTCGACCCGTGTTCAGGGTCGACCGCTTTCGGCGAGTGCCAGACTACGGTCCCCGAATGTCATGCTCTGCCGCTGGTCACCGAAGGTGAACTCGAGCAACTCCTTCAGGTAGTTCTGGGTGTAGAGCCACGGTGACGTGTACCCCTGTGCCGGAAACTCGTCGGCACCACGTCGCAGGTATGCGGCAGCGAAGTCGAACAATGGCCGGTCGGCCGGCTCCGGTGGTGGAGCGGGGCAGTAGAACTCCTCGCCGCTCTTCCACAGTTTGACCATGTACCGGGACACAAGGTCGGAGCGCAGCGTCCAGGACCCGTTGATGTACCCCACGGTGAAGCTGAAGTTAGGGAGACCGGCGAGCATCATTCCGCGGTAGAGGACCTGTTCGCTGACCGGTAGGGCATGCCCGTCGATGCTCAGGGTCCCACCACCGAACACCAGCAGGTCCATGCCGGTGGCGGTGACGATGATGTCGGCGGGGATGACGTCACCGGAACCCACACGGATGCCGTCGGTGGTGAATCGGTCGATGGTGTCGGTGACGATGGCGGCGTTGCGGCCCAGCGACGAGAAGAGGTCGCCGTTCGGTGCCTTGCACACCCTCTTCTCCCACGGCTTGTGCCGCGGAGTGAAGTGCTTCCCGATCTCTCCGTCGTCAAGGTACCGGCGCTGCATCCGTCGCAGTGCCAGGGAGAACAGTCGCGGGGCACGCTGGCCGATCAACTGCTGCACCATGTCACGTACAGCATGGTTGAGTCGCGCAACGGGGTACGCGGCGCCCGAGGGGAGGACCCTGTTCCAGAAACCGCTGATCTTGTCCGCCTCCGGGAGTGGCGCAACGTAGGTGGGACTGCGCTGGAGCATCGTCACGTACGCCCCCTCCCGCTCGAGCGCCGGCACCAGTGTCACTGCCGTCGCGCCCGACCCGATGACGGTGATCCTGCGTCCCGCACAATCCATGTCCCCGGGGTCCGCGGGCCATTCCTGTGGATGGATGATCGTCCCACGGAAGTCCTGCTCACCGGGAAAGTCGGGTCGGTGACCCCGGCCGTGCGCGTAGTACCCGGAGGCGTAGTGGACGCGTCGGGCGTGGACCGTACGCTCGCCCTCGTTCGTCACAGCGGTGGCCGCGTACATTTTCTTGTCCGTCAGCCAGTTGGAGTCGCGGATCCAGGATTCCGTCCTGAGCCGGTCGAGGGCACCGCAGCGCGCGGCCACGTCACGGATGTACTCCTTGATGTCCGGCCCCTGTCCGAGAGTTCCCTCGTGCGGCCACGGAGCGAACGGGAACCCGTAGGTGGCCATGTCGGAATCCGAGCGGATGCCCGGGTAGGTGAACGTGTGCCAGGTTCCGCCGAGGTCGCTGTTGGCATCGTGAATCTCCCAGTCCCAGTCCGGAAACTCGTGCGCGACATGGTGGGCGAGGTCGATCCCCGAGAGACCCGCACCCACGATCAGCAGATCGAGCGGGTTCTCCGCGGTGCCGGTCGGTGTGCCCGACATGACGAGAATCCATCCTCCTACCCCGGCGCGGCGGAAATCAGCGGTTCATGTGCACGTGACATCGGCTGGGTATCTGCCGGTGTCAGCGGATGACTATGCCCGGGACTCTACCTCCGGTGAGTCGGGGTCGCCATCGTCAGCGTCAGCGTCGGCGTCGGACGTGTCGGACACCCCTCCGCCGCGTCGGTGTACCAGTCCGTCAGCGACGGATCGTCACTGTCGAACTTCGCTCCCGCCCCTTCCTCGGACGGCACCCGGTCGACGCCGAAGACGAAATCGTCCCCGTGCTCGTCGATGCCCCGGCGCAGACCCTTGGTGATCGCGGACCGGGCGTAGTTCCGCCGGATCGTCGCCGGGTCATTGTTCAGGTC
Source organism: Corynebacterium sp. (assembly GCF_052107835.1). GTDB lineage: Bacteria > Actinomycetota > Actinomycetes > Mycobacteriales > Mycobacteriaceae > Corynebacterium. The sequence continues at coordinate 7,452 of NZ_JBQEDF010000058.1, forward strand.
CTTCCACCAGGACACCATCATCCCGATGATGATCAGGGCGAAGGGCAGGGAGCAGGAGACCATGATCGACTGCAGCCCCGACAGGGCGTCCTCCCCGCCGGCCAGCAGCAGGAAGATCGCGATCAGCCCCAGGGCGGCACCCCAGGTGATGGTCACGGCGCGGGACGGCACGGCGCGGCCGGACTGGGACATCGAGCCCATCACCACCGTGGCGGAGTCCGCGGCGGTGACGAAGAAGATCACCACGGCGATGATCACGACCAGCGACGTCACCGCCGCCAGCGGGAGGTTGTCCATGATGTCGAACATCACGTTCTCGCCGGAGTCCTCGATGGCGATCGGGTTGCCGTCGAGGGTCATCTTGATGGCGCTGCCACCGAAGATGACGAACCAGGCGGTGGAGATCGCGGAGGGCACCAGGACGACCACGGTGACGAACTGACGGATCGTCCTGCCCTTGGAGATCTTCGCGATGAACATGCCCACGAAGGGGGACCATGAGATCCACCACGCCCAGAACAGCATGGTCCAGGCGGTGACGAACTCGGACTCCACCTCGCCCTGGCTGGCGCTGACCTCGAGCATGCCCATCAGGTTCTCGGCGAGGTTGTAGACCGTGGTCGGCAGCAGATCCAGCAGGAAAAGGGTTGGTCCGGTGACCAGCACGAACAGGCTCAGGGAAATGACCAGCCCCATGTTGAGGTTGGACAGCACGCGGATGCCGCGCTTGATGCCGGTCACCGCCGAGATGATGAAGATGACCGTCAGGACGGACATCGCCACCACCACGTAGCCGTTGCCCTCCAGCGGCTGGCCGGTGAGGATCGAGGTGCCCGTCCTGATCTGGAGGGCGCCGATCCCCAGTGAGGTTGCCGTGCCGAACAGGGTGACCAGCACGGCGGCAACGTCGATGAGCTTGCCGAGGGCGCGGTTGCTGCCGTTGGGGAACACCGGCTCGAAGACGGCGGAGATCAGCGGGGGACGTCCACGGCGGTAGGTGCTGTACGCCAGCGCGCCGCCGACCAGGGCGTAGATGCCCCAGGCGAAACTGGCCTGGTGCAGGATGGCCTGCGACATACCGGGCAGCACGGCTTCCATCGTCCCGCTCTCTGCGTCGGTCGCCGGGGGCGCTTCGAGAAAGTGCTGCAACGGTTCCATCGGACCGTAGAAGATCAGACCGATGCCCAGGCCGGCGGCGAAGAGCATGGATATCCAGGAGGCGGTGGAGTAGTCCGGTTCGGCATTGTCCGGGCCCAGGCGGATACGCCCGGTGTGCCGGAAGGCGATGACGAACATGAACACCGCGCAGCCGACGGCGATGGCGCCGTAGAGCCAGCCGAAGTTCTGGACGACCCATGCCTGCATCGTGGACCCGGTCTCGGCGATATTGTCCGGGGCGAAGGCGGCCCAGGCGATGAAACCGATCGCGACGACCAGGGCGGTGACGAATACACCGGGCCTGGTCGGGAATTTCATGGCGGTGTCCTCGGCACTGATGCCGGGGACGAGGGCGGGGTGAATGGACTGTTTGCCGGTGGCGGCGCGTTTGAACGCCTGCCGTATTCGGCCGGAGTGGTGGTCCTGGGCAGGGGTGGAAGTCTCGGGATCGTCGGGGGATGCGCTCGGCATCTGGGGAGAGTCACTCCTTGGCGATTGTGGTTCTGTAGTCAGAAACGTTGCCCGACATTACAGGAAAGGTATCCACCGTTCACCGGATATCTCCCACCGCTGCGTCTCCGCTGATGCTTTGACCTGCGTGAACCAGTAGGTCTCGTCCGGTGCCCAGCCCGCGATCATCGACGCGGTGCCGCCGGACGCCCGGTCGCCGACCGGGATCGCCCGGGTTGCTGAGGACAGGTACGCGGCGGCAGTCAGGTGCACACCGTCGTAGTGCCGGGACACCGCGGCCCAGTCCGGGACCACCCAGCGCTGCCCGGAGCCCGACGCAACCGTTCCCCCGGTCACCTGGCCCCATTCCCGTTCCACGGATCCGGTGACGTCCAACGGGAACCGACGGCACAGCTCCGCCCAGTCGTCGGCTCCGGTGATCTCGTACGCCGCCGCGGCGCGCGCGGAATCCGGCACGTGCAGTCCGCGCACCCAGCCGTCATCGCGGAGGGCGTCCTCCAGGAACGCCAGCGAGGCCGGAACCTGCCGCTCGCCGTCGAACACCCGCCGCGCGGAGGACGGCACCGGGTGCGGCGGGAACGACCACCATTCGCCGCCCCGGCGACCTTCCGCCGGGCAGGTGGACTCACCGGTCACCGGTTCGCCGGGGTCATCGCCCCAGCGCACGGTCCACTGGTCGGCCATGTCCACCGGGGAGCTCCACCACCCGGTCAGGGAGGACGCGGCGATGAGCGTCGCAGCGTCCTGCAGCGCATCGGTGACGGGAGTGCAGGACGCCAGGACGTCCTCCCCGTCCGGTGGCTGCCAGTGCATGGCGCTGTCGACGGACATGCCCAGCGCGCGGAACAGCAGATCAGGGGTGGGGTCGGCGAGGGGCGTCTCGCGGATGCGGCGGGCCACGGCATCCGGCGGCATGACCTCGGGGTACTCGTTGCCGTAGGCGGTCGTGGCGAGCTCCGGGAACTCGCCGGGTTGATCCGACGGAGCAGTGAAGCGGCCGTAGGTCCTGCCGGTCTGAGGGCCGAGGTGGTGGGAGGCCTGGAAGACCGCCGAATGGAACGGCAAGGGGGCCCCGGCGGGCAGCGGGACTTCTTCGCTGAGCCGTACGTACTCCATCAGCAGGCGTCGGCCGCGGGGACCGGCGAGCAGGTCATCGGGGGTCATGGTGGTCCAGGGTAGCCCTGACACGTGTCATGGGCAGAAGGTGACCGGGGCCCTGGATAGCGGGGTGTGAACCCCGTTGACTGGAGGCATGAGCACCACAGACACCGCCATCAGAACAACCGGCCTGGGCAAGACCTTCAAGGGCGCCGAGGGACCCGTCACCGCGCTGGACGGTGTCGACGTCACGATCAACACCGGCGAGATCGTCGCCCTGCTCGGCCCCAACGGCGCGGGCAAGACCACCCTGATCGACCTCGTCCTGGGCTTGACGAAACCGACGAAGGGCACCGTCGAGATCTTCGGCACCCCGCCGGGGAAAGCCATCAACGGCCAACGCATCGGGGCGGTGATGCAGACCGGGGGACTGCTGCCGGACGTCACCGTCGAGGGGATCGTGAAGATGATCGCCTCCACGCTGAAGAACCCCCGTCCGGTCGACGACGTGCTCGGGGAAGCCGACCTGATCCGCCTGCGCACCCGCCTGGTCGGCCGCTGCTCCGGGGGCGAACAGCAGCGCATACGCTTCGCCCTCGCCCTGCTCGGCGACCCCGACCTACTCATCCTCGACGAACCGACCACGGGCATGGACGCCACCGCCCGCCACGATTTCTGGGAGTCGATGCGTGTCCAGGCGGACCAGGGCATCACCATCGTCTTCGCCACGCACTACCTGGAGGAGGCCCAGAACTTCGCCCAACGGATCGTCCTGCTCGACAGCGGCGGGATCATCGCCGACGGCACCCCCTCCGAGCTGCAGAAACTGGATTCGGACGTGGTCGTGGAGTACGACCTGGACGGCACCCACTACCGCGAGACCACGGAGGATTCGGACGCGCTGGCCCGCAGACTGCTGACCACCACGGACGCCACCGACCTCCGGATCAACTCGCACACCCTCGAGGACACCTTCATCCGCCTGACCCGGAAGACCGGCAACAATGGAAGTGAGAAGTCATGAGCACCGCAACCACCACCGTCCGCTTCGCCCTCCACGACCTGCGACGTCTCCGGCGGGACGTCTCTATGCTGTTCTTCTCCATGGTGCTTCCCGTCGTGTTCTACCTGGTCTTCGGCCAGGCGATGGGCTTCGGGGACGACCCCATCGGCAACGGGAACGTCAAGGCCTACATCATGATCGGCATGGCACTCTACGCCGGGATCACCGGCGCCACCGCCGCCGCGGGCCAGGTCGTGGTCGAGAGCCAGACCGGGTGGGGGCGCCAACTGGCACTCACCCCGCTGACCGGTGGCCAGATCCTCACGTCCCGCCTGCTCGGCATCACCATCCGGGCCATCCTGCCCGTCCTCGCGGTCTTTGCCGTGGGCGCGCTGACCGGGGCGGACATGCCGTACGGGGCCTGGGTCGGCGCAGGGGTGCTGTGCGTGGTCGGTTCGATCCCCTTCGGCTTCTACGGCATGATCTGGACGCAGCTGTGGCCCACGGAAACCTCCGTCGGGGTCGCCAGCACCACCATCGTCATCCTGGCGTTCCTCGGCAACATGTTCATGCCCCTGCCGGAAGCCATGATGGGCATCGGACGCTTCACCCCGCTGTACGGGGTGGTGTCCCTGGCCCGCTGGCCGCTGACGGACGGTGCCCAGTCCGTCCAGTTCAACCAGGGTGAGGTCACCGACCCGCTATGGTGGGCACTGGTGAACTTCTTCGCCTGGTCGGCACTGTTCATCGTGGTCGTCCTGGCGTTGCACAACAGGGAGAAAGGTCGGCAATGAGTCGCGTCCCCCGGGACTTCGACGGCACGGGCAGCCTGATGGCATCCATCTGGCTGGTGCTGCTGCTCATCCCCGCGTCCGCTTTCGTGGCGTCCGACGCGTCGGGGGCGAGGACGGTCGCCGGGATCCTCCTGCTGGTGCTGTTCTCGGCGGTGTACTCCGTCGCCTTCGGGTTCATCGAGACCGTCCCACGGCGGCTGACGATGCCGCAGAGGTTCGCGTTCTGGTTCGGGCTGCTCGCCGCCATCGCGGTCGCCACTGTCCCGGTCATCGGGGCGAACGCCGCCTTCCTGGTCCCCTTCTTCACCGCGATGCTCGCGTTCCCGCTGCCGGTGCGGGTCAGCCTGCCGTCGTCGGTGGTACTGGTTCTGGCGTCGACCGGGCTGTTCTGGTTCATGGAACCGGAGTCGATGCCGTGGGCGATGATGGCCACGGCGGTGTCCCCGGCCCTCATCTACGTCATCGCGCAGGCCGTCCGCCGCGAGGAGAAGCGGAGTCGGCTGGAGCATGACCTGGCGATCTCCCGGCAGCGCGAGTCCATCGCCGTGGACGTCCACGACCTGCTCGGACACTCGCTGACGGTGGTGACCCTGAAGGCGGAGGTCGCGTCCCGCCTGGTCGACACCGATCCGGCCGCGTCGAAGGACGAGATGGACCAGATCGCGCGGATCTCCCGCACCGCCCTGGCGGAGGTCCGCTCCACGGTGACCCGCATGCGTTCCCCGGACATCGAGGGCGAGATCGAGGCCGCGCGCCGCGCACTGGACACCGCCGGTATCGCGGCGGCGCTGCCGTCCGATGTCTCGGTGGCCGGCACCAACGCCCGCCTGTTCTCCTGGGCGATCCGCGAGGGCGTGACGAACGTGGTCCGCCATTCACGCGCCGGACGCTGCGAGGTGCAGCTCGGCGGCGACCGCGTGCAGGTCACCGACGACGGGGTCGGGTTCGACGACACCGGCTGTGGTTCCGGGCTCGCCGGTCTGCGCGAGCGGGTGGAGGACGCCGGCGGCACGCTGACGGTCACCACCGCGCCCGGGGACGGGACGACTCTGCTGGTGTCGATGACGGGGGAGCCGCGATGATCCGCGTCCTCATCGCCGATGACCAGGACCTGGTCCGTGGAGCGCTCGCCGCGCTGCTGGGGACGGAGAGCGACATCGAGGTCGTCGCCCAGGTGGGACGCGGCGATGAGGTGCTCGCCGCCGTCGTCGACAAGGACGTGGACGTGGCGCTGCTGGACATCGAGATGCCCGGGATGACCGGCATCGAGGCGGCGGAGGTGTTGACTGGTTCCTCCGCTGCCGCGTCCTGCCGCTCGGTCATCGTGACCACGTTCGGACGTCCCGGCTACCTGCGCAAGGCCCTGGCCGCGGGGGCCAGCGGCTTCGTGGTGAAGGACACCCCGCCGTCCCAGCTCGCCGAGGCGGTGCGGCGGGTCGACCGGGGACTGCGGGTCGTGGACCCCGCGCTGGCGGAGGAGTCCCTGTTCACCCCGGAGTCGCCGCTGACGGACAGGGAGGTGGAGGTGTGCCGGGCGGCGCTGGGTGGTGCCGACGTGAAGGGGATCGCCGCCGAGGTGCACCTCTCCCCGGGCACGGTGCGCAACCACTTGTCGTCGGTGATCGGCAAGACCGGGACGTCCAACCGCTTCGAGGCGGTCAGTATCGCCGAGAAGAACGGGTGGTTGTGATCAGCGCGATGTTCACCAGCGCGACCGCCACGCCGACCAGGAACACCGCCGGGTAGCCGACGGTGGGGGCGAGCAGGGCGATGATGAACGGGGCGAAGAACCCCAGGTAGGTCGCCGCGTAGAACACGGCGGTGAGCGCGCCGAGCTCGTGCGGTTCGGCGATGCGCTGCACCTCGCGCAGCCCGGAGACCATCAGGATGCCGTACGCGGTGCCCAGCACCATGGCGGCCGGGACCAGGATCCACGGTGATTCCGTGGCCACTACCGCGAGTCCCAGCACCATCCCGAGGGAGGCGGTGACCAGACCGGTGACGGCGGGGTGCACGCGTCCGCCCAGGCGCAGGCGTCCCGCCCAGGGCTGGACGAACGCGCCGGTCAGCATGGTGGTTCCGGCGATCACACCGGTGACGGCGACATTGCTGCTGATGTCCGCGGTGACCAGCGGGGCGAGCACGGCGAAGGACGTGGTCGCGCAGCCGAACGCCCACGGAGCCCACGCGGCGACGGAGAGAAGGAAGCGGGGGTGGACGGCGGTGCGGGGGAGGAATGGTCGGCGTCCATCCCCCTGTCGCTGGCGCTTCACGGTTGCCTCCGGGGTGGCCCACACCAGCGGGGTCAGCGCCAGGACCATCACCAGGTGGATCGCCAGCGGGGTGACGTCCGGGCCCGGGAGCCATTCGGCGACCGGCCCCGAGACCAGGGGTCCCACGCCGAACCCGGCGGAGGTGGCGACCGTCGCGCGCCGGGCGGCCGCGCCACCGGCGTCATCCGGGGTGACCTCCGTGAGCCAGGATGCCCCGGCGGCCAGCACCAGGCCGACGGCGACACCGGTGAGCATGCGTCCCACGCTGAGCAGGACAGGGCCGGTGACGGTGTCGACGCCGAGGTGCGCGCACAGGGTGACCAGGGAACCGGCGGCGGAGAACAGCAGCGCGGGACGAACCACGGCGCGGCGTCCCCTCCGGTCGGACATTGGGCCGCCGACGATGAGGGCGGGGATCAGTCCCAGGACGTAGATCGCGAGGATGAAGTTCACCGGGGCGTCGCCGAGGTGGTGGACGTCCTGCATGACGGGCAGGAGCGGGGCGAAGAGGTTGGCGCCGAAGGCGACGGCGAACATGCCCAGGGCGATGCGCATCCACGGGGGTGTCATGGGTCACACTCTGGCACGGTGTGCGTGGCCCCGGTGTCAGCGGGGGTGGATCGGGAAGGGCTACTCCCCTTCGTGGACCCCCTGGACGATCATGCCGGTCTGCGACGCGCCCTGTGCGCAGGCGTCGGGCAGGCCCTTGAGGTCGCCGAGCTGCATGGAGACCACGTCGAGCACCATGTCGTCGCCGACGGCGGTGAGTTCGCCGCCGGGGATCTCGACGGCGGACTGGTCACCCTCGTTGGTGAAGTTCGTGTCCTCGGGGAAGACGAGGGGGCGCGGGTTGTTGTCGCCGCCCCGGGCCCCGGTCTCGCGGAAGGCGAAGCAGGACCCGGGGCCGACGGCCAGCTGCCCGTAGGCGGTGTAGGTGTCCTCCTCGGCATCCGGTGGGGTATCGGTCGTGGTCAGGCCCATGGGGTTGGCGCCCCTCGCGGACACGGTCACGTCCCCGTTTGCCGTGGCGGACTCGTGGGCCTGCTCGGACTCGCTGGCGGCGGCCTCGGACCGGTCACCTCCGGGGCTGTCGCTGTCGCCCCCGTCGTCGCTGCAGGCGGTGAGCGCGATCATCGCGGCTGCGAGGACCGCGGCTGCTCTGGTTCCACGTCGTATCGTCAAGGCTCTTCTCCACTCTCCGTACTCGCTGCGCCACTCTTCCCGTGACGCTGCCCGGATGCTTCCAGGTGTACCAGGGTAGCCGTGGCGTCCCCCTCAGGTTGGGGTCGGCACGGATGTCCCTGGGCGCCTACGCCCCCAGCAACCGCCGCAGGACGCGGACCACCCCGTCGTCGGTGTTCGCCGGAGCCGTGTAATTCGCCGCCTCCGTGATGCCAGGGTGCGCGTTCGCCATCGCGAAGGAGTAGTCGCCCTCGCGGATCATCTCCAGGTCGTTGAGGTAGTCGCCGAACACCGCGGTGCGTTCCCGCGGCACCCCCAGCTCGGACTGGAGTTCCCGCAGTGCGGCACCCTTGTTGGCCGCCGGGTTCATGATGTCGATCCAGTTCACCCCGGAGATCACCACGGCGGTTTCCCCGTCAACCTGCGGTGCGGCGGCGGACTGGCCGGTGAACAGCAGTGGCGCGGCGGCCTCGGCGGATCCGTAGGCGAAGACCGCGACCTTCACCACGTCCGGGTTCTGCTGGACCAGGACCGCGTCCAGGTCCTCGACCTGCGCCATCGAGTGGTAGTACTTCGAGGCCTCGTCCAGGAACTCGGCGTCCGTGCTCTCCACGTAGCCGACCTCCGGCGCGCAGACCACCACGCCCAGCCGTACGTCGGAGTCGGCGACCGTGCGTGCTGCGCCGATGATGTCCCGCACCGTGTCATGCGCGATCGGGGACGTGGACACCACCTCGCCGTCGTGCATGACCACCGTGCCGTTCTCCGCGAGGTAGGTCCGGATGCCGTGCTCGGCGAACATGGAGCGCAGGGTGGCGTACTGCCGTCCGGACGCGGGGACCACCACGGTCCCGCGGTCCTGCATCACCGGCAGCAGCTCCCAGAAACCCTCGGGAACGCACCCCGACCCGTCCAACAGGGTGCCGTCCATGTCCAGGACGACCAACCCCAGGTCAGCGGGGTGTTCGGCGGAGAAATCGAGATCGGTCCAGGGGCGGGGTGTGCGCTGGGATTCTGACGTCATTACCCAATGGTCCCACATCAGTTCCGCTACACTTCGGCACCATGGGTATCCAGTTCCGTAAACGTGAGAAGATCGATGACGACTCCTGGGTGAACTACTCCGGCGGTGGCGCGTCCTACTCCAAGCGCTTCGGCCCGCTCACCGTGAACTCGCGCGGCGGGTTCTCCGTGCGCGGGCCCGGCGGCCTGAACTACCGGGGCCGCTGGAAGAAGAGGTAGCCGGGCAGGACGCAGCTACAGCTCGTCCACCTCATCCGGGTCAGGGGACTCACGCCGTGCCGCGGACGCCAGGGCGGCACGGAACGCACGTACGCCCGGATGATCCGCGTAGCCGTCGCGCACCGCGGTGAACAGCTGCCGGTTAGGGGACCCCGGCATCGCCAGCGCCTGGGTGTGGTCCAGGTGCGGGCCCGCCAGCAGGGCGGGGATCATCGTCACCCCGTGCCCGGTCCGCGTCATGTGCGCGCGCAGAATGGGGTCGGACGTCTCGCACTTCACCCGCGGCTCCACCCCGGACTCGCGCAGGACGGCCCGCATCCACCTCCCGCACGGCATCGACGCCGGCTCGACGATCCACGGCGCCTCCGCAAGGTCCGCGAGACTGTCCAGCTCCTCCGCCGCGTCACCGCCGAAGGACCACCGCCCGGATGACGGGAGCACCAGCAGCATCGGATCGGCGAACAGGTCCTCCCGGTGCAGTCCGGGACGCACCGGCTCCGGCTGGCCGGGGAACTCGTCACCCAGCATCAGGTCGAAGGAGTGCGCGAGGACGCCCTCGAAGGCCTCGCCGACCTCGCGGTGGTAGACCTCCACGTTCAGGTCGGGGTGACGCCTCTCCAGGAGGGTCAGCGCCGCCGGAAGGATCGTGGCCAGCGCGGACTGGAAACTCGTGACCCGCAGTGTGCCCTGCACGCCGGGGCGTGAGGCGGCGAGCTCGGACTCGGCGGTGTCCAGGATGCTCATCACCTCGCTGGTGCGCTCCGCGAGCTGCTGTGCGGCGGGCGTGAGCCGGACGCCGCGTCCCACCGTCTCCAGCAGGGGGACGCCGGCCTCCTTCTCCAGCTGACTGAGCTGGTGGGACACCGCGGACGGCGAATAGTGCAGCTCACGGGCGACGGCGGCGAGGGTGCCGCGCTGGTGCAGTTCACGCAGCAGTGTCAGGCGGTGAATGTTCAGCATAATTCACCATTATCGTTCATATCCTTGAGATAGACGAACCATTGGGGTGGGCCTGACAATGTGCCCATGAGCATTGCACGTTCCTCCACCCTCGTCCTCGCGTCCTGCGCATCCCTGCAGTTCGGCGCGGCGACCGCCGTCAGTCTCTTCGACTCGCTCGGCACCTGGGGGGTCACCTTCCTGCGGCTGACCGTCGCCGGGGTGATCCTCCTGGTCGTCGCCCGGCCGGCCCTCCGTGCATGGAAGGCCGGCGACTGGCGCGCCGTCGCCTTCTTCGCCGTGATGATGGCCGGCATGAACGGGTTCTTCTACGCCTCGCTGGCGTTCATCCCGATGAGCGCCGCGGTGGCGATCGAGTTCACCGGGCCGCTGATCTTCTCCGCGCTGACCTCACGGCGGCGAGGTGACCTGGTGTGGGTTGCGCTCGCCACCGCCGGCATGGTCGTGCTCGCCGTGGAGACCCTGTCCGGGAAGGCCGACCTCGCCGCGGAGGGCGTTGTCTTCGCCCTGGTCGCCGGGATGTTCTGGGTCGGCTACATCGTGGGTTCCGCCGCGGTCGGGCGCCGTATCCCCGGCACCGGTGGCCTGGCCGTGGCCATGGTCCTCGGCGGTGCCATGCTCGCCCCCTTCGGCGGGCCCGCGGTCGAGGGCATCGCCGTGGAGCCGTGGTTGGTGGTGCCGGTCGTGGTCACCGCCCTGCTCGGCTCCGTCATCCCCTACACCCTGGAGCTCGCCGCACTGCGTCAGCTGCCCGGGGCGGTGTTCAGCGTGCTGATCAGCCTGGAACCCGCTTTCGCCGCACTCGCCGGGTTCCTTCTGCTGGGCCAGGATCTCACCGCGATGCGTGCGGTCACCATCGTCCTGGTCATCGCCGCGTCCGCCGGAATCACCTGGTCCGCGCACACCGCGCAGCTCAGGCAGGCTGGGCAGGCTGGGCAGGCTGCTCCGACTGCCCCGACTGCTCCCCGAGCGAAGCGGCCCGGTCGGCTGCTGCCACGGCGTCGTCCCCGAACACCATCTCGTCCGTGACGTCCCCGCGGGACAGCTCCGGCCACTCCCGCAGGTAGTCCTGGCGGTACAGCCAGGGTGAGCGGTCCCCCTGACGTGGGGTGATGTGCTCCGAACGCTTGATGTAGCCCGCCTCGAACTCCAGCAACGGCTTGCGCCCCACGTCCTGTCCCGGGATCACCGGCGCCGCCAGCGTCTCGCCCCGGTTGAGCATGTGGTGCCACAACCGGACCACATAGCGGGCGGTCAGGTCCGCACGTGTGGTCCACGACTGGTTCAGGTAGCCGACGGTGAAGCTCATGTTCGGCATCCCGGACACCAGCACCCCGCGGTAGGCCACCAGGCCGGACGGGTCGACGGGCTCGCCGTCCACCGCCATCGCGGCCCCACCGAAGAGCTGCAGCTGCAGCCCGGTGGCGGAGATGACGGTGTCGGCCTCCAGGACGGTGCCGTCCTCCAGCCGGATGCCCTCGGGGACGAAGCGGTCGATCTTCCCGGTGACGACCTTCGCGCCGTCATTCTTGATCGCCGAGAAGATGTCGCCGCCGGGGGCTTTGCACACGCGCTGGTCCCAGGGCTTGTACGGCGGTGTGAAATCGCGCTTGACCTGGCCCGGCTTCAGCCAGACCAGTTGCAGCGCCCACACATAGGCGGCGAATACCGGCGGGGTGAGCCGGGCGGTGTACCACTGCACCATGTCGCGCAGGATGTGGTTCGCGCGGGAGATCTTGTGGGTCAGCTTCGCATTCCTGCTGCCCGGCAGCACCGTGCTCCAGATCGTCTTGATGGTGTCGACTGTCGGGACCGCCGCCACCCAGGACGGGGTGCGCTGCAGCATCGTCACGTCCGCCCCCGCCTTTGCCAGGGCGGGCAGGACGGTGATTGCCGTGGCACCGGAGCCGATGATCACGATCTTCCTGTCCCTCACCTCACCGGCGGTGTCGGGGTGCCACGCCTGGGCGTGGATCAGCTCGCCCTCGTAGTCCTCCTGCCCGTCGTAGTGCGGCAGGAAACCGTCCCGGTGGTCGTAGTAGCCGCAGGCCAGGTGCAGGCGACGCGCCCGCAGGACGGTCTCCTCGCCGGCCTCCGCCGGGGCGTCCGGCCTGTCGTCGGGGCCATGGCGCCACGCCTGGACGGTGGTGATCTCCCAGTGCGGGCCGTGCTCCTCGGCGGTCGGGCCGCGGGTGACGAAATTCATGGACTTCATCCACGTGCTGAAGCGGATACGCTGCAGGAACCCGTCCTCGCGGGCGGCGTCCCGCAGGTACTCCCTGATGTCGCCGCCCTCGCCGAGGGTTCCCTCGTGTGGCCACGGCTTGTAGGGCAGGGAGAAGCTGGTCATGTCCGAATCGGAGCGGATGCCCGGGTAGGTGAATGTGTTCCAGGTGCCGCCGATGTCGTCGTTGGAGTCGATGATGGTCCAGCTCCAGCCGGGGAACTCCTTGACCACGTGATGGGCCATGTCGATGCCCGCGATGCCGGCGCCGACGATCAGGAGGTCGAGGGGGGCGCCCGCGGTGCTTCCAGTGGTGCTGTGTGGTGTGGTGCTCATACTCCGTCACACTACCGGTGCGGAAACGAAACATCCGGCGGTT
>NZ_JBQEDF010000059.1:0-19723 GCF_052107835.1 Corynebacterium sp.
GACCCCCGGTGAGCGAAGGCTCCTACTGGTTGATCACCGTGTACGGGTGCACGTAGTTGAGCTTCTCGGCCGGGACCGGGAGCTCGATATCCCCGAAGGGGCTCAGCGCACCGGCGTCATCGGCGATGAGTTCGGTGACCGCATGCTTGCCCTCCGGCAGGTCCTGCGGCCAACCCGGGTCAACGAAGTGCTTCTTCTTGTTCTCAGCCATACCTGGAATCATTCCACATCCGCCCCCGTCACGGCGACCTGTCACCCGGGTGCGGGTAAAATCTCCTTCGTTATGCCTACCGTGCCCACTGCACCTGCCGTGCCTGCCTTCCCCACCTACGCCGAGTGGCTCTCCGGCCACGACGATGACGTCCTCGTCGACCTGCTCTGGCGTCTCCGCGCATTCCACGGCTTCCACGGCAGCACCGGGGGCTCCCGTGACATCCTCGGTGCCGTCACCGACATCGCCGCCCTCCGCCGCCTCACCGCCGTTGACCTGGCAGTACTCCATGCCCTGGTCACCTCTGGCGCGGCGGCTGCCCCGGTCGGCACCGACGACGTCACCGCACGGCTCACCGAGCTCTGCGACATCGCCGGGACGCAGGCCCCGCAGCGGCCGGACGCGGCCACCGTCGCCGGCACCATCGGCACCCTGGCGACCTGGGGCCTGGTCTACGGGCCGGGGCTGTCCCTCACCGGGGGTGGGGGTCCGGGCAACGACCCCGGGTCAATGATGGTCCCCGGGCACATGCCCCCGTTGTTCGCCGGGACCACCGACCTCCCCTGGCTCCTGGTCGACGGGTACCGCTGCCCGGTCCCCACCGAAGAGTTGCCGGGGGTCCTGGAGGATCTCCCGTCCCGCCAGCACCGGCTCCTGGAGACCCTCGGGGTGTCCGGCGGGATCGGCCACTCCGCCACGTTGAACGACCCGGAGCGCCCCCTGGCGAAGATGGTTGCCGCGGGCCTGCTGGACCAGCTCGACGACCAGACCGCACGGTTGTCCCCGCGGGTCGCCGCCGCCATCGCCGGACTGGTCGTCCCGTCCCCCGGTGGCGACTTCACCCGCCCCGCCAACCCCGCGGACGTCCACCCCGACGATCGGACGGACGCATCGGCCGTGTCCCGCGCGGTCGAGACGGTCCGACTGGTCACCGATGTCCTCACCGAGGTGGGACGCACTCCCCTGCGCCCGCTCGCCGCGGGCGGCGTCGGGGTCCGGGAGGTCTCCCGGCTGGCCAAGGTGCTGGCGGACAAGGACTCCCCGGAGGCTGTCACCGATGCCCTGGTGATGTGCCGCCACGCGGACCTGGTCGCGCGCGGACTGCCGTTGCCCACACCCCAGGGGAACACGGGCACGGGCGACCACTGGGCCGTCACCGACCGGGGCGTCCGGTTCCTGTCGGCGCCGTTGGCACGCCGGTGGGCGATGCTGCTGGACGGGTGGCGGGACAGTGCCCATGCCGCGTGGCTGGCGGATTCGCCGGACGCCCACCTGCTCCAGGAGTCGCTCGACCTGCCGGAGGTCGCCGCACTGCGTGGAGTGACGGCGGATGTCCTGGTCAACAACACCGGTGACCGGTCACCGGCCGACCTGCTGTGGCGTCTGCGCCCCTCGGTGGCCGCCGTGACCACCACGGAATCACTGGACGGCGTCCTGTCCGAGTCCGTCAGCCTGGGACTGTCGGCGGACGGGGCGCCGTCCTCCGTCGCCGTCACCCTCACCGCGGACGGTTCCGAGAGCGATCTCGCGGAGGCGCTGGACGGCATCCTCCCCGATCCCGTGCGCATGCTGATCATCCAGGGGGACATGACCATCCTCGCCCCGGGGCTGCTCGACACCGACACCGAGCGGCAGCTGCAGGTGTTCGCCGACGTCGAGTCCACCGGCATGGCGAGTGTCTGGCGGGTCACCCGGGAATCCATGCAGCGCGCGGCGGAGGGTGGCGGGGACGCCGGCGAGATCGAGTCCTTCCTTCGCTCCATGGCCCCCGAGATCCCGCAGTCGCTGCACTACCTGATCCAGGACACCTTCCGGAACCACGAGCGCGAGGAGCCGGTGGTGGGCTCCACCGCGGCCAGTGTGCTGACTGTCCCGGACGCGGCCACGATGGACACGATCATGGCCACACCCGCAGCCGCCGAGACCGGGCTGCGCCGGATCGCCCCCACCGTCGCCATCAGTTCCACCCAGTTGTCGCAGGTGGTCGAGGCCCTCGAGGACGACGGGGTGCAGATCTCCGTGGAGGGGGACTCCGCACATGTCAGCGGCCCCGGCGCGCAGGGCCTGCTGTCCGTGGTCCCGGACCCGAACCGTCCCGCCCCCTCCAGGGACGAGGTCAGCGACCAGTTGGCCGGGGCGGTCGAGTCCTTCCGCCGGGCACGGCAGGCCGACCTCGACGGCACCGGCGGAGGGGCCGGGCACGGCAATGGCGCGGACGGCACGTCCGGGGAGACGGTCCGGGAGCCGCGGGAGATCATGGCCGCACTGCGGCGCGCCTACGACCACGGCACCCAGGTCGAGGTCAGCTACGTCGACGCCGCCGGATCCGCCGTCCGGGACTGGATCTCGGTGGTGACGATGAGCCCGGTCGCCATCGTGGCCGTGACGGAGGCCGGAGGGCGGTCCCTGCAGATCCAGCCGCACCGTGTCGCCTGGGTCACCACGCCCGGTGCCTGACCGGGAGAGCCCGGCTTCCCACCCGGCCTCCCGCTGCATGACCGCGTAGAATGGCCAGGTTGCAGCCATCAAGTTAAGGAGTACACCGAAGTGGCGTTGGGAGACGGACCGCTGATCGTCCAGTCGGACAAGACCGTCCTGCTGGAGATAGGCCACCGGCAGGCGCAGGAGGCGCGCACTGCGCTGGCCCCGTTCGCGGAGCTGGAGCGCGCGCCCGAGCACGTCCACACGTACCGCATCACCCCGTTGGCACTGTGGAATGCGCGGGCCGCCGGCCACGATGCCGAGCAGATCGTCCACGTCCTGGAGACGTACTCGCGTTTCCCCGTCCCCCAGCCACTGCTGGTGGACGTCGCCGAGACGATGGACCGCTACGGTCGGCTGATCCTGGCCAACCATCCCGCCCACGGGCTGGTGCTGGAGTCGAAGGACGCCGCGGTGCTCGCCGAGATCCAGCGGCACAAGAAGATCAAGCCGATGCTGGGCGAGAGCATCGACGACGACACCGTCATCGTCCACCCGTCCGAGCGTGGACGCCTGAAGCAGGAGCTGGTGAAGGTCGGCTGGCCTGCCGAGGACCTCGCCGGCTACGTCGACGGGGAGGCGCACGCCATGTCCCTGTCGACGGAGGTCGAGGACTGGCACCTGCGCGACTACCAGGAGATGGCGGCGGACTCCTTCTGGGCCGGCGGGTCCGGGGTCGTCGTGCTGCCCTGTGGCGCCGGCAAGACCATGGTCGGCGCGGCGTCGATGGCGAAGTCGCAGACCACCACCCTGATCCTGGTGACGAACACCGTCGCCGGGCGCCAGTGGAAGGACGAACTGGTCCGCCGCACCACCCTGACCGAGGACGAGATCGGCGAGTACTCCGGGGAGCGCAAGGAGATCCGCCCGGTCACCATCGCCACCTACCAGGTCGTGACACGCCGGACGAAGGGCGAGTTCCGCGCGCTGGAGCTCTTCGATTCCCGCGACTGGGGGCTGATCATCTACGACGAGGTGCACCTGCTGCCCGCCCCGGTGTTCCGCATGACCAGCGACCTGCAGTCGCGTCGGCGCCTCGGCCTCACCGCGACCCTGGTGCGCGAGGACGGCCGGGAGGAGGACGTGTTCAGCCTCATCGGACCGAAGCGCTACGACGCCCCGTGGAAGGACATCGAGGCACAGGGCTGGATCGCCCCGGCCGACTGCACCGAGGTCCGCGTGCAGCTGGGCGAGTCCGAGCGGATGGTCTACGCCACCGCCGAGCAGAACGAGAAGTACCGGCTGGCGGCGTGCTCCCCGGTGAAGAACCGGATCGTGCGCACGATCCTGGACCAGCACCCGGATGAGCCGACACTGGTGATCGGCGCCTACATCGACCAGCTCGAGGAACTCGGCGAGGAGCTGGACGCCCCGGTCATCGACGGCCGCACGACCACCCACCGCCGACAGGAGCTCTACGACGCCTTCCGTGCCGGGGAACAGCGCGTCCTGATCGTGTCGAAGGTCGCGAACTTCTCCATCGACCTGCCCGGCGCCTCGGTGGCGGTTCAGGTGTCCGGCACGTTCGGCTCACGCCAGGAGGAGGCGCAGCGGCTGGGACGGATCCTGCGCCCGAAGCCGGACGGCAGCCCGGCGTATTTCTACTCCGTCGTCGCACGTGACACACTGGACGCCGACTACGCCGCCCACCGTCAGCGGTTCCTCGCCGAACAGGGGTACGGCTACCGCATCATCGATTCCGTCGACCTGTAGATCTGACCTGTAGAAAGAGTTCCCGTGACCACGTTCGACTTCCCCGTGGACGAGTCCTTCGCCCGCAAGCACAACGAGTTCTTCCGTGATTCCCGGCGCTTCCAGTGGTCCGCCGGGATCCTCGGCGGCATCCTCGTTGTCGGTGCGGCGATCCTGATGATCGTGGTGGCCGAGCCGTGGGCCGTGATGCTGGGCATCGCCGTGCTGGTGCTGGCTGTGGTGTGCTTCGTGATGGTCCCGGTGATGCCCCGGCAGCTGGGCAGCCCGCAGCAGTACTACGACACCTACGATCTGGCGCCGACGGTGATCGCCCAGGTCAATCCGCGGGACGTGGTGCTGATGGCACTGGTGGACACCGCCGTGCCCGGCTCGGGCTCGGCGTCCCGGCCCGCGCTCGCACTGCGGACGGTGACCTCGATCCCCGGCATCAACCGGACGGTCGGCGAGCGGGTGCCGTCGATGGCGGTCACCGGGATGCGCACTGCCCGTGACCAGGGGCACTGGCAGGAGATCTCCCCGATGCCGGTGGCGTGGGGGACGCAGGACCGCTCGGTGATCGCCGCCGCCGAGGAGGCTATCCCCTCCCGCGACTGGGAGAAGCTGGAGGAGCTGATCCCCCGGCTGGAGGACGTGCAGAAGACCCGCCGGTTCCTGCTGGAGCTGTAGCTACCGGTACCGCCCGGCAATGCGCTGGAGCTTTCCCACGTACGCTTCCCAGTCCACTCCGTCCGGGATGTTGGTGTTGTCCTCCCTCATCCCGATCCCACCGTCCAACCGCTCACGGAGGATGTCGGCGTGCCCGGCGTGGCGCGCGGTTTCCGCGATGACGTGCGTGGCGATCTCGCCCAGGCTCTTCCGGTTCCTCTCCGGCGGCCAGTGCTGGACCATGCCGAAATCAGCCACGGTGAACATATCGAAGGTCTCGTTGGAGAACGCCCAGACCCGGCGGTAGAAGTCCACGACCTGCTCCACGGTCTCGTCCTCTGCCACGTAGAAGTCGATCTGGGGGTCGTCCATCGCCTGCCCGACGGTGATGACCTCCTCCCCGACCGGCCATTCACGGCCGAAGGTCTCGCCGAAGTAGCCCATCTCGGTATGGGCGGCGTGTTTGACCAGACCGGCGAGGCTGACGCCTGTCCCGGTGAGGGGACGCCGGGCGTCGTACTCGGTGACGCCGTCGAGCTTCCACACCAGGGCGTCCCGGCTGGCCTGGAGGTAGCGCAGCAGGAAGCCGCTCACGTCGACGGGTTCCGTGGCATTCATTCCCCCATAGTGGCCCACCCCACACGACCTGTCCATCGCGTATCGCGGAGAAGACTCACCGTGCGCTACGCCACACCAGCCACTACACTGAGGACCACAGCTGTGATTGTTCAACAATCGGGTCGACCGCGGAAGCCCGGAAGGAATGAGGAACCATGACCACCATCGACCTCAACGCCGACCTCGGCGAGACCACCAACGGCATCGCCGTCGCCGACGACCCCGCCATGGTCGCCCTGGTCTCCAGCGCCAATGTCGCCACCGGGTTCCACGCCGGCGACCCCCACGACATCGCCGCCACGGTGACGGCCGCAGCCGAACGCGGAGTCACCGTCGGCGCACACATCGGCTACCGTGATCCAGCCAACTTCGGACGCACCTTCCTGGACGTCGACCCGTCCCGCCTGGCGGACGAGGTGCTCTACCAGATCGGCGCACTGGACGCGCTGGCCAAGGCACACGGAACCCACGTCAGTTACGTCAAGCCGCACGGTGCCCTCTACAACGCCATCGTCCACCACGAAACGCAGGCCCAGGCGGTCGTCGACGGAATCCGCGCCTTCGGCGAGCTGCCGGTGATGCTGCTGCCCGGCAGCATCGCCATCAACCTGGCCGAGCGCAAGGGCCTGAGGGCCATCCGGGAGGCCTTCGCCGACCGCAACTACAACCCGGACGGCACCCTGGTCCCCCGCACCCAGGACAACGCGGTGATCCATGACGCCGACGCCGTCGCCAGCCGCGTCCTGCAGGTGGCCACCACCGGCTCGGTCACCGCCGTCGACGGAACAGAGCTCCAGGTCCAGGCTGAATCGGTGTGCGTGCACGGCGACTCCCCCGGTTCAGTGGATCTGACGAAGGCGATCGTCCGGCAGCTCGGCACGGACGGCATAGACATCCGGAGCTTCCTGTGACTGTCCCCGTCCACGCGGTCGGCACCCGCGCCGTCCTGGTTGATCTGCCGGATCTCACAACGGTCATGGCCTGGCATGCCGCGCTGACCGCGTCCCCGCTGCCCGGGCAGACCGGGGTGGTCGCCGCCGCCCGCACCGTCCTGGTGCAGTTGGATTCAGCGTCGGCCAGCCGCCGCGCCGCCGAGGAACTCCCGGGGTTCCGTCCCGCGGATGCCGCACCGTCCTCCCCTAAGGAGGTCACCGTGGACGTCCACTACGACGGGGAGGACCTCGCCGAGCTGGCCTCCACCCTCGACATGTCCACCGGGGCGTTGATCGACTGGCACACCTCCACAACCTGGGTTGCGGCGTTCGGCGGCTTCGCACCGGGCTTCACCTACTGCGTTCCGCAGGACGCGTCCCTGGGGCTCACCGTGCCCCGCCGCTCCAGCCCGCGTACCACCGTGCCCACTGGCGCAGTGGGCCTGGCCGGGGAGTTCTCCGCGGTCTACCCACGCACCTCCCCCGGCGGCTGGCAGCTCATCGGCACCACCGCCGACAGGTTCTGGGACACGGATGCTGAACCACCCGCCCTGCTCAGCCCCGGCGACCTGGTCCGTTACCGGGCCATCCGGGAGACGGTCGAGGCAACGTCCGGATCAGCCCCGGCGACACCGGGCGACAGCACGCCCAGGCGTCCCGCCCTGCGTGTCGACGACACCGGCCTGCAGACCCTGATCGAGGACCTCGGACGCCCCGGCTTCGGCGATCTCGGTGTGACGACCTCGGGTGTGGCCGACCGCGCGTCCGCCCTCGCCGCCAACTCCGCGGTCGGCAACACCCGCACCGACGGCGTCCTGGAGAACATCGGTGGGGTGGGCCTCACCGCGCTGGTGGACACCGTCGTCGCCGTCACCGGCGCGAACGCACCGGTCACGATCGGGCGGCAGGACGCAACACCCGGCGTCCCGCTGCTGCTCACCGCAGGGTCCACCCTGACCGTGGGCCCGGCGGCCACGGGCCTGCGCAGCTACATCGCGGTGCGCGGCGGTGTGGCCGGGCAGAGGGTTCTGGGATCGGTGTCCACGGACCTGATGTCGGGCCTCGGCCCCGCGCCACTGGAGCCGGGGGACACGGTCAGCGCAGGTAGCGCACACGGGGCGGTCACACCGTCACCGACAACCGCGACCACCGTCGCCCCGGACGGTCCCGTCGTCCTGCGGATCATCCCAGGGCCCCGCGATGACTGGTTCGCCGGCGGTGCGGAGGCTCTGACCGGAAGGACGTGGCAGGTCAGCGGCACGTCCAACCGCATCGGCATCCGGCTGTCCGGCGAGCCGGTCGCCCGCACGAACGACGGCGAGATTCCCAGCGAGGGGATGGTCGCCGGATCCATCCAGGTCCCGCCTGACGGCACCCCGGTCATGTTCCTCCGCGACCACGCCGTCACCGGCGGCTACCCCGTGATCGCCACCGTGGTCCCCGACGACCTCGACACCGCCTCCCAACTCGCCCCCGGCACGGACATCACCTTTCAGGAGCTCCCATGACATCCACGACCACCACAGTGCTGATCGCCAACCGCGGTGAGATCGCCGTGCGCATCGCCCGGGCAGCCCGGGACCTCGGCATCCGCTCCATCGCGGTGTACTCCGAACCCGACGTCGGCGCGCTGCACACCCGTGTCGCCGACGAGGCGTACGCCCTGCCCGGCTCCACCGGGTCCGAGACCTACATGAACATCCCCGCGCTGCTCGATGTCGCCGCACGCACCGGCGCGGACTGCGTGCACCCCGGCTACGGCTTCCTCTCCGAGAACTCCGGGTTCGCCCGCGCGGTGCAGGACGCCGGCCTGACCTGGATCGGGCCGTCCCCGGACACCATCGACACCCTGGGGGACAAGGTCGCCGCCCGGCAGCTCGCTGAATCCGTCGGCGCACCGCTGGCACCGGGCACCTCCGAACCCCTGCAGTCCTGGGAGGAGGCCCGCGACTTCGCCGAGGAGCACGGTCTGCCGATCGTGATCAAGGCTGCCTTCGGTGGCGGTGGACGCGGCCTGAAGTTCGTTCGCGAGTCCGACGGTATCGACTCCATCGAGGACGCCTTCCTCTCCGCGGGGCGCGAATCGGCTGCTGCGTTCGGACGCACCGAGTGCTTCGTGGAGAAGTTCCTGACCGAGCCACGCCACGTCGAGGCGCAGGTGCTGGCAGACACCCACGGGAATGTCGCGGTGGTCGGCACGCGCGACTGCTCCACGCAGCGGCGCTTCCAGAAGCTGGTGGAGGAATCCCCTGCCCCCTTCCTGACCTCCGCCCAACGTGAGCAGATCACCGAGGGGGCCCGGGACATCTGCCGGGAGGCCGGCTACGTGGGCGCGGGAACGGTGGAGTTCATCGTCGCCGAGGACGGCACGGTCTCCTTCCTGGAGGTCAACACCCGCGTGCAGGTCGAGCACCCGGTCACCGAGGTGACCAGCGGGGTGGACATCGTCGCCGAGCAGTTCCGCATCGCCGCCGGTGAGGAGCTGGGTTTCCTGGGCGCCGACGGGGCCGATCCCGAGCCCACCGGCCACGCCTTCGAGTTCCGTCTCAATGCGGAGGACGCCGCGAACGGCTTCGTCCCGTGCCCCGGCACGGTGACCACGTTCGAGGTTCCGACGGGCCCCGGTATCCGGGTGGACGCCGGGCTCACTTCCGGGGGCACGGTCCCCGGTTTCTACGATTCTCTGCTCGGCAAGCTCATCGTGTGGGGGCCGTCGAGGGACGTGGCGCTGCGGCGTGCGGCGGCGGCACTGGACGAGTTCCGGATCGAGGGTGTGCGCACCGTCCTGCCGTTCCACCGG
This sequence comes from Corynebacterium sp., assembly GCF_052107835.1. Classification (GTDB taxonomy): domain Bacteria; phylum Actinomycetota; class Actinomycetes; order Mycobacteriales; family Mycobacteriaceae; genus Corynebacterium. The sequence continues at coordinate 9,401 of NZ_JBQEDF010000059.1, forward strand.
GACATTGTGAGGCATCCGGCGTTCACCGCGGAGGACTCCGAAGGCTTCGGCATCTACACCGACTGGGTCGACAACCAGTACGTCCCCGGCGCTGGAAACGACGTCAGCGACATCGAGGACGCCTACACCGAACGCACCCGGATCTCGGTGGAGATCGACGGTCGGCTGCACCGTGTGGGAATCCCCGCCGGGGTCCTCGCCCCGGCCGGCCCTGCTGGAACGTCCCCGACACCTGCACAGGACACCGGACCGTCCGATTCCTCCGGAGCCGCCGTCACCGCCCCTTTCGCGGGCACCATCGTGGAGTGGAAGGCCGAGGACGGCGCACGGGTCAGCGAGGGCCAGACCGTGGCCACCATTGAGGCGATGAAGATGGAACGCGCAGTGACCGCCCCGGTGGACGGCGTCCTCACCGTGAAGATGCAGGCCGGGACGACGGTCCAGGGCGGCGACGCGATCGGCACCGTGGGGTAGGGCCCGCCCGCTAGACTGGTCGACCATGCGTGCCCAGTCCGTTTCCACCCGTCTGCGTCGTGCCGTCTCCGCGGGCGAGTACCCGCCCGGCGCGAAGCTCAACGAGGTGGTCCTGGCCGGGCACCTCGGGGTCTCCCGTAATACCCTGCGCGAGAGTTTCGCGATGCTCGCCGCTGACGGCATCATCGACCGCATCCCGAACCGGGGTGTCTTCATCGCCTCCCCCACCGCCGGGGACATCCGTGACCTCTACCGTGAGCGGGCGGTCATCGAACCGGCGGCGCTGCTGTGGGGGGAGTTCCTCGATGTCGGGGTGCTCGACCACACCGTGTCGGACGCCGAACGCCACCTCGCGATCGACGACCTCAAGGAGGTCGGTCTGGCGAACCAGCGTTTCCACCGTGCGGTGGTCAAGGCAAGTGGTTCACAGCTGCTCGACGAGGAGATGGACCGGCTGCTCGCCCGGATGCGCCTGATCTTCCTGCTGGCGGAGAAGGCAGACCCGGATTTCCACCGGGCGTTCGTCCCCGTCAACCGGGGCACCGTCACGCTACTGCAGGCGGGTGACCGTCAGGCGGCCGCCGACGCCGTGCGCACCAATATCCGGGAGACCGGTGAACGGCTGCCCGGGTTGATCGGCACGGACTGATCACGGCACCTGGTAATCCACGTCGCGCGCGTCGGTGACCAGCATGTACCCGGGGCTGTGGGTGATCGCCAGCTCGGGCGCCGAGTTCATCACCACCGCCTGCGGGGTCACCCCACACGCCCAGAACACCGGAACAGTGCCGGGCCCGAGGTCCGCGGCAACGGGGGCGTCCCCGAAATCGGGGCTGTACAGGTCCTCGATCCCGAGCGCCGCCGGATCACCGACATGCACCGGCGCGCCGTGCACCGACGGGTAGCGGGAGGTGATGCGCACCGCGTCCGCCACCTGCGATGCCGGTACGGGGCGCATCGAGACCACCAGCGGACCGCCGAAGCGTCCCGCGCGGTTGGTCTGCACCGAGGTGCGGTACATCGGGACGTTGCGTCCCCGCGCAATGTGCGCGACCGGAACCCCGTTGTCCAGCAGTGCTGACTCGAAGGTGAAGGAGCAGCCGATCAGGAAGGACACGAAATCGTCCCTCCAGAGGTCCGTCACCTCGGTGACCTCATCGGTGAGCACCCCATCGCGGTACACCCGGTAGGACGGGATGTCGGTGCGGATGTCGCCGTCGGCAAGCAGTGCGGAGGACGTCTGCCCCGGCTCAAGCACATCCAGCAACGGGCAGGGTCTCGGGTTGCGCTGCGCGAAGATGAGGAAGTCGAAGGCGTCCTCCTTCGGCAGGGTGATCAGGTTGGCCTGGGCGTGTCCGGGCGCGTACCCGGGGGTCGGGACGCTCGTCCCGGCACGGAACAGTGCCCGGGATTCTGACGGCGAGAGGGTTGCGGGGTCAGTCATGGTCACTCCCAGAGCGCCGAAATGCCGGTCAGGGCATTCCAGGCGAGGTAGAACTCGACGATGAGGACGAGCACGCCGATGATCAGCAGCCACTTCGGGTACCTGTAGCCGTGGAGCAGGTCCGTGCGTTTCCATGCCACCCACAGCACCAGGGTGAAGGCGATCGGCAGGATGATGCCGTTGAAGGCACCCGCGAAGATCAGCAGGGTCTGAGGTGCTGTGCCGAGCAGGAGGTAGATCACGGCGCACACGGCGATGAAGGTCACGGTGAGGATGTTGCGGTTCCTCGGCTGGGTCTTCGTGGTGGTGACGAAGGTGATCGAGGTGTACGCCGCGCCGACCACCGAGCTCAGTCCGGCGGCCCACAGCACGATGCCGAACATGCGCAGTCCGACCTCGCCGGCCGCGTGGTGGAAGGCGTCCGCGGCAACGTTGTCCTCTGCCAGGGTGACGCCGGTGGCCACGACGCCCAGCACCGCGAGGAACAGCAGCACCCGCATCACACCGGTGATGATGATTCCCATGACCGAGGTTTTCGTGATCCGTCCGACGTTCTCCGGACCGGTGATACCGCTGTCGATGAGGCGGTGCGCTCCGGCGAAGGTGATGTAGCCGCCGACAGTGCCGCCAACCAGGGTGGTGATGACCAGGAAGTCGATCTCCTCCGGGACCACGGTGTTCTTCAGCGCTTCGCCGACCGGCGGATTGGACGCGATGGCGACGTAGAGCATGAGCAGGATCATCACCGCGCCGAGGATGATCATGATGCGGTCCAGCGCCACACCCGCCCTCTTGGACAGGAACACCCCGATGGCGATGAGGGCGGACAGCAGACCGCCGATTTTGGGGTCCGTCCCGAACATGGCGTTGGTGCCCAGGCCCGCACCGGCGATATTGCCGATGTTGAAGGCCATGCCGCCGATGAACACGAGGACCGCCAGGAACCACCCGAGCCCCGGCAGGACGGTGTTTCCGAGCTCGTTGGCCCGTTTTCCGGAGACGGCGAGCACGCGCCACACATTGAGCTGCACCGCGATGTCGATGACGATCGACATCAGGATGGCGAAGGCCAGTGCGGCGCCCATCTGGACGGTGAAAACACTGGTCTGGGTGAGGAATCCGGGACCGATGGCGCTCGTGGCCATCATGAACATTGCGCCGAACGTGGCCGCGCGTCCGGTGTTGGTCATGCCCTTGCGGGACGTGGTGGTACCTGCTTCGGCTTCAGCGGGCTCAGTGGACTCAGTGGGTTCAGCCATGGTGGCACCTTCTCGTCGTCGTGTGGTGCAGGCGACGTTATTGGATTGTTGAACAATCCACAACGCGAAACATGCAACTCCCGAGAGGTTTTACCCCTCCGTAACACCTGCGCTCCGACCTCTTGATGCGTGATGAGTGATGTTCTATCCTTGACGCATGAGGACCACTGTTGACCTCGACCCACGCGTACTCGCGGCGGCACGCGGAAGGGTGCGGTCCGGCAGGAACAGGACATTGGGCGAGGCACTGTCACAACTCGCCTTGAACGGACTCGAACACGAGAAGCACCGCCAGCTGCCCGAGTCAGACAGCTCCGGACTGTCCTTCTTCCCCTCGGTCCCGGGGCACGTCATCACCGGAGACATGGTCACCGAGGCCCTGGACGATGAGTGATCTCGAGCTCCCCGACGTCAATGTGCTCGTGGCACTGATGCATCCGAATCATGTCGATCACGACAATGCCCTGGCGTGGTTCAGCGCTGCGGAGCGTTTCGCCACCACACCGGTCACCGAGAGCGGCTTCCTCCGACTCGGGCTGAACCGTGCCGTCACCGGAGTCCAACTGGGCAGTACGGATGTGCTCGGCATGCTGGGCACATTGCGGTCCCGTCCGAACGCGGTATTCCTCCCGGACAACTCCACTCTCTCGGAACCCCTCGTGGACCTCGTCGGACTGTCCGGGCACCGACAGGTCACCGACCTGCATCTCGTGAACCTCGCGGCAACGAACAACGCCCTGTTGGTGACCTTCGACCACAGGATCGCCCCCACCCTCACCACCGCCGATCAATCACGGGTCCGCACGTTGCCGTAGCGTCCTCCCGCCTCGAACGCCCCACACCCCTACTGCCGCGCCAGCCACTCCGCGTCGTCACTGACACGGCGCCGCCACACGTCCGGGGCGCCGATCAAGTGCTCGGACAGGTAGGCGGCGAAGGAGTTCTTCGGGGCACACCGGTCGAAGTACTCCTTGACCTCCTCGGCTCCCGTACCCCGCGAGTCCTCCGAGGCCACGGAAACCAGGGACGGCACGTCCGCCAGCGCCGGCGCGTCCGCGTCCAGGGCAGGGGTTATCCGGGGCGACATGGCCAGCAGGAAGGCCGCGTCCTCCACCACGTCACGGGCCAGCCCGAAACCGGAACCGAAGGTGATCAACCCGACCCGCCCGGATGACCCCGTGGCACCGGAAACCAGATCCGCCGCCTGCTCCTGCACCTCCCGGAATGCCCCGGCCACCGCCGCCCGCGTCGCCTCCACGGAGGAGTTCGCGGCGTAGCCCGGCAGCGGGTACAGCAGGTCCACCACCGTCACCCCCGACTTCTCCGCGAGCGCGGCGAACAATGGCAGCCACAACTGCTCGTGTGTCTCGGCATCACCGAACCAACCCGGCCCGCCATGCAGGCTCACGGCCACCGCACCCGTGGGATGCGAGGGACGCAGCACTGTCCCGGGCAACCCCGCCACCGTCACCGGCGAGGTGTCCGGCCCCGTCCTCACGAACGCTGACGTGGGCATGGTGTGGTCGAGGCCCGCGCCGAGGGCAAGCAGGCTGCAGTGGGTGATCAGGTCCGGCACACGCGCCCACATCCGCTCGGTGTCGTCCTTGAGCTGCGTCAGTTCCGGGCCCGTCACCCCCGCACCCTCGTCCGTGGTCAGCGACCGCCAGATCTCCGGGTAGTTGTCCTCGAAGTAGTTCAGCAGCTGGGTGAGCTGCGCCCGCGGGCTCAGCCCCTCCCGGCCGGCCTGCGCGTCGACGGGATGCCCCTTGGGCAGGGTGGCGGGGTCGGTCTGCTCCACCGAGATGGTCTGGTCCGGGTGGATCCCGGTCGCTGTGATCGGCTGAATGGTCATCAGACCATACTATGGCTTCCATGGCTTCCAGATTCACACCCGCCCACCGGGTCGCCGGCATCGGCCCCACGATCTTCGCGACGATCACCGCCGAGGCGGTACGCACCGGGGCGGCGAACCTCGGTCAGGGCTTCCCCGACGAGGACGGGCCGGAGGAGATGCTCGCCCGCGCCGCCGCGGAGATCGCCGGCGGCAACAACCAGTACGGCCCCGGCCGTGGACTGCCCGGACTCCGTCAGGCGGTGGCAGACGACCGTGCCCGCCGGCTCGGCCACCGCTTCAGTGCGGAGGACGTCCTGGTCACCGTGGGGGCGACCGAGGGCATCGCCGCATCCGTCCTGGGCCTGGTCGACCGCGGGGAGAAGGTCGTCGTCCTCGAACCCACCTACGACGCCTACTCCGCGGCGATCGGCCTGGCCGAGGCGGTCCCGCGTCCCGTCCGGCTCAAGCTCGACGACGGCCACTGGCACCTTGACCGGGACGCGTTCGCCACCGCCGTCGCCGAGGGCCCCGCCGCACTGATACTGAACTCGCCGCACAACCCCACCGGCACCGTCCTGGGCCGCGATGACCTGGAGTTCATCGCCGAGACCATCCGCGGGACGGGCACCGTGGTGATCAGTGACGAGGTCTACGAGCGCCTCGCCTTCGACACGCCCCACACCGCCTTCGCGACCCTGGACGGCATGGCGGACCAGACCGTGACCCTGTCGAGCGCGGCGAAGAGCTTCAACGTCACCGGCTGGAAGACCGGGTGGGCGATCGCCCCGCCCCACCTGCTCGACGCGGTGACCGCGGCGAAGCAGTTCCTCAGCTATGTCGGTGTGACACCGCTGCAGCCGGCGGTGGCGTGGGCACTGGGCCATGCCGGTGACTGGAGCGACCGGTGGGCCCGGACACTGCGCGCCCGGCGCGACCGCCTGGCCGGGGTCCTGCGCGGCACCGGCCAGGATGTACTGCACAGCGACGGCACCTACTTCCTGGTCACCGACATCGCTCCGCTGGGCCTGGACGTCACCGGCGAGCAGTTCTGCCGGCACCTCCCGGAGGTGGTGGGGGTGGCGGCAATTCCGGTGAGCGCGTTCGTGGAGCAGCCGGACGAGCAGGTCACGACCCTGGTGCGCTGGACATTCTGCAAATCCGACGCCACCCTGGACCTCGCCGCTGAACGCCTGGCAACGCGTTTGCCGGGGGCGGAGCGGGGGCAGTTTCGGGACCAGTGAACCGCTCGGTCTACCATATGTCCATGACACATATCCGCACCACGCATGTGGGTTCCCTCCCCCGCACCCCTGAACTGACCGAGGCCAACCGACGCGTCACCGCCGGCGAACTCCCCCGCGAGGAGTTCCTCGGCCTGCTGCAGAGCAGCGTGGACGAGGTCGTCAAACGCCAGGTCGACCTGGGCCTGGACATCATCAACGACGGCGAGTACGGCCACCTGTCGTCCGGTGCCATCGACTTCGGCGCCTGGTGGACCTACGTCTTCCCCCGACTGTCCGGTCTCGAGCTCACCGACGAGGAGGAGCCGACCGTGCGCTCCACCCCGGGCAACATCCAGCTCACGAGCTTCCCGGACCGTCGCGACTGGACCCTTTTCCGCGAGGCCTACCAGGATCCGGAGTCCGGTGTCCTCGGCGGGAATCCGGGCGGTTTCACCCACCCCGCCATCACCGGACCGCTGTCCTACACCGGGCAGGACGCCGTCGCCACCGACGTCAACGGCCTGACCAGCGCCCTGTCCAAAGCCGGGCACTCCACCAGCGACGCCTTCATCGCCGCCGTCTCCCCGGGCTCCGGCGCACGGCTGCAGAACACGTTCTACGCCTCCGAGGACGAGCTGCTGGGCGCCGCGGCCGATGCCCTGCACGAGGAGTACAAGGCCATCACCGACGCCGGATTCACCGTGCAGATCGACGCCCCGGACCTGGCCGAGGCCTGGGACCAGATCAACCCCGAGCCCAGCATCGCCGACTACCAGGCGTGGATCGGCAAGCGCATCGACGCGATCAACCGCGCGCTGGAGGGCATCCCCCGCGAGAAGGCACGCCTGCACATCTGCTGGGGTTCCTGGCACGGCCCCCACACCACGGACATCCCCTTCGGCGCCATCGTCGAGCAGTGCCTCCGCGCCAATGTGGCGGGGCTGACCTTCGAGGGCGCCAGCCCCCGCCACGCCCACGAATGGCGGGTGTGGACCGAGCACCAGCTGCCGGAGAACACCCTGATCTACCCCGGTGTGGTCTGCCACTCGACCAACGTCGTCGAGCACCCGCGCACCGTCGCCGACCGGATCCTGCACTTCACCGACATCGTCGGCCCGGAGAACGTGGTCGCCTCGACAGACTGCGGACTGGGCGGCAGGCTGCACCCGCAGATCGCCTGGGCGAAACTCGAGTCACTGGTCGAGGGCGCCGCCCTGGCGACCCGCGAAATCAACGGAAGGTAGGAACCACCGCACATGACGACAATCCGCACGACCCACGTCGGCTCGCTGCCACGAACCCCGGAACTGCTGGAGGCCAACCGGCGCCGCGCGGCCGGGGAACTCCCGCAGGACGAATTCCTCGGCATCCTGCAGGACGGCGTGGACAAGGTCGTCCGCCGGCAGGCCGAGCTCGGTCTCGACATCATCAACGAGGGCGAGTACGGCCACGTCACCTCCGGCGCAGTGGACTACGGCGCCTGGTGGAACTACATCTTCTCCCGCTTCGGCGGGCTCACCATGACCGACACCGACCGGTGGGCGAACGCGGAGAAGGTGCGCTCCACCCCGGGCAACATCAAGCTCACGTCCTTCCCCGACCGCCGGGACCGCGCGGCGTTCTCCGCCGCCTACGAGGATCCGGAGTCGGGCATCTTCACCGGACGCGCCAAGGTCGGCAACCCGAAGTTCACCGGTGAGGTGACCTACATCGGCGGTGAGCAGGTCGGCGCGGACGTCCGGCTGCTCACCCACGCGCTGGACGCGGTCGGCAAGAGCACGTCGGACGGCTTCATCGCGGCAATCTCCCCGGGCTCCGCCGCACGGTTGACCGACGAGCACTACGGGGACGAGACCGCCCTGGTCAACGCCTGCGCCGCCGCACTGCACGAGGAGTACAAGGCGATCACGGATGCCGGGCTGACCGTGCAGATCGACGCCCCGGACCTGGCCGAGGCCTGGGACCAGATCAACCCGGAGCCCACGGTCGCCGACTACCAGGCGTGGGTCCGCATCCGCATCGACGCGATCAACACGGCGCTGGAGGGTCTGCCGAAGGACCGGACCCGGCTGCACATCTGCTGGGGTTCCTGGCACGGCCCGCACACCACCGACATCCCCTTCGGCGACATCATCGACGAGGTCCTGCGCGCCGATGTCGGCGGGTTCACCTTCGAGGGCGCCAGCCCCCGCCACGCCCATGAATGGAGGGTGTGGCAGGACCACGAGCTGCCCGCCAACTCGTTGATCTACCCGGGCGTGGTCTGCCACTCCACCAATATCGTGGAGCACCCGCGCACGGTGGCCGACCGGATCCTCAGGTTCGCCGAGGTCGTCGGCCCCGAGCGTGTCGTCGCGTCCACCGACTGCGGTCTGGGCGGGCGTCTGCACGAGCAGATCGCCTGGGCGAAGCTGGAGTCCCTCGTTGAGGGGGCGGCGATCGCTTCCCAGGAGCTGTAGGGGTAGGCTTCCCTGGGTCGGATATCCCTCACAGAAAGCCGCCCCACCTCATGCTGAATCGATCCCGCCGGACCCTCGCGGCACTCGCCGCCGTCGGCCTCACCGTTGGCCTCGCGGCCTGCTCCGATAACTCGGACGACAGCGCCGGATCCTCCGACGACGCCTCCCTCGTCGAAACTGAGGGCACGTTCCCCCAGACCGTGTCCACCAAGTTCGGCGACGTCACCGTCGATGAGCAGCCCACCCGCGTGGTCGCCCTGGGATGGGGCGACGCCGAAACCGCCCTGGCCCTGGGCGTGCAACCGGTCGGCGCGTCCGACTGGCTGAACTTCGGCGATGAGGGCCTGGGCCCCTGGATGGAGGACAGCGACACGGGTACGGCGGGCTACGATTCCGCCCCGGAGATCATCCAGACCGACGACGAGGACTTCGAGGCGGTCGCCGCCCTGGAACCGGATCTGATCCTGGACGTGAAGAGTTCCGGTGACGAGGCCCGCTACGACAAGCTCTCCGAGATCGCCACGACGGTCGGACTGCCCGACGGGGACGCGGACAGCTTCCTCACCTCGCCCAGCGACCAGACCAGCATGATCGCCACAGCACTGGGCATCCCGGAGAAGGGCGAGGAGCTCAATGACGCGCGCGCCGGGCAGTACGCCGAAATCACCGAGGAGCATCCGGAGTGGGACGGCCAGACAGTGTCCGCGATCGGCGCGTCCGACACCTGGGGCGTGTTCCTGGAGGGGTCGGCCCGCCTGGACCCGTTCCTGAACCTCGGCTTCACCCTGAACGACAGGATCTCCTCGGAGGATCCGGGGCCGAACGGCTTCTCGGTGTCCCTGTCCGACGAGAACCTGGCCGACGCAGACGCGGATGTTGTCCTGGCCTTCCCCATCGGCAAGGACAAGGCCGAGATCGAGGACAATTCCGCCTGGCAGCGGTTGGGCGCCACCGAGGACGGACGGTCCTTCGTGGTGCCCGACGAGATCTCCTCGGCGATCTCGCTGGGAAGCCCGCAGGCCTACGAGTTCGCCCTGGAGCAGCTCGTCCCGCTGCTGGAGGAGCACAGCAGGTAGAACAAGGTAGGGTATGCTCTCCTCTGTGAAAGCATTCCACGTGAACCGATCCCGCCAGACCCTCGCGGCACTCGCCGCCGTCGGCCTCACCGTTGGCCTCGCGGCCTGCTCCGATAACTCGGACGACAGCGCCGGATCCTCCGACGACGCCTCCCTCGTCGAAACTGAGGGCACGTTCCCCCAGACCGTGTCCACCAAGTTCGGCGACGTCACCGTCGATGAGCAGCCCACCCGCGTGGTCGCCCTGGGATGGGGCGACGCCGAAACCGCCCTGGAACTCGGGGTGCAGCCGGTCGGCGCGTCCGACTGGCTGGAGTTCGGCGGCGACGGTGTGGGGCCGTGGCTGGAGGGCGCCTACGACACCTCCCCCGAGATCATCGAGACCCTCGAACCCGGGTACGAGGAGATCGCCGCCCTCGATCCCGACCTCATCCTCGACGTGCGCAGCTCCGGGGAGCAGGAGCGTTACGACAGATTGTCCGAGATCGCGACGACAGTCGGGGTTCCCGAGGGCGGGGACTCCTACCTCACTCCCCGCGAGCAGCAGGTGGAGA
>NZ_JBQEDF010000060.1:0-19592 GCF_052107835.1 Corynebacterium sp.
GTTCCGCCTCGTCCGGGGCTCCAGGAGGGGAACTCGACTCTCGTCGACTGCTTCGGGCACAAGGTAACCAGTAGACCGCTTGGTCTGTCAAGTAGGAGTGTGACGTATGACTCGATTCTCAGGGGCTCGCCATCGCAAACGGTCGCGTGTGCATCGCAAATGGTCGTTCTGATCGCTGAAACCGACCGTTTGCCATGCACACCGGACCGTTTGCGATGGCACCGATGATCCAGTCATGCCTCCGGCAGGGTGGCGAGGACGTAGGACGCTGTCATCGGGAGATGCAACTGGCCGTCCTCCATTGTCTCGGGCTCGGCGAGCTCGAGGAATGCCTGGTCTGCAGCGTTCCGTGCCTCCGGCATCTGTGCGAGATAGGCGCGTCCCGGCCCAGCGACCCCACCCGAGACTCCCCGCCATAGCGCACCCGGGGTGATGCGCCACGTCCAGCTCGGGGTCGATTGCCCGGTGATCTCCAGGCCGGCCTCCATGCAGATCCCGGCGAGGCCCGCGACGGAGCGTTCGAAATCGAGGTGCTCTGGCAGATGCTGCGGCGGTAGCGGCGTAACCCCTGCCTCATCGAACGCACCGCCGACCAATCCTGACCATCCCAGCGGCCCGGCGGGCCAGATGGTCATCGCGGCCGGTCCCCCCGGCTCAAGTACCCGTGCCATCTCACGCAGGCCGGCCCGGGGATCCGGCAGGTGATTGACGACGAAATTCGCGGTGACAGCGTCGAATGACGCATCGGGAAAAGGCAGGTCCAAGACCGAAGCATGGTGGATGTTCGCACCTGTGCCAGCCACACGGGACTGGCTCACAGCGGCCATGTCGGCATCGGTGTCGATCCCCGTGACCTCACGTCCCCGGGTTACCGCCGAAGCGACGAGAGTCCCGGTGCCGCACCCGACGTCCAGATGCTTCAGGCCTCCAGACGTCGCACTCTCTGTGTCGTCCATCGCGCGGCCATCCGCCCCGCCTTGCTCTGGGACGCGCGACTCGGCAAGATGAGACGTCAGTACCCAAGCGCGTTCCCCGAGGTGACATACGGGAGCTGCGCGGCGGGTCGGGCTGTCCCGGCTACGTCCCCATTCCACCCAGGAGCCAAGAAGTGCGTCCCCTGTCACGAACCCTGCAGATCGCCCTGATCTCCATCGCCGTCGCCATCTACGCGGTGACCTGGCTGACCCTCGTCCTGAACCAGCCGGACGACTCCGACTTCTCCTCCATGGCGGACTCCACCTCCACCACCTTCGCGCTGGTCGGCTTCCTGGTGCCCACGGTCATCGCCCTGATCGCCGTCGTCCCGTCCCTGCCGGTGCGCACCCTGGCGCTGATGCCGGTCGCGCTGGTGCTGAACATCGTGGTCGGCCAGGTCGTGGGCACCATGGGCCTGCCGATCCCGCTGTACCTCGACTCCTTCGGCACCATCCTCGTCGGTGTGCTGGCCGGTCCCGCGGCAGGACTGGCGACCGGTGGACTGTCCGCCCTGGTGTGGGGAACGTTCAATCCGACGATCGTCCCCTTCGCTGCCGGCTACGCCCTGATGGGCCTGGCTGCGGGACTGGTCAGGAAGCTGTTCCGTTCGTCGTGGTGGAAGGTCGTCGTCGCCGGTGCCGTGCTCGGCTTCTTCTCCGCCCTGGTGTCCGCGCCCGTGGCGTCCTTCATCTTCGGCGGCACCGCGGGGACCGGCACGGGCCTGCTCGTCAGCTTCTTCCAGGGGCTCGGCGCGTCGCAGACCACCGCGGTGTTCCTGCAGTCGTGGACGTCCGACCCGATGGACAAGATCATCATCTTCCTGCTGGTCTGGGTGGTGGTCCGCTCGCTGCCGGAGCGGTCGCGCAGGACGTTCGACCCGGACGCGGTGGCGTTCGATGCGCCTGCGACTGCCAGGCCATGAGCCCCCTCACCCCGCTGACCGCGGCGGCGTGCTCGATCGTCACGGTGATGGTGCTGCACAATCCGTGGGTGTCCGCCGTCTTCCTGCTCGGCACGTTCCTCCTCGCGTTCGCGGGACGCCGCCAACGCCGCGCACTGATCGCCGCGCTGCTGCTCTCGGTTCCGGCGTTCCTGTCCTACCTGCTGGTGTACGTGCCGTTCGGCGACGTGGAGGTCGCCCGGTTCCTGATCCCGGTCACCTCGGACGGCGCCTGGATCGCCACCACCCTGGGACTGCGCTTCATGGCGATGACCTGTGCCGGACTGGTGCTGGGAAGTTTCGTGGACGCGGATGCCCTGATGCGGCGGCTCCAGCTGAGTATCCCGGCACCGCTGGTCTACATGGTGGGCACCGTGGTGCGTCTGCTGCCGATGGCGCAGCAGCGCTGGCGGACGATCCGCCAGGTCCAGGCGTCCCGCGGGGTGGATGTCGACACCTGGCGCTCGCGCGGTGCGACCGTCCTTCCCCTGGTGGTCGGCCTGATCGACGACGCCTCCCAACGTTCCCGCCCGCTGAAGCGCACCGGCATCGGCGAACCAGGCACCCGGACTCTGCTGGTCCCGGTGGACGATTCCACTCTGCAGCGGGCATGCCGTTGGCTGATGGTGCTGGGGGTCATCGCCGTGTTCATCGTCGGCGCGCTGGTGTAGGGCTCACAGCCGGGGCAGTGCCTCGGCCACGGAGCCGATGACCTCGTCCGTCGCGTCCTTCACCGCGTTCGGGGACCACGGGAAGGAGAACGAACGGTCGGCGACGGCGTGCATCGGCAGGTCATTCCAGGAATCTCCGAAGGTGTAGACCGGCACGCCGGACACTCCGAGGTGCCTCACGAGCCAGTCCAGTCCGGCGGCCTTCGAGGTCCCCACCGGCACGATGTCGACGAAGTTCTGGTTGATCACGCATCCCACGTCGAAGGACCCCGTGACCTCACCGTGGATGCGGTCCCGGAGGGATTTGTCGCCCGGCACCCTGACCGGAACTCCCACGAACTCCTGGTCGTCGATGGCGGACGTGGCCATCTCCCGGAAATCGCTGAGGACCGACGTCCTCGACTCGTCCGGGATCGTGGAACTGAACCGCACGTCCCGTCCGCCGAGCATGGTCCCGTACACCGCAATGCCGTCGATGCCCGACAGACCGTCCACAATGCCCTGGACGGTGGCGGGTGCCAGGGTGGAACGGTGCAGCACGTCCCACTCCGGACCAGCCACGACGGCCCCGGTGAACAGAACGGAGTAGTCGAAGCGGACGTCGTAGCCCTCGAGTGCGAACCGGGCCGCGGACAGTGACTTTCCCGTGGCCGCGACCGCGAGGTTCCCCTTGTCCTGCCACGCGCGGATGGCCGCCAGTGTGGGGTCGCTGATGCCGTCCTCGAAGAGGATGGTTCCGTCGAAGTCGAACGCCGCGATTTTCATGACCCCAGGTTATCCGGCCCGCCGTTACGCTGGGAGGCATGACCTCACAGGAGAAGCCACCACTGGTGCTGGCCGTCACCGCCTGCCCGACCGGCATCGCGCACACCTACATGGCCGCCGAGAACCTCGAGGCCGCCGCGGAGCAGGCGGGCGTCCGCGTCCGCGTCGAAACCCATGGCTCGATCGGTGTGGAGAACGCCTTCACCGACGACGAGCTTCGGGAGGCGGCGGCCATCGTCGTCGCCGCGGACATGAAGATCGACACGTCCCGCTTCACCGGGATGCCCCTCGTCTCCACCGGCGTGGACGAGGGCATCAAGAAACCGGCTGAGCTGCTCCAGCGGGCACTGGACGCACCCGCGGCCTCGGGGGAGCGGGACGCCGGGCAGAACGGGGCGGACGGCGGCACCGACGGGCCGGAAAAACCCTGGATCGCCCGTTTCGGCGACGACCTCTACCGCGCGCTGATGAACGGCGTCTCCCACATGATCCCGTTCGTGGTCACCGGCGGCCTGATGATCGCCGTGGCCCTGTCCATCGGCGGCGAGCCGGGGGCGGAGGGGCTCGTCATCCCGGAGGACACCTTCTGGTACACCCTCAACCAGCTCGGTGACCTGGCATTCTCCCTGATGGTGCCGGTGCTGTCCGGCTACATCGCCATGGCCATCGCCGACCGGCCCGGTCTCGCGCCGGGCTTCGTCACCGGCCTGGTCGCCGTCACGGGGGACCTCTACGGCTCCGAGGCGGACGCCGGGTTCCTCGGAGGTATCGTCACCGGCATCCTCTCCGGCTACCTCGCGCTGGCCATCCGGCGGATCCCGGTGCACAAGTACATCCAGCCGATCTGGCCGATCATCGTCATCCCGGTGCTGACCACGCTCATCGTCGGCGGGCTGTTCATCTACCTGCTGGGCAATCCGATCGCCACGCTCTTCGAGGTGATGACCGAGTGGCTCGAGGGGCTGCAGGGCTCCTCTGTCCTGGTGCTCGGCGCGATCATCGGCGCGATGATCACCTTCGACATGGGTGGTCCGTTGAACAAGACCGCCTTCCTGTTCGCCGGCGGCCTGATCGCCACCGGCAACGCCGCACCCATGGGCATGGCGGCCGTCGCCATCGCCGTCCCGCCGATCGCCGCGGGCGTGACCACGCTGGTCGCCAGGCACCGGTTCAACAAGTCGGAGCGGGATTCCGGCATCGCCGGACTGTTCATGGGCTTCTTCGGCATCTCCGAGGGTGCGATCCCGCTGGCGGTCGCCCGGCCGTTGCAGATCATCCCGGCGAACGTGGTCGGCGGTGCGGTCGCCGGTGCCTTGGCCGGCATGTTCGGGGTGAAGGACAACGTGATGCACGGCGGGCCGATCGTCGCCGTCCTGGGTGCGATCGAGGGCATCGGCTGGTTCTTCCTCTGCCTGGTCATCGGAATCGCGGTCACGTCGGCGGTGTCCCTGCTGCTCATGGCGGCCACGACGGGCAGCAAGGCCGACAAGCAGGACGCTCCGCCGCAGGACGCGCCGCTCATCGACGCCGGCACCGTCGATCTCGGGGTCACCGCAGCCGACAGTGGGGCCGTGATCCGCATCCTGTCCGGGAACGCCGAACGCCAGCACCGCCTCAGCGCGGACGAGGTGGTGGACGCGGCACTCGCCCGTGAGGCGCAGTCCACCACCGCCGTCGGCAACGGCGTGGCCATCCCGCACGCCAGGAGTTCCGCGGTCAGCGTGCCGACCCTGGCCTTCGCGAAGCTCACGGACCCGGTGGACTGGGACGCACCCGACAGCGAACCGGTGGACCTGGTGTTCCTCATCGCGGTCCCGGAGGACGCCGGCAAGCAGCACCTGAAGATTCTGGCGCAGCTGGCCCGTGCCCTGATGAAGGACGATTTCCGGGCTGCCCTGCGTGGGGCGGACTCCCCGGACCGTGTCGTGGATCTGGTGAATGACCGGGTGGGTATGATCACCGCATGATCGACCGCTTCATCTGGGCGGCCTCCGGTGAGGGCCTGTCCGAGCACGCCTGGGCCACCGCCGAACGCACCGGTGCCGCCTGGGTCGGCAACGACGCCTCAGCACACGTCTCGCTGCTGCGCTCCACGGTCACCCAGGAACTCGCCTTCGGGATGGAACAGCAGGGCGTCGACCGCGACACCATGGAGCAGCGAATCGACAAGGCCCTTGACCTCTGGGACCTGCGCACCATCAGTGACCGTGAACCGTCGAAGCTGTCCACCGGGCAGACGCGCCGGGTCGCCATCGCCGCCGCACTGCTGCGTGACCCGGGCGCCCTGGTCCTGGACTGCCCGATAGACGGTCTGGATGCTGCGGCGGTCGAGATCCTGCGCTCCACGCTGAACCGCTTCGAGGGCGACGTCACCGCCTACGACCGTGTGCGAACGGTACTGGCCGATGATGCAGTGCACGAACTCGCGCTGGACGGTGCTCCCGTGCCTGCCCCGGATCCCCTTGCCGATCTCCCCTGTGTGCAGCCCCGGACCACAGCCCCCATCCTCACCGCGGACAATCTCACCGTCACCCGCGGCAGCTTCACACTCGGACCGGTCCGGCTCGAAGCGAACGGAGGAGAAGTCACCCACCTCGCCGGCCCCAACGGCTCGGGGAAAACCTCCCTGATGCTGGCCATACTCGGGTTGATCCCGTACGACGGCACACTGCGTAGCCCAACGGCCGGATGGGCACCGACGGGGATGGACGCGGCGTTCTCGAAGCGCACCGTCCTCAAGGAACTCGCCGTCGGCACCGGTGATGCCCACGCCGAAACCGCCCTCGAATGGGTCGGCCTGCAGCAGTGGCGCGACGTCCACCCCCTGGATGTCCCCAGTTCGCCGCGGCGCATGCTCGCCGTCGCTGCCGCGCTGGTCCGCGGCCCCGGCCTCCTGATCCTCGATGAACCCACGGTGGGGTTGGACGCCGACGGGTACCGCTGGTTGACCCGCGTCATGCACAGCTACGCCGCCGGGGAGTACCTGGCGGCGTTGGATGCGGCGGGCCTGCGGCCCCTGTACAGCGGGCCTCCCGCCGTGCTGTGGTCCTGCCACAACGCGGCCTTCGCCGCGGCGGTCAGTGACCGGTCCTGCGAGATCAGGCGGTGATCTCCTGCGGGGTCTCCGTGCGGCCCACGGAGATCTTCCGGCTCTTCGCCTTCTCGGCGACGGGCAGGGTCACGGTCAGCACGCCGTCTGTGTAGTCGGCGGTGACCTTCTCTGTGTCCACGCTGTCGCTCACGGTGACCTGGCGCCGGTAGGAACCGGTGAAGCGCTCATTGGCGATCCACTTGCGGTCCTCGGGGTCCTGCGTGGTGTTCCGCTCCGCGGAGATGGTCAGGACGCCGTTGTCGATGTCGATGTCGATGCTGTCGGCGTCCACGCCCGGCAGGTCCGTGGTCAGGACGTAGTCGTCGTCCTTCCTGGTCAGGTCCATCGGCATGAACCGCGGCGAGCGGGTGGGTGTGCCGAAGACCTCGCGGGCGACGGAGTCCAGTCCGGTGAAGGGGTCGAAACGGAAGGTGGTCATGGTGACTGCTCCTTGTCTGTCGAAGTTGCGTACATCAGGCTCAACTACGTGCCGTCAGGGTTTATTCCACCCCGCTCAACTTTGCGGAGATTATTTCCGGCCTTGACTCTCACGCTGCGTGATAGAACAGGATCAGAGCCATGAACAACGACAAGCACCCAGACAAGAACACGGAACTCACTGTCAGCCAGGCCGCGGACTACCTCGGCGTCACCGTCCGCACCCTGCACCACTGGGACGCCAAGGGTCTGCTGGTCCCGCAGGTCCGCACCTGGTCCGACTACCGCATCTACACGGACGACGACCTTGCCCGTGGTCAGCGGATCCTGGTCTACCGGGAATCCGGCGTCCCACTCGCCGAGATCGCCGACCTGTTGGACGGCGGTGACGAGCGCACCCACCTGCTGCGCCAGCGCGAGATGCTGCTGGACCGCCGGGAGGGTGTGGAGCGCATGCTCGCCGCCGTCGAGGACCTCATCGCCGAGGTCGACGCGCAGGTTTACACCGGTCCCGTCCCGCCCGACCGCGTCCGCGAGATCCTCGGCCCCGACTGGGACCCCGGGTACCAGGTCGAGGCCCGGGAACGCTGGGGCGACACCGAAGCATGGTCGCAGTCACAGGAGGTTCTCGCCGGCATGGGGGAGGACGACTGGAAAGCCATCCGTGAGGAGGGCGACAGTTTCGCCCGGGCGCTCGCCGATGCCCACGCGCGCAACGTCCGCCCCGGCTCGGAGGAGGCCAACGCGCTGGCCGAGCGGCAGCGCGCTTCACTGTCGGGCTGGTTCGAGGTCACCCACGACCGCCAGGTGATCTTCGCGGACATGTACGACGCCGACGATCGTTTCCGGGTGAACTGGACGGTGGACGGGGTGGACCACACCAGCTACCTGGTGCGCTTGATCAGGGAGAATGCCGCTGATCACGGGGTTGACCTGGATGATCCGCAGTGGGACCTCCCCCGCGGGTAGGCGTCCCCCGGGAAATTCTTCTACGCCCGTGCACGCATCGGGCCCCTGAGTGTGCACGGGCGTAGAACTATCTCCCCGGAGGCCCCTCGCAGGGCCCCTATTCCGTTCACCGTGAATCAAAGGGGTCCGCAGAGACGGGCAGTTGTGGAAATCTGGTCCGAACATGAACAGACCGCTCGGTCTACCGTCTCCCGAGGAAAGGCACCGCCATGACCTCCACTCTTGCACCAGTCCCCACACCCACCGTCACGCCCACCCTGACCCGCCTCTCCCAGAGCGTCGGCGCCAGTGTCGAGGGCATCCGCCTGGGGGGCGACCTGGACGCCGGCACCGTCGAGTGGATCCGCACCCAGCTCGCCATCCACAAGGTCCTCATCGTCCGCGGCCAGCAGCACCTGACCGATGAGTCCCAGTACGCCTTCGCGAAACTCCTCGGCGAGCCCACCCTGGCCCACCCCACCGTCGTCTCCACGGGACGCGACAACCTCGTCCTCGAGGGTGCGGCGAACGCCTGGCACACCGACGTCTCCTTCGTCGACCGCATCCCGAAGATCTCGATCCTGCGCGCCATCGAACTCCCCGGCTACGGCGGTGCCACCGAATGGGCCAACACCGTCGCCGCCTACAACCGGCTGCCCGAGCCGCTGCGTGACCTCGCCGACAAGCTGTGGGCCGTCCACACCAACGACTACGACTACGCCGCGGCCAAGAACAAGGACGCCAAGGATTCCAGCGGCCTGTCCTACGCCGAGTTCACGAAGGTCCGTTTCGAGACCGAGCACCCGGTGGTCCACGTCCATCCGGGGACCGGCGAGCGCTCGCTGCTGCTCGGCCAGTTCGTCTCCCACCTCTCCGGCCTGCACTCCGACGAGTCCACGGACCTCATCCGGCTGTTCCAGAACCGCATCCTGAAGCCCGACAACACCATGCGCTGGCACTGGGAGGAGGGCGACGTCGCCCTCTGGGACAACCTCGCCACCCAGCACTACGGCGTCGCCGACTTCGGTGACCAGTACCGCCTGAACCACCGCGTGACCCTCGCCGGCCCGGTCCCGGTCAGTACGGACGGCCAGAATTCCCGCGTCCTCACCGGGGACGCCAGCGAGTACTCGGTCATCGACCGGACGCCGCCGCTGGTGGGGTACACGGGGGACGTAGCAGACCAGTGACCGACTTCCTCTCAGACCGCTGGCAGGACCTGGCCTTCCGCTCCTACCAGCACGCCAGCCTGGTGATCCAGGCCCTGATCCTGGCTACCGTCATCGCCCTCGCCCTGGCTGTCCTGGTCACCACCTACCGACGTCTTGCCCCCGTGGCCAGCGCGGTCTCGGCGATCGGCCTGACGATCCCCGGACTCGCCCTGCTGGGCCTGATGATCCCGCTGGTGGGCATCGGGACGCTGCCATCGGTGGTCATCGTCGTCTTCTACGCGGTCCTGCCCATTCTCCGTAACGCCATCGTGGGCCTGCAGAGTGTGTCGCCGGAACTCGTCGAGGCCGCCCGCGGGCAGGGAATGAGCGCCGTCTCCGTGTTCTTCCGCGTGCGGCTCCCGCTGGCCTGGCCGGTGATCCTCACCGGCGTGCGGGTCTCCGCGCAGATGTCCATGGGTGTCGCGGCCATCGCCGCCTACGCCCTCGGCCCCGGACTCGGCGGCTACATCTACACCGGGCTCAGCCAGATCGGCAACGCCAACGCACTCAACTACGCCCTGGTCGGGACGGTCACCGTCGTCGTCCTGGCACTGATCCTCGATGCCGTCCTGTCGGTTCTGGGGAGAGTCACCACCTCGAAAGGGATCCGCTCATGACCGAGAACTCCTCCGGCGCCGAAATCCGCCTCGTCGACGTCGTCAAGCAGTACCCGGGCACCTCCGACCCGGCGGTGAAGGGAATCGACCTCACCATCCCCGCCGGGGAGATGGTCATGTTCGTCGGGCCGTCCGGCTGCGGCAAGACCACCACCCTGAAGATGATCAACCGGCTGATCGAACCCACCTCCGGACAGGTCCTCATCGACGGGGAGGACGTCACCTCGAAGGACGCGGACGAGCTGCGCCGCAGTATCGGGTACGTGATCCAGGGCGGTGGCCTGCTGCCGCACCTCACGGTCAAGCAGAACATCGGTCTGGTCCCGGGCCTGCTGAAGTGGGACAAGGCGCGCACCGCGTCGCGGGTGGACGAACTTCTCGACCTCGTCGGCCTGGACCCGTCCATCTACCGTGACCGCTTCCCGCGCGAACTGTCCGGTGGCCAGCAGCAGCGAGTCGGTGTGGCCCGCGGCCTGGCGGCCGACCCGCCGGTGATCCTCATGGACGAGCCCTTCGGCGCCGTCGACCCGATCACCCGCCAACGCCTGCAGGACGAACTGCTCACCCTGCAGTCCGACCTGGGCAAGACCGTCGTCGGCGTCACCCACGACATCGACGAGGCCGTGAAGCTCGGCGACCGGATCCTGGTGCTCGGCCAGCAGGCGGAGATCGCCCAGTACGACACCCCCGCCGCCATCCTCGGCGCGCCGGGCAGCGACTACGTCGCCGACTTCGTCGGGGCAGGCTCCAAGCTCAAGCAGCTGTCCCTGCTGCGGGTCAGCGACGTCGGCACCGTGGAACCGACCACCGCCCGCATCGGCGAGGACGTCGCGGACGTGACGCAGCGCGCCGGGACGGCGGGGGACCAGAGCGTGATCATCCTGGACGACCGCGGCCATCCCCGCGACTGGGTGTGGGTGCGCAGTCTCCAGGGCCACGACACCGTCCCTGAACCGGAGATCGGCGAGCTGCAGACCACCGTGGAGGTCCGCTCCACCCTGAACGACGCCCTCGATTCCATGCTGGTCTCCAGCCACGGCGGGGCGATCGTCACCGACGGCGGGCGCTACACCGGGGTCATCCTCTACGACGCGATCACCGACCACATCAGGACCGTCAACGCCGAGGCGGGTCAGCCGTGATCAAGAGCCTGTCCCGTCTGTCCCGGGAGGACCGCATCCTCCTGGTCGGCATCCCGGTACTCGTGGTCGCCGTGTTCGTCGGCTGGGTCATCTGGCGGCAGACAGCCTCGCTGGGCGATGTCGAGTCCCGACTGCTGGCCTGGGGAAACGTCGCCTCGTTGTCCTGGGAGCACCTGAAACTCGTGGTGATCTCCGCGGTGCTCGTGGTCGTCACCGCCGTCCCGGTGGGTGTCCTGCTGACCCGTCCGGCCACCGCCTTCCTGTCACCGGTCGCCACCAGTGCCGGCAACATCGGCCAGTCCGCGCCGGTGATCGGCGTGGTCGTCCTGCTGGCGATCTGGCTCGGATTCGGGATGTGGACCGCGGTGCTCGCCCTGACGATCTACGCGTTCCTCCCGGTCCTGTCGAACACGGTCACCGGGTTACGCTCGGTCGACCCCACCCTGACCGAGGCCGCCCGCGGCATGGGCATGTCCCAGTGGCAGGTGCTCTTCCGGGTTGAACTCCCGCTGGCCCTGCCGGTCGTGATGACGGGCGTGCGCACCGCCCTGGTGCTGCTCGTCGGCGCAGGTGCCTTCGCCACCTTCATCGACGCCGGCGGCCTGGGCACACTGATCCAGACCGGCATCACCCTGTACCGGTTCAACGTCCTGGTCTCCGGCGCGATCCTGGTCGCCCTGCTGGCACTCGTCGTCGAGTGGGTGGGACGCGTCCTGGAAACCGCGCTGACCCCGAAGGGAGCGGCATGAAGTACCTGAAATCCGCGGCGGCCATCGCCGCGTCCTGCCTGCTGCTGACCGGCTGCGGACTCGGTTCCGCCGGCGGCTTCACCCCGTCCGGCGAGCTCGCCGGCCCGGTCGAGGACATCGACCTGGACGGTGCGGACATCTCCGTCGGATCGAAGAACTTCACCGAGCAGGTCCTGCTGGGCAAGATGGCGATTATCCTGCTGCAGTCCGCCGGGGCCTCCGTGACCGACCTGACCAGCGTGCCGGGCGCCTCGACCTCCCGGCAGGCGCAGCTCGACGGCGAGATCGACTTCCAGTGGGAGTACACCGGCAACGGCTGGATCAACTACCTCGGCAATGATGACCCCATCGTCGACGAGGAGGAGCAGTACCGCGCCGTGCGTGACGGTGACCGTGAGAACGGGCTGGAGTGGCTCCCCGTCGGCCCGATGAACAACACCTACGGCTTCGCCGCCACCAGCGATAAAGCGGCCGAACTCGGGGTGGAGAACCTCTCCGACGTCGCCGAGCTTCCCCCTGAGGAACTCACCTTCTGTGTGGAGTCCGAGTTCGAGAGCCGCAACGACGGGTTCGAGCCGATGCTGGAGGCGTACGGGCTCAGCCCGGACGAGGTGCAGACCTCCGTCATGGACACCGGCGCGGTCTACCAGGCCACCGCCGACGGGGTGTGCAACTTCGGTGAGGTCTTCACCACCGACGGTCGCATCAAGTCGCTTGACCTGCAGGTCGTCGACGACGACAAGGTCTTCTTCCCGAAGTACAACCTCTCCGGTGTCGTCCGGCAGGACGTCCTGGACGAGTACCCGCAGATCGCGGAGCTGTTCGCCCCGGTGGTCGAGTTGCTCGACGATGAGACGATGATCGACCTCAACGCCCGTATCGACGTGGATGGTGAGGAGCCCACCGACGTCGCCCTCGACTGGCTGGAGCAGGAGGGTTTTATCAGCGGGTAACTGGTAGCGTCCTAGATCATGTACACGCCTGACGTCATCGGAACACCGCTCGCCCCCAATGCCACGAAGGTCCTGTTGCTCGGGTCCGGCGAACTCGGCAGGGAGGTGACCATCGCCCTGCAGCGGTACGGGGTGGAGGTCCACGCGGTGGACCGGTACGAGGGCGCCCCTGCGCACCACGTCGCCAATGCGTCCTACACCATCGACATGGCCGACCCGGCGGCCGTCCGCGCGCTGGTCGAGGAGGTCCGCCCGCATTTCGTGGTCCCGGAGATCGAGGCGCTCGCCACCGACGCCCTGCAGGACGTGGAGGACGAGGACCTGGCCACGGTCATCCCCACCGCCAGGGCGACCCGGCTGACCATGAACCGCGAGGGCATCCGCACCCTGGCGGACAAGGATCTCGGCCTGCCGAACTCCCGCCACGTCTTCGCCTCCACCTACGAGGAATTCGTGGCCGGCGTCGGCGACATCGGCCTGCCGTGCGTGGTCAAGCCGGTGATGAGTTCCTCGGGCAAGGGGCAGTCCTACGTGCGTTCCGAGGATGACCTGCAGGCGTCCTGGGATTACGCGATGAGCGGGGCCAGGGTGTCCGCGGGACGGGTGATCATCGAGCAGTTCGTCCCCTTCGACTACGAGATCACCCTGCTGACCGTGCGTTCCCTGGACCCGGAGACCGGCGAGGACGTCACCTGGTTCTGCGAGCCGATCGGCCACCGCCAGGACCGCGGGGACTACGTGGAGTCCTGGCAGCCCGCGCAGATGACCCAGGCCGCGCACGAGGGTGCGCGCTCGGTCGCCGCCCGCATCACGAGTGCCCTGGGCGGACGCGGCGTGTTCGGGGTGGAGCTGTTCGTCAAGGGGGACGACGTGTACTTCTCCGAGGTCAGCCCCCGTCCCCACGACACCGGCATGGTGACCCTGGGCTCCCAGCGCTTCAGCGAGTTCGACCTGCACGCCCGCGCGATCCTGGGCCTGCCGATCGACACCACCCTGATCTCCCCGGGTGCGTCCGCGGTGATCTACGGCGGCGTGGAGACCGGCGACGGCACCGTCCCGGAGTACTCCGGTCTGAAGGACGCCCTGAGTGTGCCGGAGACCGAGGTCCGGATCTTCGGTAAGCCGGTCAGCCACGAGCGCCGCCGCATGGGCGTGGCCTTCTCCACGGCGGAGAACATCGCGGTCGCCCGGGAGCGGGCGGATGCGGCGGCACAGGCGGTCACGGTCAGCGCCGCCGACGCGCCTGCCGTGGATGCCGGCCAGTGGGGACGCCGCTAGGCACACCATTCACCCTGAATGGAACGCTTCCACCCACTAGACTGCTCTGTCTAGTGTTGCCGCCATGACGGAAGACAAGAGTAACCCGGACGATATCTCAGGAATCAGCAGGTTCACCCTCTCCGAGGACTGGCTGTCGGTCATCGTCGGCCTGGCGATCCTGGTCCTGGCCCTGGTGGGCTTCATCACCGAGGACTGGTTGATCCTGTGAGCACCAGCACCGATTCCAGTCTCGACCAGGGCAGCCTCCAGGACGGCTCCCGCCTGGACGTGCGCTGGGGCATCGCCGGCGTCCTCGTGGTGCTGGCCGGTGGCGCACTGGCCCAGTTCCTCACCGCGAACGTCCCGGAATGGTCGGAGGGCACCTTCCTGGAGGACTTCGGCGGGGCCATCGAGTACCCCGTCTACGCGATCATCGTCGGGCTGCTGCTCAACGCCGTCCTCTCCGGGATCGGGATCCGCGGACGACTCGCCGGCGGATTCCGCACGGAGTTCTTCATCAAGACCGGCCTGGTCCTGCTCGGCGGCACGGTGGTCCTGTCGGTCATCGTCCGCGCGGCCGGTCCCGCGGTGGTCCAGGCGCTGCTGCTGATCACCGGGGTCTTCTTCTTCACCTGGTGGGTCGCCGGCAAGCTCGGGGTGGACGACCACCTCCGCGCCCTGCTCTCATCGGCGGTCTCGATCTGCGGCGTGAGCGCGGCCATCGCCGCCGCCGGAGCGGTGAAGGCGAAGAAGGAGCACCTCGCGTACACCGCGACCCTCGTCATCGTCTTCGCCCTGCCGTCGATCTTCCTGCTTCCGTGGCTCGCGGAGCTGATGGGACTGTCGAGTGCGGTGGCCGGTGCGTGGATCGGCGGCAACATCGACACGACGGCGGCGGTGAGCGCGGCCGGGGCCCTGGCCGGCGAGGAGTCGCTGCAGATCGCCTCGATCGTAAAGCTGACCCAGAATGCACTGATCGGCTTCGTCGCCGTGGCACTGACCGCGTGGTTCGCGATCAAGGTCGAGCGGGACGCCGGCGCGCCCAAGCTGAAGGCCATCGACTTCTGGCACCGTTTCCCGAAGTTCGTCCTGGGCTTCATCGCGGCATCGGTGATCGTCACCGTCGCGGCTGAGTTCCTCTCCGCGGACGCGGTCGAGAGCCTGGACACGACGGTGAAGGGCTTCCGCGACTACTTCCTGATCCTGGCCTTCGTGTCCATCGGCCTCGAGTTCGAGGCCAGGTCCCTGAAGGCCGCGGGCGGCAAGCCGATCGCGGTCTTCGGCCTGGCCACCCTGTTCAACCTGGTCCTCGGGCTGATCCTGGCCAGCGTCCTGTTCAGTGGTTTCGAGGTGTGAGCCTCGCCGTGGGCCGTCAGTCAGTCGAACTGATCGCCTCGACCTCGACCTGGACCAGCCAGCCTTCGACGGGCTGGTCGGCGACACCGACGGTGACCACGCTGGGTTTCGTCCGATTCTCGTCGCCCGCGACGGTGCTCTCGGTCGGTTCGTCTGGTTCGTCGGTTTCGCTGGGCTCCGTGGTGTCGGCCGGTTCGGAGGTGGGCTGCGCTGACGTGGTCGTTGCAGGCGTCTCCGCCTTGGTTACTGTCGCTGCTGTGGGCGTCACCAGGGATTCGCCGGTGTTCGGGTCGATGTTCGCGAAGAACTTCCGGTACGCCTTCTCCCACCCGTCGTAGTCCGCGCCGTCCGGCCCGGTGGTCAGGTACGCGCGCACCGTGGCGATGTCGGCGAAGCTGATCCCCTCGTCGGCGAGCAGGGTGGCCAGTTTGCCGAGGACCTGGAGTGACTGGGCCTCGGTGGCGGTGATGTTGGACGGCAGTCCACCGTCCTCGGTGAGGGTGTCCGGATCGACGAAGCCGAGGGGGTCGCCCTCGTCGGCGTCCGTGTTCACCCGGTCGGGGCCGGTCCCGCCCGAGCGGAAAAGGTCGGAGTCCGCCGGCGCCGAGATGGCCTCTGCACGGTCGTCCTCGTCGTCGGCGACGCTGGAGAACACCGTCTCCTCGAACGCACAGGCGCTGGTCCCGAGGAGCAGTGCCGCCCCGGAGAAAGCGATCACGGCCCTGCCTGCGGCGGGGACTCGCTTCATGGGGCTCTCCTGCGGTCGGTGGGCGGGCTGCTACTGATCACCATACATTTGCAGCACCGTCTGCACGGTCCTCGCCTGGCCGAGTTCGACATGTGAGAAGGCGACGGAGTCGGCGAGTCGCTCCTTGCCCTCGATAATGGCCGTGGCCAGCACAACGTGTTCCTGGTGGCGGGTCCGCGCGTGACTTCCGATGTTGACCACGTTCAGGCGGGCGCTGCGCTCGCGCAGTGAGGCCATCACGGTGTCCAGGAGGGGGTTGGACGCCAGTCGTTCGATCTCGCGGTGCAGGCGTGAGCTCTCCTGGTGGAAGCGGGTGTCGTCACCCTCTTCCAGGGCAACACCGGCGGCGTCCAGTGCCTCGCTGAGCGCCGCCGGGTCGGCCCCCTCCGCCACCCGTCGGGCGGCCAGGCGGGCGGTCAACGGTTCGAGGGACGACCGCAGGTCGTACAGGTCCTCCACGTCCTTGCCGGTGATGTCGGTGACCTTCGCGGAGCGCCGGGGGGACAGCTTCACCAGGCCCGCACTCTCCAGCATGGGCAGTGCCTCACGCACCGGCACGCGTGACACACCGAGTGTGTCGGCAAGGTCTCGCTCCCGGAGGTCATCGCCGGGCCGGAGGTCGCCATCGATGATCATCCGTTTGATCTGCTCGAACACCCACACAGAACGGGCCTGTCCTGGTGTCTCCATGAGTGATGTCCTTTCGTGTGCCGTTGCGGTACCGAGGGTACAGGCAGACACATGGGTATACCGAGTAGCCAGACGCTCTCTGAGGGCAACGCTCGAATGGACCATTAAAATGCCTGTATATAACTGTTAACGTGACAGTAACCCGTGGTGGCGGATCGCGTCCTACACTCGCCTGGAATCATCCATTGGTATACCAGAAGGAGAGTGTGATGGAGAGGCAGAATCTTCAGTCACCGTCCAGCCCGCCGTCTGAGCAACCCACCGGCCTCTCGGACCAGATCGAGGGGGCCTACTCACGCATCGGGGTGACCTCCGCACACATCGGCATCGTCGCCATGGTGCTGTTCGGTGTGTTCTTCGACGCCATCGAACAGAACACCGTCGGTATCGCCGGCCCGCTCCTCCGGGATGACTGGGGGATCGGTGGAACGGAGATCGGCCTGCTCAATACGGCGACATTCACCGCCACGGCATTGGGACGCCTTGCGGCCGGGGCCATCATGGACCGCATCGGACGCCGCACCCTGCTCGGCGTCAACCTACTGGTCTTCGCCGTGGGATCACTCCTGTGCGCCCTCGCGCCGAACTACACGGTGCTGGTGATCGCCCGATTCATCGTCGGGCTCGGTCTCGGCGG
Source organism: Corynebacterium sp. (assembly GCF_052107835.1). Lineage (GTDB taxonomy): Bacteria > Actinomycetota > Actinomycetes > Mycobacteriales > Mycobacteriaceae > Corynebacterium. Next base: position 17,192 of record NZ_JBQEDF010000060.1, read on the forward strand.
CGAGATCGCCACCGCCGTGATCATGATGTCCGAGTTCTTCGCCGCCAAGCACCGCGGCACCGCCGTCGGCCTGATCAACGTCGCCGCCGCCGGTCTCGGCAACATGCTCGCCCCGCTGTTCGGCGTCATTGTCTTCGCGGTGTTCTCCGGGGACAACGCCTGGCGCTGGCTCTTCGGCATCCTGGTCCTGCCTGCCCTGGTCGTGGTCTTCTACCGGCGGTCCCTGCCGGAAACCCCGCGCTACCTGGCGGCGTCCGGACGCATCGACGAGGCGAACACGGTCATCAACCGGCTGGCGCAGGGAAAGCTGTCCGGAAAGCTGGACGGGAGCACGTCCTACCTGGTCGCCCCGGAGGAACTGGAGAAGGACGAGGCGCCCGCGGAGGCGTCGCGACGGTGGACCCTGATGTTCTCCGACCTGTACCGCCGGGCCACGATCTCCCTCGGCGTGGCCGTCTGCATGTCCTATGCCGCGCAGATCACCATGCTCACCCTTATTCCCGTGATGCTCACCGACCGGGGGATGACGATCTCCTCGGCGCTCTGGTACACCCTGGTGATGCAGTCCGGTTCGCTGGGCGGAGCACTGTTCGCGGCGTTCATCGCCCGGCGTCTCCCCAGGAAGACCACGCTCACCGCGGCCGCCGTCCTCGGGGTGTTCGCCGCCCTCGGATTCGGGATGTTGGGGCAGGACGTTGCCCTGGTCCTGGTCTTCGGTTTCCTGTTCAACTTCGCGGTGATCGTCCTGAACACCACCATCTGGCTCTTCGCCCCCGAGCAGTACCCGACGGAGGTGCGCGGTCTGGCGACCTCGGTGATCTTGGCGATCGGCTCACTGTCCGGAGGCATCTTCCCGCTGATCGCCGGTGCGATCCTGGATGCGTCGGGGGTGGGAGTCCTGTTTGTCTTCCTCACGGCGCTGTTCGCCATCTGCGCTGTGGCTGTGCAGTTCCCCCGGGAAACCTTCGGTCAGCCGATGCCGGAGTCGGTGTGAGGTCGGTTGCGCAGGTCCCGCGTGTCCTGGTCGTGAACCCGAACACGAACACGGAGACCACGGCGATGCTCCTCCGGCGGTTCACTGCGGCGTCCGGTCCTGGTGTCGGGGTCAGTGCCGTCACCGCGCTGCACGGGCCACCGATGATCACCACGCCGGACGCCCTCGCCGACGCCGCCAGACATGTTGTTGACGCGGTGCTCGACGCGCTGGACGTAGGGCGTCCCGATGCTGTCGTCATCGGTGCCTTCGGTGATCCGGGTGTGGCTGAACTCAGGGGGCACGCTCGCCTGTCGGGTATTCCCGTCACTGGCATCGGTGAGGCGTCCCTTCTGGACGCGACCTCCGACGGCCGGCGGTTCGCCATAGCCACGACCACCGGTGAACTGGCCGGGGCGCTGGCGTCCATGGTGGAACGCATCGGCGTCAGTGACCTGTACACGGGCCTGGAGTTGACCGAGACCGCACCGCTGGTGCTGGCGTCCTCGCGTGGGAAGAGCCAGCGCGAGCTTGCCGCGGCGGTCGAGCGGGCGACGGCGAAGGGTGCGCAGCGGGTGGTGATCGGTGGTGGCCCACTCAGTGATGTCGCCGGTGATCTCGGTGACGAATACCCGGGCGTGATCGTGGAGCCGGTGGCTGCGGCGGCACGGTGGGCTGTGGGGGCGGTACGCTGAGTCGGCATGAGGACCCCGAACATCACCCGGCCTGCCCCGGGTCACCTGGATGAGCTGGATGCAGCGCTCCTGGGGCAAGGGCAGGACTATGAACTGGTGCGGGTGTCCGGCGGTGACATCTCCCGTGACCTCACCGGGATTACTCTGGTCGACTGTGTCCTGGACAACCTCGTGGCCCACGGTGCCGTCCTCACCGGTGCGAGGCTGACCGATACCGTGGTGACTGCTGTCAACGCACCCTCCTTGCGGGCGTCGCGTGTGGGCGTGCAGGACGTGGTGATCGCCGACTCGAGGCTCGGCGCGGTCGAGATGTACGACGCCGCGGTTCGCGGACTGGTCATCGAGCACTGCCGGGTCGACTTCCTCAACCTGCGGGGCAGCGACCTGACGGACGTCCTGTTCCGTGACTGCCATATCGGGGACCTGGACATGGGGGAGGTGCGGGCGGATCGCATCGGCTTCGAGGATTGCCAGGTGGATGTGCTGGACATGGCCGGAGCCCGGAACCGTAACGTTGACCTGCGGGGGCTGCGCATCAACGGAGTCCGCAACGTGGACGGATTGCGCGGTGCGACGATGACTCCGATGCAGATGGCGATGCTGTCGGAGTCCGTGGCGGCGCACCTGGGGATCATGCTGGCGGAGTAGCAGCAGACACCTCATCGTGTCGAACACCTGTTCTACTATTCCGGTCATTCCCCGCTAGCGTGTCCACCCCGGCTGCTAGCTTCAA
>NZ_JBQEDF010000061.1:0-18668 GCF_052107835.1 Corynebacterium sp.
CGATTAAGCAGATCCGCTACCCGTGAGGGTGTTGCGACGACCGCTAGAATCCGCCCCAGCCGATCGTTCGTTAAAAACCCCTGGTGGCTGGTTCCGTCCACTCGCTGGCGGTGCGAAAGTTTACTCCAGACACATGATCACAGCGGTGCCCGCTGGCCCGTCTCCGAACATGGGGGTAGGGGTTGGTTGGTCGGCTGACCTGTGTCGTCGCCTGGGACGTTCCCGGTCCCGTAGTTGAGCCGGGGTGATGATCCGGATCGTGTCGGGGCGAACCGGGGCGGAGGTGAAGCTGCGCCCGGCGGCGTGGTTGTGGTGTAGTCTCACTCCTCGTAATGCAAACGACAATCATTATCAACAAGAGGAGTAATGATGCGCCACCGCACTGCGACCGCGGCAACGATCGCGGCGACCCTGACAACGACCCTGGTGTTGGCCGGGTGTGCAGGAGCCGACGACGGCCGTGACGGCGGCCCGGGCAACCGGGGCTCCGGTACCACCGCGGCAGTCACCGACACCGGGACGTCCGACGCCGTCGACGCTGAGCCGGAGGAGGTCGCCGGTGCTCAGCCCAGGCTGGTCACCACCTACGACGGTGGCGTCCTCACGCTGGACGCGGAGACCCTCGAGGTCATCTCCGACGAGCGGATCGACGGGTTCAACCGGCTCAATCCGGTGGGCGACGGACGGCATGTCCTGCTGTCCACGTCCGAGGGCTTCCGGGTCATCGATGCAGGTGCGTGGACCGAGCCGCACGGCGACCACACCCACAGCTTCGCTGGCGACCCGGAGCTCACGGACACCGTCTTCGGGACCGACACCCCCGGCCATGTCGTCAGCCACGATGGCAGGGTCGTCCTCTTCGGGGACGGTGACGGGAAGATCCAGTTCCTGGACGCCGACTCCTTCCTGACCGGCGACATCCCGGACCCCGGGGAGGTCGAGACGGCCGAGGCGGACGAACCGCACCACGGCGTGGCGGTTGAGCTGCCGGACGGTACGGTCCTCCGGACGGAGGGGACCGAGGAGTCCGTCGACACTGTCGTCGCCCACGACGCCGACGGCGAAGAATTCACATCCAGCGACGACTGCCCCGGCGTGCACGGCGAAGCCACCGCGGCCGACGACACCGTCGCCTTCGGTTGCGAGGACGGGATCCTGTTGTTCAGGGACGGCGGATTCTCCAAGGTGGACGCGCCAGACCCCTACGGGCGGATCGGCAACCAGGCCGGTTCCGGGGATTCGCCCGTGGTGCTCGGCGATTACAAGGTCGAGGAGGACCTCGCGGACGACGAGATCGAGCGTCCCGAGCGCGTGAGCCTCATCGACACTGCTACCGGGGAACTGCGGCTGGTGGATGTGGGGACGTCCTACAGCTTCCGCTCGCTGGCGCGGGGCCCGGAGGGGGAGGCGCTGGTCCTGGGGACGGACGGGAGGATTCACGTGATCGACCCGGGTACCGGGGATGTGACTGCGACCTGGGACGTGATCGACGAGTGGGAGGAGCCCGTGGACTGGCAGAAGCCCAGTCCCACCCTGTTCACCCAGGGTGACCGCGGCTACGTCACCGAGCCGGACTCCAATCAGATCTATGTCGTGGACCTGTCCGACGGCGAGGTCCTGACCTCCGCCGAGCTGCCGGAGACGCCGAACGAGCTCACCGGCGTGACCGGGTAGCGTCCACGCCCCAGGCGGCGACCCCGAGGACGACCACGCCGCAGGACGTGACGATGATCCACCCCGGCAGCATCCCGGACGCCGTCATGCCGGCCGCCGCAACCCCTCCACCGACGGCCATGCCCAGGGCGATGCCGACCTGCCGGGCAGTGGACGTGAAGCCGCCGGCCACGCCCGTCCGTGACGGTGGCAGACTCGCCACGGCGGTACTGGTGATCGGGGGCCCGGACAGGCCGACCGCCGCCCCGGTGAACACGAAGGCGACGACCAGCTGCGGCATACTCGCCTCCACCGCGAGGCTGATCAGTACCACGCCTCCGGCCAGCAGGAACGCGCCGGAGAGTGCGAGGGGGAGGCGTGGGCCGAGGCGTCCCACGAGGTAACCGGACAGTGGTGCGCAGAGCAGCGTCGCCAGTGCCATTGGCAGCGTCGCGGCACCGGCGGCGACGGGTGAGTACCCCTGGCCGCCCTGCAGCAGCGTGGCAAGCAGGAGGACCATGCTGAAGGCCATGAACATCGCCACTGCGCCGACGATCGCTCCGGAGAAGCCGCGGTTGCGGAACAGCCCCGTTTCGATCAGCGGTTCCGTGCGGTGCGATTCAACCCACCACAGGGCCACTGTTCCCACAGCCAGGATGGCGTAGGCGGTGACGGCGGCGGGCGAACCCCAGCCCAGGTGCGGTCCCTCGATCAGCAGCGCGACCGCGATTCCGAGTATCACGACCAGCAGGGCCTGGCCGGGAAGGTCGAGCCGGCGTGGGCGCACCGCCCGGGACTCGGGCACCAGGAGGGCGACCAGGACGAGCGCGGCGAGGACCAGGGGGACGTTGATCCAGAACACCGCGCGCCAGTCGAGGGCCGCGATCAGTGCGCCGCCGGTCACCGGGCCGATCGCCAGGCTCAGCCCGAAGGTCGCGCTCCAGATGCCGATGGCCCGGGCCCGGTCCCGCGGGTCGGTCATCACGCTGACCACGATGGCCAGGGCGACCGGGGTGAGCATGGACGCGCCGACGCCCTGGACGACACGGGCGGCCACGAGCAGCTCCAGCGACGGTGCCGACGCACAGGCCAGGGACGACAGTCCGAAGATGGTCAGTCCGGTCTGGAACACGCGGCGGCGTCCGAAGCGGTCGGCCAGCGCCCCGGACGTGATCAGCAGAGCGGCGAAGGGGACGGTGTAGGCGTCGACGACCCATGCCAGACGGTCGGTGCCGACGCCGGTGGCGTCCCCGATCTCCGGCAGTCCGACGGTGACGATGGTGGTGTCGAGGCCAACGAGGAGCATTGCGGATGCGCAGATCGCCAGCACCGTCCACCGGTGGGCGGTGCTGAGACCGTCGGGCGTGCGCTGTGCCATCTCCACCATGTTCACGGTAACCGATGCGGTCCTTGACGGGGGACTTCCCCGGTGCAATAATGAAAACCGTTCCCGATAGTAAGGCGGGATCACGTGAGGAGCGTCAGGGGTGAGTCCCCCAGCGGATCGCCGGACGCCACCGGAACCCTCCACCAACCGGTGCCGTCCAGGTGGCTGGAGGAGTCGCCCCTGACGCGCTGCCCGGAGGAGTATCATCACAGCGGTCCATAATCCGTCCACCGGGGAGCGCCGTGAGCCCGCACGTCCTGACAATCACCGTTCTGGTGCTGATCTTCCTCATCGGTACCCTGCGCAACATCAACCTGGGAATCCTCGGGTTGGTCGGCGCCTTCATCGTCGGCCTCGCGGTCCCGGGGTTCGGCGACGACGAGGGCGGTGGTGCCGATGGCGCCTTCGCCCAGGCCTTCGGTGGTTTCCCGGTCGACCTGTTGATCGCCCTGATGGGGCTGACCTACCTGTTCGGCTTCGCGCAGCAGAACGGGACCATCGACATCATCCTCGACTGGGCGATGAAGGCGGTCCGTGGCAACCGGGCCGTGATGCCCTGGATATTCTTCGCCCTGACCGGGGCATTCATGTCCATCGGCGCAATCTTCGCCATCGGGGTGATCTCGCCGCTGGCGATCCCCTTCGCCCGCCGCTACCGCATCAACCAGCTGATGATGGGGATGATGGTCGTCCACGGCGGCATGGCCGGGCTCCTGTCCCCGCTGAGTGTGTACGGCATCTTCGTCAATGACTTCCTGCGCAACAACGACCTGGGAAACCACCAGTGGACGCTGTTCCTCATGGCGCTGGCCTTCAATGTCCTGATGGGGCTCATCGTCTATCTCTTCCTCGGGGGACGCAACCTCTTCGGCGCCCGGGCGAAGTCCGATCTGGAGCACCTCGCCGCGGAGCACGGGGACCCGGGGGCGCGGGACGACCTCCCGGTCGGTCTCGGCACCACCGGAACGGGTTCGGGGATGACGAGAACGAAACCCACCGCGACCCGCACGGAGATCGGCTGGTACCAGGTTGTGACGATGGTCGGCCTGGCCGCCCTGGTCATCGGCGCCGGCATTTTCGCCCTCGACATCGGCGTGGTGTCCCTGATCATCGGCGGGTGCCTGGCGGTCCTGAACCCGGCGGCATCGCACACGGCGCTGAACAACGTGTCCTGGTCCACGATCGTGCTGGTCGGCGGCATGATCACCTATATCGAGGTCCTGGAGGCCGCCGGCACCGTGGACGTCATCTCCGACGCGATCGCGTCGCTCGGGGCCCCGCTGATCGGCGTGCTGCTGCTGTGCTACCTCTCCGGTATCGTCTCTGCCCTGGCGTCGTCGATCGCGACCATCGGCATCGCGATCACCATGGCCGCCCCGTTCCTGGTCAACGGTGATCTCCCCGTGGCCGGCACCGCGGCGGCGATCGCCATCGCCGCGACCGTGGTGGATGTCTCCCCGTTCTCCACGAACGGCGCGATGGTGCTGGCCAACGTGGACGCCGCCCACCGCGACGGGTTCTTCCGGCAGATGCTCGTCTACTCCGGCGTTGTCGTGGTGATCGGCCCGTTGCTGGCGTGGCTGCTGGTGTTCCTGCCGTTCTGATCCCCGGGGGCACGGGTCGACCGCCGCCAGACGGTCGAGGTCGTGACCGCGGCGATCGCGGTGGTCAGCGGCACCGCGGCGACCAGGGCCAGCGAACCGGTCGCCGATCGCAGGATCTCGGTGGCCATGATGTCCGAGGTCAGGATGTGCCCGAGGCTGCGTCCGGAGATGCTCAGCAGCACCAGCAGGGGCAGGGCGGCACCGGCGTAGGACAGCACCAGCGTGTACACCGTGGACGCCAGGTGGTCGCGTCCCACGCGCATCGCCGTGGTGAAGAGTTTCAGGTTGGACGCGCCGGGCGCCGCCTCCCGCAGTTCGGCGATGGTGGACGCCTGCGCGACCGTGACGTCGTTCAGCACGCCCAGCGTGCCGATGATGAACCCGGCGAGCAGCAGCCCACTGATCGACACCTCGGGCAGGTACAGCATGATCTGCATGTTGTTCTCGTCGGCGAGGCCGCGCAGCTCGTTGGTGTCGATGGCGAACCATGCCAGGGCGGTGCCGGCCAGCATCGCGGCGAGTGTCCCGCCCAGGGAGGATGCCGTCTTCCAGTTCATCCCGTGCACCAGGAACAGCACCAGGTACAGCACCGCCGAACACGCGGTGACCGCCAGGAAGACCGGGTCCCCGCCGCGCGCCAGGGCGGGCAGCAGGAACACCCCGAACACACCCAGGGTCACGGCCAGGCCGACGATGGCGCGGAAGCCCCGCCACGCTCCGACGGCGACGATCGCCAGTAACGTGATGACCAGCCAGATCCACACCGGGGTGGTGCGCTCGTAGTCCTGGAAGGCGTAGGTGTGGGAGCCGTCCTCGGCGACGTCGGTGCTCAGCAGCACGTCCTTGCCGACGGGAAGGTCCGGGGACCCCTCGGCGTCGGTGACGGCGAGCAGCGTGCGGCGTCCCTCGTCGGGCCCGGAGGTGATGTCCACGATGACCTGCGGGCAGGACGCCGCCTCCGCCCCGTCCGCCCCCTCGGCGGGCATGGAACTGGGGTGCTCGGCGGGCGGGGCGGTGTCGAAGGACCGGCCGATCGACGTCGAGTTGCAGGACCCGGTGGTCTCCAGGGCGACGGTGCCCTCGGAGATCTCGCGGGCCAGGTTCGAGGTCTGGTGGAAGCCCTCCTCCGTGCCGACCTCGCCCGCCGGCCACTGGACGACGACCGCGGCGGCGGTGGCGATGAAGCCGGCTACCAGGGCGATGAACAGGATGGAGCGGGGGAGTGTCCACTCGATGCGGCGGGGGTCGAGGTTCCGCGGATGGACACGCTCACGCCACGGACGGTCGTCGGCGGTGCCATGGCTGTGCGCATGGCTGTGGCCCTGGTGGGCCGCGGCGTCGAGCTGGGCGTGGGAGTCGCTGTGCGGGTCGCGCCCGCTGTGCTCGTCTGCGCTGCTCGTGTTCCTGGAGGGTGGGGGTGCGTGGTGGCGTCCCAAAGCGTCGGCTGCTTTCTGGTCTCGTGCGGGGTGTGGTGCACCGTCGGGTGCGCCTGCTCCGTTTGAGAGTAGCCGTCATCAGTTGAGTTGTTCGCGGCACTCCTCGACGGTGTTGTTCTCGATGCACTCCGACCATTCACGTTGCCCGTCCACCCACGGGTGGGTGGGGGGCTGTCCCTGGTCCAGCTGCCAGACATAGTTGTCGCACATGATGGCCGCGCCGTCGGCGTTGACCGAGGTGCGTCCGATGTCGGCGCCGATGCACTGGTCACCGAGTTGCGGGCCGGTGACCGGCGGCGTCGGGGGTTCCGGCAGTGGCTCCGGCTCCGGTGCCGGTTCCGGTGGGGGCTGCGGTGCGGGTTCCGGGGTCACGACCGGGGCATCACCGCCCGGCGTCGGGGACGGTCCGTCGCTCGGCTCCGGGGCAACGCTGCTGGACGTTGCTGCTGCGGTGGTCGTTGACGTCGTCGTCGGGGAGGTGGACGCCGGGGCGTCGTCGGAACCGGTGCATCCTGCCAGTACCAGGGAGACACTGGCGGTGACCGTAATGGTGAATAAGCGTGAGCGCATGAAGTTTTCCCGATCTTTCAGTTGTTGACAGTCATGTTACAGTGTCGGCATGTATACAGGGACTGCATCGATGAGGCTCCGGACCCGCCGCTGACGGCGGGGAGCACTCACACCTTCTGATTTCCTCCTCCGCCGTCCTCCGGCCACAGCAATCAACACGCACTGTGGGGCCGGGCGGTGGAATCAATGCTGTCCGGCTCCGGAAGACTCCTGGAGACCACCCATGTCCCGTACAACCACCCGCAACAAACATCTCTCCGCGTCCGACCTCGGCGTCACCGTCGCAGGACGCAGCCTGCTGACCGGGGTGAACCTCACGGTCGCCCCCGGTGACCGCCTGATGGTCGTCGGCGAGAACGGCACCGGCAAGACCACGCTGCTGCACACCCTCGCCGGCGAGCGCGCCCCGGACACCGGCACGTTGACCGCCGCCGGATCCGTCACCCTGGTCCGCCAGTCGATGGACGCCTCACCCGGACTCACCGTCGGTGACCTCACCGCGCTGTCCACCGCAGCGTCCGACGCAGCGCTGTCCGACCTGGACGCCGCCGTCGGCGCCCTGACCAGTGGGGACGACGGAGCCGAGGACGCCTACACTGAGGCACTGGACCGAGCGACCGCCCTGGACGCCTGGGACGCCCACCGCCGGGTGGACATCGCCCTGGCGGGCCTGGGTGCCTGCACGGACCGGGGGCGCGAACTGCTCACCCTCTCCCACGGCCAGCGGTACCGCGTCCGTCTGGCCTGCGCGCTCGCCGAACGCTCGGACACGCTCCTGCTGGACGAGCCGACCAACCACCTCGACGCCGCAGCACTGGGCTTCCTGACCGCGCAGCTGCTCGACTACCCGGGCGGGGTGGCGGTCGTCAGCCACGACCGTGCCCTGCTGCGCGACCTGACCGCCGACGGCCGCGGCACCTACCTGGACCTGGACCCGACCTCAGACGGGCGGCCGCGCACGTTCACCGGCACCTACGACGACTGGGTCGGCCGGCGCCGGTCGGACCGCGAGCGCTGGGAGCAGGAGTACGCCGCCCAGGTCGCTGAACACCAGCGGCTGGCGTCCGCGGTGGATGACGCCCGCGGCCGGTTGACGACCGGCTGGCGTCCCGGGAAGGGCTCCGCCAAGCACGGCCGCGCGACCCGGGCGGACGGTGTCGTCCAGACGCTGCACCGCAGGCAGGATGCCCTGGACGCCCACGCGGTCGATGTCCCGGAGCCGCCACTCGAGCTGCGGTGGCCCCTGGTGGACGCCCCATCGGGAAAGACGCTGCTGACCTGCACCGGCGTTGCTGTGTCCGGCCGCCTGGACGGGCCGGTGTCGATGGAGGTCACCGGCGGGGACCGGTGGCTGCTGACCGGGCCGAACGGTGCAGGCAAGTCCACGTTCATCGACGTGGTGTCCGGCGCCGTGGAGCCGACCGCGGGACGCTGCCTGGTCCACGGCGGCGTGCGCGTCGGCGTCCTGACCCAGCACGAACCGGTGTGGACCGAGCCGGGAATGGTCGCCGCGGAGGTCTACGACCGCCATGTCCTGGCGATGGGTGCGGAGCCGCCCGCCCCGGGGCTGACCTCCCTCGGTCTCCTCGACCGGGAGGCGCGTTCCACGCCGGTGGGTAGGATGTCGCAGGGTCAGCAGCGGCGGCTGCACCTGGCTCTCGTCCTGGCGGGGCGTCCTGAACTGCTCGTCCTCGACGAGCCGACGAACCACCTGTCGGCACCGTTGGTCGATGCGCTGACGTCGGCGGTGCAGGGGACGGGTGCGGCGGTCCTCGTTGCCACCCACGACCGGCAGATGCTGCGGGACCTCGCGGGGTGGCGGCGGATGGAGCTGGGGAACTCCGCAGAAATGGTGTCTGGCGGCTCTGCTGCTAATCTAGGTGCATGCCCGCAACACGCCAGTTCCTCTCGGACGTAGAGTCCGGCAGCTCAGGTCAGGTTGTGGATGCGCCGACGACGTCCGACGCGCCCGCCACGTCCGTGAGTTCCGAGACTCCTGCGCAGCGTCCGGCACGCCAGGAGCGCAAGAACTTCGCGCCCGCCGAGACGCGCACGTCCGTGTCCCGCGCGGACCGTTTCATGCTGCGACTGCTCCGGATCAAGGACATCGACCGCACGGAGCTGGCCGGTGCGCACCGGGCGTTCCGCTGGGCCATCGTGTTCTCGGCGGTCCGGTGCACGATCACCTACCTGCTGGTTCCGCTCCTGGCTCCGATCATCAGCATCGCCGGAGCGTTGGCGACGCCGATCAGCATCACGCTGTGCCTGGCGGCGGTGCTGAGCGGGACGTTGAGTCTCCGCCGGTTCTGGCGCTCCGACCACCGGGGCAAATGGGCGTACACCTGGTTCATCGCCGTGGTGTTCCTGATCGTCATCGGCACGCTCGGCTACGAGATCACGGGACTGGTGACCGGCTGATGGCCGCCGACATGAACACCGGGACCGATGCGGTCGACACCGGGGAACCCGAGGTGACGCAGGAGGAGATCCAGGCGCACCTGCAGAAGGACGTCCCGGGATCCTCCACGCAGGACGTGATCTCGCTCATCTTCGCCGCGGTGATGATCCTCGCCACGGTGTTCTGCTTCGTCTTCCTGATCTGAGGAGTGGGGGATCGCCAATGAGTACCGACATGAACACCGACTCCGACCCGGTCGACTCGCCCGACGCGGTTGAGTCGGTCGATGAGGATTACGACGAGTACGAGGAAGGCCCGGGCGTCACTGCCTCCGACGTCGTCTCGTGGGTCTTCGCCGGCGCCCTGGTCCTGGCCACGATCTGGTGCATGTGGTTCGTGATGTAGCTGACGATCTGCCGGGAACCCGGGGAGGGAGGCTACCGGGCGCCGGAACGGGCGATCGACCTCTTCATGGTCGTGAACGGGGGTTGGGCGAACCGGAGGCTGTCCAGCGCGTGCGGTTTCTGCACAACCGTCTTGAGGTGGCTGAAGGTGTCCACGGAGTACTGGCCGTGGTACGCGCCCATTCCACTGGGGCCGACCCCGCCGAAAGGTAGGTCAGGGACACCGGCGTGCAGCATCGGGGCGTCCAGTCCGACACCGCCCGAGGAGGTGCGTGAGACGAATGCCTCCCTGGTCTCTTCCGATCCGGTGAAGACGTACAGGGCCAGTGGCTTGTCCCGTGCTCTGATGTAGTTGATCGCGGCATCGACCCCGGACACCGGGACGATGGGAAGAATGGGCCCGAAGATCTCCTCCGTCATGTAGGTGGGCTCGCCATCGTCCGGGGCGGGCGCGTGGAGGACGGTCGGTTCGATGTAGCGGGTATCGGCATCGTGGCGTCCTCCGACCGCAGGCTCCTGGTCCGCGAGATAACCGACAAGCCTGTCGAAGTGCCGCGCGTTAACGATCCTCCCGTAGTCGTGGCTGTCCGCGGGGTTGTCCCCGTACATCGCGGAGATCGCCGTTCGGAGTGCACCGGTGAGGGCCCCGACCCTGTCCGGGGTTGTCAGGATGTAGTCGGGGGCGATACAGGTTTGTCCGGCGTTCAGGAACTTCCCCCAGACGAGGCGTCGGGCAACCTGGTCCAGGTGTGCGTCATCGTCGAACCAGACGGGTGACTTCCCGCCGAGTTCTAGTGTGGTGGGGGTGAGATGTTCCGCCGCGGCACGTGCGACGACCCTCGCCACGGTCCCGTTGCCCGTGTAGAGGATGTGGTCGAAGCGTTGCCTGAGAACCTCGGTGGTCTCCTCGACACCGCCTTCGACGACCTGTACCGCACGGCTGTCGAGGTAGCGGGGAACCAGGTCGGCGATGACCGCGGAGACGGACGGGGTGAGTTCGCTCGGTTTGAGCAGGGCGGTGTTTCCCGCAGCGAGTGCTCCGATCAGGGGAGCGAAGGTCAGCTGGACCGGGTAGTTCCACGGCGCGATGATCAGCGCTACCCCGAGCGGCTCGCGGATCAGGCGCGCGTTGGCGGGCTGGAGACTCAACGGCAGGCGCTCGTGGCGGGGCCGGATGTACTTCTCCAGGTTCTTCAGGGTGTGGCCGAGTTCGGAGAGGACGACGCCGCTCTCGGTCAACTGGGCTTCCGTGGAGCTCTTGTGCAGGTCCTTCCACAATGCGGCCTCGATGCGTGGGCCGTTGTCGGTGAGCAGCCGGGACAGTGACTCGAGTTGGTTGCGACGCCACTCCAGTGGCCGTGTCACCCCGCTGTCGAAGGTTGCGCGGAGGCCCTCCACCGTGTCGGGGATGGTTGTGCTGTCGGTCATTGCTACGATGCCTTTCCCTGGAGCCGGTCCCGCAGTGCACGGGCGTGCTTGATGAGACGGACACCGTCCGGCCCCCACATCAGCCGCATGTAGTGCCGTTCGAACGGGCCACGCTGCAGAACCCAGACGAGCGGCAGCGCGAGTTTCGTGCCGATGACGGCGACCCGTGACCGGAGCGGTCCCATTCCCATGGCCTCACGCATTTTCCCGGAGGAGGCGCCGGCCGCCAGCTGCCGGAACAGGCCGTGGTCGAGGATGCCGGCGTAGAGCAGTGCGGGCAGCTGCGAACGGTGGAAGTTTTCCTTGAACAGCCCGAACATCGCCATCGCGAAGTCTTCGCCGGTGTCCGGCCAGATGGGCATGGTGGAAGGAGTGCCGAACAGGTCGGAGTACTTCTCGTACAGGCCGTCCAGGTCCGCCTTGGAGTGGGGGATCTCGTCCTCGGGTGCGCCGACGAGTCGGCAGTATTCCGCGACCTCCTCGAAGTACCGGTCGCGTTTCTCGTCGGAGAGACGGTGGGGGAGTTTGCCGTCGCGGAAGGCGAAGTTCTCGTACAGCCAGAGCATGGAGTGCATCTCCGTGAGTGCCGCCCACATGGCGTCCCGGGGTTCCGCGGCGCCGTAACCGCCCAACTCGGGCTGTCCGACGTCGATGACCGGACCGGCCACCTTGGTGTGGATGCGGTGGAGGTGTTTCCACATGAGTTTCGCCGACGCGGTGTCGCCGAGCCACATCGGGGCGTGCATGCCCGAATTGCGTTGTCCGCGTTCGAAGAGGTCGAAGATCGTCACTGTCCCCTTCAGCGTTTTCCGGGAAAGGGGGTCATGGTCCCGGACACCGGCGATGACCGGGCGGTAGACGGACTGGAACAGTCCCTGGAACGCGTACTGGAAGACGATGGTCGCCGGGTGGAGCAGGACTTCCCAGACGACGGAGTCCGGGCCGAAGATCCCGTAGTCGGGATCCCCGTTCTCGTCGAGGGATTCTCCGGCGGGGACAGGCTCCCCGAACCGCCTCCATCGCTGGGCGTTCCCCTCCAGTCGTTCCTTGGTGATGATCCGGAAGTCGCTGGCGTCGGTGGTTGTGGTCATTGTCCACTCCTCGGGTCAGGAAGAAGATGAATTCCCGGCCGGGAACTCACGGTGGCGGAAGTGTAAGGTGAATCACAACGCGATGTCAATTCGAGAGGGAAACGAACGAATGAGGAAAGCGTCCACACCGGCATCGAGGACCGTCGGCAGCAGGGCTGGATTGACCCTGCCGAGAATCATCGAGGCCGCGCGGTCACTCGACGCCGACGACCTGACGATGCAGGCGCTCGCGGACCATCTGGGGGTTGACCGGAAAGCTCTGAACCACCACGTCAGCAACAGGGAGACACTACTGTCCCTGGTGGCGATGGATGCGTTCTCGACGAGCTTCAGTGCATCGGAAAATCCTTCCGTCGGTACCTGGCAGGACGCCTGCAGGCACTACGCCCGCAACTTCACCAGGAGCACCGTGGCGGCCGGGATGCTGGTTGACCGCATACGGCTCAGCGACCTCTACGTCACCAAGGTGCTTGAGCCCACGGAAACGGTGCTGCAACTGATGGTGGACGCCGGCTTCGACGACGAGGGTGCGATGCGGACGTTGTCCATGCTGAGCAACATCTGCCTCGCATACGCGCGGGACGTGGCGTTGGCGACCCGGAGTGACGGTGCCCCCCGTGCCGATATCCTCCAGGCTGCCCTGGAACAGCGCGATGGGGATGACTTCCCAGTACTGGCACGGATCTCCGGGCTCAACGCCACCACCTATGACGAGAAGCAGTTGGACCTCAACATCGAGATCTTCATTGCGGGCGCGGAGGCACAGCTCGAAAGGACGTCATCCGGGACGTAGTTGCTCAACCTGCTCACTTCCCTGCAGCGATCGGTGTGGCCCGCTGTTCTTGGCGTTGTCTCGACCAATCGGGTTGGGGAGCGACCGAAGCGTAAGGATGGGAGCCGATTCGGCAATCTGCGTTGACCGTGAAGGACAGAATCGGCTTCCACTGTTACGCGTCTGGGGTGACAGGGTGACCGGGGTGCGCTCCGCCATCGGAGACGCATTGACGTGGTCACTAACCCCGAGCCGTGACCACGAAGTGTGGACGTGATTTGTGGCCGGGGGCGACGCCGAAACGCCGGTCCAGTTCTGCGACCTGCGGCAGGGCCTCCACCGACACGGACGCGAACCCCGCCGCCCGGAAGACATCGGCGAACTCCGAGGCCGAACCGGCCATTCCCAGCGGCAGCGCCCCCAACGTGGCGGGCGAGTACGTCGAAGCGAAGGCGTCCTCCCCGTCCGCCGAAGGCACCTTCATGGACGGGTCCACCCCGTTCGGGAACCACGTCGCGTCCACCGCGACGACCACACCGCCAGGTCGCAGAACCGTCCGCCACGCGGTCGCCGCGGCGACTGGGTCGGGCAGTGTCCACAGGACGTACCGGCTGACCACGGCGTCGACGGAACCGGGCGCAACATCAGGGGAGTGGGCATCGCCGAGGGTGAACCGCGCAGTACCGCCGACGGCGGACGCTGCGGCGATCATCCCCTGCGAGTGATCGATCCCGGTCACCCGGTGCCCCTCGGACGCCAGCAGATTCGCCAGGTAGCCCGAGCCAGTGCCGACGTCGAGGACTTTCGCGGACGACGGCAACCGTGAACCGACCACGTCCGCCCACAACTCCCTGTCCAGGGGCGCACGCGGCCCCGACACCTGGTGGGCGTGGTAGTCGGCCGCGCGCCCTGACCAGTAGGCATCCAGCCGTTCCTGGATCTGCTGGCGTGTCGCCGTCGTCATCACTGCTGTCGTCACTGGCTGACCTCCACGTTCTGGCGTGTGTGCTGTGTCCGTTCCGTCCTGCGTGGGAAGACCAACGTGATTTCCCCGTCCACGTCCACCCGCGTCACCGGGCGTCCGTAGACCGGCTCCAGGATCGACGGCACCAGAACCTCGTCCGGGGTCCCTTCCGCCACCACCTGCCCGTGGTCCAGCACCACCAGCCGGTCGCAGTAGCGCGCCGCCAGATTCAGGTCATGCAGCACCGCCACCGACCCCGGCAGGCTGCTGACCAGCTCCAGGATCTCGTGCTGGTAGCGGATGTCCAGGTGGTTCGTCGGTTCGTCCAGCAGCACGTGCCGGGCCTGCTGCACCAGCGCCCGGGCGATCAACGCGCGCTGCCGTTCACCACCGGACAGCGTATCGACATCGCGTGTGGCCAGCTCAGTCATCCCCACCGCATCCAGTGCGCCCTCGACGATCAGCCGGTCCTGCCCGCCAGAGTGCGCACCGAAGGACTGGTGCGGCAGCCGCCCGAGCATCGCCAGTGATGCCACGGTCATGGGCATCCCGGAGGTCGCGGCGTCCCGTTCCTGGGCGACGACGGCCACCGTCCGCGCAATCTCGCGGCGGCGAACGGATGCCAGGTCCGTTCCGTCCAACAGGACGCGCCCGCTGGCCAGCGGCACCGCGCCGTACAACGCGCGCAGCAGTGTGGTCTTGCCCGAGCCGTTCGGGCCGACCAGGCCGACGGTGCCGGTGTCGGGAATGTCCACGGTCACGCCGTCCACGGCGGTCACGCTGCCGAAGCTGACCTGTATGTTCTCCGCCTCGATCATGTCAGTCCCTCCGTGCCGTTCAGGTAGTCGTGCAGTTTCTCCGCGCCGTCGACGGCCAGCGGTGTCGGTGGGTCGGCGAAGTTCAGCAGCATCGGCAGGATCCGCTGCTCGCGTCCGGCAGTGGTGGTCCCGATTCCGGGCAGGTCATTGACAGCGTCCCTGACCTGTTCCCCGTCGCCGGCGGAGTAGAGGGCGAGGATCACGTCGGGATTGCGGTCCACGATGTCCTCGCCCGTCACCTCGAAAACGCGTTTCGTCTGGTCGTGGAAGGTATTGGATGCTCCGACGCTCTCCACCAGCGGTGTGGCCATCGACCCGGAACCGTAGGCGTAGGTCACCCCGCCGCCGGTGGTGGGGTAGAGCACGGCGATGTCCCGGTCATCGCCACCTGGCACAGCATCCAGACGCTGCTGCAGGTCAGCGACATAGGACGCCGCCTCGTCCTGCTTGTCGAACACGGTGCCGTAGAGCTCGACCTGGTCCCACACGTCGTCCCAGGTCACCGGGCCATCGATGTCACCGCACAGCGCGGGCTCCTCGATCACGGGGATGCTGGAGCTGGCCATCGTCCGCCGGTTCACCGTGTCCGTCTCGCCCAGGACCAGGTCGGCACCGGTCGCGACGACCTCCTCGCGGGAGATCTGCAGGTGCCCGGAACCGTCCAGTTGATCGGTGATCGACGGAATGTCCGCCAGGGTGTCGTTGGTGGCATCGTCGTAGTAGCCGGTGGGGTACTGCCCGGCGCGGCTGGTCACACGGTCCAGGACCCCCAGTTCGCTCAACGTGCTGATCGCGGCGGGTTTCAGGACGGTGACGTTGTCCGGTGGTGCGTCGAGGGTGACGGTGTCGCCGCAGTTCTCCACGCTGATCGCGTCCCCGTCCTCGGCGCTGTCCGAGGCGCTGCAGGACGCCACCAGCAGCGAGGACGCGACGATGGTTGTCAGTGTGCGACTCCTCATTCCGTCGCCCCCTTGTGCATGCGGTGGACGAGGACCAGCAGGAACGGGGCGCCGACGATGGCGGTGATGATGCCGATCGGGATCTCCTGTGGGGCGAGCAGGGTGCGCGATCCGATGTCCGCCCACAGCAGCAGAATGGCCCCGAGTAGGGCGGACACCGGAATGACTGCGCGATGCGCGCCGCCGACGAGGCGCCGTGCAAGGTGGGGGACGACCAGGCCCACGAAGCCGATCGAGCCGGCCATCGCCACCACCGTGCCGACCAGCAGGCACGACAGGACGAGCAGGACGATCCGCATCCGGTCCGGGTTGATGCCCAGGGTCAGTGCTGTCTCGTCGCCGGCGGCCAGGGCGTCCATCCGGGGGGCAAGGACCAGGAGAACGGCGGTGACCAGCAGGACCACGAGAACGGTAGCCAGCAGGGCCCCGGACCAGGATGCCAGTCCCAGTGACCCCAGCAGCCAGAACATGACCGAGCGGCTGCCCTCGGCGGAGTCGGAGGCGAAGATCATGAAGCTGGTCAGTGCGGACAGGGCGTAGCCGACCGCAACGCCGGCCATGATCAGCCGGGTCGAAGTGATGCGTCCGCCCGTCCTGGCGACGCCGAAGACCACCAGGCTCGCCAGCGCGGCGCCGAGGAAGGCACTGGTCTGCAGTGCGTAGTCGCCGAAGCCGGCACCGATGCCGGTGAGGATGGCGGCGGCCGCGCCGACGGAGGCCCCGGAGTTCACACCGAGGACGTACGGATCGGCGAGGATGTTGCGGACGCAGGCCTGCAGGACAACCCCGGCGATGGCGAGGCCCGCTCCGACGGCGGCGCCGAGCATGGCCCGGGGCGCGCGGATGGTCCAGATGACGGCGTCGTGCCGGGCGAGGTCGTCAGAGGGCGAGGTCAGGTCGAGGGCCGTACCGAGGATGTGGTGGGAGAGGATGCGCACGGAGTCGGCGGGGGAGACGCTGACTGACCCGATACCGACGCTGAGGATGACGGTGACCAGCAGGAGGGCGGCAAGGCCCGTCGTCCATGCGAGCGTCCTGTGGTGTGACGTGCGGAAGCCGAGGGGGTCGGGCGCGGTCTTGCGGACGCGTCGCTCCGCGTGGTCGGCGGAGTCGGCGCGGTCGGCGGTGTCGGCGGGGGCGGTCACGCATCCTCACGTTATCTGCTCCACGTCTCCGATACCACATTCAATTGACTGTTTGAATGAAGGTTTTACCTGCGGGAAATGTGGCTCTCCTGTCGTTTCCGTGGGCCCTACGTTCTGACACCATCCGTGGCCCCGACCGGACCACAACCGCCAGTCCGGCACACGTAGCGCCAAGTGCGATGCGCAGAGACACCGCGCCCGGCCTGGCCCGACGTCCTGGCCGGGCACTGTCCCTGATCGCACCGCTTTGAGGGCTTGCACTTCAGTTGGAATGGATAAAGCGGTGCGCTGAGGAACCTGTGGCGAGTGCCCATCGCTCAGTTGCAACGGCAGATCGCCGTGCGTCAGGACGAGCGGAAGACTGTGTCGATCTGAACCTTGGCTCCGAGAGGCAATGCGGCGACCTGGATCGTTGTTCGTGCAGGGTACGGTTCGGAGAACCACTGACCGTAAACGTCATTGATCGCGCCGAAGTCTGTGTAGTCGGTGAGGTAGATGGTGGTGCGCAGGGCATCGGAACGGTTGACCCCGATTCCTTCCAGGAGTGTCCCGAGGTTGTCGAGCATGGCGGAGCACTGGGTACGGACATCGTCGGAAACGACGGCGCCGGTGTCAGGATCCTGCCCGATGACCCCTGCTGTATACGCCAGACCATCATGGATGACCGCATGGGAGAACGGTGCTGTCGACTGGTGCAACTCCGGACTGAAGAAGTGCTCGGTAGTCATGGGCGCGAGGCTACCAGCGGAATGTCTCCGTGCTGTGCGCGGATATCAGTTGCCGACCCGGAAAGTGATCGTTGCAGTTGCCAACATGGAAAGTGAAACCAGACGTCCTGAGGCCGAGGAAGCCGCTCACACCCTCAATGCTCTCGCCGAGGACCGCCGGGAGCTCGCCGCTGGCGTGCGTGTTCCGTGGGTGCTTCTCTGTGCACTCGGGCTCATGCCTGCCTGGATGATCGCACGATTCGCAGATGCGAAGATGAACGAGGAGGCTCCCTCCTTCGATATCCCCCTCCTGGTCCTGGCGGTGATGCTCCTCGTGGGATACCTCATTGAACGTCATCTTGGAATCAAACTGAAGCAGGCGGGTTGGGACGCGCTGTTGGCGGGTATCGGCCTGTTCGTCGTCTTCATGCTGCTGAACACGGTGGCGCTCGGCGCCGCCGCCTTCGAGGTGAGGTGGGTGATTGCTCTCGCCTGCGCAGGGGCGTTCGTTCTGAACGTGGCCATTCTCGCTCTGAGTTACCGCGCTGCCGCACAGAAGATCGTCCATGGATGAGGCAGATTTCGATCGTGTCATCCACCAGCCGTTGAACCTCCGGATCTGCGGGCTGCTGAGGAACGTGGACGAGATCAGTTTCGCCACGGTGCGGGAGACGCTCGAGGTATCGGACGCCACCCTCTCCACGCGCGTCAGGACGCTGACCGAGGCCGGTTACGTCCGCACCGGGAAGACATCGTCGAAGAATCGCGGCGATGCGCGACGGGTCATGTGGATGTCACTGACGAAGAGCGGACGGGATGCCTTCGATGCGCACGTCCGTGCGCTCCGGGAGATCCTCCGACGGGAGTGACCGGAATGCCGCCACAGTCGAACCGTGCGGCATTTCCACGTTGGGGTCACGCGCGTCGACCGACCGCACTATCCTCGTGAAACATGACTGGGACGGACGACGAAGGCGCCCTCGCCCACATCTGTGCGCTGTCCGACGACTGGTCCGAGACCTTCCGCCTCCTCGGCGACCCAACGAGACTCCGTCTCCTCACCGTCCTGCACTACGTCGGGCCCGGGGCGGTCAGCATGTCGGAGCTCGCCGAGCGGGCGGACGTGAAGACCGCCACCGCATCAGCGGCATTGAGACTGCTCACCGCGGCGGACATCGTCACCGCCACCCGCGACGGCCGGAGAATGCGCTACGCCCTGACCGATGACCGCGTCCACCAGCTCCTGCATCACCTCGGTGGCACGCACGCGCACTAGCTGTAGTTCCCCGTGAGGTTGTGAACACGCTCCAACGGTGACAAGCCTCCGATGCC
>NZ_JBQEDF010000062.1:0-18334 GCF_052107835.1 Corynebacterium sp.
CCCTGCACGGTGGTCTCCAGCTGCTCCTCGCTCATCTGGCCGTGGGCGACAACCACGCGGGCCTCCGGGACGAGCTCCCGGATGCGCGAGGCCGCGTCCTCGATGCTCCTGACCCTGTTGTGGACGTAGAACACCTGCCCGTCGCGCAGCAGCTCGCGGCGGATCGCCGCGGCGATGTGCTTGCCGTCCTGCGGGCCGACGTAGGTGAGGACGGGGTGCCGGTCCTGCGGCGGGGTGAGGATCGTGGACATCTCCCGGATCCCCGCCATCGACATCTCCAGGGTGCGCGGGATGGGCGTCGCGGACATGGTGAGCACGTCCACGTGGGTGCGCAGCGACTTGATGTGCTCCTTGTGCTCCACACCGAAGCGCTGCTCCTCGTCGACCACGATCAGGCCCAGGTTCTTCCACTGCACACCGGTGGCCAGCAGTCGGTGGGTGCCGATGACGATGTCCACGGTGCCCTCGGCCATCCCGTCGAGGACCTCCTTCGACTCGCGTGGGGACGTGAAGCGCGACAGTTCGCGGATCTGCGTGGGGAAGTCCTGCATGCGGTCGACGAAGGTGCGGTAGTGCTGCTGCGCCAGCAGCGTGGTGGGCACCAGGATCGCGACCTGCTTGCCGGACTGCACCGCCTTGAACGCGGCACGCACCGCCACCTCGGTCTTGCCGTAGCCCACATCGCCGACGATCACCCGGTCCATGGGCACCGGCTTCTCCATGTCGGACTTGACCGCCTCGATGGAGTTGTACTGGTCCTCGGTCTCGGTGAAGGGGAAGGCCTCCTCCAGCTGCCGCTGCCAGGGGGTGTCCGGATCGAAGGCGTAGCCGGGTGCTGCCTGGCGCGCCGCGTAGAGCTGCACGAGTTCGCCGGCGATCTCCCGGACCGCGCTACGGGCCTTCTTCTTGGTGGCCTTCCATTCCGAGCCGCCCATCTTCGACAGGGCGGGCTTCTCCCCGCCGACGTAGCGGGACAGCAGGTCGAGCTGGTCCATGGGGACGTAGAGTTGGTCGCCGGGACCCCCGCGCTTGGACGGTGCGTACTCCAGGACGAGGTACTCGCGGCGGGAGGCGTCCTCCCCCTTGCCGATGGTGCGCTCGGTCATCTTCACGAACCGTCCGATGCCGTGCTGGTCGTGGACCACCAGGTCACCGGGTTCCAGGGCGAGTGGGTCGACCCGGTTGCGTTTCTTCGCGGCCTTGCGCTTGCCGGTGGAGGACGCCTCCACACGGTTGCCGGTGACGTCGGTCTCCGTGATGAACAGGACGTCACGGGTGTCCAGGCCCCCGTGCGCGACGGCCTGGTAGATACTGACGGTGCCTTCCGCCGGCTGTTGGTCGGTGGTGTGCCTGGAGCGGCGCATCCGTCCCTGCCCGGTGATCCCGTCCAGGTCCACGCCCACCGCTTCCGCGGCGATGCCCGCCTCGCGGAACCGCCGCAGCATCCGGGCGACGATCGTGGGGGACGGCGCGGCGTAGGCCACGCGTCCCCCGCCCTCCACCCGCGTGCGCACGGTGGACATCATGTGCCCGATAGCCTCCAGGTCACCGTGGGGGGCGGGGGCCGGGGAGTAGTCGAGCAGCAGGGGTTCGGCGTCGGGGTCGTCGTAGTCGGCGATGCCGGTGGGCGAGACCGTCCACCAGGGACGGTCCAGTGCGTCCTGCGTGACCTGCAGGGACGCCAGGGTGCGGTACCCTGCGCGGTCGGTCTCCATGGCGTCGTCGCTGGTCGAGGCAATGGCGTCCACGTCCACCGGTGCGGCGCCACCCATGGCGGCGACCTCCCAGCCTGCGGCGAGGAACTCTCGTCCGGTGGCGATCAGGTCCTCCGCCCGGCGCTCGACGGCCGCCGGGGTCAGCACCACGGTGTGGCTGCCCTGCGGCATCAGTTCCGGGAGGGTCTGCATCGACCCGTCGTAGAGCACCGGGATCAGCGACTCCATGCCCTGGACCGGGGTGCGCTGGCTGATCCTGTCGAAGGCCTCCGCCAGCTCCGGGTTGCCGGCGTTGTCCCGGGACAGCTTCTCCGCTCTGGCGGCGATCCCGTCGGTGATCAGCAGTTCACGTACCGGGTGGACCAGCACCTCGCCGGGGACGGACTCCGGGATGGTGCGCTGGTCCCCCACCGAGAACACGCGCACCTCACTGATCTCGTCGCCCCAGAAATCGACGCGTACCGGCATCTCCGAGGTCGCCGGGAAGATGTCGAGGATGCCTCCGCGGGTGGCGAACTCACCGCGCCTGCCCACCACGTCCGAATGCGTGTAGCCGAACTCCACGAGTCGTTCCTGGACATCGGTGAAGTCCACTTCCGCGCCCTCGGCCAGGCGCACCGGCTCCGTGTCCCCGAGCCCGGCCATGACGGGCTGCACCACCGAGCGGGTCGGGGCGACGATCACGCTGACCTCACCGTGCGCCAGCCGGTACAGGGCCTGCCTGCGCTGCGAGACGGTCTCCACCCCCGGCGACAGCCGCTCGTGCGGCAGGGTCTCCCAGGACGGCACCATCGCCACGGTGTCCCCCAGCATCGCGGTGAGCTGCGCGGTGAGGTCCTCCGCCTGGCGCCCGGTCGCCGTCACCACGAGGACAGGCGCCTTCCTCGCCAGTGTGGCCAGGGCGAACGGCCATGCGGCGTCCGGCCCCTGGAGGTGCAGCCGGCGGTCGCCGACGTGCGTGACCATCCCCTGCAGCTTCGGGTCGGACGCGACGGTGTCCAGGACGCCGGACAGGGGTGCGGGGCTCATGACGCTCATGGGGTTCCATCGTAGTGGTGCACCCCATGCGGTAGAGTGACCGGTTGACCGGCGACGCCGACGCACGACGCCCGCGTGGCGCACAGCGTCCGCGGTGTTCCCGGCGTTCCCCCATGGTGTAATGGCAACACTCCGGTTTTTGGTACCGGCATTCCAGGTTCGAGTCCTGGTGGGGGAGCTTTTCATGCCACTGTCGTCGATCGGGTGTCGGCCGGGGTCGGACTATCACACCGACGGCGATTGTCTTTACGCTTCCGCAGCGCCCTGACCTGCATGTCTCAACCGGTGGGAATCACTGGGGGTGTGAAAGTCCGACGTCCCCGTGGTCGCCCCTGCACAGCCGCCGCCGAAACTCCCCGACACCCTCGCGACCTGCGCTTTACTCCCCCGGTCGCCGGATCAGCCACCCCGCAGCGTTACACTGACGGGCATTCGTGTGACCCGTTTAATACAAAGGACACCGCCCATCGTGACTGAAGAGAACACACCAGTAGCCGTCATCGTGCTCGCCGCGGGCGCCGGCACCCGCATGAAGTCGGCCACGCAGAAGACGCTGCACTCCATCGGTGGCCGCACGCTGCTCTCCCACAGCCTGCACGCCGCCGACACCATCTCGCCGGAGCGCATCGTCGCCGTCATCGGGCACGGCCGTGACCAGGTCGGCCCCGCCGCCGAAGCCATCGCCGCCGAACTGGACGCGCCGGTCAGCCTCGCCGTCCAGGAGGAGCAGCTCGGCACCGGCCACGCCGTGCAGTGCGGCATCGCCGCCCTCGACGGCTTCGACGGCACCGTCATCGTCACCAACGCCGACGTCCCCCTGCTCACCGGTGCGACCCTCGGCCACCTCCACTCCGCGCACACCGATGTCCCCACCGGTGTCACCGTGCTCACCACGGCGCTGGACGACCCGTTCGGCTACGGCCGGATCATCCGCAACGACGAGGGCGAAGTCACCGCCATCGTCGAGGAGAAGGACGCCGACGCCGCCGAGAAGGCCGTTACCGAGATCAACTCCGGTGTCTTCGCCTTCGACGCCGGCATCCTGCGCGACGCACTGACCCGCCTGCGGACCGACAACTCCCAGGGCGAGCTGTACCTCACCGACGTGCTCGGCATCGCCCGCCACGACGGCCACCCGGTCCGCGCCTACCACTCCGACGACACCCGTCAACTGGCCGGCGTCAACGACCGCGTCCAGCTCGCCGCCGCCGGGGCCGAACTGAACCGCCGCACCGTGGAGAAGGCCATGCGCGGCGGGGCGAGCATCGTCGACCCGACCACGACGTGGATCGACGTCGAGGTCACCGTCGGACGCGACGTCACCGTCCTGCCCGGTACCCAGCTCAAGGGCACCACGACCATCGCCGACAACGTCACCGTCGGACCCGATTCCACCCTGCAGGACGTCACCGTCGGCGAGGGGGCCTCCGTGGTCCGCACCCACGCCATCGAGTCGGTCATCGGCCCGAATGCCGAGGTCGGCCCGTTCACCTACCTGCGACCCGGCACGGACCTGGGCGAGGACGGCAAGCTCGGCGGCTTCGTCGAGACGAAGAAGGCCACCATCGGCAGGGGCTCCAAGGTCCCGCACCTCACCTACGTGGGCGACGCCACGATCGGTGAGGAGTCCAACATCGGCGCGTCCAGCGTCTTCGTCAACTACGACGGCGTGGAGAAGCACCACACCACCGTCGGCTCACACGTGCGCACCGGCTCGGACACGATGTTCATCGCACCGGTGACCGTCGGCGACGGCGCGTACTCCGGCGCCGGGACCGTGATCAAGGACGACGTCCCCGCCGGCGCCCTGGCCATCACCGAGGGCCGCCAGCGCAACATCGAGGGCTGGGTGCAGCGCAAACGTCCCGGTACACCCGCCGCCGAGGCCGCCGAAAAGGCGCAGGACACCGACCCCGCCTGACGCGTCACCCGCCGGGGCCCTGACCCCGTGCGGGGGACACGTAAGGCGAACCCGTGTTGGTTCGCGCAAACACCCCGTCCTACACTCATCCCAGCGATAAGCTCAGTGACTAGCTCTCCACCCATGTCGGAAAGGTCGTAGAACCCGTGTCCCACTGGATCGACAATCAGAAGAACCTGATGCTCTTCTCCGGTCGTGCCCACCCCGAGCTCGGCGAGGCCGTCGCTCGTGAGCTCGGGGTCGAGTTGACCCCCACCACAGCCCACGACTTCGCCAACGGTGAGATCTTCGTCCGGTTCGAGGAATCGGTCCGTGGCTCCGACGCCTTCGTGCTGCAGGCCCACCCGCAACCGCTGAACAAGTGGGTCATGGAGCAGCTCATCATGATCGACGCCCTGAAGCGCGGCTCCGCCAAGCGCATCACCGCGATCCTGCCGTTCTACCCCTACGCCCGCCAGGACAAGAAGCACCGGGGACGCGAGCCGATCTCCGCCCGCCTGGTCGCCGACATGCTGAAGACCGCCGGTGCCGACCGGATCGTCTCGGTGGATCTGCACACCGACCAGATCCAGGGCTACTTCGACGGCCCCGTGGACCACATGCACGCCATGCCGATCCTCACCGACCACATCATCGACAAGTACGGGATGGACAACCTCTGCGTGGTCTCCCCCGACGCCGGCCGCGTGAAGGTCGCCGAGAAGTGGTCGAACGTGCTCGACGGCGCCCCGCTGGCCTTCGTCCACAAGACCCGCGACGTGGACGTGGCCAACAAGGTCACCGCCAACCGCGTCGTCGGCGATGTCGAGGGACGCACCTGCGTGCTGCTGGACGACATGATCGACACCGGCGGAACCATCGCCGGCGCGGTGAAGGTGCTGCGCGAGGCCGGCGCCGGCGACGTCATCATCGCCACCACCCACGGTGTGTTCTCCGGCCCCGCCCGCGAGCGTCTCAACGACTGCGGCGCCCGCGAGGTCATCACCACCGACACCCTGCCGCAGAACACCGAGGGCTGGGACAACCTGACCGTCCTGCCCATTGCGCCGCTGGTCGCGAAGACCGTCCACGAGATCTTCGAGAACGGTTCGGTCACCACGCTGTTCGAGTGATACACTGTCCCCCGTCTCGGCGAGGGCTGGTGTGAACCAGCCGTTATCGGCGCGAATACGTTCCACGGTTCTTCCCTGGGACGGTCATACGCACCTTCAGCCGCGACCCCGTCATGATGGCGGTGGCCGCGGTTTTTTCGTGAGACCGATCAATCCCCGAAATCCACGACCACATGTCCAGGAGAAGACCATGGCAACCAACATCAACCGCATCAGCGGCCTGCCCCGCACCGAGTTCGGCAAGGGCGCGGCCCGCCGTCTGCGCCGCGACTGGCGCATCCCGGCCGTCCTGTACGGATCCTTCCACGAGCCGCTCCACGTCAGCTTCGAGCTGCTGGAGTTCCAGGGCATCGTGCGCAACAACGGCGTCAACGCCATCCTCGAAGTCGAGATCGACGGCGAGGACAACCTCTGCATGATCAAGTCCGTGGACCAGAACGTCCTGACCCTGGACATCGACCATGCCGACCTGCTCTCCGTGAAGCGCGGCGAGAAGGTCGAGGTCGACGTGCCCGTCGTCTCCGAGGGCGAGGCCGCCTCCGGTACCCAGGTTGTGCAGGACGCCGACGTCGTCACCGTCGAGTCCGACGTGCTGTCCATCCCCGAGGAGATCTACTTCTCCATCGAGGGCAAGGAGATCGGCGACCAGGTCCTGGCCGGCGACCTGCAGATGCCGGCGAACACCACGCTGGTCTCCGACGAGGACACGCTGATCGTCAACGTCATCGCCCCGGAGGTCGCCCCCGAGCCGGAGGAGGACGCCGAGGCAGTCCAGACCGAGGAGGAGGCCGCAGAGGCCGCCGCCGAGGCATCGGACGACGACTCCGAGTAGTTTCTCCGCTCCTCCCGTTCACCGGGACGGCGGCATCCCGGCACCCGGGGACTGTTTCACTGAAGGAAACCGTCCCTGGGTGCCAATCTGCGTGAGGGGATGAGTGAGGGGTGGGTGTGGGATGATGTTCGGGTGAACAGTACAGGCACCACCCCCCTGCTCGTCATCGGCCTCGGCAACCCGGGGGCGGAGTACGAGGGCACCCGGCA
Source organism: Corynebacterium sp. (assembly GCF_052107835.1). GTDB lineage: Bacteria > Actinomycetota > Actinomycetes > Mycobacteriales > Mycobacteriaceae > Corynebacterium. Next base: position 6,828 of record NZ_JBQEDF010000062.1, read on the forward strand.
CAACATCGGTGCCATGGTCCTCGACGAGGTGGCAGGGAACAGCGGGGGTCCGGCTGGACCGGCCAGCCTCAGCACCAACCGCAAGCTCAACGCACAGGTGGCGGAGACCCGGCTGGACGACCGGCGCATCATCCTGGCCCGGCCGCGCAGCTACATGAACCTGTCGGGCGGGCCGGTCAAGGCCCTGGCCACCTACTACAAGGTCGCCCCCGCCCGGATCCTGGTCATCCACGACGAGCTTGACCTCGGTCTGGGCTCCGTGAAGCTCAAGATAGGCGGCGGGCTCAACGCGCACAACGGACTCAAGGACATCGCGAAGTCGCTGGGGACCCGCGACTTCCCGCGCATCCAGGTGGGCATCGGGCGGCCTCCGGGACGCATGGCCCCGGCGGCGTACGTCCTGAAACCCTTCGCGAAGGCGGAACGCAGCGAACTGCCGATCGTGCTGGCGGACGCCGCCGACCTCGTCGCGGACGTCGCGACCGGTAGGGTGTCGGCATGAGTGTGCTCACCCGGCTGGTCACCGCCCTCTCCTCCGCCCTCCGGCGACCGCGCGACGGCTCGACAGTGGACCCGGATGCCCTGCCACCCGCCCAGTGGCTGGTCATCGGCCTGGGCAATCCCGGCCCGACGTACGCCGGGACACGGCACAACGTGGGATACCTGGTGACCGACCGGCTCCTCGACCGGTCCGGCCAGGACGAGCTGCGCGGGATCCCGGGGATCAAGGCGCGCGTCGCCCGCACCGAGGTGGACGGGCACGGCGTCCTGCTGGTCCGGCCGACGACGTACATGAACCTGTCCGGGGAGGCCGTGGCCCCGCTCGCTGCGTCCTACGGGATCACCCCCGACCACATCATCGCCGTCCACGATGAACTGGACCTGCCGGCCGGGAAGGTCAAGGTGAAACTGGGCGGCAACGAGAACGGGCACAACGGACTGAAGTCCCTCACCGACAAGCTCGGCACGCGCGACTACGTCCGCGTCCGGGTCGGTATCGGGCGTCCGGGAAAGGGCGTCGGCGTCGTCGAGCACGTGCTCACCGCCCTGGGCGACGGCCACGACTGGGACGCGGTGGCGGACACGGCCGCCGATGCCGTGGACATCATCGTCGGACGCGGCGTCGCCGCAGCCCAGAACGAGATCCACCCGCGACGGTAGCCGCCGCGGGTAGGGTGCGGGCATGGCTGACTCTTCCCCCCGCTCCTTCCGCAACGACCCCGGGGAGTTCCTCCCCCGCGCCCTCGGAGGCTTCGTCGCCTCGCATCCGGACGCACGATGGGACGACGCCGGGTTCATCGCCCGCGAATCGCCCGTCACCACCGGGGACGGCACCCCGGCTGTCGCCGTGATCTCCGGCGGCGGCTCAGGCCACGAACCCATGCACGCCGGCTTCCTCGGCGACGGGATGCTCGCCGCCGCCGTGCCGGGACTGCTGTTCACCTCCCCGAATGCCGTGCAGGTCACCGAGGCCACGACGTGGGCGGACCGGGCCTCCGGTGGCAGGGGCGTGGTCCACATCGTGAAGAACTACACCGGCGACGTGATCAACTTCCGGGTCGCCAGGCAGGGACTCCCCGACGTCGACACCCGGGAGGTCATCGTCGCCGATGACGTGGCGACGGAGAACGGGGACGACGACGAAAGCTCCGGCCCGGGACGCCGCGGCACTGGGGCGACCATCCTGGTCGAGAAGGTCGCCGGGGCCGCCGCCCAGCGTGGGTACTCCCTGAACGAGGTGGCGCGGCTCGCACAGTCCACGGCGGACAACTCCCGCTCCATGGCCGCGGCGGTGTCCCCCGGCCACCTGCCCACCTCCGGGCGCTACACCTTCGATCTCGACGAGGGTGAGATGGAGATCGGGGTGGGGATCCACGGCGAGGCCGGGGTGGAGCGGGTCGCGATCGCCCCGGCCCACGACGTGGTCGGCAGGCTTGTCTCGGCGATCGTCGACGACCTCGGACTCACGGAGGGTGAACGGGTGGTGTGCCTGGTCAACGGCCTGGGCGCCACCACGAACCTGGAACTGGACCTGATCTTCGACGAGGTCCTGCGCTTCCTCGGGCCCCGGGGGGTCTCCGTGTCCCGCAGCCTCGTCGGCAGCTTCGTGACCTCGGTGAACATGGCCGGGATCTCCGTGACACTGACCCGGCTCACCGACGGCAACGGCGACGGCGACGGCGACGACATAGTCTCCCTGCTGGACGACCCGACGTCCGCCCCCGCCTGGCCGTGCACCCTCGGCGTCGACCCGGAACCGGTGGACGCGGTGACCCGGGTCGATGACGACGTCCCCGGAGGCGACGGCTCGCCGGTGAACCAGTGGCTCACCGACTTCGTCACCGGGGTAACCGGTGCCGTCGACGACCTCACCGAGCTGGACCGTTTGGCCGGCGACGGCGATTTCGGCACGAACATGGAGGCGGCGTTCGGGGATCTGCCGCAGGAGTTGCGTGGGACGGACGCCGAGGTGCTGTCCGCGTTGTCGAACCGGTTGTTCGTGCGTGCCGGCGGGACGTCGGGGGCGATCTTCGGCACCATGTTCCGCGAGATGGCCACGACCGCCCAGGCGGACGAGTCCCCCTCCCTGTCCGCCGGTGAACTGGCCACGGCCCTGTCGCGGGCGCTGGACGCGGTGACGGAGCTGGGCGGGGCGAAGCCCGGTGACCGCACCATGGTGGATGCCCTGGACCCCGCGGCCACCGCGGCGCGCGACGCCGCCTCCGCGGATCCGGACGCCGCACCCGACCTCGCGGCGATCCATGCCGCGGCCCTGGACGGTGCCCGTTCGACCTCCGATCTGAAAGGGAACAAGGGGCGGGCGTCCTACCTCGGCGACCGCGCCCGTGGCGTGGTTGACCCGGGCGCTCTGGTCATCGCCTGGATCTTCGGCGGTGCCGGGGAGATGGAGTAGGCGGTGGCCCACCGCAGGAACTCGAGAACGTACCGCGGCGTACCCGGACCGACGGCCCCCGGGGACGACGGTCCGGTCGCAGGCACCTACGAGGGCGACTACGGCCTGATCGAGCTCGAGCCGGACCCGTACACCGGCAACGGCTGGCTGATCAGCGTCAACGGCGTACCCAGCTCCCACATCGTGGTCGGGGAACCCCGGGAACTCGTCTTCGAGTACATGCAGTGGATTGCCGTCGCCGTGGAGAGCCACGTCGGTGCCTCCGTACCCGACCCCACCAAGCTGCGCCTCACCCACCTCGGCGGCGGGGCGTGCACGATGGCACGCTACTTCGCCGACGTCTACCCCGGTTCCCGCAACACCGTGGTGGAACTGGACGGGGAGCTCGCCGTACTGGCACGGAAGTGGTTCGACATCCCCCGCAGTCCCCGGGTGAAGATCCGGGTGGACGATGCGCGCGAGGTCGCAGATGCCTTCACCCCGGCAAGCCGGGACGTGATCATCCGTGACGTCTTCTCCGGCGCCGTGACACCGGAGAACCTCACCACCGTCGACTTCTTCCGTGACTGCCACCGGGGTCTGGCACCGGGCGGCCTCTACGTATCCAACTGCGGCGACCACGCGGACCTGTCGGGGGCGAAGGCGGAGCTCGCCGGCATGGCGGAGGTGTGGGAGCACGTGGCCGTCATCGCCGATCCCCCGATGCTGAAGGGCCGGCGCTACGGCAATATCGTGCTGCTCGCGTCGGACACCGGGATCACCGAACCCCCGAGCCGGGAACTGCTCAGCGGCGCAGTCCCCGCCCATTTCAAGGACGGGGAGTGGACGCGGCGCTTCTTCTCCGGCGCGAAGCCGCGTCAATGATGCGCCGTCCAGCAGGGCGGAAGTCATCGCATATCTGCCTCGTGCGTGCCACGATCGCAGCCACACCGTGACGCAAACCCCCCTGCCCCGCCAGCAACCTGTTCGGCGCCACGTTCCCCGCGTAACGTGGCAGGCATGACTCAACCTCCACTCCCCCACGTCGCACTCGGCACCTGGTCCTGGGGCACCGGTGACGCCGGCGGCGACCAGGTCTTCGGCAACGACCTCGGCGCGTCCGACCTGAAACCCATCGTGGATGCCGCGATGGAACAGGGTCTCACCCTGTGGGACACCGCACCGGTCTACGCCGCCGGCAACTCCGAGCAGATCCTCGGTGAGCTGCTGGCACCTTACAGCCGATCCGACTACCTGATCTCGACCAAGTTCACCCCGGGCATCTCCGACCAGTACGGCGACGACATGGAGACCATGCTGGACGCCAGCCTCGACCGTCTCGGCACCGACCACGTTGACCTGTACTGGATCCACAACCAGGACGACATCGAGAAGTGGACGCCCCAACTCATCCCGCTGGTCAAGGCCGGGAAGGTGAAGCAGGTCGGTGTCTCGAACCACAACCTGGAGCAGATCCGGCGCGTCACCGAGATCCTCGGCGACGGCGGCGTGGAGCTCTCCGCCGTCCAGAACCACTACAGCCTGCTGTTCCGCGACTCCGAGGACACCGGTATCCTGGACCACTGCCTCAGCCACAACGTGGACTTCTACTCCTACATGGTGCTGGAGCAGGGTGCGTTGACCGGTGCCTACTCCACACAGCACCCCCTGCCCGAGGGCAGCGACCGGGCGCGCACCTACAACGGCATCCTGCCCCTGCTGGAGAACCTCACCGGAGCGCTCGCCGAGATCGGCGGGAACCACGGCGGGCTCAGCGTCGCCGAGGTCGCCACGGTATGGGCGACGACCAAGGGCACAATCCCGATCATCGGTGTGACCAAGCAGCGCCACATCGACTCGCAGGTCCGCACCGCGGGAGTCTCACTCACCGGTGACGAGGTAGAGCGCATCGAACAGCTCGCCACCGAGATCACGGAGTCCGGGGCACAGGTCCGCGGCGACTGGGAGAAACCACTCGCCTGAAACCAGTACCATCCATGGCATGGCCCTCATAGAGCTCCATGACGTGCAGAAGATCTACCAGTCCTCCAGCGGCGAGGTCCGTGCCCTCGACGGCATCGACCTCACTGTCGGGGAGGGCACCGTGCGCGGACTGCTCGGACCCAACGGCGCCGGGAAAACAACCGCGGTCAAGGTCCTGACCACGCTGACCCGCCCCACCGCCGGCACCGCCACGGTCGCGGGTCTGGACGTGGTGAAGGACGCCGCCGCCGTCCGGCGCATCATCGGGGCGTCCGGCCAGTACGCCACCATCGACGAGGAACTCTCCGCCCGCGAGAACCTGCTGCTCATCGGCCGCCTGTTCCATCTCGGCGACAGGAGGGCGAAGCAGCGCGCGGGGGAACTCCTGGAGCTCTTCGACCTCACCGCCGCGGCCGACCGCCCGGTCAAGGGTTTCTCCGGCGGTATGCGGCGGCGTGCCGATCTGGCGGCGTCCCTGGTCAGCGACCCGAAGATCCTCTTCCTCGACGAACCGACCACCGGGCTCGACCCCGTCGCGCGGATGAACCTGTGGGAGGTGATCCGCGAACGCGTGGCCGCGGGGACGACCCTGCTGCTCACCACGCAGTACCTGGAGGAGGCGGACCAGCTCGCAGACGAGATCAGCGTGATCGACCGGGGCACCGTCATCGCCGAAGGAACCGCCGACCAGCTCAAGGCCCAGGTCGGCGGTCAGAGCATCAAGGTCACCCTGGAGGACGCGGACGATGTCGGGCACACTGCGGATCTGCTGGCCCCGCTCAGCGTCCGCGCCGACGAGCGTCCCCGCATCGACGGCCGGTCCGTGAGCGTCACCGTCGCCGACGGCCCCGTCGCCCTGGAACAGGCCCTGGCCAGACTCAGGGAACAGGGCACCGGCATCCATGACGTCGGACTTGCCCGCCCCAGCCTCGACGACGTTTTCCTGTCGCTGACCGGATCGGAGGCACGTTCATGAACCCGGTGGCCGAGTGGCTCATCGACGTCCGTGCCGTCACCCTGCGCAACATCACCCGCTACCGCCGCACCCCGGACCTGCTGGTGTGGGGCATGGCGCAGCCGCTGATGTTCGTCCTGCTGTTCAGCCAGGTCCTCGGCGGCGCGATTGACGTCCCCGGCCAGGACTACACGTCCTTCCTGATGGCGGGCATCTTCGTGCAGACAATGATCTTCGGCGGGACGTTCTCCGGCATCCTCATGGCCGAGGACAGGAAGAAGGGGCTCATCGACCGGTTCAGGACGCTCCCCATGGCCCCGTCTGCGGTCCTCGTCGGCAGGACGCTGGGCGATGTCGTCCTGAGCGCGTTGACGCTCATCGTCATGGTGCTCGCCGGGCTCGCGGTGGGCTGGCGTTTCGACAACGGGCTGTGGGGGCTGGTCGGCGGGCTGGCTCTGCTGCTGGTCTTCTCCTGGAGCTTCGCCTGGGTGCTGGTGTGGCTGGGGCTGATGGTGAAGAGTCCGGAGGCGTTGAACAGTGCGTCCTTCATGATCCTGTTCCCACTGAGCTTCCTGTCCAACGGCTTCGTCCCCGCCGAGACCATGCCCACCGCGCTGGAGACCTTCGCGAACTACAACCCGGTCAGCGCCCTGGTCCAGGCCACCCGTGAACTCTTCGGCAACACCGGGGGTGCCCCCGTGCCGGACGTGTGGACCATGCAGAACCCCGTCATCACCGTGCTGATCGGCTGCGTGGTTATGGTGACGGTCTTCGGCACCGCCGCCACGCGCCGGTTCAGCCGGGTGGAGTGAATTACCGGCATCTCACCGCCGACGGGACTCCATCATTCCGTGGAAGATCTCGGCGGCGGTCCGGTTGTCCCAGCTCCCCTCCGTCGCCCCCAATGAACCCGACGCACCCTCCCCGACAGCCGTCACCGCCGGACGCAGCTCCCGGTCCACGAACTGCGTACGACACATCGCCATGCCCATGGCACCGACCTCGGTGGTGCGGATCTCCCCTGCCCACGGGTAGATGTCCTGCATGATGTTTGAGTGGACCCCGATGAGGTCATCACGGGTGAAGGTGGTGAGGGGTGGTGAGTCCTCGAGTTCATACAATCTCTGCGCCGCAAGTCGTCCGGCGATTCGTTCAAGTCCATCCGGATCCCCAATGCCGAAGTAGTTCTCCGGAGCACTTCCAGCGGCGTCCCCCACGTTTTCCCCTATGCTCCCCGAGTGATTCGCCGTCGCAATTCCGCCGCCCTCGGCATACCGGAGAGCCCCTCCTCCTCCAGAATCTCCAGTACTGTCTGGTCGGCGGAAGTCTCACCACGAAGGATCCTCCGCCCACGCGCTTCATCCTCCGGCGTGACCGGCTGCCCCGCCATCGTCATCGACGCGGCGACAGCAGCGGCTTTCTGGTCATCGGTGCGGTAGTCCGTCATGATGCTGACCTCCCATTTCCTGTTGATCAGGGCACCATCGCGCGCCACCCCACGACAGCCCCGTGCCCCAGGGAAGTGTTACCACTTTAGGGTGGTAACACTTCCGGCGAGGCCCATGAGACTACCTCCCGGCCATGTGCCTCCCCGCGATCATCCCGAACACCGAGGCCGGACCGATCGTCGACCCGGGACCCGGGTAGGTCCGGCCCATCACCACCGCCGAGTTGTTGCCGGCGGAGTACAGGCCGTCGATCACCGAACCGTCCTCGCGCAGGGCCCGCGAGAACTCATCGCACACCACGCCACCCTTGGTGCCCAGGTCGCCGATCACCAGCTTCACCGCGGTGAACGGCTTCTTCTCCAGGGTGCCCAGGTTCGGGTTCGGGTGGACGTTCGGATCGGAGTAGTAGCGGTCGTAGGCCGAGTTTCCGCGTCCGAAGTCGCCGTCCACCCCGGCGCGGGCGAAGCCGTTGAACCGGTCCACGGTCGACCGCAGCGTCGCCGGGTCGGCACCGATGGACGAGGCGAGTTCCTCGAGGGTGTCCGCCTTGTGCAGGATCCCCTCGGCCTTCATCGCCTTCACGCCCCTCGGGTCAAGCATGTAGTTGCGCAGGTACTTCAGCGCATGGACATGGTCGGCGACCAGCCAGAAGTCACCGTCGATGTCATGCTCGATCATGTGGTGGCCCAGGTCCACGTAGGACTCCGACTCATTGGCGAAGCGCTCGCCCTTCGCATCCACGATGATGCCGTGCGGGACGGAGCGCTCGCCGAGCACGAACAGCGTGCCGGACGCGGAACTTGCCGCGACCGAGGCACCCCACCAGGCGTCGTCGAGGAGTTCGGTCGCCGCACCGGCGTCCACGGCGATGTCGATCGGTCCGCCGAGGTTGCCTTCCGCGCCGGACGGGTTGCCCTCCAGCCCCTGCAGTTCCCTGCGCTTGGCCCGGTTGTGGTCGAAGCCGCCGCCGGCGAGCATGACCCCCTTCGATGCGCCGATGGTCAGTGACGTGCCGTTCTTGGTGGTTTTCACACCGACCACCTTCTCGCCGTCGAAGACCAGCTCCTGGAGCGGAGATTCGAGCCACAGTTCCGCTCCACCCTGGATCACGACCTTCTCCAGGAAGGACGACGCCAGCGCCGCACCGATCCCCGCCGGCCAGCCCTCCTTGACCGTGGCCGCTGCGGTGCGCAGGACCATCTCCGCGCCCCGGCGGAACCCGCTGACGGTGGACCAGGCCCTGGTCAGCAGCCACACGTCATCGGTCTTGATGGGCATCGGGGTGGACATCTGGCAGGTTTTCGACCACTCACCCAGCCGCTTCATCGGGAAGGGTTTGTGCTCGATGGACCGACCGATCTTGCCGCCGGGACGCTCCGGGTAGTAGTCGGCATAGTCGGGTGAGCGGACGAACTCCATCCCGAACCTCTGCCCGGTCGTCACGAAATCGGCGATGCCGTCGACGAAGGCCTCCTTGCGTTCACGGCTGGTGGACCGTCCCTCATCACCCACCGTGGCCTCCAGGTACTCCAGCGCCTCCTCCCGGGAGTCACCGACCTGATCGGCCTGCATCAGCGGGTTGTCCGGCAACCACAGCCCCCCGCCGGACATGGAGGTGTTGCCGCCCCATTTGCCCGTGCTCTCCAGGATCAGGACGCTCAACCCCTCGTCCAACGCGCCCATCGCGGTGGACATCCCCGCCGCCCCGGATCCCACGACGACCACGTCGAATTCCCTGTCGAAACCCGTACCGGACCCCGTGCCGTTCTCTGTCCCGCTCATGATGCCACGCTCCTTCAGCGTGCTCGCGCACCGGCGGCGGAGTGATGTCCTTCCCCGATGCTTTCACCGACGAAATCTACGCTTCCCGATGCTACGCCGTCCGGGTTACGCGACCGCCGGATCGGGGGTGGCCGCGGTGTAGGGGATGCGGCCCCCGGCGATCACCATCTCCACCTGCCGGTCGGACAGGCGGTGGCGCAGCACAACCTCGCGTCCGCCGATCGTGGCGTCCACCCGGTCACCGTCGCGCAGCGCGTCCCGCAGCCCGGTGATCACGACCTCGTCGTCCCGGGACACGGCGTCGTGGTCGGACGGGTCGTCGAACTCGAGCGGCAGGATCCCGAAGTTCGCCAGGTTCTGCCAGTGGATCCGGGCGAAGGACTTCGCGATCACCGCGCGCAGTCCCAGGTAGCGGGGCGCGACGACGGCATGCTCGCGGGACGACCCCTGCCCGTAGTTGTCACCGGCGACCACCACGTGGCTGCCGTTGTTGCCGGTGGACGACGCCCGGTCGAAGTAGGTGTCGTCGATGCGGGAGAAACTGAACTCCGAGATCTTCGGGATGTTGCTGCGGTACGGCAGCACCCGGGACCCTGCCGGCATGATCTCGTCGGTCGAGACGTCGTCGTCCATCACCAGCAGCACGGGCGCCTCCAGCCGGTCGTCCAACGGATCGAACTCCGGCAGCGAGGAGATGTTCGGCCCCTTGACCAGCTCCACCTTGGATGCCTCGTCGGGGGCGAGCGGTGCCAGCAGCATGTCATCCACGGAGCTGTACTTCTCCGGCATCTCCGGCACCGGGTACGCCATGTCGTACAGCGACCCCAGTTCCCGGGGGTCGGTGATCTTCCCCGTCAGGGCGGCGGCCGCGGCCGTCTCCGGCGAACACAGCCACACGGAGTCCTCCTCCGTGCCGGAGCGTCCCGGGAAGTTGCGCGGCATCGTGCGCAGGGAGTCCCGTCCGCTCGCCGGGGCCTGCCCCATCCCGATGCAGCCCATGCAGCCGGACTGGTGGATCCGGGCACCGGCCTTGACCACCGAGGTCAGCCACCCGCCGGCGATCATGTCGGCGAGGACCTCGCGGGAGGTGGGGTTGATGTCCACCGAGACCCCCGGCGCGGTCGAGCGCCCCTCGAGGATCTCGGCGACCATGGCGAAATCGCGCAGCCCCGGGTTCGCCGAGGAGCCCACGACGACCTGGGAGACCTCCTCGTCCTCCGCCGAAACCTCCCTGACCGGCACGACATTGCCGGGGGAGGACGGCCGGGCGATGAGCGGCTCGAGCTCGCTGAGATCGATGTGCTCGGTGAGGTCGTAGTCTGCGCCGTCGTCGGCGACCAGCCGGGTGAAGTCATCACCGCGGCCAACGGCCTCGAGGTAGTCACGGACCGCGTCATCGGCCGGGAACACGCTCGCGGTGGCACCGAGTTCGGCGCCCATGTTGGCGATAACGTGCCGGTCCATCGCCGTGAGGTTGTCGAGGCCGGGACCGTGGTACTCGATGATCCGGCCGGCACCGCCCTTCACGCCGTGGCGGCGGAGCATCTCCAGCACCACGTCCTTGGCGGAGACCCACGCGGGCAGTTCACCGGTGAGCTCCACGCCCCATACCTCGGGCATCGCCACGTAGAGCGGCTGGCCCGCCATTGCCATCGCGACCTCCAGGCCGCCGACCCCGATGGCCAGCATGCCCAGGGCCCCCGCGGCGCAGGTGTGCGAGTCGGACCCGATCATCGTGGCACCGGGCCGTCCGAAGTGGGCCTGGTGCACCGGGTGCGAGACCCCGTTCCCCGCCTTGGAGAACCACAGTCCGAAACGTTGCGCCGCCGACTGGAGGAACACGTGGTCGTCCGGGTTCTTCTCGTCGGTCTGCAGCAGGTTGTGGTCCACGTACTGCACGGAAAGCTCGGTCCTGATGCGGTCTAGGCCCATCGCCTCGAGCTCCAGCATGACCATGGTCCCCGTCGCGTCCTGGGTGAGCGTCTGGTCGACGGTCAAGCCGACCTCGCTCCCCGGCGTCATTTCACCGTCGACCAGGTGGTCTGCGATGAGTTTCTCCGCGACGTTCCTCTTCTCGTTCGTCTTCTCAGTCTTCACGGTTATCCCTCCTGGGAGTTGTGGATGTGACCGTGCCACCCACGCTACCCTGGCGCCACTGTTCGGTCAGGGGCCCGAGCGCAGGTAAGGTGACCAGACGTGTCAGACACCGCCAGTTCCACAGCATCCCCCACGTCCGTTGCCACCGAGGCGCACCGCCGACGCACCTTCGCCGTCATCGCCCACCCCGACGCCGGCAAGTCGACGCTGACCGAGGCCCTGGCGCTGCACGCGCACGTCATCAACGAGGCCGGCGCCGTCCACGGCAAGGCGGGACGCAAGTCCACGGTGTCCGACTGGATGGACATGGAGAAGGACCGCGGCATCTCCGTGGCGTCCTCCGCCCTGC
>NZ_JBQEDF010000063.1:0-17806 GCF_052107835.1 Corynebacterium sp.
AGGTTGTGCTGGCCGACGAACCAGCAGGACGCGGCGACGGTCATGAACAGGATGATCTTCACCCGGTCGACCGGCACGCCGACCGCACGGGCGGCCTCCTTGTCCCCGCCGACGGCGAAGATCCAGTTCCCGAACCTCGTCTTGAACAGCACCCAGGTGGCGATGGCGACGAACAGGATCCACCAGAAGACGGTGACCTGGACCGTGACGCCGAGGATGTTGACCGAGCCGGCGAAGAGCCGCCGGCAGAACTCGTACCCCTGCATATCCGAGATCACCGGTGTGGCGACCTGGTCGTTCACCAGTTTCGTCACCGCCAGGTTCAGCCCCTGGAGCATGAGGAACGTCGCCAGGGTGATCAGGAAGCTGGGGATGCCGGTGCGGGTCACCATGAAGCCGTTGAAGAATCCGATGCCCAGCGCGATGGCCAGGGCGAGCAGGGATCCGACCCAGGTCTGCAGGTGGAGGTTGTAGGCCAGCATCGATGCCGCGAGCGCCGTCGTCGTCACTGCGACACCGGTGGACAGGTCGAATTCGTCACCGATCATCAACAGTCCGACGGCCAACGCGATGATGCCCAGGGTGGACGACGTGTACAAGACGGTGGAGAAGGCGTCCAGCGAACGGAAACTAGGGGCGACGACCATGAACAGGACGAATATCGCCACGGCCCCGACGAGACTCGCCAGTTCGGGGCGTCGCAGGATCTTCGCGAGTGTCATCGCAGACCCTCCTTCGTGGCGTCCGCGATGGTGTCGATGTTCCCGGCGTCGACGAAGCTGGGGCCGGTGTAGACCGGACGCCCGCCGCCGACCGTGGTGCCGTTGCGCTTGGCCAGCCACAGCGAGTCGACTGCCATGTAGCCCTGCAGGTAGGGCTGCTGGTCGACGGCGAAACTGATCCGGTCGTTCTGGATGGCCGGGACGAGCTCGGCGTTGGTGTCGAAGGTGCCGATCCGGATGTCCGCGCCCGTGTCGTCGGCGGCGTCGGCGACAACGAGGGAGACCGGTGTGACCAGGCCCATGACCCAGTCGATCGAGGAGTCCTGCGCCAGCTTGGACTGGACGGTGGACTTCACGGAGGTGAGCTCCTTGCCGTTGACGTAGAGGATCTCCACTGAGCCGGTGTCCAGGCCGTCGGCGATGCCGTCGCAGCGGGCCTCCTGGGATGAGTTGCCCTGCTCGTGAATTACGCAGAGCACCTTCTCGGCGCCCTCCTGCTGGAGGCGCTCACCGGCGCGTTCACCGGCAACGCCCTCCTCCTGACCGAAGAAGCCGGTCAGGCCGTAGTTCTCGTAGTCCTCCATGCCGGCGTTGAGGCCGACGGTGGGGATACCTGCGTCGACAGCACGCTGTGCGGCCGGGCCGATCGCCTCGGCGTTCGGCATGGTCACGGCGAGGCCGTCGACCTCCGAGTCAATGGCGGATTGGACCAGGCTGGCCTGGTTGGGGGCCTCCGGGTCGGAACTGTACCGCAGCTCAATGTTGTTCTTCTGGGCCGCGTCCTCGGCTCCCTTGCGCACGAGGTCCCAGAAGGTGTCGCCCGGCGCGCCGTGGCTGACCATGGAGACGACGTAACGCGGTGTGTCGACGGTGCCGCCGCCGTCCCCGTCACCGTTGCCGCGCGGGGCGCCGCCGGTGGAGGAACAGGCGGAGGCTGTGAGGCCGACGGCGAGGAGGGCCGCCACTGCGGAAACGGCGGTCCGGGACCGTGCCCTGAGAGTCTTCTTGAAAGTCACAAGGTGTCAGTCAACGGGGAGGTGACCTGCAAAGTCAAGTGGTCTGACCTCGGTGTTTCTCGATCAAGTGTATCGGTTCAGACCTCCCCACCTGCAGGCCTTGGGAGTTCCTTGCCAGCTCGCCGGTCACAACCGCAGGTACCTCGTCGCACCGTTATGTCCGTCCCAACTGAAGTGCAAACCCGCAAAGCGGTGCGATCAGGGACAGGCGCGCGATGGCTGAAGCCATGACACGGCGAAGAGTCATCCCATGTCAGTGTATGCAAGGTGGCGGTCACACCCACTGCAGCGGAACAGGTAGAGCACTTCGGACTGGTCCGGTCCCAGCATGCCCAGCCGTTCCTCCGCCATTGAACCGTCGGCGATGCACCAAGGGCACAGATGCTCCGGCCCATCACGCACGCAATACACGTTCCTTCGGTAATCCCGCCCCCGGATCTCTCCGCAACAGCTGCATGGTTCAGTGCTCTCGGTGAAGGATTCAACAGGGTCCGGGAAGTACATGAACCGAGGAAGTGAACTCATGGCCGCGCGACCACCGACTACCCTTGGCACCATGGACAACCTCCCGGACCGCATCGACGACTCCCGCCGGCAGCAGCTCAACGACGACCTCACCCGCGCCGTCGGGCAGGGACGCATCGATCTGGCCGAGTTCTCCGAGCTCGTCGACGTCATCTGGGACACCACGGATCCCGGGCAGTTCGGACGCATCGAGAAGCTCGTCCGGGGTGAGCGCACTGACGAGGACATCGACAACCTCGCGGCCAAGGCTGCCCCGCCCGCTCCCCGCCTCTACGACTCCGCACCTGCCCCACTCACCCAGGCCGGAACCACCCACTGGTTCAACGACATCACCAGGGCAGGTGCCTACCAGCTCGCCGAGCGGGAGACCCACACCCTCATCGCCTCGGACCTCACCTTCGACCTGCGCGAGGCCACGCTGTCAGCACCCGTCACCGTCCTCGACATCACCTCGTACTTCGGGACGATCAACGTGACCGTCCCGCCGGGTGTGAAGGTGGACAACCGCATCAACGGCGTCATGTCCGATGTATCCGAGGAGCCCGGGCGCAACGTGGGGCCGTCCTCCCCCACCGTCATCCTCACCGGAAGGAGCTGGGGCGGGGACGTCAGCATCACCGTCCGGGACCATGGTGAGAAGCTCAACCGCTCCTGGTGGGATTGGCTGACCGGCTAGACCCGGGGCGCCCCTATTTCCCGGGCCCACCCTCGGCATCGCCGTCGGTGTCGTCGTCCTCGTCACCGTCGTCGAGGCTCAGCCCCAGTTCCTCCAGCTCGGCGCGCAGGTTCTCCATCGACAACTCGACCTCGTCGGAGCCCACACCCTGGTGGACGTGCTCGAGGTGCGAACCGTGGAGCTCCCCGAGCCCCTCGGCGTCGCCCTCCCCCGAGCCCAGGGCGTCACCCAGTTCCGCGTAGGCCGGGTAGATGACCTCACGTTCCAGCGACTCACGCAGCGGCTGGTCGCAGAAGGCGTTGTCCAGCGCGTTGGTGGTCATCTCCAGGAACTGCCAGTACTCGAGATCGAAGTTCTCCGCCAGCGCCAGCATCTCACCGGTCATCGAGCAGCCGGACACCAGCCGGTTGTCCGTGTTCACGGTGCAGGTGAAACCCAGCTCGTACAGCAGGTTGAAGGGGTGGTCGGCCACGGTGTCGCACACGCCGGTCTGGGTGTTGGACGTCGGGCAGATCTCCAGCGGGATTCGGCGATCACGCACGAACGTGGCGATCTCGCCCAGTTCGATGCCGTTCATCGTGGCGTCGAGGTCCTCGTAGATCCGCACACCGTGGCCGATACGCACCGCGCCCTGGCGCAGCCCGTCGGCGATCGACTCCACACCCGCTGCCTCCCCGGCGTGCACGGTGACCGGAACCAGGTTCTCCCGCAGGATGCGGAACGCCTCGACATGGTTGGATGCCGGGAACCCGTCCTCGGCACCGGCGATGTCGAAACCGACCACGTAGCCTTCGCCCGGGGAGTGCACACCGTAGTTGTCGACCGTGAGCTGTGCGATCTCGGAGGCGCGGTCGGCGTGGCGCATGGCGTCCAGCAGCAGCCGGACGTGGATGCGTCCACCACCGGCGCCGATCACGTGCTCGCCCTCCTTGACGCCCTGGACGGCCGCCTCGACAACCTCCTGCAGGCTCAGGCCCGCAGCCTGGTGCTGTTCCGGGGCGAACCGCAGTTCGGCGTAGCAGACACCGTCGGCGGCGAGGTCCTCGACGGCTTCGCGGGTCACGCGCACCAGTGCATCCCTGGTCTGCATCACCGCGGTGGTGTGGTCGAAGGTGGTGAGGTAGGTCGGAAGGTCGCCGGAGTTCGCGGCGTCGAAGAACCACTTCTCCAGCTCAGCGGCATCGGTCGTGGGCAGGCCGTCGTAGCCGGTTTCCGCGGCGATGTCGATGATGGTCTGGGGTCGCAGACCGCCGTCCAGGTGGTCGTGGAGTTCAACCTTGGGCAGCCGCTTGACGATGGCTGGATCGACGGTGGACGTGGTCTCGGAATCGCTGTCGCTCATGGTGATCCAGGATAGCGGTGGGGGCCGATGGTGTCCGCGTGCGGGCGCGATCGGGCTACACTGAACCCCTCATGACTCTCCATCTCCGCCGCCGCACCACGGCACTCCTGGCCCCAGCGATGGCCGTTGCCGTGACATTTCCGCTGGCCACACCCGCCGTCGCCGAACCCGGCCTCAATGGGGTGGACCGGGACGAATGGCTCCCCCTCACCGCCTCCCCGGGTGACCGTCTCCCGCGGGACAGGTTCCTCGCCACCGATGACTGCCCCTTCGCCGACGAACTCCCACCGGCGTTCGATGCGGACGGCATGCCGCGGCGGGGGCAGGACGCCCCGTCCCCCATCACCGTCGACCTGCCCGGTCCCGGAGGGGAGGACCTGGACACCTGCGGGGAGGTCGCCGCGGACGGCATGGATGTCCCCGACCGGTTGAGCCTGGGATCCTACGTCCTCTTCGACATCGGTTCCGGCGACGTGCTCGCGGCGAAGGACCCGTACGGGCTCTACCGTCCGGCGTCGATCATCAAGGCACTGCTTCTGCTGACTGCACTGGACGAACTGGACCTGGACGAGCGCATCCGGGTCAGTGACGAGGCGGCGAACATCGAGGGCTCCCGTGTCGGGGTGGGCACCGAGGGCCGGTACACGGCCCGCCAACTGCTGCTGGGCCTGGTCATGCGCTCCGGCAACGACGCCGCCATCGCTCTGGCGGAGGCCATGGGCGGGCAGGACGCGGTGGTCCGGAAGATGCAGGACCTCGCCGACTCCCTGGGAACCCGGGCCACCCGCGTGCGGACCGTCCACGGACTCGACAACCCCGGGGTGCAGACCACCGCCTACGACATGGGGTTGATCTACCAGGCGGTCTTCCAGGACGAGGAGGCCCGGAAACTGCTGGGGACCGAGACCATGGACTTCCCGGGCTTCGGTGACGAGGACGGCTTCCAGGTCTCCAGCGACAACGGGATGCTGTTCAACTACCCCGGGACGATCGGCGGCAAGACCGGCTTCACCGACAACGCCCGCCACACCTTCGCCGTCGCCGCCGAGCGTGGCGGACGTGAGCTCGGTGTGGTGATGCTGAACTCCACGATCGCGGCGGGACGACCGTGGGAGCAGGCGATCGACCTGATGGACGCGGGATTCGATGCGCCGGAGGGTGCCTCCGCTGGCGGATTGGTGAATGCGTCCGAGGAGGGTGCCGGGACTGCAGCCGGTGAATCCTCTCCCCCGTCGGCCGTGGCCGCCGCTCCTCCCGTGGATTCGGACGCCGGGGACAGTGGGGACAGCTCCGGTGCCCAGGGGGTGGACACCCGGGCCATCGTGGGGGTCGGCCTCGCCGCGATGATCCTGGTCGGTCTCGGACTCGGCGCGGCCCGCCTCCGGCGGAGGTAGGCTACCTCTTCCGGAATGCCCGACCGACCAGCCCCACGGCTGCGGCGCCGGCGGCGGTTCCGCCGGCGACCAACCCGGCCTTGCTGACGCTCCGGGCCCCCGGGCGGACCTCCTGACGCACCCGGATGACCGCCGGCGGCGGGGCGTCCGGCACCATCTCGGCCAGGGCCTCAGGGGTCGTGGCGGTCCAGGCGGACAGGTACAGCACGATGCGCCAGATCAGGTAGAGCATCACCATGATTCCGATGATCGGACCGAACGCGGCAGCGGCCGGGCTGGACAACGCATTGGAGAACAGCAGGGTGGCGAACTGCTTGATCAGCTCGAAGGCGATCGCGCCGATCACCGCCGCCCGCGCCGCCGCAGGACGCGGAACGTGGGTGCGCGGCAGGTAGAGCATCAGCCAGAAGAACACGATCCAGTTGGCGATCAGCGCGACCAGCAGTGCGACAAGCCAGGTGAGGAACCGGATACCGGGGATGTCCCCCAACCCGATGGTGTCCAGCAGGCTGGCGGTGAAACCGCCACCGCCGATGGCCGTGACGCCGAAGGCCACCACCAGGGCCAGGAGCAGGCCGATCAGCCCGATGAGGTCGCTGATCTTGCCCTTGACGAAGTTCTCCGCCTTGCCGTCGACCTTCCACATCTCGGAGACCCCGAGCCGCAGGTTGGCCATCCAGCCCAGGCCGGTCCACAGGGCCAGAACAAGACCAATTCCGAACACGCTGCCACGTTGGTCGATGGCCCCGGAGATGATGTCGTTCAGGGTGGCCCCGAGGTCGTCACCGGCTGATTCGGTGATGGACTCGGTGATGTCGTCGAGCAGGTCCTCGTCGCCCGCGAGAACCATGGCCGCGGTCGCGAAGACCAGCATGATCAGCGGGAAAATCGACAGGACCGAGAAGTAGGTGATGCCGGCGGCGAAGTGGTTTCCGCCCTGGTCACCATAGCGTTCGTTCATCCGCATGATGTGGTCGAACCAGGGCCACTTGTCCCGGTACTTGTCGATCGCGGTGGGTTCGTCGTCCGTCGACCGTTCAATGCCGTGGTCGTCGAGCCGGTCCGCGTCCGCGGCGGTGGTTGTGCGAGCCATCGTAGGGACTCCTCTTGTACGTCTCTTACGTCATGATCTGTGAAGGATGCCCTACCACCGTAGTTCATGACGTGGACGGGGTGCCGGTGGACGCGGCACCACCATGACCGTGTTCCCCCTACCGCAGCAGCCCCGTTACCGCAGCAGCCCCATCTTCCCGTAGACATCCGCGACCACGGACTCCGCGACGACTCCGGCCTTCTCCGCGCCGCGGTCGAGGATCGCCTGCAGCTCCGCCGGGTCGGACATGTACTCGTCGTACCGGGCCTTCAGTGGGGTGGTGAACGCCTGCAGTGCGTCGGCCGTGTCCGTCTTCAGGGCGCCGTACTGCGCTCCGGCCGCCTGGTACCCCTCCACGATCGAGTCCACCGGCCGCCCGGTCAGCGCCGACTGGATCACCAGCAGATTCGAGACCCCGGGCTTGTTCTCACGGTCGTAGCGGATCTCGCCGTCGTTGTCCGTCACGGCGGACTTGATCCGCTTCGCCGAGGTCTTCGGCTCGTCCAGCAGATTCACCAGACCTTTCGGGTTCTCACCGGACTTGCTCATCTTCGACGTCGGATCCTGCAGGTCGTAGATCTTCGCCGCGCCCTCGGGGATGAACCCGTCCGGAACCTCGAAGGTCTCGCCGAAACGCGCGTTGAAGCGCTCGGCCAGGTTGCGGGTCAGCTCCAGGTGCTGACGCTGGTCCTCCCCGACCGGCACCAGCTGCGGGCGGTACAGCAGGATATCGGCCGCCATCAGCATCGGGTACATGAACAGGCCCGCCGAGGTCCGCTCCGCGCCGCGCTTGGCCGACTTGTCCTTGAACTGCGTCATGCGGGACGCCTCACCGAACCCGGTCAGGCAGGTAAGCACCCAGGCCAGTTCCGCGTGCTGCGGCACCTGCGACTGCACGAAGATCGTCGACTTCTCCGGGTCGATGCCCAGCGCGAGCAGCTGCGCCACGCCGGCCAGCGTCCTGTCCTTCAGTTCCCCCGGATCCTGGTCCACGGTGATCGCGTGCAGGTTCGGGATGAAGTAGAAGGCGTCGTACCCGTCCTGCAGCTCGATCCACTGCTTCACGGCCCCCAGGTAGTTGCCGAGGTGGTAGGAGTCCGCCGTGGGCTGGATGCCAGACAGGACGCGCTTGATCTGTACTGCGTCTTCACCGCTATCGCTCATGGCACACGACTTTACCCCGGCACGCCCAACGCACTACACAGCAGTGCCGCCCGTCCGGCGCGCCAGGTCAAGCAGGGCGGCCGCGTCCTCGTCCAGGGTCACCTGCCGCGGGTACACCGCCCGCAGCGAGCGCCGGAACGTCACCCCGCGCACCGGGACACGCACCAGGGCGCCGGACGCCACCTGCTCGGCCACCGCGCGTTCGGCGATCACCGTCGGCTCCCCCATCCCCGTCACCGCGGCACGCTGCGCGGACAGGGACCCGAACTCGCCGGCCGGGGTCGCGATGCGGCCGAGGGTGTTCTCCACGATCTCGCGGCTGCCCGAGCCGCGCTCGCGGGTGATCAGCGGGGTGGTGCGCAGGGTGTTCGCACTGACCTCCCGCCCCACCCAGGGGTGGGACGCCGGGACCACGACCACCAGGTCATCCACCCCGACCACCGTGGACGCCAGCCCGTGCCGCACCGCCGCCCCCTCGACGAAGCCGAGGACGCAGTCCCCGTCGGCGACCTCGTCGCAGACCTCCGCGCTGTTGCGCGGACGCATCGACAACCGGACGTCCGGACGCTCCCTGTGGAAGCGCGCCGCCCACACCGGGAAGTACAGTTCGGCGATCGTGTTGGAGACCGCGACCTGCAGGATCCGTGACCCCGTCTGCCCCTCAGGCACTGTCGTCCGCGTCACCTCACGGGAGAACCCCTCGGCCGCCGCGAGGTAGGTGGCGGCCGCATCCAGGATCCGGCGCCCCGGTCCGGTGGCGAGGCATCCGCTGGTGGTGCGCTCGAAGACCGGGGTGCCCAGGGTCCTCTCCGCGGCAGCGACCCGTGCGCTGACCGTCTGCTGGCTCAGGTCCAGGTCGCGCGCGGCAGCGGCGATGCTGCGGCGCTTGTCCACCGCGGCGAGTGTCACCAACTGGTCCACGGGCGGGATGTTCGGGTGCATGTGCCAGCTACTTGTACGTCACGAGCACCGGGGAGTGGTCGCTCCACCGCAGGTCGTAGGCGTCCGCCTTGTCCACCCATGCCTCGGTGGCCCGCTCGAACAGCGCCCTGCTCGCCACCTGGTAGTCGATCCGCCACCCTGCACCGGTGTCGAAGGCCTTCCCTCGCCACGTCCACCAGGAGTACGGCCCCTCCTCCACATCCGCGTTCAGCCGGCGCAGCACGTCGAACCACTGCGGGTCAGACGGGGCACCCGCCGCGACCCTGCCACGGGCCACGTCCCCCGGCGTGTAGTCGACCGCCCCGAAGAAGTCGCCCGGGACACCGCCGGGGTTGCCGTTGCGTCCCGCATCGGTGGTGTCACCGACCTGCGTGGCCCCGTCCGGGAATGTGCCCAGCATCGAATCCATGAACGCACGCTCGTCCGGCAGGAAACCGGAGACCTTCCGGTTCGGACGCCAGTTCTTCAGGTCAGCCCGGCGGTGGCAGATGTTCCAGTCCCCACCCACCACGAACTGCCCGGCGGAGTGCGAGGCGAGGTAGGGCCCGAGGACGTCGAGGAAGCGGAACTTCTCGTCCTGCTTGCCCGTCCCCTGTTCACCCGAGGGCAGGTACACGCTGGCCACGCGGATGCCCGCGGTGGTTGCTTCGACCCAGCGCCCGGAGTCCGCGAACTCGTCGGCACCCGGCACGTCCCCGAGCCCGACCTGCACGTCCGTGATCTCCTGGCGCGACAGGATCGCGACGCCCGCGCGGCCCTTCGCCGCCGCATCGGCCTGCTCCAGGTGCCATCCACCCTCCAGTGCGGGGGCCAGGGCCTTCCGCGTCTGCTCCGGGGTCGCGCGGACCTCCTGCATCAGGACGACGTCCGCCGGGGTCTGCTCCAGCCACGGCAGGATCCCGTGGTTGTTCTCGTTGCGGACCTTCGCGGCGGCGCGGATGCCGTTGACGTTGACGGTGGCGACAGTGACTGGGGTTGAGGTCATGGCGACCAGACTAGCGGCGTGCGTCCTTCCGCCGGCGCAGCAGGTACGTGGGGATGAACACGGCGATGCCGCACAACGCCATCCCCATCCCGGCCAACGCCGGGGCGGAGTAGGAGAAACCGGCGTTGATCACCATGCCACCGACGGCGGCTCCCCCGGCGTTCGCCAGGTTCAGCGCCGAGTGGTTCATCGAGGCCGCCAGGTTCTGCGCGTCCCCGGCGACATCCATCAGCCGCGTCTGCAGGTTCAGCGACATCACCGACCCGGACATGGCCACCAGGCCGAAGAGCACGATCGCCAGGAAAGCGTTGGTGCTCACGAAGTAGAAGGCACCGAGCATGACCACCATGGCGATCAGGGAGCCGAGGATGGTGCCCTCCACGTTGATGTCCGCGAGGCGTCCACCGACGTAGGTGCCCAGCACCATGCCGATGCCGTAGACCATCAGCACCAGCCACATCATGGCCTCGGGGAATCCGGCCCGCTCGGTCATCGTCCACGATATGTAGGTGTAGACGCAGAACATCCCGCCGAAGCCGACCGCGCCGAGCAGCAGCGTCAGCATCACCTGGGGGTTGATCAGGGCACTGAGCTCGGTCAGCGGATTCGTCGCCGGCATCAGCACCATGTGCGGCACGGAGTACCAGAGGCCGGCCAGCGTCACCAGGCCGATGACCGCCACCAGGGCGAAGGCCGCGTGCCAGCCGAGGACCTGGCCGATCCACTGGGCCGCCGGAACACCGGCCAGCGTGGCGATCGACAGTCCCATCGACACCTGGGCGACGGCGCGTCCCCGCTGCCCCGGCTCCGCCATGGACGCGGCGATCAGTGCGGCCGCGGCGAAGAAGGCGCCGTGCGGGATTCCGGCGATGAACCGGGCGACCATGAGCATGCCGAAGGAGCCGGCGAGCACGCTCAGTGCGTTGCCGACGGTGAAGGCGACCATCAGGAGGATCACCAGTCTGCGCCGTGGCATCCGTCCGGTGACGGCGGTGATCACGGGTGCGCCGATGACCACGCCCATCGCGTAGGCGGTGATCACGTTGCCGGCCGTGCCCTCGGAGACCTGGAAATCGGCGGCGATGTAGTTCAGCAGACCCATCGCCACGAACTCGGTGGTCCCGATGCCGAAGCCGCCCAGGGCGAGCATCAGGATGGCGATCGGGCGCCGACGGCGGCCCATCTCCGTCTGCCGGGGCAGCGGACGGCGGTGGGGGCGGGGAGGCAACGGCACGTGGGCACCGTGGGGCAGGTGCGGACGTGGCAGGTCAGCCAGCCGTTGGAGCCGGTACCGATTCTTCTCCGGGGGTGATGCTGGGCGCTTCTCTGGTGCTGTCATAACTGTTCGTTCAGCTCCGGTCTGGTCCTGTCGGTGGGCGGATGTCACAGAAAACAGGTAACCGGTATCGATTCAGATGTATTCCCGGCCCTTGGATATCACGTCGTTGATGTAGAGATAACCGTCTCTCCCCGGGTGTGGGGTAACAGCCGACCCGCGCCCGCCGGAGGCGCGCGCCTTGCCGTATCATCGCGATGGTAGATGCCCTGGCAGCACCCTTCCACCCGAGGAGGCGCCCAGCGGCACACGGCAACAAGAACGAAACACATTAGACGACATAGACGACCACAGACGCAGGTGCGCCCGGCCGTCGTCCCTCACGAGGGGACGCCGCCCGAGTTGCAGCACTCAAGAGACCACTAGAGGGAGACACCGGCCCATGGCCAAAATCATCTACACACGCACCGACGAAGCCCCGTTGCTCGCGACCTACTCGCTGAAGCCCGTCATCGAGGCCTTCGCCTCCACCTCGGGAGTGGCGGTGGAGACCCGGGACATCTCCCTGGCCGCCCGCATCCTGGCGACGTTCAACGACCTGCTCCCCGAGGAGCACCGCGTGGTGGACGCCCTCGCGGAGCTCGGCGACCTGACCAAGCAGCCGGACGCCAACATCATCAAGCTGCCGAACATCTCCGCCTCCCTCCCCCAGCTCAAGGCCGCCATCGCTGAGCTGCAGAGCCACGGCTACGACCTGCCCGACTTCCCGGACGAGCCGGAGACAGACGAGGAGAAGGACGCCCGCGCCCGCTACGACTCGGTCAAGGGCTCCGCGGTCAACCCGGTGCTGCGCGAGGGGAACTCGGACCGCCGCGCCCCCACCGCCGTGAAGAACTTCGCCCGCAAGAACCCGCACCGCATGGGCGCCTGGTCGAAGGATTCGAAAACCAACGTCTCGACGATGTCCGACGGTGACTTCCGCCACAACGAGAAGTCCGTGGTGATCGACGGCGACGACACGCTCACCATCCGGCTCGTCGGTGCCGATGGTTCCACGGAGGTCCTGAAGGACGGTCTGTCGGTCCTGGACAAGGAGATCGTGGACGCCACCGTCCTGCGCGCCGCCGACCTGGACGAGTTCCTCAAGGCACAGGTCACCCGTGCGAAGGAGGAGGGCATCCTCTTCTCCGCGCACCTGAAGGCCACCATGATGAAGGTCTCCGACCCGATCATCTTCGGCCACGTCGTCCGCGCCTTCTTCGCCGACGTCTTCGAGAAGTACGGGGACACCCTGCTCGCCTACGGTCTCAACGGGGAGAACGGCCTCGCCGCGATCTACTCCGGGCTGGACGAGAACTGGGACGAGATCGGCGGCAACCTCGCCGACGAGATCCGCACCGCCTTCAACGAGGCCCTGGTCAACGGGCCGTCGCTGGCGATGGTGAACTCCGACAAGGGCATCACCGGCCTGCACGTCCCGTCCGACGTGATCGTCGACGCCTCCATGCCGGCGATGATCCGCACCTCCGGCCACATGTGGAACCGCGACGACGAGGAGCAGGACGCGCTGGCCGTCATCCCCGACTCCTCCTACGCCGGTGTCTACCAGGTTGTCATCGACGACTGCCGCAGGAACGGCGCCTACGACCCAACGACCATGGGCACCGTCCCCAACGTCGGTCTGATGGCGCAGAAGGCCGAGGAGTACGGCTCCCACGACAAGACCTTCAAGATCGCCTCCGAGGGCACCGTCGAGGTCGTCGACTCCGCCGGAGACGTCCTGCTGTCCCACCGGGTCGCCCCCGGCGACATCTGGCGCGCCTGCCAGGCGAAGGACGTTCCGATCCGCGACTGGGTCAAGCTCGCCGTCAACCGTGCCCGGTCCACCGGCTGGCCCACCGTGTTCTGGCTCGACCCCGAGCGCGCCCACGACCGCAACATCACCGCCAAGGTCGAGGAGTACCTCAAGGACACCGAGCTGGTCGGCTCCACCGAGGGCCTGGACATCCGCATCCTCTCCCCGGAGGAGGCCTGCCAACTGTCCATCGACCGGATCCGCGCCGGTGAGAACACCATCTCGGTCACCGGCAACGTGCTGCGCGACTACCTCACCGACCTCTTCCCGATCATGGAGCTGGGCACCAGCGCGAAGATGCTGTCCATCGTGCCGCTGATCGCCGGAGGCGGACTGTTCGAGACCGGTGCCGGCGGCTCCGCCCCGAAGCACGTGCAGCAGCTCATCGACGAGGGCTACCTCCGCTGGGACTCCCTGGGCGAGTTCCTGGCCCTGGCCGAGTCCCTGCGCAAGCTCGCGGAGACCGACAACAACCCGCGCACCCCGATCCTGGCCGACGCGCTGGATGCGGCGACCGAGAAGGTGCTGAACGAGGACAAGTCCCCGGCCCGCGTCGTGGGCGAGATCGACAACCGCGGCAGCCACTACTGGCTGGCGCGCTACTGGGCCCGCAACCTGGCCGAGCAGACGGAGGACGCGGAACTCGCCGAGATCTTCGCCCCGGTCGCCGACGAGCTGGAGGAGCAGCTTCCGACCATCAAGAAGGAGATGCGCTCCGGCCAGGGCACCAGTGAGGACATCGGCGGCTACTACTGGATCGACGAGGAGAAGACCGCCAAGGTGATGCGCCCGTCCTCCACATTCAACCGGATCATCGACGGGCTCACCGCCCGGAACTGATCACCGCTCCGGTCCTGACCACCCCGCCACACCGACCGTTCCTGAGTCGGCCACGGTGGGGTGGTTTCTTCATTCGGTACCACCCCACAACTGAACCGCTCGGTCTACCATAAGCGAAGCCTTTACCAGGGGATTCGCCTCAAAGTAGACCGAGCTGTTTGCCGCTTAAGGGGTGGTGAGATACTGTGTTTGCAGCCAAACAGCCACAGCCACGAACACGGAAGGACCCACACCACATGAGCACGAAGTACGACAACTCCGAGGTCGACAACTGGGGTTTCGCGTCCCGCGCCGTCCACGCCGGCCAGACCGTCGACTCGGACACCGGTGCCCGTAACCAGCCGATCTACCTCACCACGTCCTATGTCTTCGACTCCGCCGAGCACGCCAAGCAGCGCTTCGCCCTGGAGGACCTGGGTCCGGTCTACAGCCGCCTGACCAACCCCACCCAGGAGGTCCTGGAGAACCGGATCAACTCGCTGGAGGGCGGCGTCCACGCCGTGGCCTTCGCCTCCGGCCAGGCCGCCGAGACCGCCACGATCTTCAACCTCGCCGGCGCCGGCGACCACATCGTCACCTCCGCCCGCCTCTACGGCGGCACGGAGACCCTCTTCGGCATCACCCTGCCCCGCCTCGGCATCGAGGTCACCTTCGTGGAGGACCCGGACAACCTCGAGGCATGGCAGGACGCGGTGAAGCCCAACACCAAGGCCTTCTACGGCGAGACCTTCGCCAACCCGCAGGCCGACATCCTCGACATCCCGGCGCTGGCCGAGGTGGCGCACTCCAACAACGTACCGCTGATCGTGGACAACACCGTCGCCACCGCCGCCCTGGTCCGTCCGATCGAACTCGGCGCGGACATCGTGGTGTCCTCACTGACGAAGTTCTACACGGGCAACGGCTCCGGCCTCGGGGGCATCCTCGTCGACGGCGGGACGTTCGACTGGACGGTCGAGCGCGACGGCGAGCCCCTCTACCCCGGTTTCGTCACCCCGGACCCCGCCTACCACGGGCTGAAGTACGCCGACCTGGGCGCGCCCGCCTTCGGCCTGAAGGCCCGCGTCGGCCTGCTGCGCGACACCGGTGCTGCGCTGTCAGCGTTCAACGCCTGGGTCACCATCCAGGGTCTCGACACCCTGGACCTGCGCGTGCGCAAGCACAACGAGAACGCCAAGATCGTCGCCGAGTCCCTGGCCACCAACCCGGCCGTGGCGAAGGTGAACTACGCCGGGCTGCCGGACTCCCCCTGGTACGCGACCAAGGAGAAGCTCGGCCTGGAATTCCCGGGGTCCGTCCTGTCCTTCGACCTCGCCGTCGACGACAACTGGTCCGATGAGGCCCGCGACAGGGCCTGGACGTTCATCGACGCCCTGAAGCTGCACTCCAACCTGGCCAATGTCGGCGATGTGCGCTCCCTGGTGGTCCACCCGGCGACCACCACCCACTCACAGTCCGACCAGCACGGACTGGAGCGTGCCGGGGTGAACCTGGCGACCGTGCGCCTGTCCGTGGGCATCGAGGACGTCTCGGACATCCTCGCCGACCTCAAGCTCGGCTTCGACGCGATCAGCTAGACAACCACCCAATCCCAGGAGTCCCCGTGGCCATCAACCCCAGCACCCTGCCCGCGTCCCATGATTCGGTGACGCTGCCGATCGGTGACTTCACCACCGAGGCCGGGGTGGAGGTCCCCGGGGTGGAACTCCGGCTCTTCGCCTGGTACGCGGGGACCGCGGAGGAGGCGGTGTCACGACCGGTCATCCTGGTCCAGCACGCCCTGACCGCCGACGGCAACGCCGCGGAGTGGTGGACCGGCATCATCGGCCCGGGCCTGGCCCTGGACACCACCCGCTACCTGGTGCTCTGCGCCAACTGCCTGGGCGGCTGCCAGGGGTCCACCGGCCCGTCGTCGGAGCACCCGGACGGCGGGTACTGGGGTTCCCGCTTCCCCGCCCTGTCCATCCGTGACCTGGTCGCCGCGGAGAAGACCCTGCTGGTGGACGTCCTGGGCATCGACCGGCTCCGTGGGGTGGTCGGCGCATCCATGGGCGGCGCGCGCGTCCTGGAGTGGACCTTCATGTTCCCGGAGTTCGTGGAGGCCGCGCTGCCGATCGCCGTGTCCGCCCGTGCGGCAGCCTGGCAGATCGGCATCCAGTCCGCGCAGATCCGCTTCATCACCGCGGACCCCTGCTGGCAGGACGGTGACTACCACGGCTCGGGACGCATTCCCTCCCACGGCCTCGGCCAGGCCCGCCGCATCGCGCACCTGACCTACCGCGGCGAGCTGGAGCTGGACGAGCGCTTCGCCGACGATCCCCAGCCCGGTGAGAACCCGTACGGCCCCTTCAACTCCCCCACCGAGCGTTTCGCGGTGGAGAGCTACCTGGACCGTCAGGCGGAGAAGCTCGAGGCCCGGTTCGACGCCGGCAGCTACGTGATCCTGACCGACGCCCTGAACCGCCACGATGTGGGACGCGGACGCGGCGGCATGAACGCGGTGCTGGGTTCCTCGCAGGTGCCGACCATGGTGGCCGGTGTGGACACGGACATCCTGTACCCGTACCACCAGCAGGAGCACCTGTCGCGCAACCTCGGTGACTTCATCGGCCTGTCGAAGATCACCTCCCCCACCGGGCACGACGGCTTCCTCACCGAGACCCGCCAGCTGACGATCGTCATCGACAAATTCCTCACCAAGGCGGCGCTGCTGGCGCAGAGGTAGCGCAGGGGCAGCGCCGGGACACCACGGAGGCAGTCATGGGCATGTTCGACCCGTTCGAGAACCTCACCGTCGACGAGCTCCGCTCCCGGGGCGGATCGAAGTGGGTGACGTTCCCCGACGCGATCGGCACCTTCGTCGCCGAGAGTGACTTCGGCACCGCACCGTCCGTCCTGCGCGCCGTGCAGTCCCGGGTCGACAACCTCGACTTCGGCTACACCACAGTCGGCCGCAAGGCCGACCTGGCAGAGTCGACCTCCCGCCTGCTCAGCGGGCGCTACAACTGGCCGGTGGACCCGTCCCGCGTCGGCGTCCTACCGGAGGTGCTGAGCTCCCTGGAGGTCACACTGGAGCATTTCTCGCCGCCCGGCACCCCGGTCATCGTCCCGACGCCGACGTACATGCCGTTCTTCCGCCTGCTGCGCGACCACGGCCGGGAGATCATCGAGGTGCCCCTGCTCCAGCAGAACAGCACCTGGACCTTCGACCATGAGGCCATCGAGGACGCGTTCGCACGCGGCGCGGGGCTGTTGATCCTGGTCAATCCGGGGAACCCCACCGGCACCGTCCACACCCGTGATGAACTCACGGCGCTGGTGGACATCGTGGAACGCCACGGCGGACGGGTCTGGGCCGACGAGGTCCACGCGCCGCTCATCTACGACGGCCGCACGCACGTCCCCTACGCCTCCCTGTCGGACGCTGCGGCCTCCCACACCGTGACGGCGACCTCGGCGTCCAAGGGGTGGAACATTCCGGGGCTGACCTGCTCGCAGACGATCTTCAACGAGCAGGACTCCGCGACGTGGGCGAAGGTCGGCACCTGGACAGGACACGCCGTCGGCCACCTGGGTGTCGAGGCCACCATCGCCGCCTACGACGACGGAACGGAATGGCTGGACGCCCTGGTGGCCCACCTGCAGCACCACCGCGACCTGCTGACCGGGCTGGTTACCGAGCATCTGCCCGACGCCGGGTTCACCCCGCCGCAGGGCACCTACCTCGACTGGCTCGACCTACGGGCGTACGGGGTCAGGGGCAGCATCCAGAACCACCTGCACAGCCGGGCCGGTGTGGCAGGCACGGACGGGCGGCGCTGCGGGCACGACTTCCGCGGCTGGTACCGCATCAACCACGCCACGCCCGCCGCGGTCCTCACGGACACGGTGGAACGGATCGGGCGGGCGCTGGACGAGCCGCGCCGCTAGGGCGTGTCTCCTAAACAGTAGTGATACGACATGTCACCGTGGGGAC
>NZ_JBQEDF010000064.1:0-17706 GCF_052107835.1 Corynebacterium sp.
GCGACGAGGAACTCGAGCAGTGCCTCGAGGACGGGCGCACCGACGGGTAACTAGTCCAGGTAGTCGCGCAGGACCTGCGACCGCGACGGGTGGCGCAGCTTGGACATCGTCTTCGATTCGATCTGGCGGATGCGTTCCCGGGTCACGCCGTAGACCTGCCCGATCTCGTCGAGGGTGCGGGGCATGCCGTCAGTCAGTCCGAAGCGCAGCTTGACCACGCCCGCCTCACGTTCCGAGAGCGTGTGCAGGACGTCCTGGAGCTGGTCCTGCAGCAGGGTGAAGCTCACGGCGTCGACGGCGATCACGGCCTCGGAGTCCTCGATGAAGTCGCCGAGCTGGCTGTCGCCCTCGTCGCCGATGGTCTGGTCGAGGGAGATCGGCTCGCGGGCGTACTGCTGGATCTCCAGCACCTTGTCCACGGTGATGTCCATCTCCCGGGCGAGCTCGTCCGGGGTGGGTTCGCGACCCAGGTCCTGGAGCAGCTCACGCTGGATGCGGCCGAGCTTGTTGATGACCTCGACCATGTGGACCGGGATGCGGATCGTGCGCGCCTGGTCCGCCATTGCGCGGGTGATCGCCTGCCGGATCCACCAGGTGGCGTAGGTGGAGAACTTGTAGCCCTTGGTGTAGTCGAACTTCTCGACGGCACGGATGAGCCCCAGGTTCCCCTCCTGGATCAGGTCCAGGAAGGCCATGCCGCGGCCGGTGTAACGCTTGGCCAGCGACACCACCAGACGCAGGTTGGCCTCCAGCAGGTGGTTCTTCGCCTTCCGGCCGTCCCGGTCGATCTCACGGAGGTCCCGCCGCTGCATCGGCGAGATCTTTTCGCCGCTCTCGAGGATCTCGTCCATCTTGTGGTGCGCGTAGAGGCCGGCCTCGATGCGCTTGGCCAGGGATACCTCCTGCTCGGCGTTCAGCAGCGCGACCTTGCCGATCTGCTTCAGGTAGGCGCGGACGGAGTCCGCCGAGGCGGTGAGCTCGGCGTCCTTGCGTGCCTGGCGCAAGGCGGCGGACTCGTCCTCGTCCCAGACGAAACTCCCGTCGTCCGGCTTCTCGGCGGGGGTTTCCGCCTCGTCTGCCTCGTCCTCGGTGACGTCCCCGGTGTCGGCGTCGTCCTCGGCACCGTCCAGCACCAGGTCAGCGACGTCGTCGACATCGTCCACGTCGTCGATGTCCTCGACGGCGCCGGAACCGAAGTCCCCGCCCTCCCCGGCGACAGCGTCGGCGTCGTCATCGGCTGCTCCGGTTTCCGGGTCGGTGGCCTTCGCCGCACGACTGGTCTGCTCGGCGGAATCCCCTGCCGCGGTGCCGGCCGCGGCCGCTGCTTTACGCCCCGTGGTCTTTGTCGCGGCGCTCTTCCGGGCGGTGGTCTTCTTGGCCGCGGTCTTCTTGGCCGCGGTCTTCTTCGCCGCCGTCTTCTTCGCGGGCGCCCGCTTCGCCGTCGTGTCCGCGGACTCGTCCCGGGTCCCGGCGGATTCCCCGGAGACTGCTGCCGCTGCCGCGGTGGTCTTCCTCGGGGAGGTGGTCGTCTTCTGGTCGCCGGATGCGGGCGCAGCCTTGCGGGCGCCCGTCCGGGCGGTCTTCTTTGCGGTGGACTTCTTCGCCACCTTTCGTCCGGTCGCCGATGCGGGCGTTGCCGGGGCAGTCGTGCCGTCGGCGTCGTTTCCGGAGGTGGAGTTGGTGTTGGCCGCCACGAAAGACCTTTCTTGCGGGGTCAGGGGACTTGCAGTTGGTGCTCCGCAGTAGGGAACACAGTCGACCCCCGATTATAACCCAGAGCGCCCGGATGTCGGGCGTTGGACCACCCGTCGGGGCCGGACGACCGGCGGATCAGGGACGGATTCCGTCACGCACGGCGAGTGCGGCGCCGACGATCCCGGCACGGTTGCGCAGTACAGCGGGCACGATGTCCACGTCCACGGTCAGCTCCGGCACCCATTTCTCGTGCTTCCGTGAAATGCCGCCTCCCACGATGATCGTCGTCGGATTCAGGATCCGGACGTACTCCCGCAGCAGTCGGTCGACCCGCCGCGCCCATTCGCGGTACGTCAGGTCCTCGCGGTCCCGTGCCGCGGAGGACGCCCACGTCTCGGCGTCCATCGCCGGGAACGTCAGGTGCCCCATCTCGGTGTTCGGGAAAAGGGTGCCGTTGTTGAGCAGGGCGGAGCCGATGCCGGTACCGAAGGTCAGCAGCAGGACGCTGCCTTCCTTGGCCTTCGGGTCGCCGTAGGTGGTTTCCGCGATTCCCGCGGCATCGGCGTCATTGAGCACGGTGATCTCGGGCGCCCCTCGTTTGGGGTGGTCCGCGGCCAGGCGCGTGCTGAACAGCTCTTGGCAGTCGGTGCCGATCCAGCTGGGGTCGATATTCGCCGCGGTCCGTGCGGTC
Source organism: Corynebacterium sp. (assembly GCF_052107835.1). Taxonomy (GTDB): domain Bacteria; phylum Actinomycetota; class Actinomycetes; order Mycobacteriales; family Mycobacteriaceae; genus Corynebacterium. Next base: position 2,387 of record NZ_JBQEDF010000064.1, read on the forward strand.
TGGTCGACGACGACCGCTGGCACGGTGAGGCCGATCGGGCCCGTCCACTCCGCCTGCTCCACGAGTGCGGAGACGGTGTCCGCCACCGCTCCGGGGGTGGCGGGCTGCGGGGTGTCGATGCGGATCCGGTCACCGATGAACTCCCCGGTGGACAGGTCGACCCGCGCTCCCTTGATCCCGCTGCCGCCGATGTCGACGCCGAACCCGGTTGACCCGCTCTTGCCGTTCTTCCGTGACTTTCCCATGGGAGTGGATGCTACCGCAGGACGCAGCCTCCGGCCGGGCGGTGCAGTATGGGACGTATGCCGACACCGTCCCGACCGACCCATATCTGTCTCGACCGTGGGGCCACCTCCTCGCTGGCGTCACTGACACCCCTGACGTCACTGTCCACCCCGGCGGAGACGGAGGCCGCGCTGGCGGGCCGGACACCGGAGGAGTTGCGCACGGTGAGCGCCCGAATCGCCGCCGAGGCCGCAGACCACGTCCGTGCCGAGCGCTCCGGGTGGGGTCCACGGGTCGGTGTGGCAGCGACGAAGTCCTCCGGGGTGGATCCGGTGACCGCCATCGACCGCAGCAGTGAGGCTCTGATCCGGCGCCGCATCACCGGGTCAGGAGGGGCGCAGGACGCGATCCTCGGCGAGGAACAGGGTGGGGACCTCGACGATGGCCGGGTCACCTGGGTGGTCGACCCGGTGGACGGCACCGTCAACCTCATCTACGGGATTCCGGCGAGTGCGGTCAGCGTCGCGGCGACGGTCGGTGGAGTGCCGGTGGCCGGTGCTGTCGCGGATATCGCCCGCAGGAGGGTCATCTCGGCGTGCGTCGGGGGCGAGGTCACGGTGGAGTGGACGGGACAGGACCCCCGGCCGGAGCGGACGCTGGATGTGCTGGACGGCTCGTCCCCCGGTGGTCTCGACGGGGCACTGGTGGCCACCGGCTTCTCCTACCAGGCCGACCGTCGCCGGCGGCAGGCTGAGCTCCTGGTGGATCTGCTCCCCGGGATCCGTGACATCCGCCGGGTCGGTTCGGCCGCGCTGGACCTGTGCGCGGTGGCTGCCGGGGCCGTGGACGCCTACTACGAGCACGGTCTGGGGCCCTGGGACCATGCCGCCGGTTGCCTGATCGCCGCACGCGCCGGTGCCGATGTCCGGATGCCCTCGCTGGGTGCGGGGTACGACGACGGACTGGGCGTCCTCGCTGCGGCGCCGTCCGTCGGTGGGGCGCTGGCTGAACGTGTTCTGCGCCACACCTACCCGGCCCCCCGTTCCTGCCCCTGACCTGCTGGTCGGCGAGGAGTTGGGGGTGGTTCCGCCGCGGGGTGGAGGGTCGAAGTGACAACGGGCCGATGCTGATTTACTATGCGCGACAAACAACCGGGAATACCTACCGATAGTGGTTGGTTGTCGGCTTTACATCGCAACTGCACGCACGCAACCATGAGCGCGGCCCGGCCCGGTTGACAGCCGGAGGGACCGCGGACAATAGGAGCAGGATCATGGCTACTGACTACGACGCACCACGCACACGTCCGGAGGACGAGATCGAGACCGACTCCCTCGAGGGGCTGAAGGCCGCCGAGAAGAGTGAGCCCGCCGTCGACGACACCGACGACGGTGACGTCGTCGAGCCCATCGACGTCCCCATGGCGGACCTGTCCGGGGAGGAACTCAACGGTTCGGTGATTCCCCGTCAGAACGACGAGTTCACCTGCTCGGTCTGTTTCCTGGTCCAGCACCGCAGCAGGATCGCCGAGGACGACGGCAACGGTGAACTGATCTGCATCGACTGCGCCTGAGGTCCGGGGCCGTCGGGGAGGGATTACGCGGGGGCTAGGGGACGGGCGGGTCCGGATCAGCTGACCGGGCGTCCGAACGCCTCGAGCAGCTGCTCGGGTTCGGTGGTGGAGACCAGCCAGTAGGGGGAGGGGTCATCGGGGTCGTCGAGCACGAGCATCGCCATCGAGGGGATCCACGAGCGGTGCACGACGAACGCCGCGGGGTCGAGTTGGCGTCCCATCGCCGCGCTGCGCGCGGTGGGGGGCACAGGGAGGGTCCGGCTGACCACCGAGGCGGGCAGGGACGCCTCGCCGGCCCGCAGCCAGATCTCCCCGTCCGCGTCCCGCTCCACGACGAGATCATTCCTCGACAGGTGCACGAGCGCCCAGACCACCGCGGCGAGTGTGAGGACGCCGGCGGCGACACCCCAGTACCACTCACGGCCCATCTGGCCCTGCCAACCGACCAGGGCGCTGACGCCCAGGCCGATCAACCACCAGGACAGGGGGACCCGCTGACGTTCCCGGTAGAGAACCGCGGGACCCGCACCGTCAGGACGGTTCCGGCCGGAATCCTGTGGCACGTCATCTCCTGTCGCTTCGGTCTGGCTCACGATCCACAAGTGTAACCCGCGGGGGTGGCGCTGCCGAAGTGGGAGCCGCCGGTAGACTCCTGAACCATGACTGACAGTCCTGGCACCCCTCTCCGGATCCACCGTCTCGACCCGGATCTTCCCCTTCCACGGCGGGCCCACCCCACCGACGCCGGCATTGACCTCCACAGTGCCCGGGACATCGTCCTGGAGCCGGGTCATCGTGCCCTGGTGCCGACCGGCATCGCCGTGGGACTGCCGGCGGGGACCGTCGGTCTGGTCCACCCCCGGAGCGGGTTGGCATGGAAGCAGGGGCTGTCGATCGTCAACGCCCCGGGGACGGTCGATGCGGACTACCGTGGCGAGGTGAAGGTATGCCTGGTGAACCTGGACCCGGACACCCCGATCGAGATCCGGCGGGGTGACCGCATCGCGCAGTTTCTGGTGCAGGCGGTTTCCCTGTGCGGGGTCGAGGAGGTTGACGGTGTCGCCGACCTCGGCGACACGGCACGGGGTGCGGGCGGTTACGGATCCACCGGCGTCTGAGGACGTCCGGGCAGCGACTACGAAGGAGATTTCACGGCATGTGGCCATTCGGCAGGAAGAGCGGCAGCAGCGACAACGGCGAGGCGGACGCCCGTGGGGCGGCGGCGGAGCCGGTGGTGGAACAGACCACCCCGCGTGGGACGGCGGCCCCGACCGATGCGCCGGCCCCGGTGTCCGGCGATTCCGCCTACGACCCGGTCAACGGGGACTTCGGCCCCTTCGACGGGGACAGCGTGGACTACCGGGACTTCGACTACTCGGACTTCGCCAAGAGCGGCCTCGACCTGGGGTCCGTCCGGGTCCCCGTGCCCCACGAGGGTGAGGTCCAGGTGGAGATGGGCTCCAAGGGGCCGCAGATGATCCACATCCTCACGCCGTTCGGCCGGATGACCCCGGTCGCGTTGGCCGCCCCGCGCTCCGGGGACCTCTGGGAGGAGAGCATCCCGGAGATCACCGAGGGCATGACCAATGACGGCCTCGAGGTCACCGTGGGCCGGAGCATCTGGGGCAGTGAGGTCGTCGGCACGATGAAGAACGGCACGATGCGGGTTATCGGCGTGGACGGGCCCCGGTGGGTGCTGCGGGTGACTCTGGCCGGACCGGCGGACAAGACCGAGCAGTTGTCGGAGCTGGCCTACGAGGTCATCTCCCGGACCTTCGTCTACCGCGGCTCCGATCCGGTGCCGGTGGGCCAGTCCCTGCCGGTGACGATCCCGGCGACCATGGCGGAGGAACTGCGCAAGGTCGTCGAGCAGCGGCAGAAGGAGGGCAAGCAGACCGGGGAGTCCGGGACGGCCCCGGGCGACCGGCAGCAGCCGAAGCAGGAGCAGGCGCCACAGCCCCGGCAGCGCCGCCGCAGTTCCACCGCCGACCAGCAGCTGGAGGATGACCAGTGACCTCTGACGAGGAGGAGTCCACCGGCACGGAGGCGGAACAGACGATTCTGGAGCAGCTCGGCGGCCTCTCCGGGCTGCTGGCCTCGGTCCTCCCTGTCCTGGCGCTTGTCCCGGTGAACTCCCGGTGGGGGCTGGGCCCCGCTCTCGCGGCGGCGGTGGGGGTGTCCGTCCTCGTCTTCCTCTGGCGCCTGGTGCGCAGGGAGACCCTGATGCCCGCGGTCTCCGGACTGCTGGGTGTTGGCTTCTGCGCCCTGATCGCCTGGCTTCTCGGCGACGCGAAGGGCTACTTCGCCTACGGCATCTGGTACTCCCTGGCCGCGGGGATCGTGTTCGTGGTGTCCGTGTTCTTCCGGTGGCCGTTGGTCGCCGTGATCTGGAGGGGGATCAACGGTACCGGTCACCGCTGGAGGGAGAACCCGGTCGCCGTCCGTGCCTACACCGTGGCCACGCTGGCCTGGGCGGTCGTGTTCCTCGCCCGCTTCATTGTCCAGCAGTTCCTCTACCAGGAGGACGCCGTGGGTGCGCTCGGCGTGGCCCGGATCATCATGGGTCTGCCGCTGACCGCCATCGTCGTGCTCGTCACCGTGTGGGCGGTGCGCAGGGCGGAGGGGTCCGAGCGGGAACTGCACCGGGACGCGCCCGGGGACACGGACGCGCCCCGGACCGAACCCTCGGAGGAACGGCCATGACCGTCGAACTCGACATCCTCGGTCCCGCGCACGGCGGATCCTGCGTCGCCCGGCTGGATGGCCGGGTCGTTTTCGTCCGGGGCGCACTGCCCGGGGAGCGGGGCGTCCCCGTGACCCTCGACGGTGACTCCACGGAGGCAGCGTCGACTCGACGCTTCCTCACCGGGGAGGTCGCCGACAGCGCCGCCATCACCGTGCCCTCGGTCCACCGGGTCGACGGCGTCTGCCCGGCCGCGGCAGCCGGTGCCGGATGCTGCGACCTGGATTTCGTGGACGCCGCAGGGTCGCTGGAGTACAAGAGCACGGTCGTCACCGAGCAGTTCGCCCGTATCGGCCACATCGACCTCGACCGTGTGGAACGGATCGCGCCGGAACCCTTCACCGGCTACCGCACCCGGGTGCGGTTGGGCGTCGACGGTACCGGCCGCGTCGGTCTGCGGTGCCGCAACAGCAGTGCCATTGTCCCGCTCGACCGGATCGACGGTGGCCGCTGTGCACAGTGGGCCCCCGGACTCGCCGATGGACTGGTGGACGTCCTCGGTGCCGCGGAGTTCACCCCGGGCGCCGAGGTGTGCGTGGCGCTGGGGGACGACGGCGGACGCGGTGTCGTGGAGGTTCCCGCGGCTCCGCACGGACGGAAGCGCCAGCGGGGACGGGGGAAGGGCCGGCGAACGTCCCGGCCCGCCGTACAGCGCCGGGTGATTGAGGGGACCGGATCGGTTGTCCGCACCGTCGGCGCCGTGAGCTGGACGCTCCCTGTCGAGGCCTTCTGGCAGGCCCACACCGGGGCACCCACGCGGTACTCCGGGTGGGTCCGCGACACCGTGGCGCACCGGGTCGGGACTTCCCGCGGTGCCACGGCCTGGGACCTCTACGGCGGGGCCGGTGTTTTCGCCGCGGCACTGGTCGAGGCGCTGCCCGGAACCCCGGTGGAGTGTGTCGACGGGGCGTCCGCAGCCACCGCGGCCGGGAAGGTCGCACTCGCAGGTTGGGGGGTGGACTTCGTGACCGGCGATGTGGCGGCCACCATCCCGGAGCTCTCCACCGGAGTCGGTGGCGGGGGGCCCGACGTGGTGGTCCTCGACCCGCCCCGCACGGGTGCGGGAGCAGCCGTCATCGAGGCGGTGGCACTCCGGCGGCCGGGCACCGTCCTGCACATCGGGTGCGATCCCGCCACCGCAGCCCGGGACGCCGCGGTGTTCGTGGCCAACGGGTACCGGCCTGAGTCGGTGACCGTCGTGGACGCGTTCGGGTTGACCCACCACGTGGAGGTGCTGATGCAGTTCGTGCCCGATGCGCCGTAGGATGGGCGGAACTCCCTGACGAGAGTTGTTGTGACGGTAACTGTAGTGACGTGAGAAGAGAGTGCGGGTATGTCGATTCTCGAGAATGTGTCGTCGCCGGAGGACCTCCGGGCGCTGAGCGCCGCGGAGCTGGAGACACTGTCCGGGGAGATCCGGGAGTTCCTCATCGAGAAAGTCTCGGCGACCGGGGGCCACCTGGGTCCCAACCTCGGTGTGGTTGAACTGACCATCGCGCTGCACCGGGTCTTCGACTCGCCGTCGGACCCGGTCATCTTCGACACCGGGCACCAGTCGTACGTCCACAAAATCCTCACCGGCCGCCGTGACCTCTTCGACACGCTGCGCCAGCGTGACGGGTTGTCCGGGTACCCCGACCGGGCCGAGAGCCCGCACGACTGGACGGAATCCTCGCACGCCTCGGCATCGGTGTCCTACGCGGACGGCCTGGCGAAGGCCTTCCACCTGTCCGGGCGGGACGACCGCCGGGTGGCCGTGGTCATCGGCGACGGTGCATTGACCGGCGGCATGGCATGGGAGGCGCTCAACAACATCGCCGACGGCAAGGACCGGCCCCTGACGATCATCGTCAACGACAACGGGCGCTCCTACTCGCCGACGATCGGCGGGCTGGCCTACAGCCTGGCCGGGATGCGCATGCAGCCGGCCTACGACAGGGTCATGGAGCAGGGGAAGAACTCCCTCGGGCGGCTGGGGACGATGGGCGACCACGCCTTCCAGCTCCTCCACAGCTTCAAGGAGGGGGTGAAGCACGCCGTCATCCCGCAGGAGCTGTTCAGCAACCTGGGGCTGAAGTACGTCGGCCCGGTGGACGGGCACAACATCAGGGCGGTGGAGGCCGCACTGAACTACGCCCGCGACTACGGGGGGCCGATCATCGTCCACACCGTGACGAAGAAGGGCAACGGCTTCGCCCCGGCGGAGAACAACGAGGCCGACCAGATGCACTCCACCGGCATCATCGACCCGGTGACGGGGAAGGCGGTGCAGGTCAGTGCGAGAGGGTGGACCGACGTCTTCGCCGAGGAGCTCATCCGCATCGGTCACGGGAGGGAGGACGTTGTCGCCATCACCGCGGCAATGGCCGGCCCCACCGGGCTGGCACGCTTCGCCGAGGAGTTCCCGGGAAGGACCTTCGACGTCGGTATCGCCGAACAGCACGCCGTCGCCTCCGCCGCCGGCCTGGCCCTCGGGGGAATGCACCCGGTCGTCGCCGTCTACTCCACCTTCCTCAACCGGGCCTTCGACCAGCTGTTGATGGACGTCGGGCTGCTGCACATGCCGGTGACCCTCGTCCTGGACCGGGCGGGAGTCACCGGGTCCGACGGGGCGAGCCACAATGGAATGTGGGACATGTCGATCACCGGTATCGTACCGGGGATCCACGTCGCCGCCCCCCGTGACGGACGCCGCCTCGTCGAATCCCTGGACAGGTGCGTGGGCGTGTCGGACGGTCCGTCGGTGATCCGGTTCCCGAAGGGTGCGGTGCCCCCCGAGGTCCCGGCGGTGCGGTCCACCGCGGATCTCGACGTCCTGCACGAGTCCACCGACAGTGGGCCGGACGAGGCCGCACTCACCACGCTCTCCGTCCTGGTGGTCAACTACGGGCCATTGACGGCGCAGTCCTTCGCCGCCGCCGGTGCGCTCGAGGACGACGGTCACCGGGTCACGGTCGTGGATCCCGTGTGGGTCACCCCGGTGGCGGACACGCTGGTCGAACTGTGCCGCGGTGCCGACCTGGTCGTCACCGTCGAGGACAACGGTGTCCACGGCGGCGCCGGCCAGATGCTGCACCGTGCCCTGGTCGAGTCGGATGTGTCGACCCCCGTGCGCTACCTCGGCATCGAGCAGCGCTACCTCGCCCACGGGTCACGCTCCGAGGTCCTGACGGACGTCGGGCTCGATCCGGAGTCGGTCCGTTCCCGGGTTGCCGACTGGGCCGCCACGGAGCGCGACCGGATCACCGCCCGGCGCGTGGATTCGGCGGAGCTGGGGTAGTACCGCTCAGCCGGTCAGTGCAACTGACCGGCCACGACCGGCAGGAAGGCCTCGACGAGCAGGTCGATCTGCCAGGCCCGGGCGTTGCGCTCCTGGAGCAGGCCGCCGAGCAGTTCCTCGGCGTCGCCCACCGGATCGTCGGAACCCTCCCGCAGGACGGAGCCGGTACCGGTGATTACCTCGGCGACCTCCCACGCGACCCCACGGATGGTCCGGATCACCGCCAGGTCCTCCGGGCGGATCCCGGTCGACTCCGAGACCTGTTGTGTCGCCTCCCGGAAACCGGTGAGCAGGGCATGCGCGACCGGGTAGTCCCGTCCCCACGTCCGGTGGTCCGGATGCCCCGCCCCGGCATGGAGCTTCTCCGGGAGGGACGCGGGATCGGCGGTGAGAGCCTGCCTGACGGCACCGGTCAGTGCGTCACGGAGTTCCCCGGCGGCCGCGGAGGCCCGTCGCGCGCCCGCCAGCCGGGATGATGCCGCGATCTCCTCCGGGATCCGCCGCTCCGCCCGCGTAGGGGTCTTCGCCAGGGCCAGGATTGCCGAGGACCGCAGAACCTGCTCGGGTGGGATGTCGCGCTGCCGGGCGATGGAGACGCGGGTCTCGGACAACCGGCGTGCGACCTCCAGACCACGCCGGTCGCGGATCGCGCCGATCCCGCGCAACGCGGTCCACGCCGGGGCACTGACCGGGTGCGTCCAGTCCCTGAGGACCCGCTCGCACTCCTGGTGGTACCAGCCTTCCCGGCCGAGGGCGCTGAGCCGTGAGAGGGAGGAATCCGCTAGCTCGATGAGCATCTCGACGTCCAGTGCGGCGTAGGACAGCAGGTCGTCGGGGATGGGCCGGGCGGACCAGTCCTCCCGGCCCTTGTCCTTGGCCACGGTGACGCCCAGCATCTCCTCCAGCATCCCGGCCAGCCCGATCTGACCGTAGCCGAGCAGGCGTCCGGCGATCTGCGTGTCGTGCAGTTCCGGGGTGCGCCAGCCCAGCGAGGTCAGGGCCGGCAGGTCGGTGTGTGCGGCGTGGAGGATCCACGGGGTCCGGTTCATCACCGGTGCGAGAAGCTCCCCGGACTCCGGGACGGACGCGGGGTCGATCAGGTAGGTCCCGGCCCCGGCACGGCGCAGCTGGACGAGGTACGCGCGGTCGTCGAAACGGAAACCCGAGGCGCGTTCGGTGTCCACCGCGACCGCACCGTGGCCGTCGGCGAGTGCGTCGGCGACCTGCAGGACCGACTGCGCCGAGTCGGACAGGGGCGGGACGCCGCCGCGGGGGGAGGTGAGGTGTTCAGCCACGTGGGCCAACACTACCGGCTTCCGATGGAGGTGACCCCTTCAGGAGGAAGGCCGGCGACATTCGAGAGCACCCGGGAGAATGCGGTGACGTGTCCGGTGAGGTCACTGCCCGTGGCTGTCCACGACGCCCGCATCTCGACCTGGAAGGCACTGGCCGGTCCGCCGATGTCCCCGAAGCGGCTGGAGGTGGTGGCGGTGACCGTTCCACCGAGGTCACTGTGCTCCAGTCCGTCGAGCCCCTCGTTGAGCCAGTCCCAGGCGACCTCGGGCAGGAGGGGGTCCTCGGCGACCGAGGCGTCCAGGTCCGCCTGGATGTAGGCGACCAGCTTCATCGTGTCCGGCCCCTCCTCCGAGTCCGGGTCGTGGAGGAGGATCAGCCGGCCGAAGGCGTCGCCGTCGGAGTCGGTGGGGATGTTGTCCGGGACGGCGGCTTCCCCACCGTCGTCCCGGGCAGCATCACCGAGTAATCGGTCCACCTCGAGCCCCACGGCGTGGCTGTAGGGGGCCAGTTTCCGCGGTGGACGGATGTCGGTGACAGTGATGCCGCTGCGCACCGGTGCCGCATGCATGGAGGTGACCGCGTCCCGGAACGGGCCGGGGACGGTCGACTGTCCTGTCGTCTCTGTCTCTACGCTCACAGGGGTCAACATATCGACGCCGGGGGGAGAAGTGGGGTAGGCGCGCCGCCGCTGGCATAATCGGGCCCATGGTTGACCAGACTTCGTTCCTTCCCGGTGACCCGGTCCCCACGGATGCAGCCGGTGTCACCGCGGCCGCGGCGCAGCGCCGCGCGTCCCCGGACGCACCTTTCCTCGCCGCGGTCCGGGGGGACGTCCCGTCCCGGCGTCCCGTGTGGATGATGCGCCAGGCCGGGCGCTCGCTGCCGGAGTACCGGGAGATCCGGAAGGACGTCGGCATGCTCGACTCCTGTTTCCGGCCGGACCTGCTGTCGGAGATCACGCTGCAGCCGGTGCGCCGGCATGACACTGATGCCGCGATCCTGTTCTCCGACATCGTCGTTCCGCTGAAGGCGGCGGGTGTCGGTGTGGACATCGTGTCCGGCCGCGGCCCGGTGCTGGAGGCCCCGGTACGTACGGCCGAGGCCGTCGGGCAGCTCCCGGTCGTCGACCCGTCACAGCTGGAACCCATCGTCGAGGGCATTTCCGGGGTGCTGGGGGAACTGCGCGACGACCAGGTGCTCATCGGCTTCGCCGGAGCGCCCTTCACCCTGGCGTCCTACCTGGTCGAGGGGGGACCGTCGAAGAACCACGGGGTCACCAAGGCCCTGATGTACTCTGAGCCGGCCCTGTGGCACGGGCTCATGGAGAAGCTGACTCCGACGGTCGTGCAGTTCCTGCGCAGCCAGATCGAGGCCGGCGTGGACGCCGTGCAGCTGTTCGATTCCTGGGCGGGCTTCCTCAGCCTCGCCGACTACCAGCGGTTCGTGGCGCCGTACTCGGCACGGATCATCGAGGCGGTGCGCCCCTACGGGATCCCGGTGATCCACTTCGGCGTGAACACCGGGGAACTGCTCGGCGAGATGGCGGCCGTGGGCCCGGACGTGGTCGGAGTCGACTGGAAGACCCCGTTGGACGTCGCCGCGCGCCGCATCGCCGACTCCCTGGAGGCCGCCCACCGGGCCGGCGATCCGCGGGTGCCCGCTGACCGGTTGACCCGGGCCATCCAGGGCAACCTGGACCCGGCCGTCCTGCTCGCCGGGCCCGACGTCATCACCGACCACGTGCGCCGCATCTGCGGTGACGCCGACCGGGCGGTGGACGCCGGGGATGCGGTCGGCCATGTCTTCAACCTCGGCCACGGTGTGCTGCCGGAGACCCCTCCGGACGCGATCACCCGGGCCATCGCGGAGGTGCATGAACTGTGACCACCGGACAGTCGGACGGCCCCACCGTCGCCGTCGTCGGAGGCGGCGTCTCCGGACTGGCCGCGGCATGGGAGCTGCGGCGCCGCCTGGGACCCGGGGCCCACATCCTGGTCCTCGAGGCCTACGACCGCGTCGGCGGGAAGCTGAAGACCGTCGACTTCTCCGACGGACCGGTGGACATGGGGGCCGAGGCGTTCCTGACCCGACGTACCGGGCTGGCGCAGATCGTCACCGACTTGGGGCTCGGAGATGAGCTGCGGGAACCCTCGGGGGCGCGCAGTGCCTTCCTGGCGGACGGCTCCCTGGTGGACATCCCCCCGGCCACGGTGATGGGGATCCCGGCCCGGGGAGCGGACGTTGCCGGGGTGCTCACGGCGTCCGGTGCCGCCGCAATCGACGCCGAACGGGACGGTGCACCCCTGCCCTGGATCGTCGGCGACGACGTGAACGTCGGTGAGCTCGTCCGGCAGCGCTACAGCGCAGAGGTCGTGGAGCGCCTGGTCTCGCCGATGCTCGGCGGTGTCTACTCCAGTTCGGCCGATGACCTGGGTCTGCGCGCCACTGTCCCCCGGATCGCCGAGGCATTCGACGACCTGGCCACCCGTGGGGATGACGTGTACCTCTCCGCCGCGGTCGCCGAGGCCCTGGAGGACCGCAGGCCCCAGGCAGGGTCCGGTCCCGCGTTCAACAGTATCGCCAGTGGCTACCGGACACTGATCCACCGGCTCGCCGACGCATCCGGCGCGGACATCCGGGTCAACACCCAGGTCGAGTCCATCGGCCACTACAGGGGCCGGATCTACCTCGAGCCGGTGGGCAGTGTCGACGCCGTCGTTGTCGCCACGCCGGCACCCACCGCGTCGGTGCTGCTGCAGGACGTTGCCCCGGACGCCGCGGACATCCTCGGTGGGGTGGATCTCGCCAGTTCCGCTGTGGTGGGGATGAGGTTCGACACCTCGGAGGGACTGCCGGAGCGTTCCGGTGTGCTCATCGGGGCGGACGGGCCGACGCACGCCAAGGCCTTCACCTTCTCCTCCCGTAAGTGGCCGCATCTGGCGGATCGTTCCCGTACCGGTGGAGCGTTCATCCGCGCCAGCTTCGGGACCTTCCGTGACCCCAGCCTGGTCGACGCCGACGACCGGGCGTTGATCGGCTACGCGCTGGAGGACCTGGCCGCGGTGACCGGGTTCGCCGCCCGGCCCGTCGAGACCTTCGTCCAGCGTTGGTGGGGTGGTCTGCCGGTGTACGGCGTCGGCCACGACGAACTCATGGGCATCGCGCAGTCGGCGGTGGAGGAGGTTCCCCGCGTCGCTGTCGCCGGGGCGTACCTGGGTGGTGTCGGCGTGCCGGCCTGCGCCGACTCCGGACGTACTGCCGCCCGAAGGATCGCCGAGCAACTGTCGTAGACTTTAGGCACCGAACACGACGCACCGAAAGACAGGACAACATAAGCATCATGGCCAAGCTCGACTTCACGTCCCTCAATGAGAAGCTGCAGTACACCATGTGGTCGGTCTTCAAGGTCCGCACCGGTGAACTGCCCGCCGACGGGGAGGCCCGTGCCGCGGTCGCCGCGGACCTCGAGGCGTTCATCCGGTCCTACGACGACGAGGAGCTCACCGTCCGCGGCGTCTACGACCTCACCGCCCAGCGGGCGGAGGCGGACCTGATGATCTGGTGGCACGCCGAGAAGTTCGACGATCTCCAGCGTGCCTTCCGCCGCTTCCTGAAGGAGACGCGCCTGGGCCAGGTGTGCGACACCTACTGGACGAACAGCGCGCTGCACCGTCCGGCGGAGTTCAACAAGTCGCACCTGCCGTCGTTCATCATGGGGGAGGAGCCGGGTGACTGGGTCTGCGTCTACCCCTTCGTTCGCTCCTACGAGTGGTACCTGCTGCCGGACGACGAGCGCCGCACGATCCTCGCCGGGCACGGCATGGCAGCCCGGGGGTTCGACGAGGTGCGGGCCAACACGGTGCCGGCCTTCGCACTGGGCGACTACGAGTGGATCCTGGCCTTCGAGTCGCCGACGCTGGACCGGATCGTGGACCTGATGTACACGATGCGCTACACCGAGGCCCGCCGCCATGTCCGCGAGGAGATCCCCTTCTTCACCGGACGCCGGGTCAACGGGACCGCCGGGGACCTTGCCACCTTCGTGTCCGAGCTCCCCTGACGGTCCCCTCACTCCGCAGCACGGCTGACTTTCACACTCCGGTCCGTTTCCACATCGTGGGACATGCTGGTCAGAGTGTTGCGGAGGGCCTCAGGATCTTCGCGACGGTGTGATAGTCGGGCGGCGTCGAGCCCACCCTTGCTACTTCTCCTGCAGCTCCAGCGCGATGCCGTTGATGCAGTAGCGGAGGTCAGTGGGGGTGTCGTAGCCCTCACCCTCGAAGACGTGGCCGAGGTGGCCACCGCAGGTGGCGCAGACGACCTCGGTACGGCGCGTCCCGAGGGAGTCGTCGACCTTCTCGATGACCGCGTCGGAGTCCGCCGGATCAAAGAAGGACGGCCACCCGCAGTGCGAGTGGAACTTCTCCGTGGACCGGAACAGTTCCGTCCCGCAGCCGCGGCACACGTACACCCCCTCGGTGTCCACGTCGTTGTACTCGCTGGTGAACGGCCGCTCGGTGGCGGAGTTGCGCAGAACCTGGAAGGCGTCCGGGCTGAGCCGTTCCTTCCACTGCGTGTCCGTCAGGGCGGAGAAGTCCTCGATCGGGTGGACGTCTGGGCTCGCGTTGGGTGTGTCGGTCATTTGCGGTGCCTCGCTTCCGGTTGCTTGTCGGCATCAGGTTCGTCATGTGCCTGGGTTCCATCATCCTCAGCGTCCGGACGCTCCGCATTGTTCCCGGTGGCCTTCCAGTCGCTGACGAGCCAGACGACCACGCATGCGGCGGCTGTGAGGACGATCAGCCCCCAGCCGACGGTTCCGCGCGTGTACTCCACGATCTTGCCGGGCCATTCCCACCGGTCGGAGTCCCAGTCGTCGAACGACAGGCACCAGTAGACACCGAACCAGGTCACCGGGTTGTGCATCACCGAGAACCGGCAGAACACGGTGAAGATCATCGGCACCAGCATCATGGAGTAGTACATCTGGCCCAGGGAGCTGACCAGGAAGACCCCGGCGAGGAGGATGCCGGTCGTCGTCGCCGCCCACATCAACGGGTCGGTGTTGCGCCAGCGCAGCAGGCCCAGGACGGCGACTGCCACGGCGAGCGCGAAGATGCCGCGCACCACGAGGACGATCCAGCCGTCCATTCCGAAGTAGACCCCGACCCCGGAGATCGAGGAGTTCGCGTAGTCGCGGACCTCGCCGAGGTAGGGGACGAGTTTGTCGATGTAGTCCCCGGGCCGGGACATCATGGGGATGGCCGCGAGGTTCAGCAGGACGGGGACACCGATCCCGGCCACGATCGCCGACCACTGCCGGCGGACCAGGGGCAGGAAGAGTAGGACGGCGAACTGGGGCTTCACGGTGATCGCGAGTGCCAGGACGATGCCGGCGAGGATCGTCGCCGTCCTGTTCCGGGAGGTACTGCCCGCGCCGAGCCGCCAGGTGACGTCCCCGGACCCGACGAGCAGCCACCACAGGAACAGCACCTCCAGAAGCAGCAGGATGCCGTTGATGTTGGAGAACAGCAGGGTGTTGGTCACTGATTCCGTGGCGAACACCAGGAAAACCGCGACCGGGAGGACCGGGCCGGTGAGACTGCGCCGTGCCAGCTTGGTGAGCAGCGCCAGGGCGATGAACACCGCTGCGGCGTTGCCGAGGATGAACAGCATCCGGCCCACTTCCCAGGACGGCATCAGCGTCAGCGGGCTGAGCAGCAGGGTGCCGCCGGGGAAGTAGAGGTAGTGGGGGTCGACGAAGCTGTAGTTCTCGTCGTAGACCGGGACGCCCTCCCGGAACCGGTGCAGGGCGTCCCAGACGGTGGAGAAATCATCGGTGGGGTGGCTGTTCTGGGAATAGAGGATGACCCGGTGCAGGAGGGTCATGATCGCCAGCGGCCAGGCTGCCATGGTGAGGATTCCCCCCGGGGTCCTCAAGGACGCTCCACGGGATGGGCTGGCCGATGTGCCGGCGTCCGTCGTGGAGCGGGAGGAATTCATCATAGCGGTCACCCAGGGAATGTTAGCTGTAGTGATGCGTCCCGCGGGGCACCGCCACGGTTGTTACAGGAATATGTCGGGATCACGGGACCGGGGTCCGCGGACAACGAAGGACGCCCGCCGGTTCTCCCGGCGGACGTCCTCGGTATGGAGCGGATGACGAGACTCGAACTCGCGACCCTAACCTTGGCAAGGTTATGCGC
>NZ_JBQEDF010000065.1:0-17251 GCF_052107835.1 Corynebacterium sp.
CTCGACGCCTCGCAGGACGCCGCGAAGTCCTGGGGCGCCAAGACCGTCGCCGAGCGTGCCGAGATCGTGAACAAGGTCGCTGACCTGTTCATCGAGCGCCAGAAGGAACTCGGCGCGATCATCACCCGCGAGATGGGCAAGCCCGACAGTGAAGCCGTGGGCGAGGCGGAGTTCAGCGGCGAGATCTTCCGCTACTACGCCGACAACGCCGAGAAGCTCACCGCCGACCTCGTCCTGGAGGACACAGAGGAGTCCCGCACCGTCGTGCAGCGCCGTCCGGTCGGTGTGCTGCTCGGCATCATGCCGTGGAACTACCCCTACTACCAGGTCGCCCGCTTCGTGGCGCCGAACCTGATGCTGGGGAACACGGTCCTGCTCAAGCACGCGGAGTCCGTGCCGGAGTCCGCACTGGCCATTGCCTCACTGTTGGCGGACGCCGGGGTTCCCGAGGGTGTGTACCAGAACCTTTTCGCCACCCACGACCAGGTGAGCACCATCATCGAGGATCCGCGGGTGCAGGGTGTGTCCCTGACGGGTTCCGAGCGTGCCGGCGCTGCCGTCGCCGCCCAGGCCGGTGCGGCGCTGAAGAAGGCCGTGCTCGAGCTCGGCGGTTCCGACCCTTACGTGATCCTGTCGTCCGCCGACGCGCGTGCGGCGGCACGGGATGCACTGGCCATCCGGCTGGAGAACACCGGGCAGGCCTGCGACTCGAACAAGCGCATCATCGTCCACGAGGACCTCTACGACGAGTTCGTCAACGAGGCCGTGGTGCAGGTCGGTGACCTGACCGCCGCCGATCCGGCGGACATCCAGGACATCACCGCGGAGAAGGCCTTCGGCCCGATGTCCTCGGAGGCCGCCGCGGACAAGATCGTGTCGCAGATCGGCAAAGCCGTCGACGCCGGTGCCACGCTGCACGTCGGCGGCGAGCGACTTAGCGCGGAGGCCGGCAGTGACCTGGCCGGCGGGTTCTTCGTCTCCCCTGCGGTGCTCACCGATGTCCCGGTCGGCTCCGAGATCTACTACGAGGAGTTCTTCGGCCCGGTGGTACAGGTGTACAAGGTGTCCTCGGACGAGGAGGCACTGGCACTGGCGAATGACACCCAGTACGGACTGGGTTCCACGGTGTTCGCCGTGGAGGAGGGTCGCGCCGAGGCTTTCGCCGCAGGCATGGAGGCCGGGATGACCGGTGTGAACCAGTCCACCCCGGACACCGAGTCGATGCCTTTCGGCGGCGTGAAGCGCTCCGGCTACGGCCGCGAGCTGGGCCCGCTGGGCATGGACGAGTTCGTGAACAAGCGGCTGCTGTCGGTGAAGAAGTAGGAGTTTCCTCCTTCGGCCTAGAGCCTCCGCCGTGACACGAAACTGAAGCGGTCACCGCGGAACACCGACCGCGTCCACTCCACCGGCCGCTCTCCTGCATCGAAAGCCGTCCGATGGATCACCAGCAGCGGGATCCCGGGATGACGCCCCAGCAGGCGCGCCTCCTCCGGGTCGGTCGACACCATGGTCTCCACCACGTCCTCCACGGACACGATGTCGATGCCGTGGGATTCCCGGAGCACCTCATAGAGGGTGTCCCCCTCAGTCAGCTCGTCTGTCAGCCCGGCCAGGTCACCGGGAAGGTGCACGGTCTCGTGCGCCAACGGTTCACCGTCAACAGTGCGCAACACGTCAAGCCGGCTGACCGGGGAACCGTCCGGAAGTCCGAGCTTCTCATTGACCACCCCGTGGGACGGTTCGCACCGGAAGTCCAGGATGATGCGTCCCGCCGTCATCCCCTCCGCCACCGCGTTCGCCGAGAACGACGCATGCGGCAACTGCATCATCCTCGGGTTCTCGACGAACGTCCCCCTGCCCTGGACCCGGTTCAGTCGACCCTCCGCCACCAGTTCGGAAATGGCCTGGCGCACCGTGGTCCGGGACGTCCCCAGAGTGCTGGCGAGTTCCCGCTCGGTGGGAATCACGGCGCCTGTCGGCAGATCCTCGATAACGTCGAGAATCTCCCGTTTCACCAGGTAGTACTTGGGGATAGTGATGGCCGCCTCCAGCGTGTGAATGTCCCGGGAGGGACGGTCCCACGGTACCGGAACTGGTGTAGACCAACCAGGATTCCCCACCGAAACCTCTTGCGCAAAGGATTGGTCTAGTCCAATATTGGCACCACGGTCAAGACAGTCGCCGTCCCCGGCGCGGCCGTCACCCCATGACACGAGGAGCCTCCCGTGAGCACGTCCACAACATCCCCAGGTCAACAACCCGGAGCAACGAAGAAGCGCAAGGGTCTTCGCATCCCGGGTTTCGCCCAACTCCAGCGGCTCGGCAAGAGCCTCATGCTGCCCATCGCCCTGCTTCCGGCCGCCGGCATCCTGCTGCGCATCGGGCAGGACGACATGCTCGGCGGTTTCGACGTCCCGGTCATCGGACCGTTCTTCGACGCCATGAGCGCCGCCGGCGACTCCCTGTTCAACAACCTCGGCATCCTGTTCGCCGTCGGTGTCGCCATCGGCTTCGCGAAGAAGGCCGACGGTTCCACCGCGCTCGCCGCCGTTGCCGGTTACCTGGTGATGACGTCCGTGTTCGAGACGATGTCCCCCGTTGTCCTCGAGGGGATGACCGACGTGGACGGCGAGCAGGTGATGATCGACTACAGCGTGTTCGGAGGAATCATCGTTGGCCTGATCACCGCATGGCTGTTCACCAGGTACCACAACATCGAGCTGCCCACGTACCTCGGCTTCTTCGGCGGGCGCCGCTTCGTCCCCATCGTCGTCTCCCTGGCGACCCTCTTCATCGGTTTCGGGATGGCCTACCTGTATCCGGCGTTCAACAGTGGGCTGACCAGCGTCGGCGAGTTCATCACGAGTTCCGGTGCGATCGGTGCCTTCGTCTACGGCTTCGCCAACCGCATGCTCATCCCGCTTGGCCTGCACCACATCATCAACACCTTCATCTGGTTCATCCACGGCGACTACCAGGGCTCGGACGGTCTGGTCACCGGTGAGCTGACCCGCTTCGCCGCCGGGGACCCCACCGCCGGCGCCCTCACGTCCGGCTTCTACCCGATCCTGATGTTCGGCCTGCCCGCAGCTGCCCTGGCGATGATCCATGTCGCCAAGCCGAAACAGAAGAAGGTCGCCGCAGGCGTCTTCGGTGCCGCCGGTCTGACAGCCTTCATCACCGGCATCACCGAACCCCTCGAGTTCGCCTTCATGTTCCTGGCGTTCCCCCTGTATGTCCTGCACGCCGTACTCACGGGTCTGTCACTGGCCATCGCCAATGTGCTGGACATCCACCTCGGCTTCTCCTTCTCCGCGGGACTGGTGGACCTGCTGCTCTACGGGACGGCACCAGCGGCGCAGAACATCCCGCTGCTCGTCGGTCTCGGTCTGGCATTCGCTGCGCTGTACTACGTGCTCTTCCGCTTCGTCATCACCAAATGGAACCTCCGCACGCCGGGGCGCCTGCCGGATGACGAGTTCGAGGAGACTCAGGATGCGCTGACGGGCGACGCGGCCATCGACAGCGTCAACACCGACCGCGCCGAACAACTCATCCACGCATTCGGGGGACGCAGCAACCTCGTCGGGGTGGATGCCTGCATCACCCGGCTGCGCATGGAGGTCGCCGACAAGAACTCCGTCGACCACAACCGGCTCAAGGCCCTCGGCGCGTCCGGCGTCATGGAGGTCGGCAACAACGTGCAGGCGGTCTTCGGTACCCAATCCGACGTCCTGAAGGACGAGATCAATGCCGTGATCGACAACCCCTCGTTCCTCAACGACTCCACCGTCGGGCCGGACACGGACTTCTCACCCGTCGTCGGCAACGGCGCACGGGGCTATCGTCCGATCAACCGCACCATCTCAGCAACCGAGGCACTGTCGTCAGACTCTGCAGGGGATCAGACACCGCACGCCACCCTGATCAGCTCACCCATCCCCGGCACCGCTGTCCCGTTGGCGGATGTCCCGGACAAGGCCTTCGCCTCCAGCCAGGTCGGACCCGGTTACGCCATCCAGCCCCCGTCGGCCACGGTCACGGCGGTGGCCCCGGTCAGCGGCAAACTCATGCAGCTGATGCCGCACGCCTACGCGATCCTGACCCCGGACAGGACGGCCGTGCTGGTCCACCTCGGCATCGACACCGTCCACCTCAAGGGCGAGGGGTTCACCCTTCTCGCAGCGAAGGGCGCGCAGGTCGAACAGGGCCAGCCGATCATCACCTACGATGTGCCGGCCGTCGCGGCGACGGACACCCCCACTGTCGTTCCCGTGGTGATAATGGATGCCAAGGACGCCCACATCGCCGCACTCACCGCACCGGACGCCGCGGTGACCGAAACCCAGCCGTTCTTCACGGTCGAGCGCTAGAGGAGATTCAGGACCACCCATGGAAATCATCATCCTCCCCGACGCCGCGCAGGCCGGGGAACTCGTCGGCGGAACCATCGCCGACCTGCTCGGACGCAAACCGGGCGCCGTCCTCGGCCTGGCGACAGGATCCTCGCCGCTGCCGATCTACGACGACCTGGCCCGCCGCTACGACGCCGGGGAGATCTCCTTCGCGCAGGCACGCGCCTTCACCCTGGACGAGTACGTCGGTCTGCCTGCCGAGCACCCGGAGCGCTACGCCAACGTCATCCGCGACAGCTTCACCTCCCGGGTGGACTTCGCCGACGGCGCGGTCCGGGGGCCGGACGGACTGGCGTCCGACATCCCCACCGCCTGCGCATCCTACGAGGCCGGCATCGCCGCCGCCGGTGGAGTCGACCTGCAGATCCTGGGCATCGGGACGGACGGTCACATCGGCTTCAACGAACCCGGCTCCTCCCTGGCATCACGCACCCGCATCAAGACCCTGACCCGGCAGACGCGCGTCGACAACGCCAGGTTCTTCGGTGATGACCTCGACGCCGTCCCCACCCAGTGCCTGACCCAGGGACTGGGCACCATCATGGAGGCCCGCCACATTGTCCTGACCGCGACCGGAAAGAACAAGGCCGAGGCCGTGCACCAGCTCGCCGAGGGGGCGGTCAGCGCCCTGTGGCCGGCCACGATCCTGCAGCACCACCCACACGTCAGCGTGCTGATCGACGAGGCCGCCGCGTGCCGTCTGCAGCTGGCCGACTACTACCGGCAGACCTACGCGGCCAAGCCCACATGGCAGGGGCTGTGAGCATGCTCGTCACCGTGGACACCCTGGTCACCGGTGACTCGGTCCTGCGACCCGGTTGGCTCGAGGTTGCGGGCGGAACGGTCCGGGACCTCGGTCCCGGTGCCCCGCCGCGTCCCCTCACCGAGGGCGACAAGGCACTCAGCGGGGTCACGGTCGTGCCCGGCTTCGTTGACCAGCACGTCCACGGCGGAGGCGGTGGCGCGTTCCCCGATGCCACCCGGGACAGCACCGGGACCGCGGTCTCCGCCCACGCCCACCACGGGACGACAACGATCATGGCCTCACTGGTCTCCGCGCACCCGGGGGAACTGCTGCGTGAGGTGTCCGTCCTCGCCGACCAGGCTCAGGACGGACTGGTCGCGGGTATCCATCTGGAGGGGCCGTGGATGTCGGCGCTGAAGTGCGGAGCCCACGACCCTTCTGCCCTGCGGCGTCCGGACGGCTCCGAGATCGCCCGACTGCTGGACGCCGGGAACGGGGCCATCCGGATGGTCACCATCGCCCCGGAGATCGACGGTGCCACCGACGCAATCCGGCAGTTCGTGGATGCCGGCGTGGTGGTTGCTGTCGGGCACACCGATGCGACGTACTCCCAGACACTCGCCGCCATTCACGCCGGAGCGCGGGTGGGCACGCACCTGTTCAATGCGATGCGTCCGATCCACCACCGCGAACCGGGGCCGGTCACCGCACTGGTGGAGGACCCCCGGGTCGTGGTCGAGATGATCGGGGATGGTGTGCACCTGCACGAGGCGGTGTACCGCAATGTCTGCGAACGGGTCGGGACCGACCGGGTCGCCCTGGTCACCGATGCGATGGCCGCCGCCGGGATGTCCGACGGGAACTACAGTCTGGGCAGCCTCGCGGTGGACGTGGTGGACGGCATCGCCCATGTTGCCGGCTCCGACACCATCGCGGGTAGTACAGCGACGATGGACCAGCTGTTCCGCTTCGCATTGGCGAACAATGTCGCTGCAGGGACCGGTCCGGACTCCGGCACCGGCGCTGACGCCGCGCTGCTGCAGGCGGTCCGCCAGACCTCCGTGACCCCGGCGCGCACCATGGGCTTCGGGACCGTCGGACTTCACGCGGGCGGACGGGCCGATCTGGTTGTCCTCGATTCCTCGGCGGAGGTCACAGGGGTTCTCCGTGCGGGCGAGTGGGTGCGGTCCCCTACGTGATCATTGCGAGGTCAACCGCATCTGCCATGGCCTGGTACCCGGCCGGATTGGGGTGCAGCCGGTCGGGGCTCGAGTAGTCCGCCCGGAGAACTGCAGGATCCCCGGGGTCACGCAGCGCAGCATCGAAGTCGATGAAGCCGTCTGCGATGTCCTGGCTCCGTATCCAGTCGTTGATCTCCGTGCGGATCCGGTTACTCTCCGGCGCCAGCAGGGTGCCGTCCACCAGGGCGTCCGACGCGGGAGCGATGGTCCCGAGCCAGATCTTCTTCCCACTGTCCCGGGCCTGCTGAACGAGGTTCCTGAACCCGTCAATCATCTTCTCCGTGGTCACGAACGGGTTCAGTCCGAGGTCATTGATGCCGATGAGGACGATCGCGCCGTAAACCCCGGGGAGGTCCAGTGCGTCCCGCTTGAACCGGTCCACTCCCGCGGCCCCCAGGAACAGAGGCTCGCCGCTGACCAGGAGCTGGTTGCTGCCGATACCCGCGTTCACCACCGACGTCCGGGCTCCGGCCGCGTCGATTCGGCGCTGGAGCGCGTCCGGGTAGCGGTGGTCCGTGTCGTTCACGCTCGATTGGGCGGGAATGGGGATCCTGCTGGACCCGACGAACCCGTCGGTGATTGAGTCACCGAACGCCACGACCGCTCCCGCGTCCGACGGGGCCTCGACGTCGAGACCGGTCACGTAGTTCCACGCACCGGTGTTGATCGTGTACCCGTCACCTGACGCCTGCGAGGTTCTGTCACCGGACCCCGGCGGGGACAGGTACGACGTCGCGTTGGCGTTCCAATGCTGGGTCGGAGGTCCTGCGACTCCATCAACGTGCGCGCTGACCAGGAGTGGTTCGAACGAGGTGAACTCCAGGCCGGCCCCGTCACTCACGACCTCCTCGCCGGGTTGTAGCGTCACGGCCCCGGCACCATTGAAGGTGAGCGGGACGATGTCATTCGCGGTCGCCCCCGAGACCTGCTTGCCCACCGTGGCATGTCCGAACGTGACAGGCGAGACCCCGTACCTGTTCGACAGCGTGACCCTGGCCTTCGACCCACCCATGTGCGGGGTGACGGTCATTCGGGAACTCTGGTCCCTGACCACCGTCGGCGTCGGCCCGAAGTTCGCGTCGACCGGCGTCACGGAATCCGTTGGACTCGTGGCCCACGAGGCAACGTAGTGCTGCTCACCAGGTTCTTCAGGTTTTGCCACCCCCGCGTGCGCCACCGATGACAGCGCCACGGTGAACACCAGGCTCACACATACGGTGAAAGCTGCGATCGCCTTCGTGCGCCACCGGAGCAGACTGTGCATCAACGACATCCGTCAACCTCATCTCGTTCACTGGCGGCCACAGGAGACGTTGGCCGCATCGCCGAACTGTGATTCAGGATACACAGTTGGCCATAGTGTGATGTGGGACATCATGAAATGATTCCCTCGGACGAGGTTCACGAAGAGTTACTCCATGGTGTCCAGGATCGCCGTCAACTGCTCAAACGTGGTCTGCGGGTTGACGATGGCGAACCGGGCATTGGGTCGGCCAGCATGGGAACTGGGGACGATGAATGCCTGCTGTTCCGTGAGCAGCCGATCGGACCAACGGTCGTAGTCGGCGCGCTCCCATCCGTCCCGCTCGAAGACCACAACGGACAGCTGTGGATCTCTGAGCAGAGTGAATCCCGTGCGCGACCGAATCTCGGTGGCAATCTGCTGCGCCAGCTCAATCGAATAACTGATGGCCTCCCTGTACGCACCAGCACCGTAGGTCGCAAGCGAGAACCACAGTGGGAGACCTCGGGGCCGGCGCGTCAGCTGTGCCGCATAGTCCGAGGGGCTCCACTCGCTGGCTTCAGTGAGGGTGTCGAGGTACTCGGCATGCTGAGTATGTGCGCGGCGACCGGTTTCAGGGTCACGGTAGATCAGTGCGCAGGCGTCATAAGGGGCGAAGAGCCACTTGTGGGGATCCACAATCACAGAGTCAGCCAACTCGACCCCCGCGAAACGATGCCGAGCCAATGGCGACAGCATGGCAGACAGGCCATACGCACCATCAATGTGGAGCCAGAAGTCGAAGTCCTTCTTGAGTTCAGCGATGCGCCCGACATCGTCGATCACCCCGAAATTGGTGGATCCCGTGGTGGCGACGACGGCTATCACACGATCTCCGTTCTCCTCCAGCGCCTCACGTACAGCGGGCGCACGCAGTACGCCATCGTTGTCCGTGGCAACCCCGATCACGTCGATATCCATGACCACCGCGGCCGAGGCGATGGACGAGTGCGCCTCGGCGCTGCAGATGACCACCCACCGACCGCGTTCCGGATCCCGGGAACCAACCTCGCTTCTGGCGGTCTCTCGTGCTGCGACCAGCGCGGAGAGATTACCGATGGTCCCTCCCTGAACAAACACCCCGCCGCAACTGGCGGGCATGCCGAATTCGCGGCCCAACCACCGGAGAACCTCATTCTCCGCGTGGACCACCCCTGCCCCTTCCAGCCAGGATCCGCCGTACAGTGCACTGGCGGACACCACCAGGTCGAATGCGATGGCCGCCTTGGACGGGGCACTGGGGATGAATGACAGGAACTGGGGATGGTCCGTCGTGATGCATGCCGGGGCAAGTATGTGCTCGAAGACTCCGATGGCGCGGCGGGCCCCCATTCCGGCCTCATTGATGGTGGTCCCCGCAAGTCGTTTCAGTTCAGCCTCGGCCGCGGGGTGGTCCAGTGGCGTGTCCACCGCGAGTATTCTCCGCCGGGAGTAGTCGAGTACCTGGTCAACGATGTTCTGCGTCTCGTCAGATACACGATGCATTCTGTCGTGATCGGGGGTTTCCATCTGTAATCATCCGTTCATTGGGAGATGACGTTGTTTAGCGGGCTCGTTGTGCAAGTTGGTCTGCGGTGCCTGGCAGTTCATTGTCGGCAGCTCCTCCAAGCAGACTGAGATGACCGTCAGTAAGGGATCGCGCGCGGTCGGCGTCAGGTTCCAACAGCGCATCGACGAGGCGAAGGTGCTCATTGTGCATCTTGTCCCCGTCCTGGAGGTTCCAGTTGATCCGGTCGATCAACAACATCGAACCGATCATGAGATCGCGTTCGGCGAGAATCAGTTCCCGGTTATCGGTGAGGCCCACAATCGCGACGTGGAGCTCCACGTGCGCCATTGCGGTCGCACTTGGACTGTCCAGCACCGATGTGTCGGCGTACTTCCCGAAGGCCATCCTCAATCGACTTCTGGCAGCCTCGGAAGCTCGGGGGCAGTTGTCGGCGGCGAATCCCTCGAGGAGCCCGCGTGCCTCAAGGATCTCGGCAACTTCGGCGGGCGAGTACGAGCGAACACGTGCACTCTTGTACGGCTCCTGGACGAGATAGCGTTCGGACACGAGAAGTCCGATCGCTTCCCTCGTCGCCGCACGTGAGGCCTGGAATCGCGCGATCATCCACTTCTCGGTGACCGGCGACCCCAGAGAAAGTTCTCCCTCCAGAATGAGTTGCCTGACTTTGTCAGCGACCAGCCTCGGAGTTGGCGGCCCCTCCGCGACACTTGGCCTTCCCCGGGGTTTCTGTCCGACAACCACACGTGACCGGCCAGTCTTGCTGGCTGTGTCCTTCTCCGATCCCGGCGTCACTGTTACCTCTCTGCAAATTGTCAGACAATATGTCGCTCTTCCTATTGCAAGGGTACACCGTGTCGTGTTCACTGATTTTTACCGATTGTCAGACAATTCGACTTGTTCGGCAACGCCGCCCACCACTCGAGGAGGACACCACATTGTCCGACTATTCCGGCGCCGCAGGCGCACACGACAACGGCAAGCTGTGGGGAGGCCGGTTCTCCGACGGGCCAAACCCCGCGCTTGAACGAATTTCCCGTTCCCCCCAGCGCTACTTCGACCTAACCCCGGAAGACATTGCAGGGTCCATCGCCCATCTCGGTGAACTGCGCCGCTGCGGTGTCGTCACCGATGATGAGCGCGCGAAACTGACTACCGCTCTCCAGGAGATCGGGGCAGAACACGCACAGGGACAGATAGCCCCCTCCAACTCCGACGAGGATGTCCACGGCTACCTTGAACGCCTACTGATCGAAAAGGTCGGCCCGGTCGGAGGAAAGATCCGCGCCGGACGCTCACGCAATGACCAGACATCCAACGACCTTCGCCTCTGGCTTCGACGCCGGACCAGGGAGATTGCCGCACAGGTCACGGATCTCATTGACACGCTGATTGCGCGGTCCGAGGATGCCGGGGCTGCCGTCGTCCCCGGGTTCACCCACCTCCAACCGGCGCAACCGGTGCTCTTCGGCCACCAGCTGCTCGCCCACGCCCAGGTTCTGGCCCGTGACCTTCGCCGACTGGGTGCCGCGCACGAGGCCGTTTCTCTTTCGCCGCTGGGTGCGGCAGCCCTGGCCGGCAGTACCTTCCATGCCGATCAACGGGAAATGGCCAGGGAGCTCGGCTACCGCGACGTCGTCGGCAACTCCGTCGACGCGGTCGGCAGTCGCGACCATGTCATCGACTTCCTCTACGCGGGCGCAGCTATTGGAACGAGCCTCTCACGACTCTCGGAGGAACTGATCCTCTGGGGTTCACAGCAGTTCGGCTGGATCCGGCTGAGCGATGCCTTCTCCACTGGGTCGTCGATCATGCCCCAGAAGAAGAACCCCGACATCCCCGAACTCACCCGCGGTAAGGCGGGCCGGCTCCAGTCGAACCTCATGGGCATGTTCACGGTCATGAAATCTGCCCCCTTCGCCTACAACCGGGACTTCTTCGAGGACAAGCACTTCGTATTCGACACATCCGATGTTCTCGACGAGGTCCTGCCTGCAATCACCGGGTTCGT
Source organism: Corynebacterium sp. (assembly GCF_052107835.1). Taxonomy (GTDB): domain Bacteria; phylum Actinomycetota; class Actinomycetes; order Mycobacteriales; family Mycobacteriaceae; genus Corynebacterium. The sequence continues at coordinate 11,202 of NZ_JBQEDF010000065.1, forward strand.
GCGGACCATGCAGCTTGACCCGGAGCGAATGGAACAGCAGGCGGCCCAGGGATTCACCCTCGCCACGGAGCTGGCGGACTGGCTCGCCGAACAGGGAATTCCCTTCAGCGAGGCACACGACATCACCGGACGTGCCGTCACGGAGTGCGAACAGCGGGGAATCGGGATCGAGGACCTCGAACTCAGCGATCTCGCCGCAATCGACCCGCGCATCACCGGCGCCGTCCTCGCGCGGCTCTCCCTGCCCTCCGCTCTGGCACGCAGGTCAGGTCCCAACGGAACTGCACCGGAGAGACAGGATGAGCAGCGATCGCGGCTCAGGGCAGAGGTCGATACGGCCAATGCAACATTCCGAACAGAGGAACACATCCAATGACCGTGACAGAACAACCCGCATACAGGATCGTCAAACTCAAGCACATCGGCCGGTACATCGCCGGCATCGCCACCATCGCCGTCCTTGCCTGGGTCGTCCTCGCATTCGTTCAGGCGTCCATCGACTGGGCAACCGTTCGTGAGTATTTCGCTGCAAAGACCATCCTCACCGGATTCGCCATAACGGTATTCCTCACCGTGGTCTCGATGGCCATCGGGATCGTCCTGGGCGTGCTCATCGCCGTCATGCGCCTGTCGACGAATCCGGTGGTATCGGGGATCTCCTGGCTCTACGTCTGGTTCTTCCGCGGCACCCCGGTCTATCTTCAGCTGCTGCTGTGGTTCAACATCGCACTGATCTTCCCCATCATCGGTATCCCGGGACTCGTGGAGAGCCGGACCGTTGACCTGGTCACGCCGACAGTCGCGGCAATCCTGGGCCTCGGACTCAACCAGGCCGCCTACACCTCGGAGGTCGTCCGGGCAGGAATCCTGTCGGTGGACGAAGGCCAGACAGAAGCGGCCAAAGCCCTGGGTATCAAAGGGTCGAAGACCATGCGGACCATTGTCCTTCCCCAGGCCATGCGCGTGATCCTCCCTCCCATCGGGAATGAGGTCATCGGCATGCTCAAGACCACGTCCCTGGCTTCCGCGATCGGTGCGTCCGAGATCCTCAACGAGGCCCAGCACATCTACCTCGTCAACAATCTCATCATGGAGCTGCTGATCGTCACCGCGATCTGGTACCTGATCGCCGTCTCCATCCTCTCGATCGGCCAGTTCTACATCGAGCGGTACTTCGCACGGGGAAGCACGACCGCCGAGCTTCCACCGACACCGATCCAGAAGATCACCAAGATCTTCGGAACCCTCAGGAGGAAAATGTGAACACGACAACGTCACTCGTGAAGCTCCAGGACATCCACAAATCATTCGGGTTGCGCGAGGTTCTCAAAGGAATCGACCTGGACATTGAGAAGGGCGAGGTCGTCTGCATACTCGGCCCCTCCGGTTCGGGAAAATCCACCCTGCTTCGTGCCGTCAACTTCATCGAACCCCCGACCTCCGGTTTCGTCCACGTGGGAGACCAGGTCATCGGGTACCGCAAGGACACGAAGGACGAGGCCCTGCTGCATGAACTCAAGGAGGATCAGATCTCCGTCCAACGCGCGACCATGGGAATGGTCTTCCAGCGGTTCAACCTCTTCGAACACATGACGGTGATGAAGAACATCACCCACGCACAGACCCTCGTCAAGGGGACAAAGCTCCAGGACGCGCAGAAGACTGCACAGGATCTGCTGGATCAGGTCGGACTCGGTGATCGCGGCGACGCCTATCCGCGACAGTTGTCCGGCGGCCAGCAGCAACGTGTCGCCATTGCCCGCGCTCTCGCCATGTCACCCGAACTCATGTTGTTCGATGAACCGACATCCGCCCTCGACCCTGAGCTGGTCGATGACGTTCTCAACGTCATGAAGGGGCTCGCCGACGCCGGCCTCACCATGCTGGTGGTCACCCACGAGATCGGTTTCGCGCGTGAGGTCGGCGACCGCGTGGTGTTCATGGATGACGGCAAGATCATCGAACAGGGGCCTCCGTCCGAGGTCATTGACAATCCCCAGCATGAACGTACCCGCGCGTTCCTGTCCCGCGTCCTGTAGGAGGAGACAATCATGAGGACGAAACCGGAGCGGAAACCACTGGCAGTGCTTGCCACGTGCACGGTCACCGCATTGTCACTTGCCGGCTGCGTAATTCAACCGGACTACGGGACCGAGGACGGAGAGGTTCGCACCATCGAGGATGATGTCCTCACCGTCGGGCTGTCACCGGACTTCCCACCACTGGAGTACCTGGAGAACGGCGAGCTGATCGGTTCCGACGTTGACCTCATCACCGAGGCAGCGGACCGGATGGACCTCCGGGTCGACTTCGAGCACTCGAAGTTCGACCAGCTGATCAACTCCGTGAGAACCGACCGCGTGGACATCGTCATCTCTGGCATGTCCGACACGGTCGAACGACAGAAGACCCTGGAGTTCGTCGACTACTACACCACACAGGCACGCTTCTACACCACACCTGACCAGTCCGGCCAGTTCACCACACCGGAGGACGTGTGTGGCAATTCCGTCGCAGTGAGCACGAAGACCGACTACTACCCGGAGTTGCAGACGTTCAACACTGATGTGTGCACCGACAACGGCAATCCAGCTCTGAAGATCGTGGGTACCGACTCCGGGGCAGCGGCTCGCCTGCAGCTGGATCAGGGGCGCGCTCAACTGGCTGTACAGGGAGGTGAAAACCTCGCATACTTCGAACAGGAGGAGCCAGGCAAGTATCAGATCGTCCTGGATCAACTGATGGACCAGCCTTTTGCTGCTGCCGTCAACAAGGGAAACATGGCGCTGGCCGAGGCAGTGCGTGATGCCTTCCAGGAGATGTACGACGACGGGACCACCGAAGCAATTCTCGACGAGTGGGACCTGACGGACGGACTGAGAGAGCCCGTGGTAAATGAGGTGACTGAATGAGGTACAACGTGGACGACAAGATAGACAGCACCATTTCTACCGGCCGAGGTGCACGTGTCATCCTGGCCTTCGACTTCGACGGGCCCACCGGCGATTCCATGGTCAGCGGAAAGATCTGGAGCCGACCCGGCTACTTCACGCTCGGGGCCTACGGACCGCACCGGGCTGTCCCGAGGATCCTCGACGTGCTCCGTTCGCATGGCGTCAGCGCCACTTTCTTCACCCCCGCCTGGGTTCTCCGCACCTGGCCGGATCTCTGCCGCCGCATCCTCGAGGAAGGCCACGAGATGGCCGGTCACGGGGACAAGCACGAGATGTTCTACGGTCGTACCAACGAAGACCAGGCGGACATACTGCGCCGGAGCCAGAAGGCCTTCCGGGACGTACTCGGACAACATGCCCTCGGCTTCCGCGCACCCTCGGGCGACCTGGCGCCGGAGACCCCACAGCTCCTTGCCGACCATGGGTACACCTACTCCAGTTCGATGCGCAGCGGCGACCTGCCGTACCTCCGCACTGATGCCCCGCTGTACGAGATACCAGCGAAGTCACTGTTCGACGACTACTCGGTCTTCGCCTACCACCGCGACCCGAACTTCCCCCGCGGGCTTGACCGGATTGCACCGTACACTCAGGCATTCGCAAGTTGGAGGGACGAAATTGACGCCGCTGCGAAGGAAGGCCTCACCGTGTCAACCATCTGGCACCCCAAGGTGATCGGTACGCCCGGACGGGCCGTCCTCATGGACGAGTTCATCGGAAATCTCACAGACCGCAACGATGTCCGCATTATGCGTGCCGATGAGGTCATCGCCGAACATGAAGGATCCACAGCAGGAGGTGTGCAATGATCTGGCCCGAAACAGCGTCCTTTGCGGTCACAGTGTCCGTCGACGTCGACGGAGATCTTCCACTGTTGGCGGAGGACAGTGAGAACATTGACCGCCACAAGTCCCGGTCGTCGGGCCTCTACGGGCCCGAGCATGGCGCTCCCCGTCTGCTCCGCATGCTCAACGAGATCGGGATGAAGGCGCACTGGTTTTTCCCGGGGGCAATCGGTGAGAGATACCCGGAACTTGTCACTGCCGTTCACGGCGCTGGTCACGGAATCGGCGTCCACGGGCACCATCACCTCAACTTCGACCGCATTTCACTGGAGCAGCAGATCGAAGAGATGACGGTGGCCCGGTCGACGCTCGAGTCGATCACCGGAGCAACCGCTGAAGGGTTCCGGACTCCAGGAGGGGAATGGGCGAGCGGTTTCCCCGAGGCCATGGGGGACGCCGGTTTCCTCTGGTCCTCATCACTACCGTCGGATGAACTTCCCTTCCACCTGACGGGCAGTGGCCTGATTGAGATTCCCTTCCGGTACGAACTGGAGGACCAGCAGTATCTCGGATACAACCTGGACCCCCCCTTTCCCCCGGGCCAGTCACGGATCACCCCGCTTGAGTTCGTCGAAGCGAACTGGTGGCACGAGGTCCGCGGTGCCGAACGATACGGAACCCTTGTTCACCTCCGCCTGAATTCTGAGGTCATGGGCTTCCCCGGAAGGGCAAGGATGCTGCGCTCCTTCCTCACAGGTGTGAAGGCCATGGGCAGCGCTTGGTTCGCGTCCCTCGACGAGCTTTACCAGCTTCAGACGACCCAGGGCGACGATCCCGCTCATCCCTATGCACTGTTCACCGAGCTGGCACCGGTGGAGAATCGATGACGGTACTCGCCCGTCAGCTCGGCGGATGGGTCAGCACACTGCAACTCGGTGACGTACCGTCCGATCTGACCGACAAGGCCCGGGACCACCTGCTCGACACCCTTGGGGCAGGCATCGTGGGGGACGGCAGAGAGCCGACGCGAATTGCCGCCGAGGTTTTCGCTGTTCCCGGCACAGTCCCCCTCCTTGTCGATGGGAGTCCCCGAGAACCGTCGTCTGCGGCTCGCGTGAACGCGGTAGCCGTGCACTCAGCGGAAATCGACGACACCGAGGGGTGTGATCACTCAGGAGCGGTGGTCGTTCCTGCATTGATGTCGGCATCCCACGACTGTGATGCCAGCGGCTATGACCTCCTCACCGCAATGATCGCCGGTTACGAGGTCGGTCGGCGGGTGCAGAGTGCCCTCGGTGGCTACGACGCGCACAACTCCGCCGGCTGGCATTCAACAGCAACATGCGGGGTCTTTGCTGCGTCAGCCGCTTCCGCACGGATGTTGGGACTGGATTCGATCCAAACGACCTCTGCCCTGGCAATCGCGGCAAGCTCGAGCGCGGGAACGTGGGCTTTCTCGGGCGATGGATCGATGACCAAGCAACTCCATGTGGGCAACGCGGCTGGCGCGGGGTACCAGTCGGCTGTCCTGGCGAAAGCTGGCGCAACCGGCCCTTCCGGGATCTTCGATGATGTCTGGGGCGGGTACTTCCGCACCCACGGCACCCCGGAATCCCAACCGCACAAACTAGTCGACTCCCTGGGGACGCGGTGGGAGTTCTCCCACTCCGCTATCAAGATGTACGCGGCCTGCCGGAGCGCCCATCCTGCGATCGACGGTGTGCTGGATCTGTTGCGACGTGGTGATGTGGAGCCCTCCTCGATCACGGGAATCAGGATCGAAGTATCGGCGTTTCTGCGGCCGATGATCTGCCCCGAGTCCCCGAGGACCGTAGAATCAGCGCGAATGAGCCTGCCGATTTCCCTCGCCCTCCTGCTTCTGGGAAACACGCTGGGACCCGACTCGTTCGAACGTTTCGCCTCCTCTGAGGTGGCGCGGGTGCTTGAGCTCATCACCGTGGTCGAGTCAGACAACATGCCGACCCCACAAACGATCCGGGTCGTGGTCCGCTTGGGCGAACAGGAACACGTAGTCACCCGGAGTACCGCCCGCGGCGGTGAAACCGATCCCTTCACCTCGGAGGAGATTACGGAGAAGTTCCGGCGACTTACCGGGCCACACATCGGTACGGATCGGGCCCAGTCCGTCATCGAATTCGTTGACAGCCTGGGCCCCGGACCCATGGAGCCGTTGCCCAGGTTGTGGTCGAACAACTGAGTCAATGCATTCCCGCGGGTAAGTGGACGTCTCAATAGGCCGGAGGCTCACTTCATCTCGAATCCACGCTTGTCCAGGCGCACTCTCGGCCCG
>NZ_JBQEDF010000066.1:0-17075 GCF_052107835.1 Corynebacterium sp.
CCGGCCAGGTGATCGGCTCCATCGACACCGCGGCGTTGAGCTTCATGGTGCAGGAACCCAGCGGGATCATCGTGCGGTCCAGCGCCAGGTCGCGTCCGGCGAGACGACGCATGTAGCGCATCATCTGCGTCTCGGAGGTGATCGTGCGGAACACCGGGTGGGTCAGGATCTCGTCGGTGCGCAGCTGGTCGGCCAGGGGGCCGTCCTCCGCGGTGAAGGACGAGGTGTCCACGGTGGTCCCCGCACCGGCGATGACCCGGAGGAGCGCGGCGATGTCGTCGTCCGTGGTCGACTCGCCGACGGAGACGCCGACGTGGGTGGCGTCCACCTCGCGCAGGTTGAAGCCCTCACCGCAGGCTGCGGTGACGGTGGCGGCGGCATCCTCCACCTCGACGGTGACCGTGTCGAAGAAACGGTCGTGGGCGATGGTCAGGCCGGCACTGGACAGACCGACGGCCAGGGCCGTCGCGCGGCCGTGGATCGCCGTGGCGATCTCACGCAGGCCCACCGGGCCGTGCCAGACGGCGTAGAAACTGGCGACGACGGCCAGCAGCGCCTGGGCGGTGCAGATGTTGGACGTCGCCTTGTCGCGGCGGATGTGCTGCTCACGGGTCTGCAGCGCGAGGCGGTAGGCCGGGGTGCCGTCCGCGTCGACCGAGACGCCGACGATGCGGCCCGGCATCTTGCGCTGGTACTCGCTGCGGCAGGCCATGAACGCGGCGTGCGGGCCACCGAAGAACAGCGGGACGCCGAAACGCTGCGCCGAACCGACGGCGATGTCCGCCCCGAGCTCGCCCGGGGAGGTCAGCAGTACCTGGGCCAGCAGGTCGGCGGCGACGGTGACCAGGCCGTCCCGGGCATGGACGGTCTCGATGACCTCGCCGAGGTCGCCGCGCAGGGCACCGGTCGTGCCCGGGTTGGAGACGACGACGCCGATGACCTCGTCCTCACGCGCCCCGATGCCCGCGGCCGTGATCTCCACGATCTCGACGGGGATGTCGACGGCGGCGGCCCGGGCTCGGGTGATGTTGATGCTCGAGGGGTGCAGGTTCTCGTCCAACAGGACGACGCCGCCCTTCTTCGCCACCTTCGTGTTCAGCCGGGCCATCATCTGCACGGCCTCGGCCACGGCGGTGGCCTCGTCCAGCAGGGACGCACCGGCGATCGGCAGGCCGGTGAGGTCCTCCACCATCGTCTGGAAGTTCAGCAGTGCCTCCAGCCGACCCTGGGAGATCTCCGGCTGGTAGGGGGTGTAGGCGGTGTACCAGCCCGGGTTCTCCACCACGTTGCGGCGGATGACGGCCGGAGTGACGGTGTCGTAGTAGCCGGCGCCGATGAGCTGCTTCTTGAGGGTGTTCCTGTCCGCGAACCCACGCAGGGCGGCCAGCGCCTCCGTCTCGTCGAGGGCGGGTGCCAGGCCGATCGGCGCGTCCTGCGCGATGCTCTGCGGCAGCGCGGCGGCGGCGAGCTCGGCGGTGGAGCCGTAGCCGAGGGAGGTCAGGATGGCGGCGGTGTCGGCGGCGTCGGGGCCGATGTGGCGGTTCGGGAATGCGTCGTGGGGGGTAGCCATGTGTCAGGGGTCTCTTCCTGCAGTGTGGACATGTGCGTGCCCTCCCCACTCTGTCGATGGTGCCTGAGAGCTTTGCTCCTTCGGCGGCCCGGTCGCGGACGACGGCGACGGGCTCTTTCCAGAGTTGCCTCGCCACCGTGGTACGGGTGCCTGAGAGTGTCGACGGGGAGGTGTTGCTCCTACGGCGGCCGGTGTCTGGCGCCGGCCTCTCCCACAGTGGTTGCGAGCGGCTGATTCAGTTGTGGTTCGTGGTCAGTATAACCCGTGTTGCGTGGAGCACACACGCGGAACGGAGGGAAGCGCCGCCCGGACCCCGGGCGGTTCGCATAGCGAAACGGCCCGAACCATGGCAGCGATACGTGGAAAACGCGATGCTATCCGCCGCACGGGTCCTACCCCGCCCCGAACCCGGCCGCAGCGACTGCCGCGACGGACGCCGGGATCACCGCCAGCCAGCCGGCGCACCAGTAGGGGAGCATCCCCGGAGGCAACGCGATCCCGATTCCTGTGTCGACGATGCTGAAATCGTCATTGACCCGGTGACGCCCCCGGGCCCAGGCGCAATGGACCACGGCGAGAACCGTCCCGAGCACCGTCCACAGCGGGTCGGCGGGAGCTCCGGGCAACCACTGCACCGCTGCACCGGCCAGCGCGACGGCGCCCAGGACGGTTGCCCTCCAGATCCCCTCCCCCGGCACGCCGAGCCTGGTCGCGCGCCATACCGCCGAGGCCAGCACGGCCCACAGCAGAATCAGCGTCACCCGCCCCCACATGCCGGTCAGCGGAACCACGGCCACCGCCAGAAGGGCGGCGACCAGGAACAACCGGGGAATGTAGCCACGGCGTAGGACCCGCCGGACCATCAGCGACGGCAGTACCGGCCCCCGCAGGGGCCGGGAACGTACCGAGCGGCCACGGAGCCACGTTGCGGCGTAGATGTTCGCCGAGTTCTCCGAGTCGAAGATCATGGGGGACGCCGCCATCATGGTCCGGGTGGTTCCGTTGGACAGCACCTTCGTGAGATAGCGGGGGCGTGCAAGCCCCGCAAGGATCCTGACGGCCGCGCCGACCCCGGCACCGATGATCCCGAACCCCAGAATCTGCAGCCATCCTGACCTGTCGATCCCGGGAAACTGTCCCCTTGGGCGCAGGTCCCATTCCCACCGGTCCCTTTCGACCGAGCGCAGGGGCATCATCCGTTCCGCGATGTCCACCAGGATGAGCACGGCGACCACCGCGCAGGCGAACCGCAGCACAATCACTGCCGTCACAGGGCGATCTCCCGGTCCGCCGCACCGACAACGGTGTCCGAGTGCGACGCCACGAGGACCGGGGAACCGAACATGGCAAGGTCACCGAGCTGGTCACACAGGACGCGTGTCCATGCCCCGTCGAGGTGCCGTTCGGGTTCATCGAGCACCACGACGGGTGCTGCGACGGCCAACTGCAGGGCCAGGTTGGCCCGTTGCCTCTGCCCGTTGGAGAGTCGGCTGGGCAGGTCATCGGGCAGGTCGGCCACTTCCCACGGGCCGACCCTGCCCCACATGTCATCCAGGGTCACCCCTGCCCTGCGCGCGAGGAACGCCAGGTGCTCGTGAATTGTGAGGTCGGGGAAAAAGGCCGGTTCGGCGATGCGGGTCACCGTGCCCGCTCCCTCCGGGGTCGCCGGATCAACCGCGCGTCCGTCAACGGACACCCGCACGGTGCCTCTGTGGGGGGCCAGTTCGCCGGCGACGGTATCCACCAGCGTTGATTTCCCGGAGCCGTTCTTACCGGTCAGGACAACGATCTCCCCCAGGCTGATCTCGGCGGACAGTGTTCCGAGGAGTTCCGAGTGCCCGAAAGCACAGTCGATGCTGAGCGCAGGAAAGGAGGACGGCATGCGGCCCACGGTATCGAACCGCCGCGTCGGGGAGGTGCGGGGCCGGCTCGGAGACTCCCGGTGCACGGAAAGATCCCTGGACCCGCACCGGTGGAACTTTCGCACCGCGAGTGGCCGATGAGTTTCCGTGACCTGGGGATTTAGGGTGATGATCGGTGCCGGCGGTGCGAAAGTTTCCCGGGCCCCGGTTTATTTATCACGTCTGTGATATATTACCGGATATGCCGAAGATCGTCGATGCCGACCAGCGCAGAACACAGATCCTGGACGCCGCACTCCGCCTCGTGGAGACCCGCGGGGTGGAGGGCTCGTCCTTCCGCAACGTCGCCGCCGAGTCCGGCCTGAACGTCGGGAGCATCCGCAACACCTACCTGTCACAGCACGCCCTGCTCGCCGACGCCGCGGACGAGGTCGGCGACCGGATGGGAGCACGCCTGGCCAAGCACGACCTCAGCGGCACCCCCGGCTCGCACACGGTGGAGTCCGCCGTCGCCGTCCTCGCCGAACTCATCCCCCTCGATGACGTCCGACGGCGCGAGAACATCGTCCTCGGCGAGTTCATGATGGCGTCCCGCACGAAGGAGGTGTTCAGGGAGATCACCGAGCGGATGTCCGGCGACATGCAGGACGTGGTGGACGCCGTGGTCCGGGGGCTCGGTGTCCCGGAGGGGCGGGCGACGCACACGGCAACCTCCGTCAAGACCCTGATGGTCGGACTGACCTTCGACGTCTCCACCAGCCACGGAGCCCTGGGACCGGAGGAGATGACCGCGATGCTCACCCGGGAACTGGAGAGCCGACCGTGAAGGCCCCGTGGCTCCCGGCGCTGCTGTTCGCCGCACTGGTCCTCTACACCGACGACTACGTGATCGCCGGTGTGCTGCCGGACATTGCCGCTGACCTGGACGTCTCCGAGGCGCAGGCGGGCCAGCTGGTCACCGTGTTCTCGCTGACCGTCGCGGTGTCCGCCCCCGTCGCGGCAGTGGGCCTGATGCATGTCCGGCGCAGCACGCTGTTCACCGTGACCCTGTGCATCTTCGCGCTCGCGAACCTCGGCGCCGCACTGACGTCCAGCTACTGGGTTCTCATGGGGCTGCGGACCGTCGCCGCGCTGTGCGCCGGAGCGTCCACCCCGGCGATCTTCTCGTGGACCGCCCAGCAGGCACCGCCGGAGAAGATCGGACGCTACATCAGCGTCGTGGCGATGGGCGTGACCGGCGCCATCGCGGTCGGCGTGCCGGTCGGGACCACGATCTCCCAGGTGTGGTCATGGCGCGGCAGCTTCATCGTCCTGGCGTCCTGCGCCGTGCTCGCGGTCGGTGCCATCCGCCTGACGATGCTCACCGACACCCGCGGGGCGGAGGAGATCCCCGTGTCGCGGCAGCTCCGCGCACTGACGTCGCCGCCGGTCGCGCTCACCCTGGGTGTCAACGTGGTCGCCATGTCCGGCTCGATGATGGCCTTCACCTACCTGGCACCGTTCCTCGCCGGTGCGGTCCCTGGCCACGACCTCAGGACGGTGGCCTTCGCGGTCTCCGGTGCCGGCGGAATCGTGGGCGTCTGGCTGGGTGGTGTGCTCACCGACCGGATCGGGCCGGTGCGGACAATGGTCCTGGCACTGTCTACCCTGGGCCTCGGCGCCGCGGGCTCCTGGGCGTTCTGGACTCAGGCGCCCCTGCATTCCGGAGCTGCGGTCGTCAGCCTCGTGGCGCTGGGGGCGGTCCAGGCACTGGGCGCCTTCGCCATGTCCCCCGCACTGACTGCCCGCCTGTCCACCACCGCCGGGGACGGTGCGGACGCGGCCATCGCCCTGAACACCTCGGGGACCTACCTCGGTGTGACGGTCGCCGGTGCCGTGGGCGGGCTGGTACTCGCCTCCAGCGGCGCGGGGGCCGTGGTGGGAGTGGCGACGGTGATCGTGTTCGTCGCGGCCGGCCTGTTCTCACTCTCCGCGCGAACGCCAGCGGCGCGGCCCGTGAAGGGGTAACACTGTTGCCATGGCGAAAGAACACTTCCTGTCCAGGTTCAGAACCACACGTCTCCCACAGGTCCGGGTCGGCGACACCGCCCTCGTCACCGGGGCGACCTCCGGCATCGGCCGGGCCACCGCGGTGGCGCTGGTCGAGCAGGGTTTCCGGGTCATCGGGACATCCCGCAACCCCGGTTCGGACACCTCACGGGAGAACACTCCCCCCGGAGTGGAGCTCATCGCGCTGGACCTCACCGACCCGGCCTCCGTCGACGCCGTCCCGGAGGAACTGGGGAAGATCGACGCCGGTCCGGTGACCGTGCTGGTCAACAATGCCGGGGAGTCGCAGAACGGCCCGCTCGAGGAGCTCCCGCGCGAGGCATTCGAACGACTCTTCCAGGTCAACGTGATCGGACACGTCTCACTCACCCAGAAGCTCCTGCCGCAGATGCGGGAGGCCGGACGCGGCCGCGTGGTCTTCGTCGGCTCCATGCTGGGCAGCTTCCCGCTGGCCCACCGGGGCAGCTACGGTGCGTCCAAGGCCGCCATCAGCTCCTTCGCCTACTCCGCCCGGCGTGAACTGCGACCCTTCGGCGTCGGTGTGTCGGTGATGGAACCCGGCGCGATCAACACCGGACTGTCGGAACGCCGCACGATCTACATCAACCCCGACGGACCCTACGCCGGGGAGTTCGACACGATGCTGACCAGGCTCAACGAGAACGAGGCGACAGGGATCACGGCAGAGCAGGTCGCCGGGAAGATACTGGAGGCAGTGACCGCGGAGCGTCCGAAACCCCTGTACGCCACCGGGTCCAGCTCACATCTGGCGTTCCCCGCCGCCCGTCTGCTGCCCCGCGACACCATGGCCGGGATCATCGCTGCGAAGCACGGGATCTGAGCGCCGGGAGTAGAACAGGTCGCGCCACGGACGCGCGGACAGTGCTATCACCGCGGATCCGACGATGCCGGTGAACATGAGGGCACTGGAGATCACGTTGAGCCAGAGGATTGTCCCCTCGCCGAGTGCCAGCTCCAGCATGAGGACCACGGCCCCGACCACCCCTCCCCAGCTCAATCCGACGAAGGCCCGGTTGACGGGGTGGCGTGCCGGGCCGAAGTAACCGCGTTCGGTCAGCACGATCATGCTGAGCATCAGCAGGATCAGGACGACGAAGTAGCTGTAGAACAGGACCTCGCCCCAGCGCGCGTCGACCTGCTCGCCCAGGCGCGTGACACCCCCGAGCATCAGGACGACGCACACGACGGTGGCGATTCGGCGAAGCATGCCCCCAGCATAGGCCAGAGACGGGGAAGCTCAGAAGCGGAAGAGCACGTCCCCCGGCTCGCACGGCTCCCCGGCGACCATCGCCTGCTCGATACCGTCGCGCTGCATCACGACCACCGGCACGATCGGGTCGTACCCGAGCCTGCCGAGCTCCGTCGGCGCGTAGGTGGTGATCCGTTCCCCGGTCTGCACCCGCCTACCCTGCTCCGCGTGGATCGAGTAGCCCTGCCCGTCGAGGTGGGCGGTGTCGATGCCGAGGTGGACCAGCACCGGGACGTCGTCATCGGTGAGGATCAGGAACAGGTGCGGCATCAGGCGGGTCAGGACGCCGGAGACCGGGGCGCACACGGTGGCGTGCTCCACGCCCGGGTCGGGGACGACGGCAACCCCCGCCCCCACTGTTCCGGCGGCGAAGAGGGGGTCCGGCACCGCGGTCAGCGGCGCGACGGTCCCCGGCATTGGTGTCACCACATCCAGTGACCCGGTGCGGGTCCGGACGTCTGCGGTGGCGGTGCGGTGGCTTTCCTCCATGGGGACAGAATAGTGACTGGCGGGCACACCGGTGGGTTTATCACCGTTAAAACCCCGAATTCCCCGGTTCGCTGCCGCTTACCCCAGGGCCACGGGACGCGACCGGTCGGCCGCCCACTGCGACCATCCGCCGACGTAGTGCTTCGCCACCGGCAGCCCCGCGTACTCCATCAGCGCGATGAACAGTGCCGAACTCACGCCCGAGCCGGAGTAGACCACCGCTTCGGCGGCGACGGCGTCCCCGGTCAGACCGTGGTGGGCGAGGCGTTCACGTACGTCCCCGGGGGACGGGATGCGCCCGTCCTCGAGGAGTTCGGTGACCGGGATACCGATGGCCCCCGGGATGTGCCCGGCGCGGCGGTCGAGGCGCTCCTTCTGGCCCAGGAACCTGCTGGCGGGGCGGGTGTCGATGAGCAGCGGGGCGGCAGCGCCACCGGTGGATGCGGCGGAGATCTCGGCCACGTCCCCGATGTCGCTGGTGGGCATGGTCGGGGCACCGCCGGCGAGGACCTCGAAGGTGCCGCGTCCCCGCAGGCAGCCGATCCCGGCGGCGATGTCGCCGCCGGCTCCACGCCAGGCCGGGGTACCGCCGTCGAGGATCTGGACATCGGTAACCCCCGCCCAGCGCAGGATCCACCAGGCGCGCGCGGCGTAGATCAGGCCGCCGCGGTCGTAAATGCGCACCGGCAGGCCGGGGCGGATGCCCCAGTCGTCCACGAAATGCTGCAGGGCGTGCGGGCTCGGCAGGGGGTTTCGCCCGACTTCGTTGGTGGGGGTCCCGGAGAGCATACGGCCCGGATCACAGAAGAATGAGCCAGGGATATGCCTGGTCACGTACAGGTTCCAGGCGGCGTCCACTCCCGGTTCCCAGTCGGAGTCGAGAACGCTCATGCGGTCGCCGCGCACACTGGCGGCGAACAGGTCGTCCGGTGAGATGAAGGGGGACAGGGTCAGGCTCTGCGTCATGCACGCCAGTTTACGAGGAGTGCACGGAGGCGGCACCTCCACAGCCCGTCGGTCCCGTCACAGCCAGCCGCGCTCGCGGGCGATGCGCCACGCCTCGAAACGGGTGGACGCGCCGGTCTTGCCCATGGCCGAGGAGAGGTAGTTGCGCGTCGTCCCTGCCGCGAGGTGGACGGTGGCGGCGATCTGCTCCACGGATTCTCCCCGGCCGGCGACCTCGAGGACCTCCGTCTCACGCTCGGTGAGCGGTGATTCCCCCGCCCCGATCGCCGCGGCGGCGAGTTCGGGGTCGAGGTAGCGGCGTCCGGAGTGCACGGTGCGCACCGCGTTCGCGAACTCCTCGGCCGAGGACGTCTTGGGGACGAAGCCGAGGACTCCCCCGGCGAGTGCCCGTTTGAGCTGGCGCGGACGGCCGTGGCTGGTGACGATCAACACGGCCGGAGCGGTATCAGAGGCCTCGGTGAGCTTCCCGGCGGTCTCCACCCCGTCGATGCCGCCCATCTGCAGGTCCATGACCACCACGTCCACGTCATGCGTGGACGCCCAGTCCAGCAGGGCTTCGCCGGACCCGAGGGTGGCGAGGACGTCCAGGTCCTCCTCCAGGTCGAGCAGGGAGGACAGGGAACTGGCGACGAGTGATTCGTCGTCGACCACGGCGACGGTGATGGTAGTCATCGATCCTCCTGGCTGAGTTCCAGTGTGACACGGAACAGGTTACCGTCCCGCTCCGCGACGAGGGTGGCCCCGATCGGCTCGGCACGGCGCCGGATACCGGCCAGCCCGGAGAGCTTCTCGATGTCCCGCAGGACGCCGTCGTTGGTCATGGTCACGGTGTTCGGGCTGAACCGCAGCGTCAACCAGCTCGCCGAGGAATGGCGTGCCACGTTCGTGGTCCCCTCGCGGACGAGCCACGCCGCCACCTCCTGCAGGGGGGCGGGCAGGTCCACCGGATCACCCTCGAGTTCGAAGCGCACCCCGGTGCTTTCCAGCAGCTGGCGCGCACCCTGGAGTTCGTTCGTCAGAGTCACCGTCCGGTAGCCCTCGATGACCTCACGCATCTCCGTCATCGAGGTGCGGGTCAGCTCCTGGAGTTCAGCGAGTTCGGTGTCGACCCTGTCGTCACCGCGCTTGGCGAGTGCGCGGGCCAGTTCCGCTTTCACCGACATGGCGGCGAGCCGTTGGCCGAGCGTGTCATGGAGTTCCTGGGCGAAACGCAGCCGCTCCTCACTGACCTGCAGCGCTGACTCCGTGATGCGGGCGCGGTCGAGTTCCTTGGCGATGTTCACCGTCCACGCGGCACCCCGTGTCGTGCTCAACCACATCGTCGCGAAGAACATCGGCCACCACTGGAGTTCCTCCCACAGCACCACCGTCGTCACGAGCGCGAGCACGAGCGTGACCGTCCACCGCCACGGAATCCAGGGCAGGATCCCGATCGGAACGAACATCAACGTCACGATCACCAGGAATATGCCGGTCAGTGCAACGGAACCACCTCTCAGCAGATACATCAGCATGCCCGCGCCCCACACAACACCACCGACCACCACGCCAAGGACCAGCAATCCGCGAGCTGCCCGGCGGACCCGGATGTTGAACTCGGGGCGGAACTCGAAGACCAGGACCGTGATGACCATCAGCGCCGCTCCAGCGGCCATGATCATGGCCTTCCCCCACGGTGCCAGTGACGTGTCCGAACCCGGGTTGAGATCCAGCAGCGGCATGATCATCATCGCCACCCCGAACCCCAGGAGTGCCAGCTGCATCGACAGCCGCGTGTAGACGGCGAGCTTCGCCCCCGCGCCGAGACGCCGCCACGTCCGACGGGGTCGGGTGACGGCATCCAGCAGCGGGGTCGACATGTTCTCCATTAAATCAGTGCGGGGCGCATCAGCGCCGCACGTCCCAGCGGACGTACGTCGCACCGGCCCAGAGGCACACCACGGCCCAGACGAGGAGGAGCAGCATCATCATCCAGGTTTCGCCGAGCACGTCGCCGGATGCCAGGGGAGCCGTCCCCCCGGCGGAGAGCCGGTCCACCATGGTGTTGCCCGCCCAGCCGTACTGGGTCAGATCGAAGATCAGGGCGAACGGGGTACGGTCGACGATCTCGTTGACCTGGTCGGGGTAGAGCTGGCGGAAGTTCCCCATCGAGCCGAACAGCAGCAGCATCACCGGCAGGGAGGTGATCTGCGCGGCCTCCGCGTTCTTGGTGAAACCGCTGGTGACCAGCGCCAGTCCGGACACGACCAGCAGCCCCAGCAGGACGGCGACGATCACCGGGATGACGTTCACCGGACCCGGCGCGCCGAAGGCCAGGAGCAGGCCGGCCATGACCACGGTGAAGATGATGGTGAGTACGGCACCGGGGACCGATGAGGCACCGAGGATCTCGGCGTCCCGCGCCTCGCCGGTACGGAGGCGTTTCAGCACGCCTTCGTCGCGGCGCGTGGTGACCATGGACAGCACGGTGTAGAACTGCACGAACATCAGCGCGAAGAGCAGGAAGTACTCCAGTGCCATGGCACTGGCGTCCACCTTGGACGCCTCGTCGTCGCCGGAGAGGATGAAGTACATCGCCAGGCCGAAGCCGATGGGGAAGACGGATGCGTTGATCAGCAGCGTCCGGTTGCGGACGAACTGCAGGGACTCGGCCCAGGCCAGGGCGATGAACCTCTTCACCGGGGATCCACTGGTGCGGGTGGGGGTCCGGTCGGAACCGGGGAGTGTTGTTGCGGTGCTCATTGTTCTTCCTTTCGGGTCCGGTGGGGTCAGACCGAGGTCTGGCGCCCGGCGATCTTGGTGAAGACGCGTTCCAGGCTGGCGGGGCGGGCGGTGAATGTCTCGAAGACGACGCCGTTGGTGGCCGCCCAGTCGAGCAGGCGGTGGGTGTCGTCCTGCAGCCGGGAGGTCTCGATGCGCAGCTTCTCGCCGTCGCGGGTGACCTGGGCCCCGGGGAAGGACGGGAAGACGCCCTGCCGGTTGCCGTTGCCGTCCCTCGGGAGGGTGAAGCTGATCTCGGCACCCTCGTTGGCGACGAGTTCGTCGAGGCGTCCTTCCACGGCGATCTCACCTGCGTGCATGATCGCGATGCGGTCGGCGAGGCGCTCGGCCTCCTCGAGGTAGTGGGTGGTGAGGATCATGGTCACGCCACGGCTCTTCAGGTTGGCGAGGAGCTCCCAGGTGCGGCTGCGGGACTCGGGGTCCAGGCCGGTGGTCGGCTCGTCGAGGATGACCACGCTGGGGTCGTTGAGCAGTGCGCAGGCCAGGTCCAGGCGGCGCTGCTCGCCGCCGGACAGTGAACCGACACGTACACCGGTGCGGTGGTTCAGGTCGACCTCCCCGAGGACCTGCTCCGTCGGCAGCGGTTTGGAGCAGGTCCCGGCCCACATGCGCATCGTCTCTGCGACGGTGAGCTCCTTGGGGAGCCCGCCTGACTGCAGCATGATGCCGAGCTCGGGGCGGATCTCCTTGCGGTCGGCGACGGGGTCCTTGCCGAGGACGGTGATGGTGCCGTCGGTGGCCGGCGCGAGGCCCTCGATGACCTCCAGGGACGAGGTCTTGCCCGCACCGTTGGTGCCGAGCAGACCGTAGACCTCGCCGGGGTAGACGGTGAAGGAGACGTTCTTGACCGCGGTGTAGGCGTCCTTCTTCTTGTTCTTGCCCTGGTAGGTCCGCGTCAGATTGTCGACGCTGATGGCAGGGGCACGGTGGTGGTTGAACGCGTGTGCGTCATGGGCTGGGGACTGTTGTGCTGTGCTCATGTACCTGATCCTGCCGGAGCAGCGTCGTCGCAGGTAGAGCGTTATGTCACGAGGTTATCCGTGGATGTCACACGGTCGGCGTGACAGATGTCATCTGCTGCCTGTTTCGCCCGCGTCACTGGTGGATGTAGCCGGGGTGGACCTGCAGGACACCGTCCCCGGCGAGGTCGTCGAGGAAGTCCTCGATCATCGGGAGGTCCACGTCCGGGCCGACGGAGACCGCGAGCAGGTGGTGGCCGAGCCTCTCGACGGAGCAGCCTGCGGTGATCAGCTGGCCGGCCACGCGTTCCCGCATGCCGGGCTGGCCGGTGATGCTGGCCGCGGGATGCTCGGACAGCAGCTGGGCCGGGTGCTCGTTGTCGACGAGGAGGCGGAGTGTGGAACCCCCGCCCCGGACGACGACCTCCTCCACGTGCAGGTGCCCGTCGCGTTCGGTGCAGTGGATGACGTCGCCGAGCGCGAGGTCGGTCGCGAAGCACGGGATGGAGCGCAGGACGAAGTACCAGCCGCCGAGGCTGTAGGAGAGGAGGTTCTCGGACGAGGCGCCGGACGCGTCATCGACGTGTGCGGTGACGGTCCGGACCATGCCGCCGGAGTACTGCGGGAGACTCATGACGGCAACCGTAGGCTAACCTTTGTTGTTTGGACAGGAATACCCGTGGAACGTGAGGTATCTCACTTCATGGCGATCTTAATCCCATAATGTGGGCACCGATGGCGTACGGCCGGTCCCACATTCCCCGGCGAGGAGCAGCATCCCTTCTGCCCAGGATTGTTCTATGCCAGTGCACGCTTCGGGCCTCCCAGAGCCCCTGCGCGTGCACGGGCATAGAACAATTTCGCCCGGCAGGCCTGGGTGCGGCCGTTCA
The DNA here is from genome assembly GCF_052107835.1 of Corynebacterium sp. Classification (GTDB taxonomy): domain Bacteria; phylum Actinomycetota; class Actinomycetes; order Mycobacteriales; family Mycobacteriaceae; genus Corynebacterium. The sequence continues at coordinate 12,837 of NZ_JBQEDF010000066.1, forward strand.
CCCGGGTACCGTGGAGGAGCATGAACCGCCTGCGCACGGTCGCCACGTCCTCTCTCGCCAGGTCCTCGCTCGCCGTCGTCCTCGCCACGGCGCTCACCATCGCGGGATGCTCCTCCGGGGAGGACGGGGACACGGAAGGGGACTCCGGCAGCGCGGCAGACACGACCACCATCGCCACCAATCTCGAGGCCCCCTGGTCCATCGCCTTCCACGGCGAGACCCCCCTGGTCAGCGAGCGTGACAGCGGCCGCATCCTCGAACTCAGCGGCGGTGATCCCGAGGACACCAGGGAAGCACGGGAGATCACCACCCTCGATGACGTCTCCCCCGGCGGCGAAGGCGGCCTGCTCGGCATCGCCGTCCACGACAATCACCTCTACACCTACTTCACCGCCGCCGACGACAACCGGATCGAGCGCCGCGAACTGAGCGGCGAACCGGGAAATCTGGAGCTCGGCGACCCAGAAACCCTGCTGGACGGCATCCCCGAAGCCTCCACCCACAACGGTGGGCGCATCGCCGTCGGGCCGGACGGCATGCTCTACGCCACCGTCGGCGATGCCGGCGACCGCGAGGCGGCCCAGGATCCGGGGTCGCTGCCCGGGACAATCCTGCGCATGACCCCTGACGGCGGTATCCCCGACGACAACCCCTCCGACGATTCCCCGGTGTACAGCTACGGCCACCGCAACCCGCAGGGTATCGCCTGGTCGGACGACGGAACCATGTTCGCCAGCGAGTTCGGGCAGGACACCTGGGACGAACTGAACATCATCGAACCCGGCAACAACTACGGTTGGCCGGTGGTTGAGGGCATCGCCGACGACACCGGCACCGACTTCACCGACCCCGTCCAGCAATGGGCACCGTCGGATGCCAGCCCCAGCGGCATTGCCATCGCCGACGGCACCGTCCACATCGCGAACCTGCGCGGGGAACGTCTCATCGAGGTGCCCGTGTCCGACCCCGGCACGTCCAGCGAGCGCGTGGTCGGGGAGTACGGCCGGCTCCGCGACATCGTCCTCACCCCGGACGACGAACTGTGGCTGCTGACCAACAACACCGACGGCCGGGGCAGCCCCGGTGACGACGACGACCGTATCCTCGTCCTTCCCCGGTGAGGACAACCACGTACCACCAGGGCATCCTTCAGCATGGCACCTCCGCCCCGAAGGCTCCTACGGTGGGACGCATGGCACTCAACGACACATACACACTGTCCAATGACGTGCAGATCCCGACGCTCGGGTTCGGCACCTGGTTCATCGACGACGACAAGGCCGCCCGGGCGGTGAAGGACGCGGTCGCGACCGGCTACAGAAACATCGACACCGCCCAGGCCTACGGCAACGAGCGCGGCGTGGGCGAGGGCGTGCGTGACAGCGGCGTCCCGCGCGAGGAGCTCTTCGTCTCCACCAAGCTCGCCGCCGAGGTCAAGGACTATGACGGAGCCGTCGCCGCGATCGACGGCTCCCTGGAGAAGCTCGGTCTGGATTACGTGGACCTGTTCCTCATCCACGCACCCCAGCCGTGGGACGACTTCCGCGATGGCGACTACGCGGACGGAAACCGGGAGGTCTGGCGCGCTTTCGAGGAGGCGTACCAGGCGGGCAAGGTGCGTTCGATCGGCGTCTCGAACTTCACGGTCGGCGACCTGGAATCCATCTCGCGGGACGCGACGGTCGCCCCGCAGGTCAACCAGATTCTCGCCCACGTCGGCAATACCCCGTTCGAGCTGATCGACCACTGCCACGAGAACGGCATCGTTGTGGAGGCCTACTCCCCCATCGCCCATGGGGCGATCCTGGAGAACCAGGACGTGGCCGCCATTGCGGAGCGTTATGGCGTGAGTGTGCCGCAGTTGTGCATCCGCTACGTCCTGCAGCTGGGCACCGTCCCGCTGCCGAAGACGGAGAACCCCGATCACATGCGCACCAATGCCGAGGTCGATTTCGAGATCTCGGACGCCGACATGGACACGTTGCGCGGCCTCAACGCCACCGACTACGGAGAATTCGCCGAGTTCCCCGTGTTCAGCGGGAAGTAGGGTAACGCCGACAATCGGCTACACGTCAACGATGACCGCAATGTTTTCCCTGATCTGACGCACGACGGTGGGCCCCACGTTCCCGAGTCGCTCACCAACCCTGGAGATGACAACGGACCGAATGTGCTGACATTGCGCAGCAGAAAAGCTGGTCAGTCCGTTTTGCTCGTCAGGCTCAATGGAAACCTCAGAAACGCTGGAACGGATCGTCCCGGTCAACGGCACCACCTGAATAACGTTGGGATGGCCCCGCAGTATCCGGTGGGCGGTGACGACAACAGCGGGACGATTCAACCCCGCCTCTGAGCCCGTTGGGGTGCCGAGTTCCAGTTCGACGACATCACCCGGCGTCAGCATCGAGCCAGGCGCGTTCATCATCCCGCAGAGGCGACGCGAGCTCCTCCGCCATCACTTCCTGCTCCAGCAGACGCGCAGCCCTGGCCGTTGCCGCCGCAACCGTCTCGCCTCTTCTCATCGCCAGATCCCCCAGGGCATCGCGAGTGGTCCGGCTGACCCTGATCGTTGTCGTATCTCCCATACTTCACAACGAGAGAACATGTAGACACATTCGTCTACAGACCGTCACTCCTCGTGGGCAACCGCTTCGATGGTCAGAGCACCGCCGCCAGCAACGACATCGGCACCGTCGGCAGCGGTCACGGTGGCGTCCGCATCCACATCGACCTGCACGGTGTCACCGTCGCGGACCTCACCGGCCAGCAGCTTCTTCGCCAGCGCGTCCCCGATCGCCTTCTGGATCAGGCGGCGCAGTGGCCGGGCACCGTAGGCCGGCTCGTAGCCGCGCTCGGCGAGCCACGCCTCGGCAGCGGGAGTGACCTGCAGGTCCAGGCGACGGGCGGCCAGCCTTTCGGCCAGCTGCGCGACCTGGATCTCCACGATGGACGTCAGCTGCTCGGCGGACAGCGCGTCGAAGATGACCACGTCATCCAGACGGTTGATGAACTCCGGCTTGAACGCTGCCTTCACCGCGCTCATCACCTGCTCATTCGTCCCGCCGGCACCCAGGTTCGAGGTCAGGATCAGGATGGTGTTCCGGAAGTCCACCGTCCTGCCCTGCCCGTCCGTCAGACGTCCTTCATCGAGCACCTGCAGCAGCACGTCGAAGACGTCCGGGTGCGCCTTCTCGACCTCGTCGAACAGCACCACCGTGTAGGGGCGGCGCCGCACGGCCTCGGTCAGCTGACCACCGGCGTCGTAGCCCACGTATCCGGGAGGGGCACCGACCAACCGGGCCACGGAGTGCTTCTCGCCGTACTCGGACATGTCGATACGCACCATGGCGTGGTCGTCGTCGAAGAGGAACTCCGCCAGCGACTTCGCCAGCTCGGTCTTGCCCACGCCCGTCGGGCCCAGGAACAGGAAGGAACCGGTGGGACGGTCCGGGTCGGCAACTCCGGCGCGTGCCCGGCGCACCGCGTCCGACACCGCCGACACCGCCTCGGACTGCCCAACAACCCGGCCACCGAGCACCTTCTCCATCGCCAGCAGCTTCTCGGTCTCGCCCTCCAGCATCTTGCCGGCGGGCACACCGGTCCAGGCGGAGACGACGTCGGCGATGGTGTCCGGGGTGACCTCCTCGGTGAGCATGCGCTGCTCCTCGACCTGGGCGTTGGTCTCCTCGGCCTCGGCGACCTGCTTCTCCAGGTCCGGGATCCGCCCGTAGCGCAGCTCGGCGACCTTGGCGTAGTCGCCCTCGCGCTCGGCGATCTCGGACTCGGTGCGCAGGTTGTCGAGTTCCTCCTTCAGGCTGCGCAGCCGGTCGATGGAACCGCGCTCGTTCTCCCAGCGGGCGGTGAGGCCCGACAGCTTCTCCCGCTCGTCCTCCAGTTCGGCACGCAGCTTGACCAGGCGGTCCTTGGATGCCTCGTCGGTCTCCTGGCTCAGCGCCATCTCCTCGATCTCGAGGCGCCGGACGATGCGCTCGGCGTCGTCGATCTCCTCGGGACGCGAGTCGATCTCCATGCGCAGACGGGACGCGGCCTCGTCCACCAGGTCGATGGCCTTGTCCGGCAGGAACCGTGCGGTGATGTAGCGGTCCGACAGGGAAGCGGCACTGACCAGCGCGGAATCCTGGATACGCACACCGTGGTGAACCTCGTAGCGCTCCTTGAGTCCGCGCAGGATGCCGACGGTGTCCTCCACGGTCGGCTCACCGACGTAGACCTGCTGGA
>NZ_JBQEDF010000067.1:0-16880 GCF_052107835.1 Corynebacterium sp.
TTGAGCCTGATGCGGATCTTCTGTCCCGCCACGCTAGTCCTCTTCCTCGTGTCCCGTTCCCCCGGCGGCGCCGGCGGTTACGGGTACTTCTGTTCATTGTCAACGCTGTTGGCACGGCAAACACGTCCAAAGGTCCGTCATGCACGAGGAAGAGCCCCCCACCGTGTGGGCCGGGATCTTCGATGTTAACGCCTCTGTTTATTTGCCATGCCCCACTACCGGTACCCGCGGTCGGGCGTGTCCGGAAGAATCCGGGCATGCCACGCAGGCAACAGCACGACAGGTTTTCCACCGGCGTACACCGGGGAATCCTGTCGTTGAAGGGTCATGCTCACTTCACCATCGGCGCCATCCTGCGTCCCGGTCCGTGTGCCCTGCCACCGGTTCCGATCCGGCCTGGTGGCTGGTGCGTGACGCGGGCGCGCAAACGCCATGTCAAAGCAACGCCGACTATTTAACCACGTCGGCCCCGATAGCCCAAATCCGTCCGCCCGGCCGGCCGACGGCTCCCACCGCAAACCGCCCGCAGCCCCCTGGCCTGGTGGTGCCCCGGCCGACCCCGGCCGGTTTTCAGTAGCATGGTTGCGGTAACAGCCACACACGAGACTAGTGAGGGACAAGCGATGAGCGACGACGACTCCACCCAGGGCACCAGCCCCGACACCGCCCTGGAGATGACCGGCACCGGAAACGCCGGGGAGGCGTCCCCCGCGTCGTCCGAGCTTTTCACGGAGCACGGCCGGACGTCGGTCGCCGACGTCGTCGTCTCCAAGATCGCCGGCATGGCCGCCCGCGAGGTCTCGGGCGTCCACGGACTCGGCGGAGGAACCACCCGGGCGCTCGGCGCACTGCGCGAGCGGATCCCGGGCGGCCGCGTCAATGTCCAGCAGGGGATCTCCGTGGAGGTCGGCGACCGGCAGACCGCCGTCGACATCTCCATCATCGCGGAGTACGGCGTGGCCATCCACGAACTCGCCGAGGCGATCCGCCGCAACATCATCCTCTCCGTCGAGGAGATGACCGGTCTCGAGGTCACCGAGGTCAACGTGATCGTCCACGACATCCACCTCCCGGAGGACGATGCCCCCGACGAGGAGACCGAGCCCGAGCGCGCTCCCCGCGTTCAGTAGGATCCCCGCCACCACCTCCCGCCCCCGACCTGCACATTGGAGTCGCCATGAGTTCCCCCGGCCCGCACGCGGACTTCCGGACCGACCCGGAGTACGTGCGCATGCGCCGCCAGGTCATCCGGGAGAACCACCCCGACCGGGGCGGGTCGGACGAACAGCTCATCGACGCGCTGCGGTCACTCGACGAGCAGTGGACACGGCGCTCCGCGGTGCGGCGCAACGTCGAGAACGTCCGCCTGCCGGGGTTCATCCCCGACGACGTGGCGCGGCAGGCCACCGAGTTCGCCGAGCGGGCCTCCGACGAGGTCATGCGCCGGGCCGATGAACTGAAGGCGAAGGGGGAGGTCCTCGCGCACTCGCCGCGTACCCGGCGGGTCGTCCGCGCCACCGGCAGGGCGGTCCGCGACGCCGAACGGTCGGTCCGCTCGCACCTGCCGAAGAACTTCCCCGGCGCCCGCCGCTTCACCGACACCGGGGGACAACCCCGGGACCCCTCCGACACGAACGACACAGACGAGAAGAAGTGAGATCACTATGAAGTACGCGACGATCCTCGGGGTGCTGCTCGGTTTCCTCCTCGCCGTCGGTGCCCTGTGGCAGGGCGTGATCGGGTTCCTGGTGGTGCTCGTCCTCTGCGGCGTCGGCGGCGGGATCGGTGCCCACCTGGAGGGCATCGTCGACCTGCGCCGGGTGTTCAGCACCAGTGGCCGTGGCCGGGGCTGATCCCCCATGACCGGCTCCCCCGCCACCGACGACCCGCTCACCCTCCCGCTCAGCGCGTCGTACGACGTCCAGCGCACCCACACCACCATCGAGTTCCGCGTGCTGGAGCGCATCGCCCACCGCGCCGCACTCAGCGTGCCGGGCGTGATCATGCATTCCTCCGGTATCAGCCAGTTCGCCGGACGCCGGCTCCCCCGGGTCAGTGTGCGCATGGCACCCGGCGGGCGTGCGGCGGTCATCGACCTCCTGATCGCCGCGTCCTGGCCCGCGCCCACCGCCGCGATCGCACAGGTCACCCGCGAGACGGTGGGTGAATGGGTCGAGCAGGCCACCGGTGTCCCGGTGGTCGCCGTCAACGTCGACGTCGCCGCCGTGGTCCCTGCCCCTGACGACAGCCCCGCCGTCACCCTCGAGGTGCTGCGGGATGCCCCCCGCACGCCCCTGCTCACCCGGGTGAGCTCGACCCCGCTCACCGCCGCGTCGCCGGCGGTGCGGCGCACGATGCCGGCGCCCTACACCCCCGACCCGCCGGAACGTCCCGCCGTCACCCATCCCGCCCCCGGCGACCCCGTCGAGGTCGCACGGCCGGTGGCGGGACGCCCCGTACCGGTGCGGCACGTCACCGCGGAGCGTCCGACCCCACCCTGGCACCCCACGGACCCGGCCCGGGGGCCGGTGGAGCATCCGGTGGCCCCGCGTCCGGTGACGGCGTACCTGCCCCGCACGACCCGGACGCCGGTGACCGGCCCACCACCGCAGTACGGGCTGCCGGTACTCTCCGTGGTCCCCACCCCGCGGGGCCCCGTTCTGCGGAATGTCCCCACCCCGTCCGGGCTCCCCACCCGTGCGGTACCGACCCCCCAGGGACTGCCCGTGACGATCCACCCGCATCCCCGGCGCACCCGGGTGACCCCGGTGACGGTGGACCGCCACCCGCGGATCACACCGACCGTGCCGCAGGAGCAGCGCAGAAGGGATGAGCAGTGACCACCACAGAAGAGCAGTACCGGCCCGCCCCGTCCGGACGTTTCGCCGTTGACCTCACCGACCCTGCCCCGGAGCAGGCCGGTTGTGCCCCGGAGCCCAAGGCGTCCCCCGCCGCCCGTTTCTGGACGGTGCTCCTGGGTCTGGTGTTCCTGGTGGTCTGCGGCACGGTTGTCCGCGACATCCTCGTCATCAACGGGAGCGTCACCGGTGAACAGGTTCTGCCCGGGCTCTTCGACTGGCTCGCCGACCTCCGGGCGGAGTCGTGGATGCTGTGGGCGGGCATCGGATGCGCCGTCGTCGCCCTGCTGTTCCTCGCCGTCACCCTGCGGCCGCGCCGCCGTACCCACATCGCGTTCGGCGGGGACTCCCGGCTCTACGGCCGCCCCGTCGACATCGCCCGGCTGTCCACCGCCGCCGCCCGCCGCATCCCCGGCGTGCTGGACGCCCGGACCGTGGCCACCCGCAGGAAGATCCACGTCACCGCGGTCACCGCCGTGACCCCCGATGCCGCCGGCGAGATCCGCGACCGGACAACCGCCCACGTCAGCGAACTGGCGGAGCTGCTCGACCCGTCACCGGCGGTCACCGTGACCGTCACCCAGGGAGGTGGTGGGAAATGAACCGTGGCAGAGCGGCTTTCGACCGTCTCATCACCTTCGTCCTCTTCCTCCTGTTCGCCGGGCTGGCGTTCTGGGCGATCGGGCAGCACTACAACCTCGGCGCCGCCGAGCGCATCGGCGACTACGCCGACCAGGGCTTTTGGGCGGGGCTGACTTCCCGGGACAACTACACCACCATCCTCGTCGTCGCCGCAGTGGTGCTGGGACTCGTCGGTCTCCTCCTCATCGGCGTCAACATCGAGCGCAGGCGCCTCGGACGCAGGGTGTCCCCGACCTCGGCCACGACCGGGACGATCCGTGTGACCCCGGCCGACATCGCCTCCGCGGTGGCGCAGTCCCTGGAACGCCGCGACGGGGTCACGTCGACGTCCTACCGTGCGACCAGGGACCGGGGCACACAGATCATCCAGATCCGCCTGCGCGTCCCCGCCGAAGCGGACGTCACCCTGGTACACGCGGCATGCCTGGAAGCCGCCGGCGACATCGCCGCGGCACTGCCCGGGCAGGACGTACGGCCCCGGTTCCTGCTGCAGACCGAACAGCCCTCGCGGCGGGGCTGACACAGGACTACGATGGCACCTGCCCACCGTTGACGGTGAGGTAAGCCTACTGATAGGGTGCCCAAAGTAATCTGACCCAGCGTAGTGTCGGCCACTCCGGCCACTACATCCCTGTGCAGCCGAAGGAACCGACGTGGCAACCGGGCCGGTATCGAGACCGGCACGTGCCCGACAACACACGCCTATGACGAACACCATCGACACCGGAGGCCAGCAACCTCCACCGTCACCCCCCGACAAGCAGTCGACCACCACGTCCACACCAGCGTCACCGGGCAAAGCGGGACTCTACGCCAAGCGTGCCATCGGCCTGGTCGTACTCCTGAGCGTGCTCTTCTGCGCCTTCATCGCCAGCCTCGCCCACGGCGCCAACCCCATCCCCTACGCCGACGTGTGGGACGCGATCTGGAACCGCGGCGAGAACGAGGCGTCCTACATTGTCTGGGACCAGCGGTTCCCCCGGACAATCATCGCCATCGTCACCGGTGCGGCGTTCGCACTCTCCGGTGCGCTGATCCAGGCCCTGACCCGCAACCCGCTCGCGGACCCCGGCATCCTCGGCGTGAACGCCGGCGCCGGACTCGCCGTCACCGTGGGCGTCGGCTTCTTCGGGGTCGCGGGGATCAACGGCTACATCTGGTTCTCCTTCATCGGCGCCGCGGCCACCACCATCCTGGTCTACGTCATCGGCGCGGCCGGCGGTGCCCGGGGGGCGAACCCCGCCACCCTGGTGCTCGCCGGTGTCGCCCTCGGCGCCGTGTTCGGCGGCGTGACCAGCTTCCTCCAGCTCATCGACCCCGACACGTTCGAGGAGATCCGGAACTGGAACCTCGGTTCGGTGGCCCGGACCTCCCTGTCGGACGCGCAGTTCGTCCTGCCGTTCCTGCTGGTGGGGTTCATCCTGGCGGTCATCGTCTCCACGGACCTGAACTCCATCGCCCTCGGCGACGACCTCGCGGCATCGCTGGGCACCAAGGTCGTGCGGGCCCGCATCCTGACGATCCTCGCGGTCACCGTGCTCGCCGGCGGAGCCACCGCACTGACCGGCGGCATCGGCTTCGTCGGCCTGATGGTCCCGCACATCGTCCGCTGGATCGTGGGCCCCGACCAACGCTGGATCTTCTTCTACTGCCTGCTCGGTGGGCCGGTCATGGTGCTGCTGGCCGACACCCTGGGACGCGTCATCGCCCGCCCCGGTGAGATCGAGGTCGGTATCCTCACCGCGGTCATCGGTGCGCCGGTGCTGATCGCCCTGGTCCGACGGAAGAATGCGAGCGGCCTGTGACAATCACCCGCAAAGACAGGAAGAGCAGGGACAAGGCCCCGTTCTTCAGCCTCTCCGACTCCGCGATCGACTTCGGCTACACGACCCGGACGGTGCGCACGAAGTTCACCGACAACCGTTTCCACATCCGCCTCGGCGTCATCGCCTCCCTCTTCATCGGTTCCGCCGCGCTGCTGGCGCTCATCGCGATCGGCATCGGCGAGTACCCGTTGAACCCGGCGGAGGTCTTCCAGGCCATCTTCGGGCTCAGCGACGAACGCTTCCACCGCATCGTGGTCGTGGAATGGCGCATGCCGGTGGCCATCTCCGCCGTCTTCTTCGGTGCCCTGCTGGGCATCGGCGGTGCAGTGTTCCAGTCAATGACCCGCAACCCGCTGGGCTCCCCCGACATCATCGGCTTCGACGCCGGTTCACTGACCGCCGTCACGGTCACCATGCTGGTCATCGGCTCCACCGCCTACTGGAACATCGCCTTCGCCGCGATCATCGGCGGGGTCATCACCGCCTTCCTGGTCTTCGCGATGGCGCGGAAGAACAAGACCGTCCAGAGTTTCCGGCTGATCATCGTGGGCATCGCCGTGTCGGCGACCCTCGGCTCCCTGAACGCCTACCTGATCACCCGCGCCGACGTCGAGGACGCCATGATGGTCGGCTTCTGGTCGGCCGGCTCGATCAACCGCGTCACCTGGCAGTCGCTGCTGCCCGTCGCGGCGATCGGCATCGTGGTGATCATCCTGATCTCACTGCTGGCCCCGGCGCTGAAGCAGATGGAGCTCGGGGACGACGCCGCCACCACCCAGGGGGTCAACGTGGAGCGCACCCGCCTGGCGCTGATGGTCACCGGGGTGGCGACGACCGCCCTGGTCACCGCCGCCGCAGGCCCGATCGGCTTCATCGCGCTTGTCGCCCCGCAGCTCGCCCGGCGCATCGCCGGAACCCCCGGGGTGACAGTCCTCGGGGCCGCCGCCGTCGGCGCGGCCCTGCTGACCTTCGCCCACTTCCTGTCCCTTGTTATCGCCCAGTTCTACCGCTCGATCCCCGTCGGTCTGCTGACCGTCAGCGTGGGTGGTATCTACATGATCTGGCTGCTCATCCGCGAGGCGCGGAAGCAGTACGGCACGCCGAAATAGGATATCGACATGACACACTCCCCCAGCGCCCGGCTGCAGGCGATCAATGCGACGATCGGCTACGACCAGCGGGTGATCTCCACCGACCTGAGCGTGGAGATCCCGCACGAGTCCTTCACCGCCATCATCGGACCGAACGGCTGCGGCAAGTCGACCCTGCTCCGCGCCCTCGCCCGCGTCCTCACCCCGGTGAAGGGTGAGGTGCTGCTCGACGGGAAGAGGATCTCGTCCTTCGGCTCGAAGGACGTGGCCCGCGAGCTCGGCCTGCTTCCCCAGACCTCACTCGCCCCCGAGGGAATCCGCGTCGCCGACCTGGTCGCCCGCGGACGCGCCCCCTACCAGTCACTGTTCCACCAGTGGCGGCCCGAGGACGAGGAGGCGGTGCAGGCCGCACTGCAGTCCACCCGCACCGACATCCTGTCCGACCGGCTGGTCTCCGAGCTGTCCGGGGGACAGCGCCAGCGGGTGTGGGTCGCGATGCTGCTCGCCCAGCAGACCCCGATCATGCTGCTCGACGAACCGACGACGTTCCTGGACATCGCCCACCAGTACGAGCTGATGGAGCTGCTGCGTGACTTCCACGACCGCGGCAAGACCGTGGTCACCGTGCTCCACGACCTCAACCAGGCCTGCCGGTACGCTGCCAACCTGATCGTGATGCGGGACGGGCAGATCGTTCGGACCGGCACCCCGGAGGACGTGATGACCCCCGAACTCGTCGAGGAGGTGTTCGGCCTGCGTGCGCTCGTCGTCCCCGACCCCGTGACCGGGACCCCCAACATCGTGCCGCTGGACCCGCGCGTCAAGGGCAACGAGGTGGCCCCGGTGAACCCCAGCCATGAGAACCAGCGCGGGGAGATGACCGGGGACGCGCGGGACGACGCCCGCGTAAATGTGAGGGACTGACCGGTCGGCCCCTCTACCCCGCGAGTTCGGTGAGCGCCGCGTCCAGGTTGTCGAGGATCTGGAAGCCGTCGGTGTAGCCGGCGACGGTGCCCTTGCCGATGGGGTACACGTGGTCCTCCTGTGCCGCGGAGGTCTCCCTGAACGAGTTGAGGTCCCGGACCTCCTCGAATTCTTCCGAGACGCCACCGTCCAGCGTCGTGTCGTGGAGGATGACGTCGGCGTCCGCCAGCACGGTACCGACGTTCTCGGTCGACACCTCGGTCTCGCCCCCGTCCTCGCCCTGCACGACATCCTCCAGCGACTCCGCGAACTGGACACCCATCGGGGCGATGATCTCGCCGATCATGCTGCCCCTTCCCATCGCCCACATCTGACCTGACGTGTAGGCGCCGACCAGGGCCACGTCGACGTCCCCGACGGTGTCGGCGTGCTTGTCCGCGATCTCCTGCTGGCGCGCCTCGAAATCGCTCTGCAACTCCTCGTACTCGGCGGTCCGGTTGACGGCATCGGCGATCTGCCCGACCCTGCCCGACCAGTTCGACCGCTCCGGTCCCCCGTGGGTGTAGATGTAGGCGGGTGCGACATCGCGGATCTGGTCGACCACCTCCGGTTCGATCATGTTCGGGACCAGGACCAGGTCCGGCTCGATCTCGGCGATGGCCTCGACGTTCACCCCGTCCTCGCCGCTGACCACGGGGGCGTCCTTGACCTGGTCGTACTGCTCTTCGGTGAGCAGTGACTCATCGGCCGGGGTACCCTGTCCCGCCGGGGCCATACCCAGGTCCAGCAGTGCCTGGATTCCCGCGAAGTGCAGGGTGACGACCTTCTCCGGGTCGGCACTGACCTCCACGTCATTGCCCTCGGAGTCGGTGACGGTGCGGTTCCCGTCCTCGGACGCACCCTCGCCGGCGCCGGATCCGGTGGACCCGCGCGTGTCACCGTCGTCACCGGACGAGCAGGCCGCCAGGACGAGCGCGGCGGACGTGGCCAGGGCGAGCACGGTCGCCCCGCGACGGGGCCGTCGGCGGGACGACAGGTGGACGGCGGTCAGGTTCATGGTGTTCTCCTCGTGGGTGACGGTCTGTGTCCGTCGCCTATCCTCCCATACGAGACACCGCTTAGGGTAGTGAACCCTCACCTTCCTACTACGTCCGGGCCTCCGCGTACCGGCGCAACTGGGAGGCTGCTGCGGAACTGAACGTCCGGAACTTGGCGGCCGTCTCGGCGTGCTCCTTGTCCGGGTCGGACCCGGCGACGATACCGGCACCCGCGAACATGGTCGCCCGCGGTCCCGACACGAGCCCGCCGCGCAGCGCCAGCGCCCATTCCGCGGCGCCCGAGCCGTCCACCCAGCCGACGAGTCCCGCGTGCATGCCACGGTCGAAGTCCTCCAGTTCACCGATCACCCCGCGGGCCACCGATGTCGGCCACCCGCACACCGCAGGGGTGGGGTGCAGGTCATACAGCAGTTTCATCACGTCCGCCGGGGTGCCGGCACCGGGGAACCGACCGGTGATCCGGCTCGCGAGGTGCAGGATCACCGGCGTGGCCACGATCCCGGGCTGCTCCGGGACGACAACCTCCCGCGTATGGCGGCGGAACACCTCCCCCACCTGCTTGACCACGTGTGCGTGCTCCGCCAGGTCCTTCGGGGAGCGACGGAGTCCCGCGGTCAGCTCCGCGTCACTCCACCGTGTCCCCCCACCCCCATCCGCGTCCGCGGCCGCGGGGCGGGGGACCGAGCCCGCCAACGGGAGGCTCGTCACCATGTTGTGGCGGCTGCGCAGGACGAGTTCCGGGCTCGCGCCCAGCATGCTGGACGCATCCCCGTCACCGGTGGCGCCGAGATCCGAGCGGTAGATGAAGGCACGGGGGTTCTCCGCAGCCAATGCCGCGAGAACCCGGTCCAGATCGAAGTCGTCGGGGGCGTTGAGCTCGGCGGTACGTCCGAGGACGACCTTCGTCAACTCGCCGGTGCCGATCCGGCGGACGGCCTCGCCCACGGCGTCCCGGAACCCCGGCGCCTCGGGGGCCTCCGGGAGTTCCACCGGTTCGGGCGCGACGTCAACGTCCTGTTCCATACTGAGGTCCCGGGAGGTCCATGTCACCTCCTCCGGTACGTACAACGACGCCGGACGAGTGGTGTCGAACGGGATGCACCCGACGACGACGGCACCGGTCCCGGCGTCCTCGAGGGTCCTCTGGACAGTCCCGGCAACCGCGTCCGGCGTCCAGTCCCCCGGGGAAATGACGTGGCGGACCCCGCGGGCCGACATCCTGTACTCGGGTGTCGCGAAGTCGAACCTACGGTCAGCGCTGGCTTGCTCCTCCATCGACGACCACCTCCTGGAGGGTGAGATGACGTGCGGAGTCCCCGGCGAGGAAGACCACCACATCGGCGATGTCCACGGGTTCGGCGATCCTCCCCAGGGGGATACCGGCCTTGAAGGTACCCGGCTGCCCGGCGACAAGGTCGGCCTCGGACGCCAGTCCGTCGATCATCGGCGTACGCGTGGTACCGGGACAGACCACGTTGCACCGCACGTTGTCCGGGCCGTACTCGAGACCGAAGGACCGGGTGACGCTGCTGGCGGCCGATTTCGACGCCGCGTAGGCGGCCATCATCGCCCTCGGGACGGAGCCGGCGTTGGAACCGACGGTCACAATGGACCCCCTCCCCCGCTCCGCCATACGTGGGGCGAGCTCCCGGCACATCGCGAACACCCCGAAGGCGTTCACGTCGAACAGCCGCCGCCACTGCTCGTCGGTCGTGGTGGCGCCCGGACCGGAGACGAATACCCCGGCCGCGTTGACCAGGGCGTCCACCGGCCCAACGGCGGACCACGACTCCTCCACGACATTCTTCACCTGGGCAGGGTCCGTCACATCGAGGTCCACGAAGCGACAGTCACCGGTGCTGCCGGGGTTGTCCCCGGGGACGGTGTCGACGGCGGTGACGGTCGTCCCCGCACTCCGGAGCACATCCACCACCGCGCCACCGATGCCTCCAGCTGCCCCTGTGACCAGGACATGTCGCGGGTGCCGCTGCCTGCGTACCGCCATCATCAACCCCTCACTGCGGTAAACACGCCGGTGGACGCCGCTGCGGCCCCGGGTGCAACGTGACTGGTGCGCACCGAGGGCACTCCGGAATCCACACCGTGGACAACCGCGGCCGTATCGAGCACATTCCCGCACCGCGTTGCCGCGAACTCGAGTGCACCGACGTGGCGGTCACGGGAGAAGTCCGCGACCGCATCCGAGACCACGAACGACTAGATGTCGCGCATGAACGCCGAGGTCGCCGTCGCGAGACAGCCGATGTGCGCGTACACGCCGGTGATGATCAACTGGTCCCTCCCCTGCTGCTCCAGCAGTTCCGCGAAGTCGCTGCGGGCGAAGGCGTCGTAGCGCCACTTGGTGAGGACGGTATCCGTCGGCCCGGGCTCCAGCGCGTCCACGATCCTCTCCCGCCCGTCATCCCCGAGGCCCGGACCCCAGAAGTCCGTGAGCAGTCCACGGTCGGCCGGATCCTGGTTCGGCGGCTGGGCCGTGTAGTAGACGGGGATCCCGGCTGCCGAGGCCACCGTCCTGATGTGGTCGATGTTGGCGACCACCTCGGACATCAGCGGGGAGTCCGGGCCGAAGGCATCGACGAAGTACTCCTGCATGTCGTGGACGAGCAGGGCGGCACGTGAGGGATCAAGGTGCCAGTCCACCCGGTTCGCCGGCAGCTCAGTGGTCGTCGGCAGCGGGTACGGGGCAATGGAAGGGAGCACAGTGTCCTCCTTTGGAGAGAGTTCAGGACAGTGGCGCCCCGCAGAGCACGACGCGCCAGAGTGTACCCTACCCTTTACTTCTGTTCTGCAGTCCCAAGTCGTGTGTGAAATCACACCGAGGGGCGCAGGTTTCTCCCCGGAACACGGAAACGCCCCCACCCGGATTTCTCCGGGTGGGGGCGTTCAGTGTGCCTGTGCCAGGTTAGATCAGACTACTTGTTGATCTTGGTGACACGGCCGGCGCCGACGGTGCGGCCACCCTCACGGATGGCGAACCGCAGGCCCTCGTCCATGGCGACCGGCTGGATCAGGGTGACGCTCATGTCGACGTTGTCGCCGGGCATGACCATCTCCGTGCCCTCCGGCAGCTTCACGACGCCGGTGACGTCGGTGGTGCGGAAGTAGAACTGCGGACGGTAGTTGTCGAAGAACGGGGTGTGGCGGCCGCCCTCATCCTTGGACAGGATGTAGACGGAACCCTCGAACTCGGTGTGCGGGGTGTAGGCGCCCGGCTTGGCAACGACCTGGCCACGCTCGACGTCCTCACGCTTCAGACCACGCAGCAGCAGGGCGGCGTTGTCGCCGGCCTCAGCGGAGTCCAGCAGCTTGTTGAACATCTCGATGGAGGTGACGGTGGTCTTGGTGGACTTCTCGCGGATGCCCAGGATCTCGACCTCGTCGTTGACCTTGAGGGAACCGCGCTCCACACGACCGGTGACCACGGTGCCGCGGCCGGTGATGGTGAAGATGTCCTCGACCGGCATCAGGAACGGCTTGTCGGTCTCGCGCTCCGGATCGGGGATGGAGTCGTCGCAGGCCTGCATGAGCTCAACGATGGACTCGGTCCACTTCGGGTCGCCCTCCAGCGCCTTCAGCGCGGAGATGCGGACGATCGGGGCCTCTTCGTCGTAGTCCTGCTCGCCCAGGAGCTCGCGGACCTCCATCTCGACGAGCTCGATGAGCTCCTCGTCCTCAACCATGTCGCACTTGTTCAGCGCAACGAGGATGTAGGGGACGCCGACCTGCTTGGCCAGGAGGACGTGCTCACGGGTCTGCGGCATCGGGCCGTCGGTGGCGGCGACCACGAGGATCGCGCCGTCCATCTGGGCGGCACCGGTGATCATGTTCTTGATGTAGTCGGCGTGACCCGGGGCGTCCACGTGTGCGTAGTGCCGCTTCTCGGTCTGGTACTCAACGTGGGAGATGTTGATCGTGATGCCACGCTCCCGCTCCTCCGGCGCCTTGTCGATGGCGTCGAAGGCGAAGGCCTGGTTCAGATCCGGGTAGGTTTCAGCCAGAACCTTGGTGATGGCAGCCGTCGTCGTGGTCTTGCCGTGGTCGACGTGACCGATGGTGCCGATGTTAACGTGCGGCTTAGTACGCTCGAACTTAGCCTTCGCCACTGTGGTGTCCTCCTGGACTCTTCGGTGACTACGACTTTCGCAGCCACGGGGATTATGTACTCCGGTACCGGGTCCACTGCTGGTGCAGCAGCCGGAACACCGGGTCTTTCATTGTGCCGATTACAGCATCGTACAGCGCGTTGGCGGCCGTAACATCCCCGCACCGGAACGGCGGGATTGAAAGGGCTTCCTGCCTACACGCAGGTGCTGGGTAACGGCCAGCACTCTGCATCCTACTGCAACCCGTCCCCGAGATGAAACCGCAGGGAAAACCGGGTGGAGGAGGATACCGGGTGCTGACCCCTACCCTCGGTGCCGTACCCCCTGTGTGCAGGCACAACAGGAGATAACGGCCACCGGAAGGTCGGGCGGAAATGCCGGGGTACTAGGCGTTGCCCGTACGCTCGGCGATGATCTCCTGGGCCACGGACGAGGGGACCTCACCGTAGGAGTCGAAGATCATGGTGTAGTTCGCACGACCCTGCGTCCTGGAACGCAGGTCGCCGACGTAACCGAACATCTCGGACAGCGGGACCTTGCCCTTGACGACCTTGGCGCCGGAACGGTCCTCCATCGCGGACACCTGTCCACGACGGGAGTTGATGTCGCCGATGACCTCACCCATGAATTCCTCGGGGGTGGTGACCTCGACCGCCATCAGCGGCTCGAGCAGGACCGGCTTCGCCTTGGCGACGCCTTCCTTCAGAGCCTGGGAACCGGCGATCTTGAACGCCATCTCCGAGGAGTCGACGTCGTGGTACTGACCGTCCAGCAGGGTGGCCTTGACGTCCACCAGCGGGTAACCGGCAAGGAAGCCGTACTGCATGGCGTCCTTGACCCCGGCGTCGACCGACGGGATGTACTCCTTCGGCACGCGGCCACCGGTGACGGCGTTCACGAACTTGTAGTTCGCGTCCTCGCCCTCCTCCAGCTCCTCGGGCTCCGGGTTGTACGGCTCGAAGGCCATGATGACCTTCGCGAACTGACCGGAACCACCGGTCTGCTTCTTGTGGGTGAACTCGACCTTCTCGACGGCCTTGCGGATCGTCTCGCGGTACGCGACCTGCGGGTTACCCACGTTGGCCTCGACCTTGAACTCGCGCTTCATGCGGTCGACGAAGACGTCGAGGTGCAGCTCGCCCATACCACCGATGATGGTCTGGCCGGTCTCGTCGTCGAGGTTGACGGTGAAGGTCGGGTCCTCTTCGGTCAGGCGCTGGATGGCGACACCCAGCTTCTCCTGGTCGGACTTGGTCTTCGGCTCGATAGAGACCTTGATGACGGGGTCCGGGAAGTCCATGGACTCCAGCAGGATCGGGTCATTGATGTCACACAGGGTGTCACCGGTGGTGGTCTCCTTGAGACCGATCATCGCGTAGATGTTACCGGCGTGGGCCTTGTCGACCGGGTTCTCCTTGTTGGCGTGCATCTGGAAGAGCTTGCCGACGCGCTCCTTCTTGCCGGTGACGGCATTCAGGACCTGCTGGCCCGGCTCGATGTTGCCGGAGTACACGCGGACGAAGGTCAGCTTGCCGAAGAACGGGTGGGACGCGATCTTGAAGGCCAGGGCGGAGAAGGGCTCGGCATCGCTGGGCTTGCGGACGAGTGCCTCGTCCTCGTGGCCCGGCTTGTGGCCCTCGATGCCCTCGACATCCAGCGGGGACGGCAGGAAATCGACGACGGCGTCGAGGATCGGCTGGACACCCTTGTTGTGGTACGCGGTACCACAGAAGACCGGGTAGATCTCCGAGGCGACCGTCATCCTGCGGATGGCGGACTTGATCTCCTCGGTGGTCAGCTCCTCGCCGGCGAAGTACTTCTCCATGAGTGCCTCGTCGGACTCGGCGACGGCCTCGAGGAGTGCCTCGCGGTACTCGGCGGCCTTGTCGGCGAGATCGGCGGGGATCTCCTCGATGGTCGGCTCGGCGCCGACCTCGACCTTTCCGCGCCAGGTGATGGCGTTCATGTTGATCAGGTCGACGACGCCGTCGAACTCGTCCTCGACGCCGATCGGCAGCTGCATGACCAACGGCTTCGCGCCGAGGCGGTCGATGATGGTCTGCACAGTGAAGTAGAAGTCCGCACCCAGCTTGTCCATCTTGTTGATGAAGCAGATGCGCGGGACGTCGTACTTGTCGGCCTGGCGCCAGACCTGCTCGGACTGGGGCTCAACGCCCTCCTTGCCGTCGAAGACGGCGACGGCACCGTCGAGCACGCGCAGTGAGCGCTCGACCTCGACGGTGAAGTCCACGTGGCCCGGGGTGTCGATGATGTTGACCTGGTTGTCATCCCAGAAACAGGTCACGGCGGCGGAGGTGATCGTGATGCCACGCTCCTTCTCCTGCTCCATCCAGTCAGTGGTGGAGGCACCGTCGTGGGTCTCGCCAACCTTGCGGTTGATGCCGGTGTAGTAGAGGATGCGCTCGGTGGTCGTGGTCTTACCGGCATCGATGTGCGCCATGATGCCGATGTTGCGGACCTTCTTCAGGTCCTTCTGCACTTCTTGTGCCACAGTCTATTCCCTCATGTTGTCGTCAATGTCGGCTACAGGTACTACCAGCGGTAGTGGGCGAAGGCACGGTTGGCCTCGGCCATCTTGTGGGTGTCCTCGCGACGCTTGACGGAGGCACCGAGACCGTTGGAGGCGTCCAGGATCTCATTGGCCAGACGCTCGGTCATCGTGTTCTCACGACGCTGGCGGGTGAAGGTGACGAGCCAACGCAGGGCCAGGGTGGTCGAACGGCCCGGGCGGACCTCGACCGGAACCTGGTAGGTGGCGCCACCGACACGGCGGGAGCGGACCTCGAGGGCCGGCTTCACGTTGTCGAGGGCCTTCTTCAGGGTGAGGACCGGGTCGGTGCCGGTCTTCTCACGGCAGGTCTCGAGGGCACCGTAGACGATGCGCTCGGCGGTGGACTTCTTGCCGTCCAGCAGAACCTTGTTCACGAGCTGGGAGACGAGGACGTCGTCGTAGACCGGATCCTTGACGAGGGGGCGTGCGGGTGCGGGACCTTTACGCGGCATGTGCTACTTCTCCTTCTTCGCGCCGTAGCGGGAACGGGCCTGCTTGCGGTCCTTGACACCCTGGGTGTCGAGGGAGCCGCGGACGATCTTGTAGCGGACACCCGGAAGGTCCTTCACACGACCACCGCGCACGAGCACCATGGAGTGCTCCTGCAGGTTGTGGCCCTCGCCGGGGATGTAGGCGGAAACCTCGATACCCGAGGTGAGCCGCACACGGGCGACCTTACGGAGAGCCGAGTTCGGCTTCTTCGGGGTGGTGGTGTACACACGGGTGCACACGCCACGACGCTGCGGCGAACCCTTCAGGGCGGCCGTGGCGACCTTGCCCGACTTGTCGTGGCGGCCCTTGCGGACCAGCTGCTGGATAGTAGGCATAAACCGACTTTCTGCTTGTTCGTGTCCTGCGCGGTGCGCGGCGGGACCTAATACGAGACCTGTTTCCCTGCCGTTCAGGAGCATCATTGTTTTGAACGTGCCAAAACCCCTCAGCCGCTTTCGCTGGCCTACGGGGTAGAAGTTCAATCCATACTCACTGCCGTGAACGGCGGTGGGCGGTCCAGGGACCTCACGGTCTCGCGACCGTCGGATGCGTCCTGATAAGTGGGACTGTGGTGTGACACTACCCGACCCGACGTTGTCAGCAAAATTGGGCCGATCACCCGCCCCCAACCTCCCCGCTCCCCCACTCTCCCCTGCCCAGGGGGACGCCACGGGCACTCGTGTAGCCCCGCCCATCCGTGCCCTCGATCCTGTCACCGTGGCGTCGGGAACACGTCCCTGGCGGCATCTTCGCACCGGTTCAGCCGCCTTCACTTAAGTGGATGTGCCGAAACCGGTGCGATGCCGAACACCGGGACGACAGCGCGACCACAGCGCACCGACGCGCCAGTCCGGACGCGACCGGACAGCACTGTGCCCGGGCTCCTGGCAGCAGGAACCCGGGCACGGTGTTGATGAGTCCCGGGAAGGTTCCCCGGGCTCGGTCCCGGGGCGGCTCCCCGGGGGCAGGGACCTAGTTCAGGTCCATGTCGTCCAGCGGCACCGCGGCACCGGTGAACTCACCGTAGGAGTCGTCACCGTAGAAACCGTCACCGAATGTGGACGGCAGCTGGTAGGCGGCGGCACGCGCCTCCTCGGTCGGCTCGACGGCGATGTTGCGGTACTTGGCGATGCCGGTACCCGCCGGGATGAGCTTACCGATGATCACGTTCTCCTTGAGGCCGATGAGCTTGTCGGAACGCTTGTTGATCGCAGCGTCCGTCAGCACACGGGTCGTCTCCTGGAAGGAGGCGGCCGACAGCCAGGAGTCGGTGGCCAGCGAGGCCTTGGTGAT
>NZ_JBQEDF010000068.1:0-15802 GCF_052107835.1 Corynebacterium sp.
CCATTAGCCCGCTTCGGTTTCGCAGGGGTGTATGGATTGTGGTCCATATCTGCGGACGGTCGCTCCCAGTCACGCAAGGACGCGATCGAGTGAGGTCCTGCCTATCGGTCCCCATGCCGGCTTCCCCCCGGGGATACCGCGAATGCCGTTCTGGCCCATCAGCATGAGAAAGAGACTCTTCAATACTGCGTGACCCCGGGCGCGGCGAACAGTCGCTTCATCCGCGCGGGCGTAGGTCGAGAAGAATCGTGCAATGGATTCGGAAGGCAGTAGCAACCACGCGGCGGCGAGGTCAACTGCGGGATCACCTGCGCGCACGTCCTCAAAATCGACGATGCCGCCGATACTGCCGTCGGTGCTGACCACGTTGGCGGGATGAAGGTCACCGTGTACCCATACCTCGGGTTCGCCCCAGGAGGGGGCTGTAGTCGCGTTGTCCCATACTGCGCGGATCCTCGCAGCGTCCGCGCCGATCGTCCCAGGGTGGATAGCGCCGAGGAAGTGCTCGAATCCCCTGCTGGACTTCTTCGGGTGCGCTGCTCGACCGGTCGGGTCAGTGGGAGCATTCGCTGGAGCAGGCGTGTGCAGTGCGCGGAGGAACTCCGCAAGATTGTCGGCAGCGTCGTCGCCGCGGGTGACCACCGTCCGGTCCAAGGGCACGCCGGGCACCCACGTCATTACTGTCCATATTTTCGGGAAGCGCGCAGACGGTGCACCATCGCGTACCGGCACAGGAATAGGCAACGGAAGTCGGGGCGCAAGCACCGGAAGCCATCGCCTCTCCACCAACTGCGGCTCCAGAGTGTCGTTCATGTGCTGGACGCGTACGGCGAGGGTGTCACCGAGCCGCCACATCTGATTGCCCCAGCCACCGTCGACCCGGTGAAGCGGTAGCTCCGCGAGATCTGGATGCTGGTCACGCAGCAGATCGCGCAGCAGATCCGCGCTTACGTTGGGCATGACCAAGAGTCTACGTGTACCTCCCACAACGGTACGGCCCAGTGGATAAGTGCCTGTTCGGTCGGGAGGGGCGCCCCACGGTCAGGTCGGGAACGCAATGGACCTCCGCTCCTACCGCAGGTAGCCCTCCAGCTCGGCCGCGGCGGCCTGCAGGGCCTCACGGTGGCGCATGGCCGGGGACGGCCCCATGCGCTCGGCCGGCCCGGAGAGCGACAGTGCGGCGATGACCCCCGAACTGTCCCGCACCGGCACGGACACACTGGCCAGCGCCGCGTCCCGTTCACCGATGGATTCCGCGATCTGCCCCACCCGGATTCGTTCCAGATCCTCGGAGGTGTAGCGGGCGGTGGCCAGGATATCCTCCTGGAACCCCCGGGGAGCGTACGCCACCAGCACCTTCGCCGCGGACCCGGCGCTGAGGGTCATGCGGTTGCCCACCGGTACGGTGTCGCGCAGGCCCGACTGCGGCTCCGCGCCAGCGATGCACACCCGCTCATGGCCGGAGAGCTTGTAGATCTGCACGGCCTCTCCGGTACGGTTCACCAGGTCCGGCAGGACATGCTCGGCGGCCTCGTCCAGACGCGTCGACGTCTTGGGCGCCAGTTCGGCCAGGGCAGGCCCGGCGGTCCAGTGCCCGTCGTCCAGACGGGTGACCATCCGGTGCTTCTCCAGTGCCACCGCGATACGGTGGGCGGTGGCACGGGGCAGGCCGGTCGTGTCGCAGAGTTCGGAGAGGCTGTGCGGCCGACGTGCGACGATGCCGAGAATCAGCAGTGCCCGGTCGAGGACCTGGATGCCACTGGTCGTGGATGACGTTGACTGTGATGACGACGTTCCGGCGTTTTCCGCGGAGGCCGTCCTGGTCTCGGTATAGGTGGGTTTTCCCATGATCTGATACTATACATTCCAACCAGTGGAACTTCCAGGGCGACCCGTGGTGACGAACGGCGACGTCCGAGAAGAGATCGGGAAGAGAACGAGGAGAGACCCGTGAATGCTGTGACCCGGCAACCCACGTCCCACCACACACGCCCGGACAGGCCCACCACCGGCCCGGGCAGCACGCCGCGGACCCTCGCGGAGAAGGTATGGGACGACCACGTCGTGACGAAGGGTGAGGACGGTGGACGCGACCTGCTGTACATCGACCTGCACCTGATCCACGAGGTGACCAGTCCGCAGGCCTTCGACGGACTGCGCCAGGCGGGACGCCCCGTCCGGCGCCCCGACCAGACCCTGGGCACCGAGGACCACAACGTGCCCACCATCGGTGTCCACACCGGCAACCTGCTGGAGATCGAGGACAAGGTCTCCCGCCTGCAGGTCGAGACCCTGCGCCAGAACTGCGAGGAGTTCGGGGTGACGCTGCACCCCATGGGTGACGGCGAGCAGGGCATCGTCCACACCGTCGGACCCCAGCTGGGGGCGAGTCAGCCGGGGATGACCATCGTCTGCGGCGACTCGCACACCTCCACCCACGGCGCCTTCGGCTCCATCGGCATGGGCATCGGCACCAGCGAGGTCGAGCACGTCCTGGCCACCCAGACCCTGCCGCTGACACCGTTCAGGACCATGGCCATCGAGGTCTCCGGAACGCTGCAGCACGGGGTGACCGCAAAGGACCTGATCCTGGCGATCATCGCGAAGATCGGCACGGGCGGTGCCCAGGGCCACATCATCGAGTACCGCGGCGAGGCCATCCGGAACCTGTCCATGGAGGGCAGGCTGACGATGTGCAACATGAGCATCGAGGCGGGCGCACGGGCCGGCATGATCGCCCCGGACGACGTCACCTTCGAGTACCTGAAGGGCCGCCGCTACGCCCCGACCGGCGAGGACTGGAATGCCGCCGTGGAGTACTGGCGCTCCCTGGCCACCGACGACGGAGCGTCCTACGACACCGTCGTGGAGATCGACGGCAGCGCACTGACTCCCTTCGTGACCTGGGGAACCAACCCCGGGCAGGGGCTGCCCCTGTCGGAGAACGTCCCGTACATCGACGAGATCACCGACGAAACCCAGCGGGAGTCCGCCGAGGCGGCCCTGGAGTACATGGGCCTGGAGCAGGGCACGCCGCTGCGCGACATCAGCATCGACACCGTCTTCCTGGGCTCCTGCACCAACAGCCGCATCGAGGACCTCCGCGCCGCCGCGGGGATCATTGACGGACGCCACATCGCCGACAGTGTGCGGATGATGGTCGTGCCGTCCTCGGCCCGGGTGAAGAAGCAGGCCGAGGACGAGGGCCTGGACCGCATCTTCCTCGACGCCGGGGCGGAATGGCGCACCGCCGGCTGCTCGATGTGCCTGGGCATGAACCCCGACCAATTGGCGCCGGGGGAGCGGTCGGCCTCGACGTCGAACCGCAACTTCGAGGGACGCCAGGGCAAGGGGGGACGCACCCACCTGGTCTCCCCGCCCGTGGCCGCCGCGACCGCGGTGCTGGGCCACCTCGCCAGTCCCGCCGACCTGGCCGCCGAGCAGTAGAGGAGAACACCATGGAGAAGTTCACCACCCACACCGGTGTCGCCCTGCCGCTGCGCCGCTCGAACGTGGACACCGACCAGATCGTGCCCGCCGAGTACCTGAAGCTGGTCACCAAGACCGGGTTCGAGTCCGGCCTGTTCAAGTCCTGGCGCCGGGATCCGGGGTTCATCCTGAACCAGGAGCCCTACGTTCAGTCGTCGGTGCTGGTCGCCGGGCCGGATTTCGGCACCGGATCCTCCCGCGAGCACGCGGTGTGGGCACTGCTGGACTACGGGTTCCGGGTGGTGTTCTCGCCCCGCTTCGGTGACATCTTCCGCGGTAACACCGCCAAGAACGGGCTGCTGGCCGCCACCATGACAGCCGAGGACATCGAGCTGATCTGGAAGCTGCTCGACCAGCAGCCCGGTGCGTCAATGACCGTGGACCTGGAGGCACGGACCGCCACCCTCGGTGAGCACGTCTTCGGCTTCGAGGTGGACGACGAAACCCGCTGGCGGCTGCTCAACGGCCTCGACGACATCGGCATCACCCTGCAGGACGAGAACGCCATCAACGACTACGAGGCGACGCGGCCGTCGTTCAAACCCGTCATCCGGTAACGGCACCCCGGGGCGGGCTATAGTCGTGGGGTATGGACGCACCGCAGCCTGTCCAGCCCGTCCAACGCATCGTTCCACACCTGCGGATCCACACCGGGGACCACGGGACGGTCGGTGCCGCCCGGTTCTACTCCGACGCCTTCCGGCCGCTGCAGGAGGCGGGCCTGGAACTGGGGGCGCAGGGGACACGGGGCATACAGGACGGTGTGGAGGTCACCATCGCGGGATTCCGGATCCTTCTCACGGACGCGGCCGACGCCGCCCCGGATGCCGCAGAGGTGTCACCGGCCACGAGCTTCACGGTGAACGTGGACCCGGTGTTCTTCGGGTGGTCCGCCGACGCCGGTGACGACACGAAAACCGCCGCCCACTCCCGCGCCCGGGCAGCCCTCGACACCGTCTGGGACGCCCTGTGCGAGCAGTCGCCCGCGACGTTGATGGAACTCGGCGACTACCCGTTCAGTCCGAGGTACGGCTGGGTGGTGGACCAGTACGGCGTGTCCTGGCAGGTCATGCTCACCGACCCCGCCGGCGAGCCGCGTCCCGCCATCATCCCGTCACTCCTGTTCTGCGGCCCGGCCCAGAACAGGGCCGGCGAAACTGTGGACGCGTGGCTCCGGATCTTCGGGGAGGCGTTCGGGGACGCCACGGGTGCAGCCGACGGGACACGGCCGGGGGAGCGCGTCCCGTACCCGGAACAGACCGGCCCCGCGGCCCCCGGGGCCGTGATGTTCAGCGACGCCTGTCTGGCAGGGACCTGGGTCGTGGCGATGGACTCCGGGGTGGAACAGCCCTTCACGTTCACCGACGCGATCAGCTACGAGGTCATCTGCGACACCCCGGTGCAGGCGGAGATGCTGCGGCGGGAACTCGGCGGCGGGCCGGGCACCGACCACGCCGGTGTGGGCTGGCGACCCCGCTTCGCCGGCTGACCGGCTGCGGGACTACACCACCGGAAGCGGTGAGGCGAGGTAGTCCGCCCCCAGCAGGGTGTCGTCGGCACCGAAGTGCAGCACCCACACACTGGACTTCTTCACCCGCAGGTCCTCGATCTCGAATCCGGCGTCCTTCGAGAGCCCCGTGAGTACCGCGGGAATCACCACGCCCTGGGAACCCACCACGGACACCGGGGAGGAACTGGCCTTGACCAGTGCCTCCATCACAGTGCGGGGGGAATGCTCCACCGCAGCGTCCCCGAGGTTGGGGTCGGTGAGGACCTCCAGGTCGAGCGAGTTCGCCAGCGGCTCGACCGTGGACACGCACCGTACCGGATCGGCGCTGGCGACCGCCTGCACCCGGTAGCCCTCCAGCTCCCTGCGCAGGGCCTTGGCCTGCTTGTTCCCTTTCCTGGCCAGGGGACGCAGTGCATCGTCCTGCCCCCACGAATCCCGGTCCATCGCCTTGCCGTGCCGGATGTACAGCACCCGGCGGGTGCAGCCCAGGGACAGCACCTCCTCCGCGGCGGTGAGGACCTCCCGGTCGGCGTCGTAGCTGACCCGCTCCCTCGCCTCGGCGGGGGAGACCCAGTCGAGCTCGTCGACCTCGTCGTTGTCGATGAAGTGCCCCTCGGTCACCTCGGCGGTCCAGTAGTAGACCACCTTCGTCTTCTTCTCCACCTGGTAGTGGACGTAGCCGAGCAACCAGCCGAGGGTGGGGGTGTAGCCGGTCTCCTCGCCGATCTCGCGGGTGGCGGTCTCGGGGAGGGACTCGCCGGGGTCGACCTTGCCCTTCGGCAGTGACCAGTCGTCGTAGTGCGGCCGGTGGATCACCGCGACCTCGATGGCACCGTCCGCGGCGGTTTCCGGGGAGCCGGGCCCGCCCGGTTCCGTCCGCCGCCACAGCACCGCCCCGGCGGCGAAGACGGGCCGCTCGAACTCGTCGGCCGGGGTACTGCCGATCCGGGCGACGTGCCTGGTCGGGGAGTCGGGGTTCTCGAGGGACCGCGAGGCCAGCGAGGTGGACAGGTCGCCGATACCGGTGTGGGTGATCACTTCGGGGGGCCTTCCTGAGCGGGCGGGTCCGGTGGAGTCGGCACCGGGCACCGCGCGCTTCTGGTTCAATATTGGGAGCAGAGAGGAACAGGGGTGCAGCACTGGAGTTCAGGGTTGCACACCGACCACTCTAGTGTGGACGGCACAGGACGACAGACGGCGACAGACAAGGAGAACACTTCAGATGGTTCGGGTAGCGGTCATGGGGTCGGGGTCCTGGGGCACCACGGTCGCCAAGGTGTGTGCCGACGCCGCCGCGGCGGCCGGTGCGGTTGGCAGTCACGACGGCGCCGCCGTGACCCTCTGGGCACGCCGGGAGGAGGTCGCCGCGGAGATCCGGGACGACCACCGCAACAGCAGTTACCTGCCTGACATCATGCTGCCCGACACCGTCACGGCCACCAGTGACCCGGCGGAGGCTCTGGAGGGCGCGGACGTGGTCTTCCTCGGGGTGCCGTCCCAGTCGCTGCGCGCGAACCTGGACCACTGGTGCGGCGTCATCGACCCGGACGCCACCCTCGTCAGTCTCGCCAAGGGCATCGAGCACTCCACCGGCCGCCGGATGAGCCAGGTGATCGCCGAGGTCGCCGGGGTCGACGAGTCCCGCGTGGCCGTGCTCTCCGGGCCGAACCTCGCGGTCGAGGTCGCCCAGCAGCAGCCCGCCGCCACCGTGGTCGCCTGCACCGACGGCCAGCGCGCGCGACTGGTGCAGGCGGCACTGGCGGCGCCGTACTTCCGCCCGTACACCAATGACGACGTGATCGGCTGCGAGGTCGGCGGAACCTGCAAGAACGTCATCGCACTGGCGTGCGGGATGGCGTCGGGCATGGGGATGGGCCACAACACCATCGCCTCGGTCATCACCCGTGGCCTCGCGGAGATCACCCGCCTGACCGTGGCCCTGGGCGGCAACGAACGGTCGATGGCCGGCCTGGCGGGCATGGGGGACCTGGTGGCGACCTGTAACTCGCCGCTGTCCAGGAACCGCACCTTCGGCGAACGGCTCGGCAAGGGGGAATCGCTGGACCAGGCCAGCGCGGCGACGAGGGGTCAGGTCGCCGAAGGCGTGATCTCCAGCATGTCGGTGGAGGAACTCGCCGACGCCCACGGCGTGGACATGCCGATCACCCGTGAGGTGGTGCGGGTCTGCCACCATGACGGGGACGTGCCGACGGCCATCCGGGCGTTGATGGGACGCAGCAAGAAGGCCGAATAGGCTTACGGCTACACTTGGGTGCCGTGAATCAACCCGCGAAGCCGAGCAGCGACAGCTCAAGCACCAGCACCAGCCCACGCCGCACCACCGTCGCGGTCCTCTACGGGGGCCAGAGCACCGAGCATAGCGTCTCCTGCATCTCGGCGGGGGCGGTGATGTCGCACCTGGACCCCGCACGTTACGACGTCGTCCCGGTGGGCATCACGGAGAGCGGCCTCTGGGTCAAGGGAACCACCGACACCGAGAAGCTGCGCACCCATGACCGCGAACTCCCTCGGGTCGAGGGGGGACGCTCCGTCTCCTTCGACCTCGGGACTCCGCGCGGCAAGGACGCCCGGGCCGGCGGGACGCTGCGCTTCGGCGACGGCTCCCTCTACGCCGAGGTGGACGTGGTGTTCCCCGTCCTGCACGGCGTCAACGGGGAGGACGGGACCGTCCAGGGTCTCCTGGAACTGGCGAACGTGCCCTACGTGGGCAACGGTGTCTTCGCCTCCGCGGCGTGCATGGACAAGCAGTTCACCAAGGCCGTCGCCCGGCACGAGGGCATCCCCGTCGGCGACGAGGTCATCCTGACCGAACCGAGGGAGCTGACTGACGGGGAGAAGGAGACGCTGGGTCTGCCGGTGTTCGTCAAGCCGGCCCGCGGTGGATCCTCGATCGGCATCTCCAAGGTCACCGACTGGGACAGGTTCCCGGAGGCACTGGGGACGGCCTTCGAGAGTGACGACAAGGTACTGGTCGAGGCGATGCTCGTCGGCCCCGAGGTGGAGTGCGGCGTGCTGCAGTATCCCGACGGGACCGTCCGCGCGTCCTACCCCTCCCTGCTCAAGGGCACCGAGGACGGGCCGGAGGGCTTCTACGGTTTCGACACGAAGTACCTCGACGACATCATCACCTACGAGATCCCCGCGCCGCTGCCGGACGACCAGGTCGCCGAGATCCGCCGACTGGCGGTGGAGACCTTCCTCGCGCTGGGCTGCGAGGGTCTGGCCCGCGTCGACTTCTTCGTCACCGGGGACGGCCCGGTGCTCAACGAGCCGAACACCATGCCCGGTTTCACGCCGATCAGCATGTACCCGAAGATGTTCCAGGCCTCCGGGGTGGAGTACCCCGACCTGCTCGACATCCTCATCGCGCGGGCACTGCGCTGACCACCGCTAGCGCTCGGTGCTCTCCAGGGTGTCGGCGATGGCCCGGGACACCTCGGTGAGGACCGTGTCGCCGGCGTCCAGCGGCAGGGACACGGCCACCAGGTCACTGCGTCCCAGCGCGTACCAGATCCCGGCGGTCGACCCCTCGGCAAGCTCGGTGTCCTGGAACCAGGGGACATCGTCGATCTGGGTGAGCTGCGCGCCGGGCTCGTAGCTCTCCGGCTGCTCCACCCCGCACCGCAGGACGACGGGCTCGCGGCCCTCGGCGACCCAGGCCAGTGCACCGTCGAGCCCGTGGCCCCCGGCCCAGTCGGGGGTTGCGGTGATCCTGTGGTAGTCGCCGAAGGTGTCCGGCAGGGCGTCGTCGAGGGCGGCGCAGGAATCGGAGTCACCCGCACCGTCCCCGTCGCGGGGCAGGTTGGCCAGCGGGATGCCGCCGGGTTCCGGGGCAGCGCCGGTGTCACCGTTGGACGACACCGCCTCGCCGACCCCGTCGAGGTCGGAGTCGTTGAGGTCCGCGTCGGTGGTCACCGCCAGGACCGGGGACTGCCCCACGGCGTACCAGGTGGTCAGGTCGGATCCGGCGGTCGCGTCGTCGATCTTCAGCCAGGAGGTGCCGCCGCGGTCACTGATCGTGCTGAGCTCGGTGTACTGCGCCGGGGCGGAGACCCCGCACCGCACCGACAGTTCCGTGCCACCGCTGTCGCGGTAGCCCGCCGCGCCCGCCGGGGAGGGGTCGGACACGCCGACGTCCCGGAAGTCGCCGACGCGGTCGGGGAGGGCGTCGACGGTCGCCGCGCAGACGTCCGCCTCGGCGTCCGGGGCGTCGACCGGGCCCATGGACACCGGGGTGTACACGTTGCGGTCGATGAGGACCTTCGCCCCGACCAGCACCGCGGCAACGAAGACCACCGCGATCAACAGGGCGATCACCGCGGTCCGTCGACCGGATCCGCCCCGTCGACAGGTTTCGTCGTTTCCGTGTCCGGGGGTGCTGCTACCCTGATCCGTGACCTTTGACCGTGAAGACATGCGCATGATTCTACGGATGCCCACGGTGCGTGATGACACGAGGAGACTGATGACGGACAAGCGTGCCGGAAAGCTCACGCTGGCGGATGCCGGGGAAGCGGCGACGATTGCCGCGATCCGCGGTGCCGCCCCCAGCGAGATCAACGGCGACGATGCCGCGGTCCTCGACCCCGCACCGCCGAACTCGCGCCACGTCGCCACCACCGATGTCCTGGTCGAGGACGTGCATTTCCGGTTCGACTGGTCCACACCCTTCGAGGTGGGGGCCAAGGCCGTCACGCAGAACTTCGCCGACATCCAGGCGATGGGCGGCCGCCCCACCGCCGTGCTGATGTCCCTGGCCGCACCCGGCGACCTGCCGCTGGACACCGTCCGGGACATTGCCCGGGGAATCGGCGCGACCGCGGCCCCCTGGGCGGTGGAGCTGGTGGGCGGGGACGTGGTGTCCTCGAACCAGCTGGTCATCTCCGTCACAGCGGTGGGGCTGCTCGCCGGACCGGACCCCGCACTGACCATCGGGGGAGCCGAGGTCGGCCACCGGGTCATCGCCAGCGGCGTCATCGGGCACTCGGCGGCGGGGGAGTCCGTCCTGCGCTACTTCGGCTCGCGTGACGCCGTGCCGGACGACGCCGTCCTTCAGGAGCTGGTCCGCCGGCACTGCGCACCTGAGCTCGTGGTCGGGCGTGGATCGGTGGCGCGTGCCGCCGGGGTGTCGTCGATGACCGACAACTCCGACGGCCTGCTGCGCGACCTCACCACCCTCGCGGACCGCTCCGGGGTGTCCGTGGACCTCGACGGTGCGTCACTGACCCCGGACGCCCAGCTGTACTACGCCGCCGAGGTCCTCGGCGTCGATCCGTGGCAGTGGGTCCTCACCGGTGGGGAGGACCACACGCTGATGGGCACGACCGGCCAGGAACCACCCGCGGGGTACCGCTTCATCGGCACCGTCGGTGAGCCGCACGACGCGGGCGTCGCCGTGACCGTGGACGGGCAGATCCCCGCCTACTCCGGCGGCTGGGACTCCGTGACCGGAGCCGTCGGCGCCACGGGAGATCCCGGTGATGACCGTGGGTGACGCCGAGCGGATTGCCGGGAGCATCCTGGCCACCGTCCACCCCTCATGGAGGGCGGAACTGCAGGACGCCCGACTGGAGGACGCCGCGGAGTGGGTCGCAACACGGCTGGTGGACGGTGAGGCGGTGCAGCCGGCGCCGGAGAACATCTTCCGTGCGCTGTCGCGTCCGGCCGACCAGGCACGCGTCCTGATCCTGGGACAGGACCCGTACCCCACCCCCGGCCACGCCGTCGGGCTGTCCTTCGCCTCGTCCGCCGGGACCCGTCCGCTGCCGAAGTCGCTGCGCAACATCTACACCGAGTACGAGGACGACCTCGGCCTGCCGCGGCCGGTCTCCGCTGACCTGACGCCGTGGCTCGATGCGGGCGTGATGCTGCTCAACCGGGTGCTGACCGTGCGCGGGGGCGAGGCCGGGAGCCACCGTGGAATGGGCTGGGAGGAGATCACCGGTGCCGTCGTCGAACACCTCGCACAGCGCCCGATGGTCGCGGTGCTGTGGGGCAGGCAGGCGCAGGACGTCGCCGGCACCGTCGGACGGGAGCGGTGCGTGATGTCACCGCATCCCTCCCCGTTGTCGGCCTACCGGGGATTCTTCGGCTCCCGTCCCTTCACCCGCGTCAATGAACTGCTGGTGGAGCAGGGTGCCGAGCCGGTGGACTGGGACCTTTCGGGGCAGGACACGGGGCAGCAGGACGGAGGGAACGCATGCTGACGGGAACCTACGTCGCATCCTGGGCGGAGCGCGCCGCGACTGGACTGCGCCTGCACCGTGACGAGATCAACGCACTCAACGTCTTCCCCATCCCGGATTCCGACACCGGGTCCAACATGACCGCCACGATGGAGGCCGCCGTCGAGCGCATGCACGGCGACCACGGCCCCCACGGCAGTGCCGCCGTGGCGGCGACGACCGTGGCGGACGTCGCGGCGTCCCTGGCCTCCGGGGCGGTGGTGGGCGCACGCGGGAACTCCGGCCTGGTGCTCAGCCAGCTCCTCCGCGCCCTGGCGGACACCGCGGCGATCAGCGCCACCGGTGACCTGCCGGTCGAGGAGCTCCCCGGGATGCTCCGGCGCGCCGAGATCCTCGTGCGCCGGGCGGTGTCGCAACCGGTCGAGGGCACGATCATCTCGGTCCTCCACGCGGCGGCCGAACACGCCGACGACCAGGGCGATGCACCGCTGGAGGAGGTCGTGGCCGCAGCACGGGACGCCGCCGTCGACGCACTCGCCGCCACGACCGGCCAGCTCCCGGCACTGGCCGAGGCCGGGGTCGTCGACGCAGGCGGCCGTGGACTGGTGGTTATCCTCGACGCCCTGGTGGACGCACTCGCCGATGAGCCGGTGGACGCCCCCAGCGGGGCCGCGGGCAACGACACGGAAGCCGCCGCACCCGCCGCCCCGGCCGAGGGAGGTGGCGCGGAGATCGAGGTCATGTTCACCTTCCGCGGTGACGTGGAGTCTCTGCGCACCGAACTCAACCGGCGGGGCAACAGCGTGGTCGTCGTGCCCGCCGAGCAGGAGGGGACGTGGCGGGTGCACGTCCACACCCTGGAGGGCGGGACCCTGATCGAGCTGGCCTACTCCTCCGGTGACGTCTGCGACCTGCGACTGGAGGTGCTTCCCCCGCAGCAGACCACGGTGCGCGACGGTGTGGCCGGTGCGCCCGTCCTCGCGATCGTCCCCGGGGGAGGTCTGCAGGAGATCTTCGCCGGAGCGGGTGCCATGGTCGGGGACATGCCCACCATCGTCGGTGAGCTGCGCGAGCGCGGCACCGGCTGCATCGTGCTGACCAACGGCCAGGACACCACCGAGCTGTTCGGGGTGCTGTCGTCCTCCAGCACCACCGAGGCCACCGTCGTCGACACGGAGTGCTTCGTCGGGGGACTGGCGGCACTCGCCGTCTACAGTCCGGAGTCCGACCTGGAGGAGAACGCCGAGGAGATGGCCGACGCGGTCTCCGCCCAGCGGTGGAGCACCGTCGACGGCGGTCTCGCCGGACTGCGCGGTGAACTCGACGGGCTGCTCGCCGACGGCGGCGAGCTGGTCACCGTCCTCTACGGCGATGACATCGCCGACGGCGACGTGGCGTCCTTCGAACAGGGCGTCTCGCGGGACCACCGGAACGTGGAGGTCCACGGCTACCGTGCCCGGGGCCTCGGGGCCAGCGCCCAGGTGGGGGTGGAGTAGATGCTGGGGTGGGATGATCCGCGGCCGCTGAGCCTGGTGATCCCGACCGACCGTGCCCGGTCACTGGCCGGGAAGCCCGGGCTGGCGACCATGGGGCAGGCGCTGATGAACTTCCCCGCGTCCTACGTCCACACCAGCGGCACCGGCGCGCTGAACGACGGTGGGGAGGGACTCGTCGAGGGCGAGCAGCTCACCTGCCTCGCCGAGGTGACGTGGACGCAGGTGCAGGACAACCGTGGACGACGGGGCCCGCGCGAGATCCTGGGCTTCCGCTTCCGGGTCGACGGGATCGACTTCTCCTCGGCCCTGTTCGGCAATGTGCGCAGCCATCTGCCGTTCGTGGCGGTCGGCGCGAAGCTGATGCTGTCGGGGAAGCTCGGGATCTTCCGTGAGGAATGGCAGTTGAAGAACCCCAGCTACATCACACTGCACCCGGCCCCGGCGAAGGACGGGCGGGAGTTGGAGGGGGAGGCCTACGACGCCGCGTTCGGGGCCTTCGGCCCGCTGAAGACCATCGTCGATGTCGCCGGGGGGATGCGTGCCGCCCAGCAGCTGCTGTCCGTGCCGTGGCTTCCGACATACCCGCGGCGCACGGGCACGACCGGGGCGGAGGTGCTGGCCGTGATGGGGCACGTCCTGGAGGCGATGGGGCAGCCCTCGGAGATGCTGCCGTCACCGTCGATCCCCGGTGCCCCTTCCTGGCCCGGGGTCGCAGGGGTGGACGTCGTCGACTTCGCCACCGCGCTGCACGACATCCACCGTCCGCCGGAGGAGGGGCCAGACGCGGCGCGCGACCGTCTGAAGTTCAACGAGGCACTCGCTCTGCAGCTGGTCATGGCTCTGCGACGGGCGGACACCACCGCCCGGGCCGGACGTCCCGTGGTCCCGGTCGGGGAGAAGTCGCGCTATGCACGGCTGATCTGGAGCCTGCCCTACCGGCTCACCGAATCCCAGGAGAAGGCGCTGTCCACGATCGGCGGGGCGATGGGCGGCAGCACCCCGATGAGCATGCTCCTGCAGGGGGACGTGGGCTCCGGCAAGACCGTCGTCGCCCTGCTGTCGATGCTGCGTGTCGTGGACTCCGGGATGCAGTGCGCCTTCCTGGCCCCCACCGAGGTGCTGGCGGCGCAGCACGCCGAGACGCTGACCGGCCTGCTCGAGGGGACCGGGGTGACGGTCACGCTGCTGACCGGTTCTCAGGCGACGTCCGCCCGGAAGGACGCGTTGCTGGACATCATCTCCGGCACCAGTGACATCGTCATTGGGACGCACGCCGTGATCCAGGACTCCGTGGAGTTCTATGACCTGGGCATGGTCGTCGTCGACGAGCAGCACCGGTTCGGGGTGCGGCAGCGGGACCGGCTGCGGGAGAACTCGCCGGTGGACCGCACACCGCATCTGCTGGTGATGACGGCGACGCCGATCCCACGCACCGTGGCGATGACGATGTTCGGTGACCTGTCGATATGCACCCTGGGGTCCTCGCCCGCCGGACGTGGCCCCGTGGAGACGTTCGTGGTGCCGCTGTGGAAGCCCGCCTGGGTGACCCGTCTGTTCGAGGTCGTCCGTGAGCAGGTGTCGTCCGGCGGCAGGACGTTCGTGGTCGTCCCCAGGATCGAGGGCGTGGGAGGTGTCGACGATGTCGCTGAGCGGCTGGTCAAGGGGCCGCTGCAGGGGCTGAGGATCGGGACGCTGCACGGGAGGATGGACAACAAGACCGAGGTCATGGAGGGGATGGCGGACGGGATGATCGACGTGCTGGTCTCCACCACCGTGGTCGAGGTCGGGGTGGATGTCCCGGAGGCGACGGTGATGGTGATCATGGAGGCCGAGAACTTCGGGGTCAGCCAGCTGCACCAGTTACGGGGACGCGTCGGCCGCGGGGAGGCGGCGTCGATGTGCTTCCTGTGCACCGGTATCAACCCGGACGCCGAGCAGGCGACACCGGCGGCGGTGGCGTCCTACGAACGGCTCGAGGCCGTGGCCGGCACACGGGACGGGTTCAGGCTGGCGGAGCTGGACCTGCGCACCAGGACAGAGGGCGACGTGCTGGGCGAGCAGCAGTCGGGTGCGCGGGTGCGGCGGACGAAGTTGCTGGACCTGACGACCGACGGGGAACTCATCGCGGAAGCCCGCCGCTACGCCGACGATCTTGTGCACTACGACGACGCCCTGGCCAGGGCCCTGGTGGCCGACATCACCGACGGTGACCAGGAGTACATCGAGCGGAGTTGAGAACGGTGGGAGTCCGGTGTGCACCGGTATGCCGGACACCCACTAAGATTCCGGGCATGGACATCAACGCTCCTTTCGCCGGAATCGTCAGGTTCACCGTCGGTGACGGCCAGGTGGTCACGACCGGTGACCACCTGGCCGTTGTCGAGGCCGTCAAACTCGAGGCCACGGTGGACTCGCCGGGCCCGGGTGTGGTGCGTCTCGGTGCGGTGGAGGAGTACGCCGACGTCACGGGGGGCGACCTCCTGCTGACCGTGGACGCCGCTGACACGTCGGACGCCGCTGGAACCGGGGAGGCGTCATGACCCGCATCATCTCCGGAAGCGCCCGTGGACGCCGGATCAAGGTGCCCGATGATGTCACCCGTCCCACCTCCGACCGGGCGAGGGAGGGGTTGTTCTCCTCACTGCAGGTGCGGTTCGGTTTCGAGGGGGAGGTCGTCCTCGACCTGTTCGCCGGGTCCGGGGCACTGGGTCTGGAAGCCGCGTCCCGCGGTGCGGCGGAGGTCATCCTCGTCGACGACAACCACCGGGCCTGCGAGACGATGCGGTCGAATGCCGGAGTCGTCGGGCACAACAACGTGCGCATTGTGGAGTCGAAGGCGTCGACCTTCCTTGCGTCCGCGCAGCCGGGGCACTTCACCATGGTGCTCGCCGACCCGCCGTACGACCTGTCCGACGGGGCGGTCAACGAGATGGTCGAGGCGGTGATACCGTCCCTGGCGACGGATGCGGTGGTCGTTGTGGAACGTGACGTGGAATCACCCGAGGTGGCGTGGCCCGCCGGGTTCGAGAAGACCACCCAGAAGCTGAAGAAGCGGACCTACGGGATCGCCCGGATGGACATGGCGATCTGGCGGGGTGCGG
>NZ_JBQEDF010000069.1:0-15338 GCF_052107835.1 Corynebacterium sp.
CTCGCGACCTCCGCCGTGACAGGGCGGCGCGCTAACCAACTGCGCCACAGGGCCAAACATGCGTGATCACCCGACCGCGGTCGAGTGCCGTGCACGAAGGCATACTGTACACAGCACCACCACCAACAAACAAACCCACAGTTCAGGACGTCCCCGACCCCGCAGCACCGGCGATCAGCCCGTCACTGCGCCGCTGTCCGTCGAGGTCGGACATCCCGCCCGTGACCAGGACCTCACCGACCCCACGCTGTTCCAGCGCCGTCAGCTCGGCGGCGACCTCGTCCGGCGTGCCGTGGATCGTCGCCTCCAGGCCACGGGCCACCCTGCGCCGCTGCTGGGCCGTGAGATCCGCCTCGTCGAGCTCCTCCACCGGACGCAACGCCCCGAAGCTCCCCGTGGTCCGCGACAGCACCTGCGCCCACACCTCCGGCAGGACCAGGCCCCTGGCCTCCTCACGTGTCGCCGCGACCGCGACCGGAGCGGAAACGATGGCTCTGCCACCCGCCACGTCCGACGCCGCCCCCACGGCGCCAGGGCCACCCAGAATCAGCCCCAGACCCCGCCCACGGGCCGCGGCGACGGTCTCGGGGGAACCACCGCTCAGCAGGTACACCCTCGGGCAGGAGTGCAGTGTGGGACGCAGGGTGACCGGTGCCGTGCCCCGGAGGTAGCCCAGGAGCTCGTCCAACGCGTCCAGGTAGCCCTGACGGGCGGCGGACGCGTCCTCGTCCTGCCGCAGTGCCCTGCGCACCGGAGCGGTGAACCCGGCCGACGATCCGATGCCGATGTCGACCCGGCCGGGGTACAGCGACTCCAGGACCGCAACTTGCTCGGCGACAACGAACGGCACGTGGTCCGGCAGCATGACGCCCGCGGTCCCGACGCGGATCGACTGTGTCGCCTGGCCGACAGCGGCGGCCAGCACCGTCGGCGCGCTGCCGGCGATACCGGGGACGCCATGGTGCTCAGCGACGAGGAAACGGTGGTAGCCGAGGTCCTCTGCCAGGCGCGCCCGGTCCACGATCTGCCGGAGGACACCGGAATCCGGACACCCGACGACATTGTTGGCCCGGTCGAGCAGGGAAATGCGCATGGGGCCATGGTATGACACAGCAGCGGGCGCACACCGTGATGGTGTGCGCCCGCTGCATGATGCGACCCTGACGAGACTTGAACTCGCGACCTCCGCCGTGACAGGGCGGCGCGCTAACCAACTGCGCCACAGGGCCAATGTACTCCCAACGGGATTCGAACCCGTGTTGCCGCCGTGAAAGGGCGGAGTCCTAGGCCACTAGACGATGGGAGCCCTACCTCTACCAGAATCAGGCGTACACACACCCTGGAGGGCGTGTCCGTGTCCGCTTCTGACCGGCAGCGCTGTTAAGAATAAAGCACGTACCCCGGATTCACCAACACGGGCACGAACAAGCAGGTCACACTAGTGATCGCCGTAGTCCCGCGCGCCGAAGACCGCGGTGCCGACGCGTACGCAGGTCGCCCCCTCGGCAATGGCGGCGGCAAAGTCCCCCGACATGCCCATGGACAGCTCGGTCAGCAGGTCCGGGTCGACCACCGCGTCCTGCCGGGCCCCCTCCAGTACCCCGCGCAACTGTGCGAAGCAGCGGCGGGTCTCCGATTCACCACCGCCGTGCGTCGCGACCGTCATGAACCCGCGGACACGCAGACGGTCACACCGTGCGGCTGTCTCCAGGATGGGACGCACGTCCTCCGGCGCCGCCCCCGTCTTCGCCTCCTCGCCGGAGGTGTTGACCTGGACGAGCACATCGAGGCTCCGGTCCGCGTTCTCCAGCCGGCGCTGCAGCGCCTCAGCCACGCGCACCGAGTCAAGGGCCTGGAACTCCGAGGCGTGTTCGGCGACGATCCTCGCCTTGTTGGTCTGCAGGTGCCCGATCGCCACCCACCGCACCGACAGTTGTGCCAGTTCCACGGCTTTGCGCTGGAGCTCCTGCGGCTTGTTCTCCGCGAGCTCATGCAACCCGGCGTCCACCGCGGCCCGCAGCCGGTCCACCGGCACGGTCTTGCTCACCGGCAGCAGCCGGATCCCGGCGGGATCGCGTCCCGAGGCCACAGCGGCGGCGTCCACCTGTTCACGGACGGCGTCGAAGGCGGCCCTGATGTCCGCGGCATCCTCTCCACTCATGATCCACGACCTTATCCGAGAATGCCCGGGTCACCCCAGACCCAGCACCGGCGCCGACTTCACGACCGTTTCCTCGTACTCCCCGTCCGGGTCGGACTGGGCCACCACGGCACCGCCGACACCGTAGGTCAGCCGGTCGGTGTCCCCACCTGTCCCCTCGGAGATCAGCGTCCTGATCACCACGGACAGGTCCACCGCACCGTCCAGCGAGAAGTAGCCGACCGCGCCGCTGTACACCCCGCGTGGGCCGTCCTCCAGCTCCTCCAGGATGCGCATGGTGCGCTGCTTAGGTGCGCCGGTCATCGACCCCGGGGGGAATGCCGCACGCACCGCGTCCACCCCGGTGAAGCCTTCGCCGAGCCGCGCGGTGACGGTGCTGACCAGCTGGTGGACCGTGGCGTAGCTTTCCACGCTGAACAGCTCGGGCACCTGCACCGTGCCGGGCTCGGCCACCCGGCCCAGATCGTGGCGCACCAGGTCGACGATCATCAGGTTCTCGGCACGGTCCTTCTCGCTGGCCTGCAGCTCCGCCCGGATCCGCAGATCGAGTTCCTCGGAGTCGCCCACCGGGCGGGTCCCCTTGATCGGTGAGGACATGACGGTGCCGTCGGCATCCACCCGCAGGAATCGCTCCGGGGAGGTCGACATCACCGTCACCCCGGGCAGCCGCAGGTAGGACGCGAACGGGGCCGGGTTGTCCCGCCGCAGCCGCCGGTAGAGGTCGAGGGTGTCGGGGGAACCGTCCGGTGTGGCGGTCAACGTCGTGGTCAGGCAGGCCTCGTAGGTCTCACCCTCCCGGATGAGCCGTTGGATCTCACGGACCTTCCCCGTGTAGTCCCCACGGTCGTGCATCGCGGTGTCGAGGGTGCACGTGTCCCCGGGGTCCACCGTCGCTGTGCCGGCGCAGAGTCTGCGGATCAGCGCGGCGGTCTTCTCCCGCCACGCGGTCTCCGCGGCGGTCGCCCAGGGGCCGGCGTCGCGGACGCGCGGCCGGTCGAGGAACAGCAGGTGCGCCTCGGCGTACCGGTGGTCGATCACCACCGCACGGTCGAGGAAGACCAGGTTCGCGTCCGGCACGGTGGACGCACGGGTGTTCAGCGCCCCCTCACCGTCGGAGCACTGTTCCTTGACCCCGTAGCCGAGGTAGCCGACCCAGCCCAGCCTGAATCCGAACCCCGTCTCACCGTCGCGGTCGCCGGCGAGGTCCTCGTCCAGTCCCCCGCCACGGATGTTCCACCGGGCGAGATCGTCCCGCAACCAGGTCAGGACGTCCTGCTCGACCACGCTGACATGCTCTCCGCGGGTGACCGTCACCGTCCCCTCCCCGACGCTGGCCGTGGCGACGGCGGCCGACGGACCGGCGTTGCGGCCGTCGGCGGCACCCATGACGGTGAACCTGGCGCGGGAGTCCCCCGCCCGGTTGCCGTCGAGCCAGACGGCGTGGTCGGCGTCCCCGAACATGGCGCGGAACAGGGTCTCCGCCATGGCGCGGGTGTCCGCGCCGACCATCGGCACCACGTGGTCGTGGACGCGGCGCACCCGACCATTGTCGCGGGTGAGCTGGGCGAAGTTGGCGAGGAGTTCCGGGCCGTGCAGCGTCTTCACCGACTCGGGGTGGAACTGCACGCCCCACAGGAGTTTGCCGGGGACGCTGAGTCCCATGATCGTCCCGTCCTCGCTGCGGGCGTCGACGGTGATGCCGGAGGGCACGTCCAGGACGGCCAGGGAGTGGTAGCGGACCACCTCGAACGGCTCGGGGACGCCGGAGAACAGGCCCCGTCCGTCATGGGAGACCTGCGACATCCGACCGTGGACCGGCTCCGGGGAGGCTCCGACGGTGCCGCCGTACATGTGCGCGATGAGCTGGTGGCCCAGGCAGATCCCGAGCACGGGGGTCCGGCGTTCGACGGCGGCAGCGACCACCCCGGGGCCGATACCGACGTCCACCGGATGCAGCGGGGTACCGGGCCCGGGCGAAATGACCACGTTGTCGAATGATTCGAGCAGGTCGGGGCCCTGGATGGCCCATCCTTCCCAGTCATTGGGCACGACCACCGGCGACATGCCGTTGACCCTGGTCAGGTCGTGGACGAGGTTCCAGGTGAAGGAGTCGTGATTGTCGATGAGCAGGGTTCGGATCACGCATGCCAGTCTATCGCGGCGAAACCCGTGCGCAGGGCGCAGCGCCGGACGTATGTTCAGTACATGAGTACTGCCTCACCTGACACCACCCACCACCGGCACACCCAGGGCAGCCCCGCATGGCTCACCACACGTGACGGTCGCCGGCTGTTCTCTCAGTCCCTGGACGGTCCCTCCCGGGACGGCGTGACCGTCGTCTTCGAGGCCGGCGCCGCAGCGAACCGGTCCGTGTCAGCGGACGTGCAGACCCGCGTCGCCGCCATGGACGGCGTTGCCCGGTCGGTGGTCTACGACCGCTCCGGACTGGGCCGTTCGGCCCCGGACCCCGACGGCAGGACGCTGTCCCGGATGGCCGACGACCTCAATGACGTCCTCGACCGGCTCGGGGGATCCTCCTTCGTCCTGGTCGGACATTCGGCCGGCGGGCCCCTGGTCCGCCTGGCCGCGTCGAGGCACCCCGGGCGAGTCGCCGGGCTGGTGCTCGTCGACCCGACGGACGAG
This sequence comes from Corynebacterium sp., assembly GCF_052107835.1. Taxonomy (GTDB): domain Bacteria; phylum Actinomycetota; class Actinomycetes; order Mycobacteriales; family Mycobacteriaceae; genus Corynebacterium. The sequence goes on from NZ_JBQEDF010000069.1 coordinate 4,805, forward strand.
GCGATCGGCGAGATGGGCTCCCCCTGGTTCCGGGCACTGGAGCTGGTCGTCGGCAACCTCTCCCTGCTGCTGGCGAAATTGGGGCTGGTGCGACGGATGTTCGCCTGGCTGATGGATGCCGCCCCGGCCGACGATGTGCGCGGGGATATGGCCGCCGAGGCGTTCGGGCCGGAGGTGTTCCGGACGCAGCTGACCCAGTCCCGGACGTTCATGCCGGAGGTGAGGACGTGGCGGTCGACTCCGCCGGACCTCGGGGACATCCCTGTGACAATCGTCGCCGGGGCGAAGCCGGGGGACGGTATGAGTGAGGGGAACCGCCGCTCGGCGCTGGCGGCGTACGAGCAGCGGGCGGCAGCCTCCAAGAACGGGCGGCTCGTCCTGGCGGAGAACTCCGCCCACTATGTCCCGGTCACCGACGCCGGGCTGCTCGCCGAGGAAATCGGACGGTTGTGCTGAGGGTCTCGGGGCGAAGCATTGCTGGCACCCCTACGCCAGTGAGAGGAACAGCTTCTCCATCTCGTCCTCCCAGCCGTCGGGCGTGTCCGCGGCATCCCGGCTGGCGTAGTCCCGCATCCCGCCTGAGATCGCCTTCACCCCGGCGCGGTCCACCGCCCGGGACACCGCTGCCAGCTGGGTGACGATCTCGCTGCACTCCCGGCCGTCCTCGATCATCGAGATCACGCCTTCGAGCTGTCCACGCGCCCGTCGCAACCGGGTAGCCACCGCGTCCGAGGTTTCATCGTTGAGCTTCACTGCATAACTCCTGGAGATAAAGATCGTAGTGTGAGGGGTATCGCTATCCGGCCACTATACGCATGGGCGTACCCGGCGCGCCCGACGAGCCACCCGGTACATGGCGTTCACCTCCCCGGGGTGCCTCCCGCATCCCCCTGCAGGGAGCCCTCACCGCCCCCAGATCCGGAATACGTCCCCCGCGACCAGAAGCCGCCACGGAGTCCCCCCGGTGCCGTCGGCGTCCCCGCCACGCACCAGCCAGGCACCCGTCATGTCCGCGTCGATGAACTCGGAGAGCGGAACCACGTCCCGCGTCCCCACTGCACCGACCACCGCCGCGTACTCCGCCGAATCGTCGACCAGCCACCGCGCCCAGTCGAGCCCCGTCTCGTGGAGCCACCCGGCCTCCTCGTCACTGACGGTCTCGTCGATGAACAGGGACGCCGCATGCGCCCGTGTCCGTCCCCGGGGATCGGGGAGCCACACCGGTGTGTGCCAGACCTGCCCGGCCACACCGGTGTCCACGGCGTGGCGCCAGAGCGCTTCCGCCCTCACCGACGACTGGGTGGCAGGCCCGGGGATCTCGACGTGGGCGACGAAATCCCCGGGGTTCCGCCAGGGAGGAACCGGTGACCTGTCGGGCATTACTCCCCCGCCAGGGACAGCCAGGTCTTCACCACGGTGTCCGGGGTCAGGGACATCGACTCGATGCCCTGCTCCACCAGCCAGCCGGCGAGCTGCGGCGAATCCGAGGGCCCCTGGCCGCAGATCCCCACGTACTTGCCCTTCTCCACGCAGGTGCGCACGACCGAACCGATGACCTTCAGCACCGCCGGGTCGTTCTCGTCGAAGTCATGGGCGACCAGGTCGGAGTCGCGGTCCACGCCGAGCACCAGTTGGGTCATGTCGTTGGAGCCGATGGAGAAACCGTCCACGTGCTCCAGGAACTCCTCGGCCAGCAGGTAGTTCGACGGCACCTCGCACATCATCACGACCTTCAGACCTCCCTCCCCCGCGCCCTCGCCGCGCGTGAGTCCGTGGGAGGACATGACCTCCAGCACGTCCTGCAGTTCGGGGACGTTGCGGACGAACGGGATCATGATCCGCACGTTCGTCAGTCCCATCTCCTCACGCACGCGGCGCAGTGCCTCGCACTCCAGGGCGAAGCAGTCGCGGAACTCCTCGGAGACGTACCGGGCGGCACCCCGGTACCCGATCATCGGGTTCTCCTCCTTCGGCTCGTACTTCTCGCCGGCAACGAGGTTGGCGTACTCGTTGGTCTTGAAGTCGGACAGCCGCACGATCACCGGCTTCGGGTCGAAGGCCGCGGCAATCGTCGAGACGCCCTCGACCACACGCCGGATGAAGAACTCCTCCGGGGACGGGTAGGCCGCGGTGATCGCGTCCACCTCCGCCTGCAGTTCCGGTTCCAGGGTGACCCGCTCCAGCAGTGCGCGAGGATGCACGCCGATCTGCCGGTTGATGATGAACTCCATGCGCGCCAGCCCCACGCCGTTGTTCGGCAGCGAGGAGAAGGCGAAGGCCTGGTCGGGGGTCGCCACGTTCATCATCAGCTTCACGGGGATGTCGGGCATGGCGTCCAGCCGGGTCTCCTTCTCCTCGAAGGGCACCTCGCCGCGGTAGGCGCGTCCGGTGTCGCCCTCGGCGCAGGACACCGTGACGGACTCCCCGTCGGGCAGCGTGGACGTCGCGTCGCCGGTGCCGACGATCGCGGGGACGCCCAGTTCGCGGGCGATGATCGCGGCGTGGCATGTGCGTCCGCCACGCTCGGTGATGATCGCCGAGGCCCGCTTCATGATCGGCTCCCAGTCCGGGTCGGTGATCTCGGCGACCAGCACATCCCCGGTGTGCATTTTGTCCATGTCCTTGATCGAGCGCAGGACGCGCACCGGACCGGCGCCGATGCGCTGGCCGATGGAACGGCCCTCCGCCAGGACCTCGGCGGAGTCGGCGGCCCTGCGGTCGATCTCGAAGCGGGACAGCACCTGGCCGCCCTCGCCCCGGCGCGACACGACGGTCTCGGGACGCGCCTGCAGGATGTAGAGCTGGCCGTCCAGCCCGTCGCGCCCCCACTCGATGTCCATCGGACGGCCGTAGTGCTCCTCGATGGCCACGGCGTGGCGGGCCAGCTCGGTGACCTCGTCGTCGGTGATGGAGAACTGCCCGCGGTCGCTGTCGTCCACGTCCTCCCACCGGGTCGCGGACTCGGCACCGGTGCCTTCGGCGTAGCGCATGGCGACCGCCTTCTCACCGACGGTGCGGGACAGGATCGCGTCCTTCCCGGACCGGCCGTCCTTGACGGCGGGCTTGTGCACGTAGAACTCGTCCGGGTTCACCGCACCCTGCACCACGGCCTCGCCGAGGCCGTAGGCGGAGGTGATGAACACTGCGCGGTCGAATCCGGACTCGGTGTCCACGGTGAACATCACGCCGGACGCCCCGATGTCGGTACGGACCATCCGTTGGACGCCGGCGGACAGGGCGACCTCGTCGTGGATGAAGCCGTGGTGGACGCGGTAGGCGATCGCCCGGTCGTTGTACAGGGAGGCGAAGACCAGCTTCACCGCCTCCAGGACGTTGTCGATGCCGCCGATGTTCAGGTAGGTCTCCTGCTGGCCGGCGAAGGACGCGTCCGGCAGGTCCTCGGCCGTCGCGCTGGACCGTACCGCCCAGGTGACGTCCCCGGGGTGCGTGTCGTTGGCCACGAGGTCCTCGTAGGCGTCGCGGATGTCGCGCTCGAGGTTCTGCGGGAAAGCCTGCTCCAGGATCCAGCCCCGGATCTGCTCTCCGCGGACCGACAGCTCACGGACGTCCTCGATGTCGAGGTCGGCGAGGGTTCCGCTGATCCTCTCGTCGAGTCCGTTGACGGCGAGGAAGTCGCGGAAGGCGTCGGCGGTGGTGGCGAAACCACCGGGGACGCGGACGCCGGCGTCGGCGAGGTTGACGACCATCTCACCGAGGGAGGCGTTCTTGCCGCCGACCTGGGGGACGTCGTCCATGCCGAGCTGGTCGAAGGGGATGATGGTGGAGGACATGGTGTGGGTCCTTTCAGTTGTGCCGCAGGTCCATGGTCGAGAGGATGATGCTGGACATCTCCTCGACACTCATGGCGTGGGAGTCGATGTAGGGGATGCCGTTGCTCTTGTAGAGGGTTTCCGCCTCGCGGAGTTCGGTGCGGCAGCGGGCGAGACTGGCGTAGCCGCTGCCCGGTCTTCGTTCGCCGCGGACCTGGCTGAGACGCTGGGCGGTGGTGGTCAGCCCGAACAGCCGGTCCCGGTACGGGCGCATGGATTCGGGGAGTTCGCCGGGACGGTCGTCCTCGGTGAGCGGGTAGTTGGCGACCCGCAGTCCGTGCTGCAGTGCGAGGTACATGGCCGTGGGGGTCTTCCCGCAGCGGGACGGGGCGATGATGATCAGGTCGGCGCTGCCGATACGGCGCAGGGAGGCGGCGTCGTCGTGTTCGATGGTGTACTCGACGGCGTCGATGCGGTCCAGGTAGCGGGCCTGGTCACCGACCCGGTGGTACGCGGTCGCCGACGCGCTGCGTGGGGCGTCGAGGACCCGTTCCAGCTGGACGAGGTGCGCACCGAGCAGGTCGATGACTTCACAGGGCGCCTGGAACATGGTGTCCGCGACCTCGGCGTCGCGCACGGTCACGAAGACGATGGGTGTCTCCCGCGCCCCGGCGGAGATGTCGGCGATCTCCTGGACGGCCCGGCGGGCGTGCTCGACGGTGTCGACGAAGGGGAGGACGCGGCGCGCGAAAGGGGTCCCGGGGAACTGCGCGAGCAGGGCGTTGCCGAGCGTCTCGGAGGTGATCCCCGTGCTGTCCGAGATGAAGAAGACGAGTCGCTCCGTGCCGTGTGCCACCCCCCTACGATATCAGCGGGCTCTGTTGGCCGGTGTGGTGTTCCACCCCTGGAAAGGGGCGGTTACGTCGACGGTGCCAGGTGGTGCGCAATGGAGCGCAGCGTGTGCTCCGCCCCCGCCAGCTGATCCGGCCCGACCCGCTCCACCGCGTCCCGGAGGATGTCCCGCCGGGCAGCGTGGATGTTCCCCAGCGCGGCCTCCCCCTGCGGGGCGATGCTGATCCGGAAGGCACGGGCGTCGGACGGTTCACGTTCCCGGCTCACCAGCCCCTGCGCCTCCAGATTCTTCAGCCGGGGGGTCACCGTCGACACGTCCACCCCCTGGCAGGCGGCGATGTCCGAGACCCGGACCGGCCCGTCGCTGGCGAGGTACTCCAGCAGCGACCAGGACGCCGGGGGCAGGTCGAACCCGGAGATCCTCGCGAGGTTCCCCGTCACTGCCCGGTCCGTCAGCAGGCGGATCACCTCCGCCAAGGACCGCTCCATACTGTCCAGCACCCTGTCGTCGACCATGGCGCCGATCGTACCTGTCCGGTCGCCGATATAACTGGTTGGAACCATCCAACTTTTTCCGTAGCGTGGGGGGACACCCGCAATGCAGTGACCGAAGCACACGCAAGGAGCACCACACCATGAAGTTGTCCATCGTTGACCTCGGAACCGTGGCCCCCGGAACCGACGAGAAGCAGGCCCTGTCCGATTCCCTGGAGAACACCCGCCACGCGGAGGAACTCGGATTCCACCGCGTATGGTTCGCCGAGCACCACTTGTCCCGGTCCGGGGCCTCCCACCACCCCGAACTGCTCATTGCCGCCGCAGCGGCACAGACCTCGACAATCCGCCTGGGCTCCGGCGCTGTCCTCATGAACAACTACAGCCCGTTCAAGGTCGCCGAGATGTACAAGCAGCTCGAAGCCATGGCACCGGGGCGCATCGACCTGGGCATGGGACGGGCAACCTCGGGCCCGGTCATCGACACCGCCCTCCAGCAGAACCGGCAGCAACCGGCCCAGCCGGATCACCAGCAGCAGATCCTCGAGACCCTCGCCTGGCTCTACGGGGCCTTCCCTGAGGACCACCCGTTCCGTGGACACCCGCTCATGCCGTCGGTGACCGAGAACCCGGAGACCTGGCTGCTGGGGTCGAGTCCGAACAGCGGGAACCTGGCTGCGGGCCTCGGCATCGGGTATACGTTCGCCGGTTTCATCAACCCGACCAAGGCCGCGGAGGCGTTGCAGAACTACCGCACCAACTTCACGCCACAGGGTTTCGGGATCGAGAACCCCCGGGCGATCCTCGCCGTCAATGTGGCGGTCGGCGAGACTGAGGAGAGCGGCCGACACCTGGCGTACTCCCCGAAGGGCTACTACTCCGCCCTCGGCCGTGCAGGACGCAACGCCGGCAGCGTCATGGTCCCGCTTCCCGCGGATGCGGAGCGGGAAATGTCCGCAGCGGAGAAGGAGGAGCCGACGTGGATCGCCGACGGGCGCTGGCCCAAGTTCGTCGCCGGCGGCCCGGAGAGTGTCCGCACCACCCTGGAACAGATGGTGGAGGAGAGCGGCGCCGACGAGCTGATGATCCAGGACCTGATCGCCGACCCCGTCGCCCGGCGCCGGTCCCACGAGCTCCTGGCCGACGCGTTCGGACTGACGGGGTGATCGCGGTGGTTTTCGAGGACTATGTGGGGATCATGCAGACCATCGCCCGTTACGGGCATGCCCTGGACGCGGGGACGGTGCCGATGTCGCACGTCCTGACCGACGACGTCGTCTTCGATTTCACGGAGGCTGGCGTCAACGGCGAACCGGGGCCGGTGGTGTCCGGACTGGACAATGTCCTGCTCACGATGACGGGGTCGACCTCCGACCCGTTCAGTACGAGGACCCCCGGTTCCCGTCCTGCCCTGTCACACCACACCACCAACAGCGAGGTCATCGCCGACCGGGGTGACGAGGTCGATGTACGCAGCAAGTACCTTCGTCTCGGGAACACGCAGCCGGGTCCGATGCCGGTACTGATCGGCCAGTACCTCGACACGCTGCGGCGGACCCCGGAGGGCTGGCGCATCAGCCGGCGTGCCGTGATCATCCACGGTCAGGGGTGAGGGGCCGGCGGCGGACGATGGCCACGTAGATTGCGCCGGTGATGTTGTGCACCACGGCGGCGACGGCACCGGGCAGCGCGGCCTCGGGACTGAAGAACCGCCCCGCCATCCCCGAGGCGAGCCCGGCCGACTGCGTCCCTATCTCGGTGGCCATCGCCCGGTTGGCTCTGGCGGGGAGTTTGAACACGCGTCCCGCGGCGTACCCCAGGACGTAACCCAGGACGTTGTGGATGATCACTGCCACGAAAACGATCACGCCGACCTTGGCCAGGGCGTCGGCGTTGTTGGCCACAGCAGGGAAGACGACTCCGCCGATGCCGACGATGGAGATCCACGGCAACGCCGGCATGAACGGGTCAAGGTACTTGTCGGCGACGAACGTCCTGATCAGCAGGCCACCAACGACAGGCAGCAGGACGGTCTGCGCCAGCGTCCAGGCCATGCCGGACGCGTCGACATCGGTGCGGGTATCGGCCAACAGCAGCATGAGGGTCGGGGTCATGATCGGCGAGAGCAGGGTGGAGACGCTCGTCATCGACACGGACAGCGCCACATCGCCCTTCGCGAGGAAGGTGATGACGTTCGAGGACGTACCCCCGGGCACTGAACCCAGCATGAGCAGGCCCACGGCGAGAACCGGATCCAGATTCAGGAGCCACGCGACGAACACCGCCAGCGACGGCATCACCACGAACTGCGCGACCACGCCGATGATGACGGGGACGGGACGCTTGGCGATCATCCTGAAATCCGGGACGGTCAGCGTGAGCCCCATGGAGAACATGATGATCATCAGGAAGATGTTGATGTAGTCCGTGAGCGGCTGGAACGGGGCGGGGAAGAGGAAGGCGACCACCGTTCCCGCGAGGATGAACAAAGGGAACCCGAGGACAACGAGGGTGGCCGAACGGTCCCCCTCCTGCCCGGTCCTGCGCCGCTTCCCCGCTGTGCTGATGGTTCCTTCGGTCATTCCTTGTTCCTCTCCTCGGCAAAACAGTGTCGAACGTCCCCTTTGTTCTAACGGTTCCCCCTCAATAATCCCAATCAGCGACTTAGTTATCTCATTCGCTGGGACGGGCTACTGGCTCTTGTCATAGTGTGTGACACACAGTATAGTGTGACACATGGATGATGCGCAGAGCAATGCACTGGCCACCCACCTCCAGGAACTGAGGCGGGGAACGGTTGTGCTGGCGTGCCTGAGTGCCTGCCGGGACCCCCAGTACGGCTATTCGCTCCTGAGTTCCCTCGCCGCGTCCGGCATCCACACGGAAGCCAACACCCTCTACCCACTGCTGCGCCGACTCGAGAAGCAGGGCCTGCTCGCCGCCGAATGGAACACCGACGAACCCCGGCCACGGAAGTACTACACCCTCACCGGGGACGGGGCCTCCGCCGCCGAGGCCATGCGCACCGAATGGCTCACCCTGACTGACAGCCTCACGGACCTCTGGAAGGACCCCACCCCATGAACGCCACACAGAACCCCCCACTGACCTCCAGCTACATCGACACCGTCCTGCGCAAGCTCCCGGAGGACTCACGCGACGACATCGCGCAGGATCTCTCCGGCATGATCTCCGACCTCGTCGACGCCCGGTCGGAGGCGCAACCGGGGTCCGACCCCGCCGGGATCGAGCGGGACGTCCTGACCGAACTCGGCGACCCCGCCGTCCTCGCCCAGCGCTACTCGGGACGTCCGCGCTACCTCATCGGCCCCGAGCACTACCCGGTCTACATCCGCATGATGACGCTGATCCTGCCGATCGTTGCCGTGCTGTCGCTGCTGGCCAACGCCATCAGCTACTACCTGACAGCGGAAGAACCCCACATCGGCGCACTCATCGGTGTCACCATCGGAAAGACCGTCGTCCCCGTGCTGGCGGCCTTCGCCGCCATCACGCTACTGATCGGCATCGGCGAGAGAGTCCTCCCACCCCGCGACCTGAGGAACATCGGGGACACGGTTGGAGCATCCGCCACCACGTGGAGCGTCGATGACCTGGACACCAGCCGCCACACCCGGGGAAACCAGGCCCCGGTCCGCGCCGAGGCGGTCCTGAATATCGTGATGCTGGCGCTGCTCGCCGTCATTCCGCTGCTGACGACCCCGTTGTTCTACATCGGTGACCTCAACAGCGGGGAGACCTTCGTCAACCCTGACCTGCCGACCGTCTGGCTCGTGGGTTACTGGGCACTCCTCGCCGTACTCGCCGGGATCAATGTGTGGAACTACCGCATCCGTCGACTCACTGCGGCGTCCGTGGCATCCGGAATCCTCGCGGATGCAGTGCTCGCCGTGCTGGTCACCGTTGCTTTCCTGACGCAGGACGTCCTGCACCCGGGCCTCGCGGCCGAGATCGACGCGTCCTGGTGGAACTGGGCGGTTGTCACCGCGGTCTGGGTGATCTTCCTCTGGGACCAGATCAACACGGTGAAAACCTACCGTCAGCAGGGATAGGTAACGGTCGCAGGCGCGCTGTCGGTCGCTCTAGGTGTAAGGCCTTGCAGGAACATTGACCACTCTCCATCTCTGTCGGAAAGGAGTCACACCATGAATTACCGACAGCGCACCACACGTCATCCGAAGATCCTCGCAATCACCACGGCCACCCTCCTCGCCCTCGGCGGGGCCACGGTCGGCACCGCCACCAGCAGTGCGACACCACCTCCCCCGCCGCCGGACTCCGTACCGGTGCCCCCGCCGCCCTCTGCTGGCGAAGCAGCCCAGATCGCTGCGGACCGGACTCCGAACGCCGCCGGCTTCGGGCCATGGACGGCCGCCGGGGCGGACACCAGGGCCTACGACCCCGCACTGCCGTTCTCGGCGATCGTCCTCAATGTGGCGGGCGGGACAGGCAGCTCGCCACAGCAGGTCGCCCTGTTCGACCACGGCGCCTACATCGGCACCACTGTCCCGGAGGCCTACCCGAACCAGGACGTGACCCGTGTCGCGGACAACATCATCCAGGTGGACTACCGGTTCCCACTCCCCGATGATCCCAATGCCGACCCGAGCGGCGTCTCAACATCCCACTACATCCTGTACCCGCAGGACATCGCCCGGACCGGGGCACTCCCGCCGGTGGGCGCCGTCCCGCCGGTGCAGTAGGACGGGCCACCGGACCTAATGCCGCACCAGCCCGCCCACGGTCACCGGAGGAACATGACCGGAGGGCGGGCATTCGGCGACCAGGGTCAGGCCGATGTCCACCAGCCCGCTCCGGGACAGGGTCTCCACGTCATCGCGCGGCACCCACGTCGGGGTCACCGTATCCCCGGAGGGTTCTGCACGGAGTTCGTCCCGGGTCAGCTCAACCTCGTAGAAGATGCCGACATTCTGGTGCGGCACACCGCGGATCGCTTCGTCCTGCGGAATGACCCGGGAATCCACACCCAGCAGGCGGACAACCCGTGAGGTGCAGCCGGTTTCCTCGGCGACCTCGCGGGTCACCGCAGCGAACGGGTCCTCCAGAGGCTCCACGCCACCGCCGGGTAACGTCCAGGTCGCCTCACCCTCATTGTCTTCGACCGCAACCAGCAGTACCGCACCGTCGCGTACGCACACCGCGTAGGACGCCAACCGGAATGTGGTGCCTGATGTCGGGGAGGTCATCAACAGCAGTCTAGTGGGGTGAAGCGGGGTGATTTGCTGGCGCTCCGTGCCGGAGTGCCCTTGCAACGTGTCGACCGCCCTCACGACCTGTCGGGTGAATTCCGTTAACCCGACCATGTGCGAGGGCTGTGAACAGCCTGCGATGGCAGCCCTGCAGCGCCGAGCTGTACTGGGTCAGGATGAGGGCCA
>NZ_JBQEDF010000070.1:0-15222 GCF_052107835.1 Corynebacterium sp.
GTCCCCACGGTGACATGTCGTATCACTACTGTTTAGGAGACACGCCCTAGCGGCGGAGCGTCCAGAGGGGCACCAACACAACACATCGACGCCACCGTCGCTTGAGTAGTTCATTTCCACGTCAAGCTACGGAGTTTTCGCATGCCTTTTTCACGGCCTCAACGGTTTTCACGGCCTCAACGGGCTGTACGACCTATACATCCTCAATCCCTCTCTAATCCACGACGCTGGCTGATCCTCGCCAGCCTCTCCCTCCTCCAGTTCCTCATCGCGGTCGACGTGACCGTGGTCAACGTCGCCCTGCCGTCCATCGGCCGCCACTTTGATGCAGGCCCTGGTCAGCTGACCTGGGTCGTTGTCGGATACACGGTCGCCGGGGGTGGTCTGCTGATGCTGGGTGGACGACTCGGTGACCTCCTCGGACGACGCCGCATGCTGCTGGCCGGTGTCCTCATCTTCGGGACTGCCTCGTTGCTCGCGGGGCTCGCCCCGTCCTTCGGGGCACTGATCGTCGCCCGTCTCGCCCAGGGTGTCGGTGAAGCGCTGGCCGCCCCGGCGGCGATGTCCGTCGTCGTGCTGATGTTCCCGGAGGGTCACCTCCGCTCCCGTGCGCTCGGAGTCTGGGCGGCGGTCGCGAGTTGTGGACTTGTCCTCGGCTTCGTTCTCTCCGGTGTGATCACCGAGTTCCTCGGGTGGCGCTGGGTGTTCCTGGTCAGCGTCCCGTTCGTCATGGTGGTCCTGGTCGGAGTTCTGTGGCTCATCCCGTCGGACGTGGATGCGGCGGAGGACAAGGCGAAGGACCAGCCGGTTGCCGGCTCCACCGACGTTCGCGGTGCCGTGCTGCTCACGATCGCGCCACTGTTGTTCGTCGCCGGAGTCGTGGAGGCCGGTGAGGGCATCCGACCCTGGTGGGTGCCGGTAAGTGCGCTGATCGGAGCAGCACTGGCCACCATCTCGCTCATCGGTGTGGAACGCAGGGCCATCAATCCCGTGCTGCCTCCGGGAATCCTCCGCAATCGCAATCGCCTTGGCGCGAATGCGGCGACGATGTTGCTGAGTGCGGCTCTGTCGACGTCCTTCCTGCTGTTCACGTTCCTGTTGCAGGACCGGATGGGGCTGAGCCCGATGGCGACCGGGTTGGCGTTGGTGCCGTTGGCGGTGTGTCTGGTCGCGGCATCCGTCGTGGTTCCACGGCTGATCGAGCGGTGGGGTGCGCGTGCATGTGCGCAGGTCGGCATGGTGCTCGCGGCTCTCGGTATGGCAGCGATCGCGGTGGGGGCTGTGTGGTCGTGGACGATGCTCCCGGCGATGGTGTTCATTGCCGGTGGTATGGGGTTCGGGCTCGTTGGTCTGCAGTACATCGCGGTCAGCGGGGTGACTGAGCAGGACGCGGCGACGGCTTCGGGAGTGCAACGTGCCGCCGATCAACTCGGCGGGGCGCTCGGCGTTGCCCTGTTCATCGGTCTGGGGTTCGGTCCGACCGGCGGGGCGGACGGGCTGGAACCGTACCTGATCAGCGCGGCCATGGCGATCGTCGGACTGGTCGTCGGTGTAGTGGTGGCTCGTCGTGTGGTATTGTTTGATCGGTCAGTCAATTAATTGAGTGAGTAGAAGAGGACGTCATGGCCAGGAAGGTCGACCCCGAGAAGGTTGCGCAGAAGAAGGCCGAGATCGCTGAGGCGGCTGCGCGGCTCTTTGCTACGCACGGCTTCGAGAACACCAGCGTCGCCCAGGTCGCGAAGGAGGTCGGCACCAGCCCGGCCAGTATCTTCTACTACTTCCCGGACAAGGCCTCCCTGTTCCGCGCCCCGTTTGAAGATGACATCCCCAGGGCAGAGAAGCTGATCGGGGAGCACCAGGACACCACCGATCCACTAGCCTCGATCCTCGAGATCGTCGAGACGCTTGCCGCCGACGCCGCCTACCCCTACGCCGCCGGCATGCTCGTCGAATCACTGCGGCGCATGGGTCACGACCCCGAGCTCATCGCAGCGTCAGAGAAGGCGGCGATCACGCAGAGAACCGGCCTGGCCGAGCTGATCCGAAAAGGCATCGGTGCGGGCCGGATCGATGCAGGCCTGGACCCGGACCACACCGCCGGCTGGCTCCTGACCGTCGTGGATGCCTGCTTCCTGAACGCGGAGCCCGGCCACAATCCTGCCCCCGAGGTGCGTCGCACTGTCCTGGGCTACCTGAATGGCGCACAGCCATGAGCACCGTCGGTATCCCGTCCAAGTACCTGACGATCTTCGCCGCAGGCGGTGCGGCAATCGGACTGGTCGCAGCGTTCATTGTCGGCCCCGTGGTCGCCTGGCTCCTCGGACTCATCGGCGATGCCCCTGGCCCCCTGAGGCTGGCCGCTGAACTCCCGTTCGTCTGGGCCGTCCCCGTTCTCACGATCCTGGGCGGGGTCGGCGGCTTCCTCGTCGCGTCCAGCTGGACGGAGGACGCTGGCACCATCGACGTCGCCGAGGACGGGCTCACCGTCCACACCAAGGATGCGGACCGCTTCATAAAACGCGACCGGATCGCGCATGTCATCGCGGAGAAGAAGGCCCTCGTCCTTATCGATGACGGCGACCGGGAGGTGCTGCGCAGCCCGTTGGAGGACGAGATGGTGCCCGGCCTGCGGGCGGCACTGGACGCTCACGGCTACCCGCCACTCGACACGTCCGACCCCTTCGAGGACGCCTTCACCACCTGGGTCGACGGTGACGGACGGCAGGATGGGGAGGTCGAGGAGCTGCTACGCGCCCGGCGACGGGCACTGGCTGACAAGCAACCGGGTGCCGCGGAGGAGGCCCTGCACAAGCTCCGCGACCTCGGAGTGATGGTCCGTGACCGGGACGGGCGCCAGCAGTACCGGGTAGTTGACCTCTGACCAGGGATTACGCCGGGTACTCCATCGGTGCGTCCGGACCGAGCGGGATACCGAGCGCCCACCAGGCAACGAACAGCAGGAACCAGCCGACAAGGATCGTCAGACAGTAGGGGATCGTCATCGACATGATCGTGCCCAGCCCGGCCTTCCGGTAGTAACGCAGGATGAAGGCGAAGGCCATCGCGAAGTAGGGATTCATCGGCGTCACGACCGCGGTCGCGGAGTCTCCGATGCGGTACAGCATCTGCGTGACCTCCGGTGAGATCCCGATGTACATCATCATCGGCACCACAACGGGCGCCATCAGGGCCCACTGCGCGGAACCCGAGGTGATCATCAGGTTGATGAACGCCACCATCAGCACGAAGCCGGCGAACAGGAGGACCGTCGGCAGATTCCAGCTGTTGAGGAGGTCGGAGCCCTTGATGGACACCCAGATACCCAGATTGGAGGCCTCGAACCAGGCGATGAACTGGGCGACGACGAAGAACAGCACCAGGATCGGCAGCATCGTCTGCAGGCCCCTGGCCATGAAATCGGGGATGTCCGTGGACTTCTTGATCGACTTCACGGTCAGGCCGTAGACCACGCCGAGCGCGAAGAAGATCAGGGCGATCGGCACGGCGATATTGGTGATCAGCGGGGATTCCATGACCGCGCCGCCCTCGCCCTGCAGCGGGGAGCCAGGGATGAACAGCAGGGCGAAGTAGACAACCAGGGTTCCCAGGAAAGCAAGCCCGGCCATCTTCAGTCCGCGGCTCTCGATGGCCTTGAGTTTCAGGTCGGAGACGACCTTGCCCTCATCATCGGTGAAGTTCACCTGGCTGTAGTCGACGTCGTCGTGGTTCACGATCTGGTGGATCTTCTTGTCCATGAACAGCTCGGTCGTCAGGGTGATGATGATCGCCAGGACGATGGAGGACACGATGACGAAGAAGTAGTTCGACAGCGGGTTGACCACGTAGTCCGGGTCCACGATCTGCGCGGCGGTGGTCGAAATGCCGGACAGCAGGACGTCGGTGATGTTGAGCAGCAGTGAGGCGTTGAATCCGCCGGCGGCACCGGCGAAGGCGACGATGGCGCCGACGATGGGGGAGCGTCCGAGCGCGTTGAAGGCCATCGCGCCCAGCGGGATCATGATCACGAAGATCGCGTCCGAGGCGATGGAGCCGGTGACGGCGGTCAGCGCGACGACGAAGGTCAACGTCTTCGGACCGGTGCGGGCGACCATCGCGCGCACGGCGGCGGAGATCAGTCCGGCGTGCTCTGCCACCGCGACACCGAGCATGACGGTGATGATCACACCGAGCGGCGGGAACTCGGTGAAGTTCGTGACCGCGTCCGAGACCATCATCTGCAGGCCGTCGACACTGAGGAGGTTGGTGACCTCGATGGTCTCGCCGGTTTCGGGGTCGTCGGCGGACATGCCGATCAGCGAGCCGAGCCAGCTGAGCACCAGGACGACGCCCCCGAGGCAGATGAACAGCCAGAACGGGTTCGGCAGGAGGTTCCCGAGACGTTCGATGACACCGAGGATGCCCGGTGTCCGGTTCTTCGTGGGAGGCGCCTCGGGTGGGGAGGTCTCGGACGGAGTGGTCGGGGAAGAGGTCATGGGCGCGCACACTACCAAGCCTGTGGAGAGCCCGCAGGGTTTTCACATCAATCACATAGGTCACATGCGTTTCTTTTGTCACAACAGTTCGGGTACGGTAGCGACGTGATCACTTTCGACAAGGTCAGCAAGACGTACCGGACCTCGACCCGCCCAGCGCTGCAGGACATCTCGGTGACCGTGGAGAAGGGCGAGTTCGCCTTCCTCATCGGCCCCAGCGGCTCGGGTAAGTCGACCTTCCTCCAGTTGATGATCCGCGAGGAGGAGGTGGACAGCGGTGACCTCCACGTCGCCGACTTCCACGTCAACAAGCTCCCCAAGCGCAGGACGCCGCTGCTGAGGCAGAAGATCGGTTATGTCTTCCAGGACTTCCGCCTGCTGCCGAAGAAGAACGTCCGCGACAACGTCGCCTTCGCCCTCGAGGTCACCGGTCGCCGCAAGGAGGCCATCGAGAAGAATGTCCCCGAGGTGCTCGACATGGTCGGACTCGCCGGCAAGGAACTGCGCATGCCCGACGAGCTCTCCGGCGGTGAGCAGCAGCGTGTGGCGATCGCCCGTGCCACGGTGAACCGTCCCCTCGTCCTGCTCGCCGACGAGCCCACCGGCAACCTCGACCCGGACACCTCCGCGGAGATCATGGCCCTGCTCAACCGCATCAACCGCGGCGGCACCACCGTCGTGATGAGCACCCACGACGACGTCGCCGTCGACTCGATGCGCCGCCGCGTCCTCGAACTGCACAACGGAAAACTCGTGCGCGACGACGCCCACGGCGTCTACGGCGTCGGGCGATAGGGCACAAGGAAAGGGAGAAGAACACGATGAAGATCAGATTCGTCCTCAAGGAAGCCCTCTCCGGCCTGACCCGCAACGTCACCATGACCGTGGCGATGATCATCACCACCGCGATCTCGCTGGCGCTGCTGGCCACCGGTGTGCTGATCACCAACATGACCGCCGACACCAAGGACCTCTACCTGGACCGCATCGAGGTGATGGTGCAGCTCGACGACGACGCCGCCGGAACCGACCTCGACTGCTCCGCCGAGGTCTGCGCGGACGTCCAGGGTTCCCTGGACGACAATTCCGACGTGGAGTCCGTCACCTACCGCAACAAGGAGCAGAGTTACGAGCGCTTCGTGGAACTGTTCGGCCAGTCCGACCCGCAACTCGTGGAGCAGACCTCGCCGGACGCCTTCCCAGCAGCGCTGCACGTCCGTCTCGCCGATCCGCTGGACACCTCCGCCATCGACGAGATCAGCGACATGCCGGGCGTGGCCACCGTCGTGGACCAGGGCGACGACCTACGAGGAGCCACCAAGAACCTCGACTCCGTCCGCAACGCCAGCTTCGTCCTCGCCGCGGTGCAGGCCGTTGCCGCCGTGTTCCTGATCATGAACATGGTCCAGCTCGCCGCGTTCTCCCGGCGTCACGAGATCAGCATCATGCGCATGGTCGGCGCCACGCGCTGGTACACCCAGGCCCCGTTCATCCTGGAGGCCGTCCTGGCTTCCCTGATCGGTTCACTGCTGTCGGTCGGCGTGCTGATCCTCGGCAAGGAGACACTGCTGGACAGTGCACTGGCCTCGCTCTACGACGCCAACCTGATCGCCAGGATCACCAGTGGGGACATCTGGTTCGTCGCCCCATTCGTGGTACTTGCGGGTGCGCTGGTCTCCGGGATAACCGCGCAGGTCACGCTACGCTGGTACGTGAAGAAATAAGCGGGTAGACTCCTCCGGGCTATGGCGAAGAAGAGTACACCGGTGGATTCCGGACGGAACAAGGGCGCGAAAGCGGCCAAGGCCGGCAAGACCGGTGGCAAGGGCGGCAGCCCGCTGGTGGTCGCCACCAACCGGAAGGCCCGCCACAACTACCGCATCCTCGACACCTACGAGGCCGGCATCGCCTTGGTCGGTACCGAGGTCAAGGCGCTGCGGGACGGGAAAGCGTCCCTCGGGGACTCTTTCGCGACCGTCGACGACGGTGAAGTGTGGCTGCGGAACCTGCATATCCCCGAGTACACGCAGGGGTCATGGACGAACCACTCCCCGCGGCGCGTCCGGAAGCTGCTGCTGCACCGCGGTGAGATCGACTCGCTGATGGGCAAGGTCCGCGACGGCAACAACACCCTGGTGCCGCTGCAGCTCTACTTCGTGGACGGTCGGCTGAAGGTCGAGCTCGCGCTGGCCACCGGTAAGCAGGACTACGACAAGCGCCAGGACATCAAGCGCCGGACCGAGGAGAGGGAGGCCACCCGCGAACTGGGCCGCCGGATCAAGGGGATCAAGGGTTAGTCGGCGGGAGCCGGACCCGCCAGGGGGCGGACCTGCCGGATGGGGGAATAATCCCCTGGTCTGGTAGCGTTGAGGATCCTGTCACCATCCGAGCTTTCCGGTGACAGGATGTACGGCACACGGGGCTGATTAGGTTTCGACTTCGTACATCGAGCCAGGGGAAGCGTGCCGGTGCAGGCTGGAGACCACCGTAAGCGTCGCAGCAACCCATAAGCGCCGAGAAGAACACTCAGCGCGACTACGCTCTCGCTGCCTAAGCAGCGAAGCGTGTCTGTCAGCCCGGGTATGTCCCTGACCCGGTTCCTGGCATCAGCTAAGGGACTCGACGCTGCCGTCCCGTCGTTCGGGCGAGCAGCGGACATTCCAGAGCGACTGGGCTCATCGTCCGGGCACGTCCACATGATCCGGAGAGCCGAGCAGGGATAGAGGTGGACTGCGCACGGAGAAGCCCTGGCGAGGTTGCGAAGGACCCGGGTTCAATTCCCGGCAGCTCCACAGCGAATGAAGATCCCCCTACTTGTTACGGCAGGTCAGGGGGATTTTTCATGTTTCGTCAAGGAGCCCTGCACCTTCCCTGCCCACACTCCGGCGGGAACAGGGCAGTGCCTCTGGACGTCACGGGTGTGGCGCGTCAGGGTGGTCTGGGCACCGAACTCCACCCTGGAGCGCCACACCTGGAACAGTGCGCTGTTGGGGCGGGGGACAGGCCGCCGTCGGTCTGCTCCGGTGGTGGACGGGATCCCGGTGCGTTTATACTGCTAGCGTTGTTCGCCCCGGGGACACCGGGCGCGCCCACCGAAAACCCCTCACCGACCTGATCCGTCCCATTCGAACCCAGGAGTTGCCGTGCGCTTCCGCCTGTTCCGTCCGTCCCGCCTTCTCCGCAGCATGTCCGTCCTCGCCTCGGCCGCGGTCGCCACGACCCTGCTCGCCGCTCCGACCGCCTCCGCCCTCGGGTTCTCCAACGGCACGGCCGCGACCCCGAACATCCCGCGGTGCGAGTCGGACATTGTCATCCTCGTACCCGGTGGAGGCAACACGATGCCCGGTCTGCCGGATAACTTCCCGGTCGGTGCATACGTGTCCGACATCGGTGCACGGGCGGAGAATTACGGGACGTCCACCTCCAGGACGGTGGCGTATGACGCCGCACCGTTCGTGTCGACGCCCTACACACAGTCCCGGGCGGACGGCATAGCGAAGACCAGGCAGATGATCGCGCACACGGTGGAGCAGTGCCCGACCTCCACGATCAGCCTCGCCGGGTATTCCCTGGGTGCTGACATCGCGTCCCGCGTGGCCGCTGATATCGGGCAGGGGCGCGGCCCGGTCGACGCGGGGAAGTTCGGCGCCGCGGCGCTCCTGTCGAACCCCAACCGCAGTCCGGAGACCGTCCAGGGCGGAAGCGCGCGCGGAGGGCAGGGGGTGTTCGGGGCCCTGCCGGGTGGGTACGGCGCCGTGAAAGACCGGGTGATGGACGTGTGCAACAGCCGTGACTACATCTGCAACTCCACTGACCGGACCAGTAACACCCGGGGCCACGCCGAGGCTTTCACCGAGGTTGCCGTGGCGAACCGGGACGTGGCCACGGTGGCGGCGATGAAGCCCGCCGAGGCCGTGCGGCTCGCCGCGGAGGTACCGTTCGCCCTTCTGCCCGGCCAGAACGAGCATGCCACCAGCTACGGCGGGCCGGGTGGGGTGAACCCCGCGTACGGGTTCCTCCGCGGGCATTTCTGACCGCATGACCCGCGGAACCGGGTTGCCCGGGGGCGTGGACCGTGGTTCCGTTGGACGATGAGCCACTACTGGATCCCGGACACCTCGATTCCCGAGGACACCGGCCGTCCCGCGAATTCGCCGTTCGAGGGGGAGAAGGGTCGGCCACAGAAGAAGCGGGGACGGATCTCCCGGTTCTTCCGGGCGCTTGTGACCCTCTGGATGGACCGCAGCAGGCCGGAGGGTCCCGCTTCCTGGAGCTGAGCCCACGGGTAATAACCGTGATTCCGCCGAGCGTGTGCCTTCTCCGGTTCTCCGGCCATCACGGTATGTTGCCTCCATGAGTAGAGTCTGAAAGAACGACTATGTGAGGAGCATGACGATGGTGGTTGAACAGCGCGGACGCAATGCCTACGACCGGGAGACAGTGCTGCGTACCTGCGTGGACGTGTTCAACCGCCGCGGGTACGAGGCAACGAGCATGGGCTTGCTCGCCAAGGAACTGGGGATATCCAAGGCCGGGATCTACCACCATGTCCAGTCCAAGGAGGAGATCCTCGAGGTGGCGTCCGACCGGGCGCTGGCCGGCCTGGAGGCTGCCCGCGAGCGTTGCGAGGCCGTGCAGGGGACATGGTCGGAACGGCTGGAGTACCTGCTGCGCGAGTCGGTGCGACTCGCGGTGGATGACAGGCCCTACGTGGCCCTGCTGCTGCGCCTCCGGGGGAACTCCGCCGTGGAGATCGCCGCTCTGGAGCGCCGACGCGACCTGACCCGCTTCGTCGAGGAGTTGATGGTGAAGGCGCAGGACGCGGGGGAGATCAGCGCGTCCGTCGACGCACGCCTCCAGGCCAGGTTGCAGCTGGGGATGGTCAACTCGGTGGTGGAATGGTTCAACCCGGAGGGGACCGATGGGAGGTCGGGGGTTGCGGCTCTGCAGGACAATGTTGTCGAGCTCGTTTTCCAGGGGATTTCCGCCTAATTCGTGACGAGGGTCATGTTTTGTGTAGGATAACTCTCACCACGGAAACCGACCGACCGTTCGGACGGTTGGGGTGGTTGACGAGATTGACCGCAACTGCACGACAACTCCGAGAGAAGATGGTGAGCATGACTGCGCTGATCACGAGCAGCGTCACTGGCGGCGGACCCGAACTGGGCATCGAGTACGCGTCACGGGACGAGATCACCGCCCTGCAGATCCAGCGGGCGAAAGCCACGCTGCGGCACGTGTACTACAACGTCCCCCACTACCGGAAGGCCTTCGACGCCCTCGGCGTCCACCCCGACGACTTCCACGACATGGGTGACCTGGCGAACTTCCCCATGACCGAGAAGGAGGACCTGCGGCAGAATTACCCCTTCGGCATGTTCGCCGTCCCGCAGTCACAGATCGCCCGCGTCCACGCGTCCTCCGGAACCACGGGTCTGCCGACCGTGGTGGGCTACACCCACCGCGACATCGAGGTCTGGTCGGAACTCGTCGCCCGGTCGCTCAGCGCCGGCGGGATGCGCGCCGGGGACAAGATCCAGGTCGCCTTCGGCTACGGCCTGTTCACCGGTGGCCTCGGGGTCCACTACGGCGTGGAGAAGCTTGGCGCCACGGCGATCCCCACCTCCGGTGGCATGACCGAGCGCCAGGTGCAGATCATCCGGGACTTCGAGCCGGACGGCATCATGTGCACTCCGTCCTACATGCTCAACATCGTCGACCGCATGATGAAGGAGGGCATGGACCCCTCCGGGACCTCCATCCGCGCCGGCATCTTCGGTGCCGAGCCGTGGACGGACGGCATGCGGGACGAACTCGAGAAGACCATGGGGATCACCGCCACCGACATCTACGGGCTCTCCGAGGTCATGGGTCCCGGCGTGGCGCAGGAATGCGTGGAGAGCCGCGACGGCCTGACGATCTGGGAGGACCACTTCTACCCGGAGATCGTCGACCCCGAGACCGGCACCCCGCTGCCGGACGGGGAGGTCGGCGAGCTGGTGATCACCTCGCTGACCAAGGAGGCGTTCCCGGTGATCCGCTACCGCACCCACGACCTGACCCGGTTGCTGCCCGGCACGGCACGGTCGATGCGCCGGATCGACAAGATCCTCGCCCGCAACGACGACATGATCATCCTGCGCGGCGTGAACTGCTTCCCGTCCCAGTTCGAGGAGATCATCACCGAGCACACCGACCTGCGTCCGCGCTACCAGTGCGTGCTGGACCGCAAGGGGCGCCTGGATACCCTGACGATCAAGGTCGAGGCCGTGGATGGCCTGGCCGCGAACCACCGGCAGGACGCCGAGGCGTGGCTGACGCGCGAGATCAAGAACCGCATCGGCATCTCAACGGGGGTCGAGGTCCTGGAGTACCTGGACACCGGCGAGGGCAAGGCGACGCGCCTGGTGGACAACCGGCCGGCGGTGTAGCTGTCACGGGTCCGGTGGCCGACGGCAACCCGTCGACGGGCACGTACCGGCATCGCACCGGTTTGGGCCTTTCAGCTGAAGAAGAAGGGCACAAATCGGTGCGGAGGCGCCGGGTCCTGCACGACCACGACTAGGCCAGCATCTCCGCCGCGCGCTCACCGATCATCACGGACGGGGCGTTGGTGTTTCCCGTCGGGATCAGCGGCATCACCGAAGCATCCGCGATGTGTAGGCCGGTCAGGCCCCGCACAGCGAGAGTCCGTGGGTCGACCACGGCATCCGGCCCGGTCCCCATCGCGCAGGTTCCGACCTGGTGGTGGTAGGTGACCACCGAATCCCGGACGTAGTTCTCCAGGGCCTCCCGGTCGTCGTCGGGCACGCCCGGCCCCGGCCAGATCTCGGTGGCTCCCCACTGCGTCAGGGCGTCCTGGCGGCCGATGGAACGGCAGTGCCTCACGGACTCCACCAGGGCGTCCACGTCAGCCTGTTCGGTCAGGGCCCCGAGGTCGACGGCGATGGGGGAGTCCTCCCCGGGACCCGTGAGTGTCACCGACCCGCGACTGGCGGTGCGTACCAGCCCGCCGAGCAGGCTGAAGCCTGACTCCGGGCCGGTCATCTCCTCGCCTCCGTCGCCGGGACCGTAGTTCTGCGAGTACATCGGCACGGAGAAGAAGATCGGCTGGGTGTCCGGCAGGGCTTTGTCCGGCGCGGATCTCGCCCACATGTGGGATTCACACGGCGCGGCAGGGGAGACCTCGATCGGGTGGTCCCCATCGGTGGTGTAGATGACCGGGGAGAGGAAGTGGTCCTGCAGGTTCCTGCCCACACCGGGCACGTCGTGCACGGGCCCCACCCCGACCTCCCGTAGTTCGGAGGCGGGGCCGATACCGGAGCGCAGCAGAATTTCGGGCGAGCCGAGGGCACCGGCGCACAGCACCACGGTGGACGCGGAGAGCGTCCTGCGGGTGCCGTCAACACTGACTTCAGCGCCGGTGACCTGCGAACCGTCCAGAAGGACCCGGTGCACGTGCGCGCCGGTGAGGATGGTCAGCCGTTCCGAGTCCGACACCGGCTTCAGGTAAGCGCGCCAGGTGTTGAAGCGTTCCCCGTCGCGCAGGTTGAGCTGCATACGGGACACCCCCTCCGGGTCGCCGGAGTTGTAGTCCCCGTTGAGCGGGAAACCCGCCTGTTGGGCGGCCTCGATGATGGAGTCCTGGACCGGTGCGTGCGGGTAGTTCCCGCGGACGTCGAGCGGTCCGTCCCCACCCCGGAGGGTGGAGTCCCCGCCATCGAAGGCCTCGATCCTCCGGAAGAAGGGCAGGACGTCCTCCCATCCCCAGCCGTCACAGCCGAGGTAGGCCCAGGCGTCGTAGTCGGCCTTCGACCCGCGTACCCAGATCGCGGCGTTCAGGGCGTGCGAACCACCCATGACCTTGCCCCGGGGGACGTGGATCCGTCGGTCGTGGGCTCCCTTCTGCGGGGTGGACCAGTAGTCCCAGTCCTCCCCGCTGTGCCACAGGAGCCCGAGGGTGTTCAGGGTGTCGATGTCGGGGTTGGTGTCCTGCCCGCCGGCCTCGACCAGGGTCACGGTGTGTCCGGCGTCAAGGAGACGGCGGGTCAGGACGTTGCCGGCGGAACCGGCGCCGATGACGAGGAAGTCGGTGGTGTCTGAGTCTGCCATGGCCCGCCCCTACCCGTTGATCACGTGGGGGACGGCGACGTGCTTGAGCCCTTCCGCGCCGAACTCGAGGCCGTAGCCGGAGGACTTGATGCCGCCGAAGGGGACGCGCGGGTCGATGGTGCCGTGGGAGTTGATCCAGGTCGTACCCGCCTCCACGCGCTGGGCGACCTCGCGCGCCTTCGCCCGGTCCGGGGACCACACCGAGGAACCCAGGCCAACGTCCAACCGGTTGGCCTCGTCGATCGCCTCGTCGAGGGTGGTGTAGCGGATGATCGGCAGGGCCGGTCCGAACTGTTCCTCTGTGACCAGGGGATTGTCGCCGTCGATGTCGGCGATCAGGGTGGTGGGGTAGAAGTACCCGGCGGCGTCGTAGTCCGGGTCGGCGCCGAGGAGGACGCGGGCGCCGGACGAGACGGCCTTCTTCACCAGGTCGTCGACGATGTCGAACTGGTTCTGGTTCTGGAGGGGGCCCAGCACGTTGTCCTCGGACAGTCCCACGCCCATCGGCATCTTTTGTGCGACCCGGGCCAGGGAGTCGCAGACCACGTCGTAGATGGAGTCGGGGACGTAGAGGCGCTTGAGTGCGGCGCACGTCTGCCCGGTGTTGATGAACGCGCCCCAGAAGATCCCCTCGGCGACCTTGTCGTTGGCTTCGACGGTGGCGGGGTCGGAGGTGTCGGTGCCGAAGGCGTCCTCCAGGACGATGCCGGCGTCGTTGCCGCCGAGCTCCAGGGTGAGCCGCTTGACGGTGGACGATGCCGACTCGGCGATCTTCTTCCCCGTCTCGATTGAGCCGGTGAACATGACCTTGTCGATGCCGGGGTGGGTGGGGATTGCCGCGCCGACCCCGGGGTCTCCGGCGACGACGGTGAGCAGGCCGGACGGGAGCACCTGGTTCATCACGTGGCACATGGCAAGGACGGACAGGGTGGTGTTCTCGGACGGCTTGAGGACCACGGTGTTGCCCATGCGCAGTGACGGGGCGATCTGCCAGATGGAGATGAGCATCGGCCAGTTCCACGGGCCGATCGCCCCGACCACGCCGACGGGCTTGTAGGCCAGGGTGGCGTAGGTCTCGCCGTCGTCGACGAGCACTTCCTCGGGCAGGGGTGTGGTTGCGGCGGTGCGGGTCCACCCCTGGCAGCCGCCGACCTCGAAGCGGGCGTTGGGGCCGTTGAGTGGCTTGCCCTGCTCGCGGGAGAGCAGCTCGGCCAGGGGTTCGGCGACGGCCTCCAGGGCGTCTGCGGCCTTGAGGAGGAGGTCGGCGCGTTCGGAGTCGGGACGCTGTGCCCAGTCCTCCTGGGCGGCGCGTGCGGTGGTGACGGCCTCCTCGAGGGCGTCCGTGCCCTGCACCGGCGCGTGGCCGATCAGCTCGCCGGTCGCGGGGTCGCGGACGGGCCGGGACGTGATTCCGTCGGTGTCCGCGGGGGCGCTCACCGCCGCAAGGAGTTCCTCGTAGGTGGTGGGCAGGGCGGTTGCAGCAGTCATGGGGGCTCCTCGGGAGGTCGGGGGCGGAGGTGAGGGTAGGGCTTGGTGTGTGTGCCACATCACAGTGGCACACCAACGCCATACTAGTTACCGACCGTTCGTTCGGCAAGCAGAAGGAACCGGTCCCGCGACCATGTGCGGACACCGCGGAGCGGTGAAACTACACGTGCAGATCGCCCTTCTCCACGGACTTCGGCACAGCCCATGCGGCGATGAAGGAGATCAGACAGACGATCGCCAGGTAGAAGCCGATTGTCCAGGACATGCCCGTGGTGTCCAGCAGCAGCTGCGCGATCATCGGCGCGAAAGCACCGCCGAGGATCGAACCGATGGCGTAGCCGATGGACGTGCCCGAGTACCGCACATGCGCGGGAAACATCTCGGCGTACAAGGCGGGTTGCGGGGCGTAGCAGGGACCCAGCGCCATACCGAGGATCACGACCGCCAGGATGAACATGCTGGTCGACCCGGTGTCGATCAGGGCCCACATCGGGATCAGCCACACGATCAGCAGGGCGTACCCGGCCATGAAGGTCACGCGCCGTCCGATCCGGTCGGAGAGCCATCCCCCGAAGAAGGTGAACACCAGCCAGGTCACACCGCCGCACAGGGCCACCACCAGGGTGGACGTCCTGGTCATTCCCAATTGCGCGGTGCCGTAGGACGAGAAGAACGCGATGATCATGTAGCCCACCGCATTGGTCCCGGCGAAGATCAGGGCGGCCAGTGCCACGTACCGCCAGTGCTTGCGGAACAGCTCGCCGAGCGGGGCGGACGCCTCCTTCTGACGCGCCTGCATCTCCACGAATACCGGGGACTCATCCACCGAACGGCGGATCAGGTAACCGGTGAGGATCAGGACGATCGAGGACAGGAACGGGATACGCCAGCCCCAGTCCAGGAAGGCGTCCTCGGACATGGTGGTGGTCAGGATCATCATGAAGGACGTCGCCAGGATCAGACCGAGCGGGACGCCGATCTGCGGGTAGGCGCCGAACCAGCCGCGCTTCTCGCGTGGGGCATGTTCGACGGCCATCAGGGCCGCGCCTCCCCACTCGCCGCCGGCGGACAGCCCCTGCAGGATACGCAGCAGGACCAGCAGGATCGGGGCACCGACGCCGATCTG
>NZ_JBQEDF010000071.1:0-14363 GCF_052107835.1 Corynebacterium sp.
CATGGCGATGGCGGACCCGGCCAGGATCAGTTTCGTCGTCGCGGTGCCCGACCCTGTGCCGGTCAGCCCCAGGACCAGCGCCGCGCTGGCAAGTCCGCCGAGGAATGCCACGATGCCGGACGCCCAGAACGGCACCGGGAAACCGAACGCGGACACGGCGGTGAGGGTCACGTAGGACCCGGCGGTGACGGCGAGGGTGTCGGGGGACGCCAGTTGGTTCCTGGTCACCGACTGCAGCAGGATCCCGGCCACGCCCAGGGCGAATCCGACAGCGACACCGGCGAGCAGACGCGGGACGCGCGACCCGGAGAGGATCTCGCTGACCGGGACACCGTTGACGGTCCCCGGTGCGTCCGGATGGCGCGTGACGTGGAGCAGGAGGTCACGGAAGCCGAGTCCGGAGGTGCCCTGGGTGATGTGCCACAGGCCCACGCCGGTGATCGCCACGACGAGGGCGGCAATGAGAGCGATCCCCGCCCACGTCTGGTGCTTCCGAGTCATCAGTTGGCGGCGACCGCTTCCACGGCCTCGACGAAGGCGTCGATGAGCTGGATGCCGGAGCGCGGTCCGCGGGCGGCCCACAGGTCATTGGGGAACTCGTGGCTGCGGTCGTCCTTGACGGCGGGTAGGTTGTTCCAGATCGGGTTGGAGGTCATCGCCTCGACGTAGTCGTCGGGGCCGCCCTGCGAACCGGTGTAGAAGAGGTTCGCGTCGCCGACGGCGGTGAGGCCCTCGATGTCGGTCTGCGCGAGCCCGAACGCGGGGTCCACACCACCGTCGCCGTAGTCCCGGTTGATGTCCTCGGTCCAGGCGGAGCTCAGGCCGAGTTCCTCACCGAGCTGCGTCATCAGCGCACCGCTGGTGTACGGCCTGATGGTCAGGTTGCCGCCCTCGACCCAGCCGTCGAAGTAGAGGAAGTCGGTCGTGCCGAGGGAGTCGACACTGTCGGCGAGGTCGTCGCGGGCGGCGGAGAGGTGATCGTCGAATTCCTGGTTGATCTCGTCGGCGCGCGCGGAGCGTCCGGTGGCCTCACCGATCATGGAGAGGACGTTCCTGACCGCCCCGATCTGGTCGTCGGCGTCCGCGCCCTGCACGGCCAGTACCGGGACGTCCCGCTCCTCGAGCTGGGTGAGGACCTCGTCGTCCTCGCTGAAGGCCTCGACGATGATGAGGTCGGGGTCGGCGCCGTAGAGGGCGTCGAGGTCGGGCTCACCGCGTTCGCCGGCGTTGACCACGTCCTCCGGCAGGGCTTCGGCACTGACGTAGGTGCTGTAGTCGTCCGGGGACGCGACGGCGACCGGGTCGACGCACAGGCTGATGGCATCCTCGGTCTCCTGCCATTCCAGCACGGCGACGCGGCTGGCGGGCTCGTCGAGTTCGATCTCGCGTCCGAGGCTGTCGGTCATCGAGACCGGGTCGGTGGAGGTCTCGATGTCGGCGTCACACCCGGCGGCCCCGGAGGTGGGGACGTCGGTGCTGTCGGAGGAGCTCCCGGTGTCGGTGGTGCCGCACGCGCCGAGGGCGAGGGCGAGCGCTGCGGTGGTGGTGACCGCGGCGGTTCGGAAACGGTTGGACGTGATGGACAAGACAGGCCTTTCAGAGTGCGGGGTAGGGGTGTCGCCCGACGGGGTCGATGCGCAGGCGTCCGGTTCGGGGGTCGACGCCGACATCGACGTCGATGCCGTAGGCGGTGCGGATGTTCTCCGCGGTGAGGACGTCCGGGGGGCGGCCGGATGCCAGGACCGACCCTTTCGACAGCAGCGTGAGGGTGTCCGCGACCTGCAGGGCGTGGTCGAGGTCGTGCAGGACGACACCGACGGCCTTCGGGGTGGACTCGGCCACCAGGTCACGGATCAGGTCGAGGATCTCGGTCTGGTAGCGCAGGTCGAGGTGGTTGGTCGGTTCGTCGAGCAGGATGACGTCGGTGTCCTGGGCCAGGCAGGTGGCCAGCCAGACACGCTGCATCTCCCCGCCGGAGAGCTCACCCGCGCCCCGGTCGGCCATGCCGGTGAGACCCGTGGTGTGCAGCGCCCTGTCGATGGCGTGCTCGTCCCCGGCGGAGAGACCGGCGAAGGCGCGGCGGTGGGGGTGGCGTCCGAAGGAGACGACCTCGCGGACACTCAGTCCGTCCGGGGTGGGCCGGGACTGGGAGAACAGGGTGACGGCGCGGGCGAAGTCACGCGGGTTCAGCGTGTCCACGGGGGTCTCGTCGAGCAGGACCTGTCCGTCGGCGATGTTGTGCAGGCGGGCAAGGGAACGCAGCAGTGTCGACTTGCCGGACCCGTTCGGTCCGACCAGTGCCGTCACCTGGCCGGGCTCCAGGTCGGTGGAGACGCCGTGGACGATCTCGGTGCGTCCGTACCCCAGGGTGAGCGTGTCGCCGCGCAACGCATGAGTGCCCATGGTCGTGGTTAGCCTATCTTTCGTTCGTGAGTGACAGACCGAGTGTAGGACGGGACGGGTGTGTCCACAATCGTGATTTCAGGACACGGTATGTGGAGTTCCGGACACGAAGGTCCCCGGGGTGGTGTCGGTGACACGGCGGAAGGCGGCGATGAAGGTACTGGGCTGTGCGTAACCGACCTGCCGCGACACGTCCTGTACGGTCTGGCCCTCGCTGAGCATGGCGATGGCACGCTGGATGCGCAGCTCCATCCGCCAGCGCCCGAAGGTCAGCCCGGTGGCCTCGCGGAAGGCGCGTGTGACCGTCCGTTCGCTGATCCCGAGGCGCCGCGCCCACGCATCAAGGCCGCGCAGGTCGCGCGGGTCGGCCAGGAGGGTGTCCACGACCGTCGAGATGCGCGGGTCGGTGGGCACGCGCAAGTCGAGCTGCCGCTCGGCGGGTTCAAGGACATCGAAGACCACGGCTTCGGCCCGTGCCCTGGCATCCGGGGCGAGGTCGTCGCGTCCCAGGTGCGTCAGCAGTGACTCCAGGACGGTGGTCATGGTCACCACGGTCACGGCCGCGGGGACGGTGAAGTTGCCGGGGGTGCGGTCGGGGGCGAAGAGCGTGCCGTAAAGGGTGACCCCGGCGGTCACGTCGCCGGAGTGCTCGGTGCGGGCGGGAAGCCAGATGCCCCGTCCCTCGGGGACGGTGAAAATGCGTCCCTCCGTACGCGTGGTCATGGTGCCGCGGCGCACCCAGACGAGTTCGTGGTGGTCGTGACTGTGCACGGGCCAGCGCGTCGGTGGGTTCGTCCCGCCGTCGGTGGTGATCGCCTGGGTCCGGCTCATGGTTCGGCGATGATGCGGGACGGGTCGGCGCCTGCACCGGTCAGGACGTTGACCTGGGCCTGGACAGTGGCACGGTCATCCCCGGAGACGAGGATGAGTGCTGCGTCGCTGGTTCCGGTGAACCTGCCGGGCGTGTAGCTGAACCAGGGGAACCCAGCGGCGAAACCCTCCAGTCCAGGGCTCTCGTGCAGGTCAGCCGGGTCGCGTGTGGACCAGTGGAGATGTACCTGTGGCGGTGACGGCCGGGCGGACAGTCCGAGCACCAGGGCGCGCAGGGCGGCAAGGCCGCCGTCGAGCGCGATCATCAGGACACTCCGGGTGGATTCGGGCACGTCGAGGGATCCCGTCGGGTTCGCCACCACCCACTGGTCGCCCGCTGCCACATCCGGCGCGCTTCCCACCGGGTGCGCCAGGTGGAATTCCAGGTACCCGTCGTCGTTCGGCGGCAGTGCGGAGGCCAGGCGGAGCCAGGTGCGGGGGTCCGACGAAGTGCGGACCTCGAGGTGTTGGCCCGGGTACCCGGTCTCTGCCGCCCCGCTGACGTCCGCCTGCAGGCGGACGACGGTGATCCGCGGCGTCCTGCGGTGCACTTCGAGGACGCGGGCGGGGAGGGTGGCCGGCACGCTGGCCTCCTCGTCGTCGACGGCACCGAGCGCGGCAATGCGGACGGCGAGGTCGACCGCGTGGAGCAGTTCGGTGAGCCCGTCGGGGATGCCCAGCTCACCGGCGCGGCGGTAGGTGATCTCGTCGCCGGGGTCGGGGTGCCGAACTCCTCGCTGAGGGCACGCAGCGCGGCGGTGGTGGCTGCCTGGTAGTGGTCCGTGCCGATCCCGTTCTTCCGCAGGTCGCGACCGAGGTCGGCGAGGAACTCCGTGCGGGCGGCGTCGAACTCCCCGGAGGCGGAGAGTCCGTCGGCGGCGTACAGGGCGGCACGCCGGAGGACGGAGCGGTCGGGGGTGGGGATGCCCGCGGGCAGACCGCCGGCCACGGGGACGTCAACGGTGGCCGGCGCGGGGGCCAGCGCGGTGTAGATGACGCGGGTGCGTTCCAGGATGGCGTCGATGCGTTCACGCGCGGCGGCGACGGTCGGAACGACGTTCTCAGTGGGGTGCTCCTCTGTCATGGCCTAATTCTGGCACAGGGACGTGCGCAGAACGGTTCGTCGTGAATTGAAGTGTCCTGGGCGCGTTCCGCCGGGGACTACGGTTGCGCAATATGCAGACAGAGCGGTCTATTAAGAGTGCGGTGCGCGCCACCGTCGCAGTGGCGACGGCGGCCGTGGTGGGCCTCAGCGTCCTCACGGCATGCGGTTCCGCCCCGTCCGGGAACGGGGACGGTTATTCGGGCCCACCGGTCAGCGGCGGCACCCTGCGTGTGGCCTTCGACGCCGACATCCAGTGCGCCGACGGGCAACAGGTCGGCAACAACACCGCCCTGAACGTCTCCCGCCAGGTCACCGACTCACTGACCGACCAGGACCCGCAGACCGGGGAGATTGTTCCCTGGCTCGCCGAGAGCTGGGACATCAACGACGACTCCACCAGCTTCACCTTCCACCTGCGGGACGGGGTCAGCTTCGCCGACGGAAGCCCGTTCACCGCCCAATCGGTGAAGGAGAACTTCGAGGGCATCATCGACCTCGGGGCCAAATCCAGCCTGGGATCGACCTACCTCGCCGGACTGACCGGTATCGAGACCCCCGACGAGCACACCGTCACCGTGGACTTCGGGGAACCGAACGCCCAGTTCCTGCAGGCCACCTCCACGATGACGCTCGGCTTCTACACCCCGGACACGCTGGCCAGGACCCCCGAGGAGCGCTGCACCGGCGACGTCACAGGAACCGGCCCCTTCACCCTGGAGGACTTCAGTCCGTCCGGCGGGGCGACACTCAAGCGCAACGACGCCTACGACTGGGCGTCGCCGCTCTCCGACCACGAGGGTCCCGCCTACCTCGACGGGATCGAGTTCTCGGTGGTCCCGGAGTCCGGGGTGCGCAACGGAAGCCTGGTCTCGGACCAGGTGGACGTGGACACCGCCGTCCAACCGCAGGACGAGGAACTGCTGGAGCAGTCCGGGTTCCCCATCATCGACCGGCCGAACCCGGGTGTGAACTACGCCTTCTTCCCCAACTGGTCGAAGGGGCCGTTCCAGGACAGGAATGTCCGGCAGGCGGTGAACGCCGCCATCAACCGCGAGGAACTCACGGCCGTCCTCTCCGAACGCCAGAAGCCCGCGACCTCGGTCCTCGGGTCCACCACCCCCGGCTACACCGACCAGTCCGACCTCCTGGAGCACGATCCGGACCGGGCCAACCAGCTGCTCGATGACGCGGGATGGACCGGCCGGGACGACGACGGTTTCCGGACGAAGGACGGGGAGCGGCTCACCCTCCCGGTCGGGTACTGGCAGACCGCGGACTTCCTGGAACTCGTCCAGCAGCAGCTGCGTGCCGTCGGTGTGGACCTGGAGCTGGAGGAGAAGACCATGGGTGAGGTGTCCGCGGCCCAGGAGGCCCGCACCAACGACCTGGAGTTCTACAACCTCACCCGGTCCGACCCCGATGTGCTGCGCACCGTCTTCGACCAGGGCGGACGCAATGTCAACAACCGGGAGTCCCCGGACCACGTCGACCAGCTGCTCACCGACAGCCTGGCGACGACCGACCCGGACTCCCGTCACCGCACGGTTCAGGAGGCCACCGCCGAACTGGTGGAGCAGGGCTACGTCATTCCGTTGGCCGAGCTCTCGGGGATCTCCGCGACCTCCGCCTCCGTCCACAACTACCGCTATGAGGCATCCAGCCGGCTGCAGCTCGTCGACACGTGGCTGAGTTCAGGGGAGCAGACATCATGACCACCACATTCCGCTACGTCCTGCTGCGCGTCCTCTACGGCGTGGTCATCCTCTGGGCCGCGTGGACGCTGACCTACCTCATCCTGTTCGCGATGCCCGGCGACCCGGTCGCGGTGATGCTGTCGGGGACCGGCCAGATCGAGGCGACGCCGGAGCAGGTCGCCGAGCTGCGCGCCCAGTACGGGCTCGACCGGTCCCTGCCCGGCCAGTACCTGGCATCCCTGGGCGGACTGTTCACCGGTGACCTGGGTACCTCGTACCTCACCGGGGACCCGGTCACCGGGGCCCTGGCGGAGACCCTGCCGTCGACTCTGCAACTTGCTGCCGCCGCGCTCGTCCTCGGCGGTGTCGCCGGTGTGGCGCTCGCGGTGGGCGCCGTTGCGGCGGGAACCGCGCAGTCCCCCCGGCTGCGCCGCGCCGGTGACGTCCTCGCCGGCCTCCCGGTGCTCGGCGTCTCGCTGCCCACGTTCTGGGTGGGGCTGCTCCTGCTGCAGGTCGTCTCCTTCCAGCTGGGTTGGCTCCCGGCGTTGGGTAACACGGGATTCGCCGGGCTGATCCTCCCGGCGATCACCCTCGCGGTCCCGGTCGCCGCCACCGTCGGACAGGTTCTGCAGCGCAGTCTGCGGGACAGCTGGCGCCAGCAGTTCACCACGACCTTCCGGGCGGCCGGGTTCCCGACCACCCGGTTGCTTCTCAGCCATGCCCTGCGGGCGTCGCTCGGCCCGCTGCTCGCGGTCGCCGGGGTGCTCACCGGGCAACTGCTCGGCGGAGCGGTCGTCGTCGAGACCGTGTTCACCCGCAACGGGCTCGGCCGTCTGCTCGTCACGTCGGTGACCTCGCAGGACATCCCGGTCGTTCTGGGGGTGGTGACCGTCTCCGCCGTGATCTTCGTGGTGGTCAACATCATCACCGACCTGCTCCTGCCCGTGGTCGACGCCCGCACGCGCCGCAGCACCACGGCCGGGGGCACCGAGCAGGACACCGGCACCACCACAGGGAACGCAGGGAAAACAGGGAACACAGGGAAGGTGCCCGCATGACCGCCGTACTGAACCAGCCCAATGCACCGGAACCCGAGGCCCCGGAGCACCGGACCCCGCCCCAACCGGGCAGGCGCCGACGCCGGCGTCCCGCGGTCGGCACCGTCCTCGCCGGCCTCGTCCTTCTCCTCGTCGCCGCGTGGGCGGTCGTCCCCGGCCTGTTCAGCAGTGCCGACCCCCTGGTCGGTGAGCCGCTGAACCGGCTGCAGTCCCCGAGCCTGGACCATATCTTCGGCACCGACCACCTGGGTCGCGACGTGTGGACGCGCGTTGTCCACGGCACCCGGGAATCGGTGCTCACCGCCGGCGGGGCGGTGCTCGTCGCCTTCGGCGCCGGAAGCCTCATCGGCACGCTCTCCGGTTACATCGGCGGCCGGGTGGACAGCCTGATCTCCCGGCTGACGGACGTCCTGCAGTCCGTCCCGAGCCTGCTGCTGTCCATCGCTGTCGTCGCCGGGCTGGGCTTCGGCCCGGGCAAGGTCGCGGTCGCCGTCGGACTGGCCTCGGTGCCCACGTTCGTCCGGGTGTCGCGCAATGAGGTGCTGCGCTGGCGGAACAGTGACTTCGTGGAGTCCGCCCGGCTGTCCGGGATCGGGACGGGACGCATCCTCGCCCGCCACATCCTGCCCCATTCGTTCCCGCCCCTCGCCGGTCTGGCTGTCCTGGAGCTCGGGACGGCCCTGCTGTCGGTCTCGGCGCTGAGCTTCCTCGGGCTCGGTGCGCCACCGCCGAACCCGGAGTGGGGCCTGCTCGTCGCCGACGGGCGGAGCTACCTCGCCAGCGCATGGTGGCTGACCACGCTTCCCGGGCTGGTGATCGCCGTCACCGTGTTCTCCGTCAACCATCTCTCGCGAACCAGGAGCAAACCATGACCACCACCACCCGACACCAGACCGTCCACGCACCCGCATCCGACCCTGCACCGTCACGTACCGGCACCGTCCTCGACCTCGTCGGCCTCTCCGCCTCCTACGGCGATTCCCCGGCCCTCAACGACCTGGACCTCTCCGTCGCCGCCGGCGAGACCGTCGCGCTCGTCGGGGAGTCCGGATCCGGGAAGTCGACCACCGCCCGCGCCGCCGTGGGCCTGGGCGGGGAGGCCCTCACCATCGACGTCGGCGAGCACCGGCTGATCGGACGGGAGGTCGACCCGGACTCGCCGAAGGCGTGGCAGGACCTCTACCGGTCGCACGTCGGGTACGTCCCCCAGGACACCGGCGAGGGCCTCAACCCCGTCCGCACCGTCGGCAGTCAGTTGGCCGAGGCGTTCCGGGTGTCACGGAACGCGGGGGGACGCCGCCGGGACGTGCGGGCGGAGACCAGGCAGGAGATGGCGACCGCCCTGGAGGACGTCGGCCTGGATCCGGGCGTGCATGCGGGGCGCTACCCCCACCAGCTGTCCGGCGGGCAGCGGCAGCGCGTCCTCATCGCCCTGGCCCTGATCGGGGACCCGGACCTGGTCATCGCCGACGAGCCCACGTCCGCACTCGACGTCACCGTGCAGAAACAGGTCCTCGACCTGTTGGAGCGCCGGGTGCGCCGTACGGGTGCCGCGCTGCTGCTCATCACCCACGACCTGGGCGTCGCCTACTCCCGCGCCGACCGAATCGTGGTGCTGAGGCAGGGGCGCATCGTCGAGCAGGGCCCCGCCCGGCAGGTGCTCACGTCCCCGCGGGAGGACTACACCCGTGACCTCGTCGAGGCCGTCCCGGGTCGCGCCGCGCCCCGCCGCGAATCCACCGCCGCGCGCCCGCAGGACGGTCCGGACCAGGTCCCGGTTATCAGTGCGACCGGGGTGACCAGGGTGTTCTCCCGTGGTGCCGCGCCGGCCGTCGACCAGCTCAACCTTTCCGCCGCCGCCGGACGCACCCTCGGCATCGTCGGCGAATCCGGGTCGGGGAAGTCCACCACGGCACGCATCCTGCTCGGGATCGAACCCTTCGACGCCGGAGAGGTGACCGTTCTGGGGAGGCAGCTCAACGGCCGCGGAATCCGCGCCCGCAGGGGAGGGGACGCCGTCGCCCTGTCGCGCCGGGCACGCCTGATCCACCAGGATCCGGGCGGTTCGCTGGACCCCCGGTTCACGGTCGGCGAGTCCGTCGCCGAGCCACTGCAGGGCTTCGGGATCGGTGACCGGGCGTCCCGCCGGAGTCGCGTGGCCGACCTCCTGGACAAGGTGGCGCTGCCTGCCACGGCCGCGGACCGGCGTCCCGCGGAGCTGTCCGGTGGGCAGAGGCAACGTGTCGCCATCGCCCGCGCCCTGGCGGTCGAACCGGAGTTGCTCGTCCTCGATGAGCCGGTCTCCGCACTGGACGTCTCGGTCCAGGCGAGGATCCTGGACCTCCTCGCGGATCTGCAGGATAGCCTGGGGTTGACCTACCTGTTCATCAGCCACGACCTGGCGGTGGTCCGTGACATCGCCGACGAGGTCGCCGTCATGGCGTCCGGCAGGATCGTTGAGCAGGGGCCGGTCGACCAGCTCTTCACCACCCCGTCGAGCGATGTCACCGCCGGACTGCTCGCCGCGGTCCCCGGTCTCCCCGCGGCCCCGGCAGCGGCAGCCGCACAAGAGAAGAATGGAGCACATGATGAGTAACGACAAACGCCAGGTACACCTCGCCGCACACTTCCCGGGCGTCAACAACACCACCGTCTGGTCCGACCCGGCGTCCGGCTCGCACATCGACTTCTCCAGCTTCGAGCACTTCGGACGCACCGCCGAGCGCGGCCTGTTCGACTTCCTCTTCCTCGCCGAGGGGCTGCGCCTGCGCGAGCACAAGGGGCAGGTCTTCGACCAGGACGTGGTCGGACGCCCCGAGACCGCCACGGTGCTCGCCGGCCTCGCCGCGGTCACCGAGCACATCGGGCTGACCGGCACCTTCAGCTCCACGTTCAATGAGCCCTACGACCTGGCCCGGACGCTGGCCACCCTCGACCGCGTCTCCGGCGGGCGTGCGGCGTGGAACCTGGTGACCACGCACAATGCCTTCACCGGCGAGAACTTCCGCCGCGGCGGTTTCCTCGACGGGGCCGACCGCTACCGGCGGGCGACCGACTTCCTGGGCCTGGCACGCGCGCTGTGGGAGTCGCGGGTGGACGGCGACGGCTCCTTCGACTGGCACTCGGAGTTCTTCGACGTCCACGGTACCTTCCCGGTTCCGACATCACCCCAGGTCAGTCCCGTGGTTTTCCAGGCCGGTGACTCGGACGAGGGCCGCGACTTCGCCGCCCGCAACGCCGAGGTCATCTTCTCCCGCCACACCGACCCCGGGGACGGGAAGGACTTCCGTGCGGACATCGACCAGCGGCTGACGGCCGCTGGCAGGCGTCCGGCCGACCTGAAGATCTACCCGGGGATCTCCGTGGTGCTGGGGGACACCGAGGCCGAGGCGCAGGAGCACCACCGGGAGATCCGGCACCAGCAGGTCCACGGTCCCGGGGCGATCGCGTTCCTGGAGCAGATCTGGGGCCGCGACCTCTCCGACCTCGACCCGGACGGGCCGCTGCCGGAATCGGGCCCGGACCTGGACAACGCTGACATCACCCGCGGCCGGGTGCGCCACGAGAAGGACGTGGGCGCCGTCGCGGCCCGGTGGCGGGCACTGGCGGAGGAGAAGAACCTGTCGATCCGCGAACTGGTCACCGAGGTGTCCGGACGCGGCGGCACGCTGATCGGGACACCGTCGCAGGTCGCCGCCCAGTTCGATGACCTGACCCAGCAGCGGGCCGCCGACGGCTTCATCGTGGTGCCGCACATCACCCCGGGAGGCCTCGACGACATCGTGGACAGGGTGGTGCCCGAACTGCAGGACCGCGGGGTCTACCGCACCAGTTACGGGGAGGGCGCCACCCTCCGGGAGAACCTCGCGCTCCCGCCCTACCGCGCGAACCACGGACAGGAGGCGTCAGCATGACCACCATCTACCGGGTATCCCCCGAAGCCGCCCTGGATCTCAACGCACTGCGTGCGGCCGCCGTCGCCCTCGACGGCGCCGCTGACTCCGCCATCCTGGTGATCGGCGACGACCATGAATCCGGGCAGAACGCCGTATCCCTCGCCGCCTGGCTCTCACCGCAGACCACACGGCTGCGGATCGTGGCGGAGACCCCTGTGACGCACACCGAACCGTTCCACGTCGCCACGTCCACCGCCACGCTGGACTTCGTCTCCGAGGGGCGGGCGGGCTGGTCACCGACGGTGCAGACGCGAGCACCCGCGGCGTCCCTCACCGGTCGCCGTCCCGCGGCCGGGAATGACGCCTGGCGCGAGGTCGAGGACATCGCCGAGGTCGTGGGAAAGCTGTGGACGTCCTGGGAGCCGGACGCCGAGATCCGGGACGAGGACACCCACCGCTTCATCGACCGGGACAAGGTCCACTACGTCGACTTCACCGGCACGGACTCGGTCGGCGGGGAGTTCACCGTGAAGGGGCCGTCGATCGTGCCGCGGTCACCGCAGGGCACACTGCCGACGGTCGTGACCGTGGACACCCCGGAATCGGTTGCCGTGGCGGAGAAGATCACGACCGGTCCGGAGGACTCGATCATCGTCGGTGACCGCTACGTGTCCCACGACGGCAGTTCCGGGGAGGTCGTGCGGATCAACGACAGTTCCGGGTTGCTCACCCTGGCGGCGCAGGTGTCAGGGAAGGAGTCCCGGTGACGTCGCTGGTGGTCGTCGGTGGCGGTCCCCGCACCACCGGACTGCTGCTGGCGCTGGCGGCGCGGTTGCGGGAACAGGGTGATCCGGGGGGCCGGGACCCGCTGGACATCCACGTCGTGGACCCCTTCCTTACTGGCCCGGGCCGGATCTGGCGCGCGGACCAGCCGTCGCAGGTGTGGATGAACAACACCTCCGACCAGATCACCGTGTACGCCGGCGGCGATCCGGCGCTCGCGGACGTGCCCCCGATCAGCGGACCGTCCCTGGCCGACTGGGTCGGACGTGGCGCGGTCTACGTCCCGCGGCGTGATGCGGCGTCCTACCTGCGGGACGCCTTCGAGCGCGCGGTCGGTGCGCTGCCGGAGTGGGTGACCGTCACCGAGCACCGGAACGCGGCCGTCGGGGTGGGCCGTGCGGAGGGGGAGCGGGTCGTGCTCCTCGACGACGGAACTGCCCTGCGTGCAGACGCGACGGTCCTGGCCCAGGGGCACCTCGATGTGCTTCCGGGGACCGACGGTGTGGAAACATCCGGACACACCCCACCCGGGTACACGGTTGACCAGGACTTCTCCCATATTCCCGGAGGGGCGGACGTCCTTGTCCGTGGTTTCGGCCTGGCGTTCATCGACCTGATGATGCTGGTGACGGAGGGGCGCGGAGGACGGTTCGGACACGGCGCGGACGGCATTGTGTACCACCCCTCCGGGCGTGAACCGGTGCTGTGGGTCGGATCGCGGCGGGGCGTGCCCTACCGGTCGAAACTGGTGGACGGCCCACCGCAGTTGACTCCGCGCCATCTGACGGAGGACACACTGCGACGTCTGCCGAGGTCGGACGGGGGCGTCCTGCAGGAGGGCGTGCTCAGGTCGCTGCTGCTCGCCGAGATCAACGACGCCTGGTACACCGCCTTGGCTGAGCACCACGGTCAGGCACGCATCACTGTCACCGCCGAGCGGATCCACGCGCTCACCGACGCATGGGTCGACAGGCTCGTCGACGCCGATGTCCCCGGTGCAGGCCGGGAGGAGGAGGCATTCGGGCGGGTCGTCCGCGGAGCCGTCCCGGCCCCGGAGGACCGACTCGACCTGCGGCACCTCGACCGGCCCCTGGAGGGACGCACGTTCGCGGACCACGGCGATCTGGAACAGGCGGTGGAGGACATCGTGGTGGGTAATCTGCAGCGGGCGCACAGCAGGCGGTTCCCGCAGGACGGTGCCCTCTACAGCGTGCTGGTGGCGTCGTACTTCGTGGCGCATTCACTGTTGTTCGCGGGGGCGTTGGCGCCGGCAGACCGGGAGCTTGTCGCCTCCCTGACCTCCACGTTCTCCTATGTGTGCTCGGGGCCGCCCCCGGAGAGGCTGGAGAACCTGGTGGCGCTGCACCGGGCTGGCCTGGTGCGGTTCCTCGGCGCGGGAGCGGAGTTCGGGCAGGACGGCTCCAGTGGTCGCTACACCGCGACCGGTGGTATCACCGCGGACTACCTGGTGGATGCCAGGCTGGCGGAGCTCACCGCTGACCGGGTGGCGGATCCGCTGCTGCGTGGACTGCTGGCGACCGGGGATATCACGGCGGACACCACATTCGCGGTGGACGCCCACGACCGCGCGGTGGGCGCGGACGGCGTGGTCAGGGATGACCTCTTCCTCATCGGTCCGACCACGTCCTCCCCGGTGCGGGAGGGGTTCGGACGCCCCGGCGAACCCACCCGCGTCTTCCCGGCGAATGATGCCCTGGCGGCTGCACTGCTGGACGCGTTACGGGGTGATCAGGTCCAGTTGCGGGAACGACGCGGAGTACCTGCCGATATCGCGGGTCAGTAGCCGGTGGCCGGGACGCCCTTGTCTGATTCCCAATGTGAGTGGAATGGACTCAACTTTGGTGGTGTTGTACCTCATGAAGACAGCGCGGATGTCCTAAAGTTGACAGTTACGCGCTAAGGTAGATGACGCAGACTGACGCGAGACAAGCGCAGAAAGGCTTTCCCCACATGAGCGGTTTCACCCCCACCACCCGTACCCAGGAGGCCATGCAGGCGGCCCTGCAGTCGGCCAGTGCCAACGGCAACCCCGACATCCGCCCGGCCCACCTCCTGGTCGCCATCCTCGACCAGGAGGACTCCATCGCCCGGCCCGTCCTGCAGGCCGCGGGCGTTGACCCGCAGGGCGTCCTGCAGGACGCCCGGGACCTCGTCGCCGGGTACCCCACCGCGTCCGGCTCCGGCATGGCCAACCCGAACTTCAACCGGGACGGGCTCAATGCCCTGACCGCCGCGCAGGAGCTCGCCGAGGAGCTCGGCGACAGCTACGTCTCCACCGAGGTGCTGCTCGCCGGCATCGCGAAAGGCGAGGGGGACGCAGCGAAGTCGCTGCACGACCGCGGTGCGACCTTCGAGGCGGTCCGCGGCGCTTTCGAGTCCGTCCGCGGCAACCGCAAGGTCACCACGGAGGAGCCCGAGGGGCAGTTCCAGGCGCTGGAGAAGTACTCCACCGACCTCACCGAGCGCGCCCGCGAGGGAAAGATCGACCCGGTCATCGGACGTGACCAGGAGATCCGCCGCGTGGTCCAGGTGC
>NZ_JBQEDF010000072.1:0-13622 GCF_052107835.1 Corynebacterium sp.
TCCTGTGGCAGCACCTGTTCTGGTTCTTCGGGCACCCCGAGGTCTACGTCCTGGCACTACCGTTCTGGGGGATCGTCTCGGAGATCTTCCCCGTGTTCAGCCGTAAGCCGGTCTTCGGCTACATCGGGCTGATCTTCGCCAGCCTCGCGGTGGCGGCCCTGTCGCTGGCGGTGTGGGCGCACCACATGTTCGTCACCGGTTCCGTCCTGCTGCCGTTCTTCTCGATGATGACCTTCCTGATCGCCGTGCCGACGGGCATGAAGTTCTTCAACTGGTTGGGCACGATGTGGAAGGGAAGACTGACGTTCGAGACGCCGATGGTCTTCGCCCTCGGATTCTTCGCCACGTTCCTCTTCGGTGGCCTGACCGGTGTGATGCTGGCGTCACCGTCGCTGGATTTCCACCTGTCGGACACCTATTTCGTGGTGGCCCACTTCCACTACACACTGTTCGGGACCGTGGTGTTCTCGGCGTACGCGGGGATCTACTTCTGGTTCCCGAAGATGACAGGCCGCATGCTGGACAACCGGCTCGGCAAGTGGCATTTCTGGCTGACCTTCATCGGCTTCCACATGACCTTCCTGGTGCAGCACTGGCTGGGCAACATGGGTATGCCGCGGCGCTACGCCGACTACCTCGACAGTGACGGTTTCACCCTGCTCAACCAGGTCTCCACGATCGGCGCGCTGACACTGGGGGTCTCCGTGCTGCCGTTCATCTGGAACGTCTTCAAGTCCTGGCGCTACGGCGAGGTAGTCACCGTCGACGACCCGTGGGGCTACGGCAACTCGCTGGAGTGGGCGACGTCCTGCCCACCCCCGCAGCACAATTTCACCGCGCTGCCGAAGGTTCGTTCGGAGCGTCCCGCCTTCGAGCTGCACTACCCGCACATGGTCAAGACCGCGCGCGAGGAAGCGCACGTGGGATGGCACTTCTAGGACGGCTCCGGGAAAAGGGCGTGTCCGTGCGGGTCAGGAGCCGAAGGAGGAACCGGTGACGTCGGAGACGGCGGAGCCGAAGGCGTCGGAGGAACCGTCCTCGACGCCGAGGCTGCCGGCGACCGATCCGATGACGTCGCCGACGGTCTGGTCGCCACCGTTGGCCAGGTCGATGATGTCGAGGACGGTGCTCGGGGAGACATTGCCCGCAGTGAGGTTGGCGAGAACCGTCGCGATGCGCTCCCAGTCGGCCTCGGCCAGGGAGGAGGCGATGTCCTCGAGGCTGACGTCCTCGGGCAGTGAGCCCTCGGTGCCGTCCTCCGGCAGGTCCCCGCCGTTCTCGTCGTCGCCGGGCTCCTCGGGCTCAGCCGGGGTCCCGGTGTCGTCGGAGCTGGAGATGGAACCGGCGGGTGCGTCCCCCGCCTCATCGGCGACGGCGGCCGGGGCGAAGGCCAGGGCGGGGGTCAGGGCGACGGCGGCGATGCCGACTCGGGTGAGGGTGGTGCGGCGCGTGTTGCGCATGGTGGATCCTTACTCGTGAGGGGACAAGTTGTCGTTTGCCGGCCCGCCGGCGGAGTTCCTCCGGTGGGGAGGGTGCCGGGGCTCTTCGGAGAGTCAGGGCCTGCAACGCCCACGAGTGTAGGGGCCGTACCCACCGGGGTCGAGGAAAATGTGCGGATGTTTCCATAATGGGGGTGAACGCCGGAGGGGGTATCGCCGCTTTGCCGCCCACCATTGACTTTCCGGTCACCGGACGGTGAAGTGGACCGGGGATATCCACGAGAGGTTGGTGCACGCAGGTGTCGGAAACAGTTGCTCCACAGGTGTCACCGGTGTTCGAGGACTACCTCACCGCCGTCTTCAAATCGGGGGAGTGGGACGACACCGCCACCACGAGTGACCTCGCCGCCCTGCTGGGGGTCACCGCGTCCACCGTCTCGGCGACGCTGAAGAAGCTTGCCCGCGAGGGATTCCTGGACTACGAGCCTTACGGCCGGTTCAGCCTGACCGACACCGGACGCGGCGTCGCGCTCGGCGTGCTGCGGCGCCGGCGCATCATCGAGACCTACCTCGCCGAGAAGCTCGACCTCCGTCCGGACGAGGTCCACGACGAGGCCGACCGGCTGGAGCACGCCGTGTCGCCACGGGTGCTGGAGCAGATGTTCATCGCGGTGGGCCAGCCGTCCTTCGACCCGCACGGCGATCCGATCCCGGACGCGGACGGCGTGATGCCGGGGAAGCGGACCATTGGGCTGCTGGACATGCCCCTGGAGGACGCCGCCACCTGGCGGGTCGCCCG
The DNA here is from genome assembly GCF_052107835.1 of Corynebacterium sp. Classification (GTDB taxonomy): domain Bacteria; phylum Actinomycetota; class Actinomycetes; order Mycobacteriales; family Mycobacteriaceae; genus Corynebacterium. The sequence continues at coordinate 2,239 of NZ_JBQEDF010000072.1, forward strand.
GGTCCGCGACAGTGACCCGGCCGTCGTCCGCTACCTCGCCGGGCACGGGATCGTGTTCCGGGCGGACATCCGGTTGATTGCGCGGATGCCCCAGGTCGGGACGGTCACCGTGGACGTCGACGGCCGTGTCCTCGACCTGCCGGAGGCGGTCGCCTCGGCGGTGAAGGTGCGGAAAGCCTAGAGCTCGTTGCCCCGCGGCACGGTGTCGCAGTTGTTGGTGGCGGGCTTGCCGTTGAAGCGGCCCTCCAGCCACAGGTAACCCTCGATGAGCCATGGTGCCCCGGCGATGACGTGGCTGGCGTACGGGTACTCGCGGTACTCGATCGGGGCACCGGCCTCGCAGTACTGGCGCACGATCGTGCGGACGTCGCGGGAGACCATGATGCCGTCGCCCGGGCCGTGCTCCCCGTGCGCCGGGGTGCCCTCGATGAAGCCGCCCGCCCCCTGGAAGATGAACATCGGGACGGTCGGGCTGGACCAGTTGCCCATGTTGATGTCCTCGATGACGGTCTTGACCTCGGGGACGTCCTGCGGGGTCGGGTACTCCGGCTTGGCGATCTGCGACCAGGTCAGGCCCGGGTAGCGGGCCATCGCCTCGACGATGGACAGCTCGGACATGTCGTCCAGCGCCTTGCGGCCGTACTCGGTGAGGTAGTCGTCGACGTCGATGTCGTAGGCCTTGACCAGTGCGGCCAGGGCCAGGCCGACCACGCCGGACCAGATGATCCCGTCCCCGGCGTACTCCAGGTTGCTCACCGGGTTGATCAGCATGCCGCCCTGCGCCACGCCGATCACACGGTCCTCGAGCTCGGGCGCGTACTCCTTGAGATGGATCGCCGCCCAGTTGCTGGCGATCGAGCCGCCGGAGTAGCCGAGCAGGCCGATGTCGTCCGACTCCTTCACCGGGGAGGACGCCGCGGTCGTCGCCGCACGCAGTGAGTCCAGCGTGGCGTAGCCGTAGCCGGGGCCCGCGGCGAAGTTGACGTCCGCGCCCTCGGTGTCGGCGAGGACGACGGGGTGTCCGGCGAGCAGGGCGGGGGCGACGATCGCGGTTTCGACGGCGGGCAGCAGGCTGCCGAGGCTCAGGTTGCCGGCGATGGCGCGGGACGGATTGTCGGCCGGGTTCGAGGAGTCGTAGATCGACTGGTAGGACACCACATTGCCGTCGGAGCCTCCGGGTGGGTGGATCACCGAGGTGGCGTTGGCCTCGATCTCCCCGCGCACGTTGGTGGTGGCGTAGAGCAGCTGGGTGACCTTCAGCGGAGTGGGGATGGTGGCGACGTGGTAGTCGAGTGTCCGTTCGCGCAGGACGGTGCCGGGTGCGGTTTCCTGGAGGTTCACGTCCTCCGGCGCGGTGTAGAACGCGGGGTCGTCGTTGACGTTCTCGTGCGCCATGAGGGGGCGCACCCCCTCCCAGAAGTCCCCGACGGCCTCGGTCTGCGGGCTGAGTTCCCCGGTGGAGGTGTCGTGTCCGAGCCCGGGCAGGGGTGCCCTGATCCCGAAGGAGGGGTCGTGGACGCTGCTGGACTGCGCCCCTGCGGCCGGTGCGGTCACGCCGGCCACGGCGAGGGCGGTGGCCAGGAGGGTGGCGAGGGGGATGGCGCGGAGCCGTGAGGTGCGGGTCATGGGTACATAGTATTCCGGGAATAATATTCCCGGGTGGAAATGACCCGGATCCTGCAGGGGATCCGCCGAAGCGGTTGCGGTGCGCGGCGGGTCCCGTAGAGTCAGGAAGGCGGCAGAAGTGGCGTGAGTCACATTTACCACTTGCGACCCTCCTGCACCACAAGAACCAGAGACCTCTCCCGTAACACCAACTTCCTCCAGGACCCTCACCATGAAGAAGCCCAGAAAAAACCGCCCCGGCACGAACACCCGGAAAACACTCGCCGCGTCCTGCACCACGGCACTCACCCTCGCGGCGCTGACCGTGCCCACCGGCCTCACCGCCGGAACCGCCGCCGCAGAACCACGCATCACCCCGGACGGCTGCGAACAGATCGGCCAGACGGACGCCCTGCGATGCTCCACCCACTCCGATGCCATGGACCGCGAGATATCGGTGCTGGTCAGGCCGTCGCTGACGCCAGACAACCCGGACGTCGCCACGTTCCTGGACGGCGCGAACAACAGCGGCTCCAACGGCTGGCTCAGCACCCTCAAGACGCACGAGGAGTTCCCCGACGAGGACAAGACCTTCGTCTACCCCGTCATGGACTCCTGGACGTGGACCCAGGACTACGACAGCCTCGACGATGTCCAGTTCGAGACCTTCGTCGCCGAGGAGCTGCCCGCCTACCTGGAGGAATCCTTCGACATTCCCGACGGAGGACGCGGCACCACCGGCATCGCCGGCCTGAGCTCCGGTGCGTACGGCGCGATGAACCTCGCCGCGAAGTACCCCGACCAGTACAACGCGGTCTGGGCGCTCAGCGGGCTCTACGACCCGGGCAAGCCGCTGCAGAACTTCGTGGTGGACTACACGTCCCGCGAGCGCAGCGACTACGGCGAGGGTCCGTGGGACTCCGACGAGAGTGTCGCCGAGAACAACCCCACCCTGAACCTGGACAACCTGACGATGCCGGTGCTCGTCAACTCGGCGAGTGGCATCCCGAACCTCAACAACCTGGGTCCGGACCCGGTGGCGGTGATCACCGAGGGAGCCCCCTACGAGTTCGGGTCGATGGTCTTCACCCGCGAGCTCGAGGCGCAGACCACCCTGAAGGGTATGGACAACTTCCAGTACCGCTACGACATCATCGGTGCGCACGACTGGGACACCTGGATCCGGGCCGCGCTGGACGACGGCGGGGTGGAGCGGTTCTTCGACGCCATGGACGACCCGTCCAACCCGGGCGGGACGGACGGTTCGTCATCGGGTAGTTCGGGCAGCACCAGCGGCTCGAGCGTGTCGAGCGGACCGGGGGCATCGTCATGAGGCGCGGTATCCTGCCGGTCCTGACCGCGGCGGCGGTCGCGGCGGCGACCATCACCCCGGCTGCCGCCCAGACGACTCCGCCAGCGGAGTGCGAGGAGTTCGGCAGCACGGACGCCTACCGCTGCCAGGTGCATTCCGCGGCGATGGACCGTGACATCCCGGTGATCGTGCGTCCGGCGCTGACCGAGGGCAACCCGAACGTCGCCCAGTTCATCGACGGCGCGAACTCCACCTCAGTGAATACGTGGGTGACCGGCGCGGACGCGCTGGACGAGCTCGCCGAGGAGGACTACACGCTGGTCTTCCCCTCGATGGACGGCTTCACCTGGTCGCTGGACTGGGACGAGCAGGACGAGGTGAAGTACGAGACCTTCATGACGTCCGAACTGCCCGACTTCATCGAGGAGGGCTTCGACGTGCCCGACGGTGGACGCGGTTCCACCGGTGTCACGGGTCTGAGCTCCGGTGGCTACGGTGCGATGAACCTGGCGTCCAAGCACCCTGACCTGTACAGCTCCGTGTACGCGATGAGCGGCATCTACGACCCGGGTGCTCCTGTGCAGCGTTTCGTGATCGACTCGACCTCCACCGACCGAAGCGACTACGGCCGCGGACCGTGGACGAACGACGACTCGGTGGCGGAGAACAACCCCACGCTGAACATCGACAATCTGACGATGCCGGTGCTGGTGTCCGCCGCGAGTGGCGTCCCGAATCTCGCGGGCGACCTGGGGCCGGACGCCATCGCGACGATTCTCAACGGCACCGTGTACGAGGCAGGCTCGTTCATCTTCACCAAGGAGTTCCAGACACGGGCGGCGCTGGCGGGGAGGGACAACATCGAGTTCCGCTACGATTCCGTCGGCGCGCACACCTGGGACACCTGGGAGCGCGCTGCCTTCGAGCAGGGCAACGTGAAGACGTTCCTGGACCGCATCGACGGCGGGGGAGACCTGCCGGGCGGTCCGGTGGGATCGGACGTGACCGGATCTGGTTCTACAACGGACTCGGGTGGTTCGTCGGGTTCGTCCGGATCGTCGGAGGGCTCGTGACCGGGAGCACGCTGTCGGTGTGACCACTGTCGGTGGGGAACCACGGGCGGTCGTCGCGGGCCAGGATGACCGCGCCGTCGATGTCACCGAACGCCGCGATGACTCTGCGGCCCGGGTCGCCGAAGCCATAGGGCAGGTCGTCGTTCTCCTCGATCTCGGAGGAGGCCACGGCCACATCGGCGACACCGAGCCCGACCTCGGCGACGCCGAGGAACTGGCCGGGGAAGCTCTCCACGCTGTCACCCCCGGTCGGACGTTCGGTGTGCTCGATGAGTTCCAGCACCGAGTTCTCCGGGCCGGCGAAGTAGATCGACCGGCTCGGCCAGTTGCCTCCGCGGTCGATGACGGAGGTGGTGCCGCCGCCGTCCGGATCCTCCGCCCGGAGTAGGGGGGTGCCGGTGACCTCGACGGTCCAGGCCCCGGCGTCCTTCACGGTGCCGGCGGGGATGGCGAAGGCCAGGTGGTGGCCGCGGGAGGTGTCCCGGTCGGCGGCCGCGTCCTGCACGAAGGACAGCTGGGTCCAACCGAGCGTGACGGTGTGGCCGGCGGAGGGGAGACCGAGCGTGGAGGACATCCAGGTGGTCCACCGGTCGGGGTCGTTCACGGGCAGGTCGATTGCGCGGAACTTCATGGCTCCCCAGTGTAGGAGGATGCCGGACGAATCGCTGTGGCTCGTGTTATCGCATGTCATCGTATGTGTACAGCTGTGGCTGATGATGTGGCCGTTTGCTGTGAATCGTGGCTTTCCCCTCGCCCCGAAGGTCACAATTTTGTTACGGTTCCCCAGGAACAGGAGGAACCGAGAACCGTGAAACACCGTAAGAAGCAGACGCATTCAAGAAAAATACTGACCGCACTTGCCGCCGCCGTGGGGCTCGGCGCGTCCCTGGTGGCCGCGCCGACCGCTGCAGCGGATCCCCCGGGCTGTGACCCGTACCGCGACGGGGCGCTGAAGTGCCAGGTGTTCTCGCCGTCGATGGACCGCGATTTCGAGGTGATCGTGCGCCCCGCGCAGACACCCGGGAACCCGAAGGTCGCGCAGTTCATCGACGGCGCGAACTCCGGGGAGACCAACGGCTGGGTCACCGCCGGCGGCGCGCTCGAGGCCATGGCGGGGGAGGACGCGACGCTGGTCTTCCCGGCGATGGACCCGTGGAGCTGGGTACAGGACTGGGACGGCGTGCCCGCCGCACAGTTCGAGACCTTCATGAGCCAGGAACTGCCCGGCTACCTGGAGCAGGCCTTCGGCGTGCCCAATGGAGGCCGCGGATCCACCGGCGTGACCGGCCTGAGCTCCGGCGCGTACGGCGCGATGAACCTGGCGTCGAAGCACCCGGACATCTACAGCTCGGTGTACGCGCTGAGCGGGCTGTACGATCCCGGGATGCCGGTGCAGCGTGCGGTGATCGACGGGACGTCCATGGTGAACAGCGGGCACGACGAGATCCCGTGGGCCAATGAGGGCCGCCGGGTGGAGAACAACCCGACGCTGAACATCGACAACCTGAACATGCCGGTGATCGTCAGTGCGTCGACCGGGATCACGAACTTCGGCGGCGACCTGGGCCCGGACCCGATCGCTACCGTGGTGAAGGGCGGTCCGTTCGAGGCCGGGACGATGGTGATGACCGCGGAGTTCCAGGCCCGTGCCGCACTGGCGGGCAAGGACAACATCGAGTTCAACTACGACATCATCGGCTCGCATGCCTGGGACACCTGGCGCCGCGCGTCCTTCGAGCACGGCAACATGTACCGGTTCATGGACCGGATCTAGGCTCCGTTCCTCCCGCTGCTGAGCTGGGCACTGGGCGGAGCATCGCGGCATCGCGGCACCCAGGGTCGGTCTGATGGGGGTCAGACCAACTCTGGGTGCCGCGATGCTGTTGTGGGTGTCGTTGGTGAGTGGGGAACTGAGTGCGCGGGGACGGTTCGGCGTCAGTGATCGGTCACCGTAGTTCTCTGACGGTGTCACTGACCTACAGTGACTGTTCGCAGTGGCGAGAACCGGTGGTGAAGTAGGCGGGTATGCGGGGGATGCAGTGACGGGAACTGTGTGAGGGGAGGGGGGATAGGTGGGGGTGACTCAGGTCACCGTTGGGCTCAGCAGTTTTGCTTCATCTGGCACGTGACATGTTAATGTGCTCTCCATCACTTTTGGAGCATGAAGTAGAGGAGCTCATATGGGTATCGCCGCACTGGTGCTGTTCATTCTGGTGACGGTTGCCGTGAATGTCGTGCTGAAACGCGACATCGCCGAGGCGCTGCTCCTGGCGTTGCTGGCTGCAGCCCTGCTGGGAGGTACGGACGCACCACGGCTCCTGCTGGACGGAGTGACCACCGCCGCCCAATCGGATGTGACCTACGCCGGAGTCGCGTTCGTCTTCATGGGCGTGGTCGTCCAGGCCACCGGTCTCATCAACCGGCTGATCGCCATCCTGAACTCGGTATTTGGGCGACTCCGGGGCGGCGCGGCCTATGTCTCCACCCTCGGGTCGGCGATGATCGGCATGGTCGCGGGGAACACCGCGGGCAATGCGGCGACGGTGGGCTCGGTGACCATCCCCTGGATGAAGCAGACCGGATGGCCCAAAGCGCACGCCGCGTCCCTCGTTGCCGGCAACTCCGGACTCGGAGTCGCGCTCCCGCCGAACTCCACGATGTTCATCCTCATCGCCCTACCAGTGTCGGCCGGGGCTTCCTCGTCCAACGTGTACATCGCGCTGCTCACCGCCGGAATTTACGCGGTTCTCTACCGGCTGGGCGTCGTCTACCTGTGGACGCGGCGGCTCAGGATCCCGCCGACACCGATCGAGGACCGTGAGCCCTTCGGTCAGGCCGTCCGCGAAGGCTGGAAGTCGCCGCTGATCTTCTTCGGCATTCTGATCCCCGTCCTGTTGACCATCGGACCGCTGTCCAACTGGCTCGCCGAAGCCGGTCGGGTGGGCGAGGACGGCATCGGTTCGATCTCGATCATCGTCTGGGTACCGATCCTCATCACCCTGATCGCGGTGATGGAGGGCTTCAGTACGATCCGCCGGGACGTGTCGGCCTTCATGAAGAGCATCCGGGGGGAGGCGAAGCAGTTCTCCACCGTGGGAATCTCGCTGTTCGCTTCCCTGGCCGCGGCGAGCGTGATGGAGGACCTGGGAGTCGGTGACCAGCTCGCGGACTGGCTGACCGGCATGAACCTGGGCAAATGGGTGATGCTGCTGATCGTGATCATCGTGGTGGTCATCGTCGCCACCCCACTCTCGTCGACGGCAACGGCCGCGGCGATCGGTGCCCCGGCGATCGCCGCACTGACCTCGGTGGGCCTGGATCCGGTGCTGGCCATCATCGTGGTGCTGATGTGCACCGCGACCGAGGGTGCTTCCCCACCGATGGGTGCTCCGCTCTTCCTGGCCGCCGGCATGGCGGACGCGAAACCAATCAAGATGTTCATTCCCCTCGCCCTGTATTTCGTGCTGCCGATGATGGTGCTGGCCTGGCTCGTGGGCATGGAGATCCTTCCGATCTACGTACCGTCCTAAGAAGAAGAGAGGACAGAAGAGATGATGAATTCCCTGTTCCGGATCGTGGAAGTGCTGTTCTGGATATTCCTTGCCAGCCTGCTCCTGGGTGGTCTGGTGATCGTCGGAGGCCAGTTGGCGGGCGTTATCGCCCTCAATGAGTCGACGGTGGTCACCGTGTCCGAGGTGGCGGGCCCCTGGGCCTTCTCGAGTGCGACGCTGTGCGGTGTCTGTGCTTTCGTGCTGCGGTACAAGCCCGAGGACAAGTCCCGGTCCTAGCGGTGCACCACCCCGGGCGTCAGGGATCTACACGCCCCGCGTGTAGTGGTCCCACATGCGTTCCACCTCGTCCCCGGGAAGGTCCGGCATGGACTGGCGCAGCAGGAGTTTGCCGGTGATGGTGAGGTGTTCGCGCATGGATGCCCGGGCGATCTCTGCGCTGCCACGGCGGACAGCCTCGACGATGGGCTGATGCTCATCAATGATGTCCTGGAAGGAACGGGAGGTCCCGGCCGTGGATGCCCCGAGAATGCGGGTGTGCACGCGGAGCCGGTCGACCAGGTCGGCGCCACGGAGGGTGGCGCCGGTGGTCATGATCAGGCGGTGCAGGGCACGGTCGTGGGTGAAGAACCCCTCCTCGTTCTGCTCGTTGGCGCAGTGCCCCATCTTCGCGACGAGGCTGTCCGCCTCCGCTACCTGTTCGTCCGTGCGGTCCAGTGCCGCGCGGAATGCGGCGACGGGCTCGATGCCGAGCCGGATGGCGAAGATCTCCGCGACGTCGTTGGCGGTGGTCTCCACGATCCGGAAGCCGCGGTTCCTGGCGAACTCCACGAGACCAGCCTCTTCGAGCCGCAGTAGGGCATCCCGTACAGGCGAGCGGGAAATCCCGAGCTGGTCGCTGAGCTGGTACACACTGTGCCAGGAGCCAGGAGGCATTCTGCCGTCAATCACGGCTTCTCTCACGTGATCCATGACCTGGACGGTGAGGGACGGGGACTGCTTCATGCGTGCATTATTGCATGGTCAGAGCCATTGTCGTGTAACATGTTACTGACAACGACAGAGAAGCTGTCCCCGTGCGAAAAGGAGCCGTCCCATGTCCACGCCCCTGCAGTCCTCGCGGGCCCAGCGCCTGGACCCGGCGTCCTACGCGCGGGCGCCACGTGCGGAGATCCGGACGGACATGACCACCCGCGCCGCGTACAGCTCGGACGCCGGGATTTTCCGGCGCGTGCCCCGCGGTGTCGTGGAACCGGACAGCATTGAGGGCGTCCGCCGGGCAGTACGTACCGCCCGGGACAAGGGATGGTCGATCGTCGGACGCGGGGGTGGCTCCTCCGTGGCGGGTAACGCCATCGGGAACGGGCTCGTCATCGACACCTCGACGCATTTCAACCGGATTCTGTCGATCGACCCCCAGGCCCGCGAGGCCGTGGTCGAGCCCGGGGTGATCTGCGATGATCTCCGCGCTGCCGCCGGGGTTCACGGCCTGACCTACGGGCCCGACCCGTCCACGCACTCCCGCTGCACCGTTGGTGGCATGGTCGCCAACAATGCCTGCGGTTCACATTCCGTGGCCTACGGAACGGCTGCCCAGAACCTCGTCGACATCACACTGATGTTGGCGGACGGCCGTGAGGTCACGGTTACTGCGGAGGGCTGCGATGACTCGGAGATCGACGCCCAGCTCCGCACCCTCCACGAAGAGAATGCGGAGATCATCGGGAAGGAACTCGGACGTTTCCCCCGCCAGGTCTCCGGCTACGGGCTGCACTACCTGGCCCACGACATGGCGAAGGCGATCGCCGGTTCGGAGGGGACGATCGGCATCATCACCCGGCTCACCGTGAAGCTGGTGCCGGTGCCCGCCGTGAAGGCCCTGAGCGTCCTCGCGTTCGAGACCGTGTACGGTGCTGCGGAGGCCGCGGCTGCCCTGCGTCTCCCGGGGGTCACCACGATCGAGGGGATGGGTGGGGATCTTCTGGATGCCCTACGCAGCAAGCAGGGGCAGGCCAATGCTGGCTCGAACCTTCCCGGCATCCGCAAGGGTATGGCCGCCGGCGGATGGCTGTACTGCGAGACGGTCGGCGACACGATGGAGGTGGCGCAGGAGGTTGCCGAACAGGTCGCCGCCACTGTCGAGACCATCGACACGGCCGTGGTGACCGACGCCGCGGAGATGCGGTCACTGTGGAGGATCCGTGAGTCCTCCGCAGGCACCGTGACCCGCCTGCCGGACGGTGGGGAAGCGTGGCCGAACTGGGAGGATTCCGCCGTCCCGCCGCAGAACCTGGCGTCCTACCTGCGGGACCTCTACGCTCTGATGGACCGCTACGGCCTGCGGGGGATCCCCTTCGGGCACTTCGGTGAAGGGTGCGTGCATGTCCGCATCAGCTTCGACTTCCAGAGCGACGAAGGAGTCGCCGCGTTCCGGTCGTTCATGGAGGAGGCCGCGGCGCTGGTGGCGTCCTACGGCGGGAGCCTGTCCGGGGAGCACGGCGACGGCCGGGCACGCTCCAGCCTGATGACGGAGATGTACTCGCCGGAGATGCTGGGGCTGTTCCAGCAGTTCAAGCTGGTTTTCGACCCCGACCGGGTGTTCAACCCCGGTGTGCTGGTGTGGCCGGACGAGGTCACCGAGGGTCTGCGCATGGACTCGAATCAGCGGCAGATCGAGATCACGCCGGTCCACAAGTTCAGCAAGGACAAGGGTGATTTCGTCAACGCGGTGAACCGGTGCGTGGGAGTGTCCGCGTGCCGCAGCGACGATGGCGGGATGTGCCCGTCGTTCCAGATCACCGGGGACGAGGTCCATTCCACCCGCGGTCGCGCGCGGATCCTCTCGGAGATGTTCCGTGGCGAGTCTGTGGCGGACGGCTACAAGTCCAAGGAGGTCGAGGAGGCGCTGGACCTGTGCCTGTCCTGCAAGGCGTGCGCCTCGGAATGTCCGGTGAACGTGGACATGGCCACGTACAAGGCGGAATTCCTCAACGAGCACTACAAGGGCAGGATCCGTCCCATGGCCCACTACCTGATGGGCTGGTTGCCGCTGCTGGGGCATGTGGCGCACAAGGTCCCGGTGCTGCCGCGGGTGGTGGACGCCGCGATGCACGCGCCGGGCATCTCGACGCTGATGGCGAAGCTGGGTGGGCTGGATACCTCGCGTCCGTTGATCAATTTCGCGCACAAGTCCCTGCAGAAGTGGTTCAAGGGACGTTCGGACGGTTCGGCGCAGTCGGGCGAAAGACGGGGCACTGTCGACCGCGGGACCGTGGTGCTGTGGCCGGACTCCTTCAACTCCTCGCTGGGGACCGGCCCCGCACAGGCCGCGGTGGAGGTGCTGGAGGCGCTGGGCTTCACCGTGGAGATTCCGGACGGCTTCGTGTGCTGCGGGCTGACCTGGCACTCCACCGGCCAGTTGGGGATGACGCAGAAGGTGCTGTCCCACACGGCGAAGGTCATGCACCCGTACCTCGACCGTGGGCTGCCCGTGGTGGGTCTGGAACCGTCGTGCACGGTGATGCTGTCCGAGGAGGTCACGGAGCTGTCGGATGATCCGGATGTGGCCCGGCTGTCCCGGGCGACGCTGTCGTTCGAGGCGTTGGTGGCACCGGTGATCAAGGAGATGGTGGAGGCCGGCGAGATCGTCCCGGGCGACACGACGGCGTTGACGCAGGTGCACTGCCATGAGCGGTCCCTGGGTGATCCCTCTGATTCGTCGTCCCTGCTGGCGGCGCTGGGTGTGTCCGAGGAACAGATCGAGACCGGCTGCTGTGGCCTGGCGGGCAACTGGGGCTTCGAGAAGGGCCACGGGGAGATGTCGATGGCCCTGGGTGAGCGCGAGCTGTTCCCGAAGGTTCGTGAGACCACGGGCGAGGTCATCGC
>NZ_JBQEDF010000073.1:0-13018 GCF_052107835.1 Corynebacterium sp.
TGCTCCCTGACTATGAGGGCACCGTCTCCGACAGTGATTGGCAGTACATCGAAGACGACGCCATTCTGCTCCGGGAGCAGATCGAAGCATGGGCCGACGAGGTCCGAGACGAGGTGCGTTTCAACCGCCCGACCTACCCGGACGGACTCACCGGGCGGAATCGGGAGCGGTGGGCACCGCTTTACAAGGTCGCCCTTGCCACCGGTGGCGCGTGGCCCGACCGGTGCCGGGACCTCATTGCCGCGGACCTCGCCGACATCCAGGCGGACCGGGAAGACGGACTCATCCGGGTACCGCGGCATGTGCAACTGCTCCGGGACATCGCGGCGGTCTGGCCCGGCGAGGAGACGTTCTTCCCCACTGGGGAACTGCTCGACGCAGTGCAGCGACGACAGCCCGGCATGTGGGGCGCCGCGTCGCCCTACGGCGCCATGACCCCTCAGGGCATGGGCCGGGTACTGGTGACCCACTTCGGCATCCGCGCATCCCGACTGACCGGTAACCGTTCGCGGGGTGGACGGGGTTACTACCTGCGGGTTTTCATCTCTGCGATGTCCTCGTTCGGAATCCCGATCCCCGGTGGGGCGGGGAGTGTCGGGGAACCGGTCAAAGTGGTCCAGCCGGTCGAACCGGTCACGAATCTGACCGGTCTGACCGCCTCAACCGGTTTGACCGGTTCACCTAGACCCCCCCTCCGAACCGGACGACGTTGCGGTCACTAACGCTATCCTCGCCACCCTGTCGCCCACCTTCGGGCAGACCCTCGGACACCTCATGAAGGTGATCAAAGACAAGACCGGCGATGGCTCTCTAGTCCCCGATATCCTCGACCGACTCACCGCCGACGGCAGAGTCACCGAAACCGATGGACGCTACACACTCCGGGAGGACCTGTGACGAATCAGAAACGCGACCCCGCCCGGAACTCGCCAGGGCGCATCGAAGCGCGAGAGAAGGCGACTCAGGCGGTCACGCTCCGCACCCATGGGCTGTCGTGGGCCGAGGTCGCCCGGCGCGCCGGGTACCCCACCCCGGACGCCGCCCGAGTTGCCGTGTCCCGGACCCTCGACCGGGTGGAATCGGACGCGGTGGCGGACCTCCGGGCCGAAGAGGACACGCACCTGCTGCTACTCCGACAGGCGGCACTGCCCTCCGCGCTCGACGGTGACCCGCACTCGTTGGCCGTGCTGCTCCGCATCTCCGAATCACGGCGGAAACTGCACGGTGCCGACCGGCCCGCGCACTACAACGTCAACGTGAGCCAACAGGAACAGGACCTCACCCGACAGTTGGTGGACGCCCTCAACGAGAAGTTCGCCCGGGAGCACGGCACGGCCCTGCTGACAGAGACCGATGCCCCGTGAACCCTCCGAAGCACCATGACGCCACCACGGAGATGCAGCACCTCGACTACCTCCGTGCCGTCCTCGCCGAGGGAGCGCCCACCGCGCGTATGCGTGCCGCTGCCGCGGACCTCGCCGACACCTTCGCGGACATCCTCGCCGCCCCCTACGCCGTACAGGCACTCTGTCTGGAAGAAGTAACCCGCGCCCTCCGGCGCATCACCTCAATGGAAGGAACCACCCATGACGACGACAACTGACCTGACCGCCCTTGTTCGTGAAGCCGCGTACTCCGGCATCACCCTCCGCACCTCCGCGGACCGCAACGACGGCACCACCGAGTACATCGTCAACGGTCCCGTGGACTCCCCGGCGTGGCATCCCCCCGCCGAGACTGCTGCCGCGGACCTCACCCGCCGCATAACCTCCGTGCAGGACGCCGCCGACGCCGTCACGACCCGTGCGGGCCGATGGGCCGAGGGCCGTGCCACTGTCGCCGACGATGTGGAAGCGTGGCGCGTCCTTGCTACGGACATCAACGAGGTACTGCCGACGGGGTGCAGCATCCCGATGCCCAACGACATGGACCGGTACGGCGTATGCGGGTGGGGAACGATCACCTCGGGTCTGCTGCATGGATAGGTGACATCTGATCTGGCTTGCCTGGGAAGGCCGGCCTGGAAGGATGATCGTCATGACCAAGCCCTATCCCCAGGAGTTCCGCGACGATGTCGTGCGCGTCGCGAGAAACCGTGAGCCCGGAGTGACGATCGAGCAGATCGCGAAGAACTTTCATAGGAACAGATAGCCCACGGACGGTAGCTGACCATCAAGTTAGAACATGTCGAGGGAGGTCCAACGAGCCCGTGGGTGTCATGGTCCCCCGGAGCCGTGTCATGGGGTAGTTTTCCACCTGTGACTGCTTCCTCCCCCACCCAACTCGACCGTGGCACCGTTAGACGCAACCTCGACAGCTTCGCCACCGACTGGCGCGCCATCATCAACGACTGGCGTGTCACCGGGGCCAAGCACACCGAGAAGTCCCACGCCCAACAGTTCTGGTCGGACTTGCTGCGCTGCTTCGGGGTGATCCCCGAACGCATCAAACTGTTCGAGCGTGACGCCACCCGCGCTTCGACCGGCAACACCGGTTACATCGACCTGTTCTGGTCCGGCGTCGTCATCGGCGAAGCAAAGTCCCTCGGCAAAGATCTCGACACTGCCGAACAACAGGCCCTCGACTACCTCGCTGGCGGCTCCATCGGCCAGCACGAGTGGCCCCGCTACTCCATCGTCTCCGACTTCGAGAACCTCCGGGTCACCAAGCTCGGCGATGACGGCTGGACCGTCGCCTTCACCATCGACGAGATCACCGATCACGTCGACCAACTGATCTTCCTCGCCGGCCAGGAAACCGTCACCAAGGCCGAGGAGGAAGAAGCCTCCATCCACGCTTCCAAACTCATGGCGAACCTCTATACCTCCATGCTCGGCGACGACGCCGACGAAGCCATCGGTGACGACGCCCCCACCGACCCCGAGGAAGAGGACTGGCAGGTCCAGAAGACCTCCGTGTTCCTCACCCGCGTGCTGTTCCTGCTCTACGGCGACGACGCCGGGTTGTGGGAGGAGGACCTGTTCTACCGCTTCGTCCTCTACGACACGACCGGCGATACCCTCGGGTCACGACTCAACGCCCTGTTCCAGGTCCTCAACACCCCAGAGGAACGACGGCGACGGGTGCCCGAGGAAATGGCGAAGTTCCCCTACGTCAACGGCTCCCTGTTCGCTGACCAATGGCCGCAGAACTTCTTCGACGAAGACATGCGCAACGCACTGTTGGACGCCTGCCGGTTCCACTGGACCCGGATCTCCCCGGCGGTGTTCGGCTCAATGTTCCAGCTGGTGAAGTCCAAGGAAGCCCGCCGCGCTGACGGTGAGCACTACACCACCGAGACCAACATCCTGAAGGTCATCGAACCGTTGTTCCTTGACGAGCTGCGCGACAAGGCCCGCCGCCTGATCAACAACAAATCCACCACCGCCAAGGCGCTTCGTGAGTTCCGGGACTCGCTGGCGGAGATGATCTTCCTCGACCCTGCCTGTGGTTGCGGCAACTTCCTCGTCGTCGCATACCGGGAACTCCGGTCGATCGAGACCGATGTCATCGTCGCCCTGCGAACCAAGGAAGGTCAGCAGACCGCGTCGATGGACGTGTCCCTCGACCAGCGAATGAACATCGGTCAGTTCCACGGCTTCGAGCTGAACTGGTGGCCGGCGAAGATCGCCGAGACCGCCATGTTCCTCGTCGACCATCAAGCCAACCGGGCCCTTGCTGCCGCCGTCGGTGACGCCCCGGACCGCCTGCCGATCACGATCACCGCCCACATCCGCCACGGCAACGCGCTACGTATGGGGTGGGAGTACGAGATCCCCAGAACCCCAGGAAAGACGCTGGTTTTCGGTAACCCACCGTTCATCGGGCAGTACACCAAAACTGAAGAGCAGACCGAAGACATAAAGGCGGCATGGGGAGCCGACTACACGGGCTACCTGGACTATGTGACAGCCTGGCACGCTAAGGCAAAGGACCTGTTGTCTAACCGGATCGGTGATTTCGCCTATGTCACCACCAACTCGATCGCCCAGGGCCTGCCGGTGCCAGCGTTGTTCGGTCCGCTGTATCGGGAAGGATGGGACATCAAGTTCGCTCATCGCACGTTCGCCTGGAACTCGGAGGCCCCCGGGCAAGCTGCGGTGCATTGTGTGATCGTCGGGTTCACACGAGATAAGAACATCAAGCAGAAGATGTGGAACTACCCTTCGGTGAAGGGAGACCCGGAACCGATGGAACTTTCCGTAGGGATTAATGCCTACCTGCTCGATGGCCCACGCGTGCTCGTAAGAGATGTGAGGTCAGGGCCGCTGACACCTGTGCTTCCCGCGGTCACGAAGGGATCGCAGCCTACTGACGGCGGGAACCTCGTGTTCAACGCCAAGGACGGAACACTTGGACTTGACCAGGACCCCGTGGCTGGAAAGTACTTACGTCGTTTCGTAGGGGCCAAAGAGATGCTGCACAACATTGAACGATGGTGTCTGTGGCTGACTGACCTGGACCCCGCCGACATCGGAAAGTCTTCTGGACTGAAAGACCGAATCGAAGGAGTTCGGATGATGCGGTCTGAAAGTAAGAAGGTACCAACCCAGCAAGCGGCCAGCACTCCGGCACTGTTCACCGAAATCAGGCAGCCTGATGTCCCCTACCTCTGCATCCCTAGTCATGTCGGTGAGACCCGCCGCTACTGGACCGCAGCTCGCTATGAACCCGAGGTTATCTGCGGAAACGCGAACTTCCTCGCCCCAGACGAGGACGGTCTACTGTTCGCGCTGATCGAGTCCGCCATGTACATCACCTGGCAGCGTGCAGTGGGCGGGCGGATCAAATCTGATCTGCGGTTCTCCAACACCCTGACCTGGAACACCTTCCCTGTACCTGACCTCGATGACAAGACCCGTGCAGCGGCTATCAAGGCCGGGCAAGGCGTCCTCGACGCCCGGGCACTGCATCCCGACCGCAGCCTCGCCGACGCCTACAATCCCCTGGCCATGGACCCGGCCCTGGTGAAAGCCCACGACAAGCTGGACCGCGTGGTCGACAAGGCCTTCGGTGCCGAGCGGAAGCTCACCACCGAACGCCAGCGCCTGGAGATCCTCTTCGTCAGGTACGCAGAGATGACGGACGATTAACTCATCTATCCTGGTCACCCGGTGCGCCGGGACCTGTTCGTCATGGGTGTGTTCGGTGGGCCGTGGAATGGTGCCAGAGGGGCAAGATAGGCGGGGGTAGCGCGGCCCACTTCCCACGTATCTCCCACTAGGACACGTTTCCCACGGAAGTCACCCTCATTTACCTGCATTAATGGTGTAATGGGTTGGCCCCCCGCTGGCCCCACCATACTTAACGGACGTACTCACCGGTCAGAGCAGTCACCCGGCGTGACCAGTCCGGACTCGTAGGCCAGTACGACCAGTTGCGAACGGTCGCGGGCGTGCAGTTTCGCCAGCAGCCGGCTGACGTAGGTCCGCGCGGTCGCCGGGCTGATGAACAGCGTCGCGCCGATCTCGGCGTTGGATTCACCGCACCCCACCCTCGCCAGCACGTCCCGCTCCCGGTCGGTGAGCCCGTCCAGCAGTTCGGGGCGCGTCGCCTCCTCGCGCTGCGCCGCGAGCTGCCCCATGACCGTGGTGGTCACCGACGGCGACAGCAACGACTCCCCGTCGGACACCACACGGATGGCGGTGCGCAGGTCCGCGGGTGCCACGTCCTTCAGGAGGTACCCCGCTGCACCGGCGCGGATCGCGGCGGTGATGTCCTCGTCCTCGTCGAAGGTGGTCAGGACGATGACCCGCACACCCTCCAGTGCAGGATCCGCGGTAACACACCCGGTTGCGGCGATGCCGTCCATCCGGGGCATGCGGATGTCCATCAGCACCACGTCCGGCCGGTGCTGCCGGATGAGACTGAGGCCCGCCTCCCCGTCGGCGGCTTCGGCGACCACCTCAATGTCGCCGTCGTGCTGCGCCAGGGAGCGCAGTCCCGTGCGCACGAGTTCCTGGTCGTCGACCAGCACGATACGGATCATGGTTCCAACCTTGCCGGAAGTGTCGCCCGGACAGTGAATCCACCGTCCGGTTCCGTCCGCAGTGTCCCGCCCAGTATGCGGACACGCTCGGCGATACCGGTCAGCCCGAAACCGGTTCCGGACGTCGCCGCGGCACGGGACGCCCCGCGCCCGTCGTCCGCCACGGTGACCACCAGGCTGGCGTCCCGCAGGTGTGCGGTCACCCGGACGGAGGACGCCCCAGCGTGCCGCAGGACATTGGTCAGCGACTCCTGGACGATGCGGTAGGCGGCAGCGTCCACCACCGGCGAAAGGTCATCGGCGGCGACGTCCACGTCCACGGTGACGTCGACCCCGGCGGCCCGGGCATCCCCGGCCAGCGCGTCGACATCCGCGAGGGAGTGGACGCTCCGGGGTCCTGCGTCCGGTTCCGAGCGCAGCAGCCGCAGCATCGTGCGCAGTTCGGTGAGGGTGGACGTCGCCTGCGACCGGACCTGGTCGAGGGCACCGGCGGCAGCCGGGTTGCTGTCACCGACGGCGTCGCGTCCCACCCCGGCGTGCAGGGAGATGACCGACAGTCCGTGCCCGACGGTGTCGTGGAGTTCACGGGAGATGTGCTCGCGTTCGACAACCTTGTTGAGCTGAGCGATCCTCTCCTGCTGCGCGATGTACAGCCGCCGGGCGTGGATACCGTGTCCCAGGGATATCGCGGCGGCGATCAACGCCAGCGTGGACACCGATTCCGTGCCCAGCAGATAACCGATGGGCTGCGGATCGTCGCGGAGACGGTAGTAGAGGGACACACAGAAGACCAGGGCGCCGCCACCGACCGCCCAGCGGACCAGGCCGCGCTCTGCCGTCGAGAACAATGACGCGGCGACGGGCAGGGCCACACCGATCGGCGGGTACTCGAGGGAATAGTAGGCGAAGGTCCCCAGCACGCTCAGGGCCAGGACGACCAGTGGGAAGCGCCTGCGTGCGAGCAACACCGCCCCGAAGGCCGCGACGAAGATGTAGGCACCCGGGTCCGGGCGGTGGTCCGTTCCGACCTGGGACAGGGCGACAACGCTGACCAGCACGACGGCCACAGCGACCGCCATCGCGGCGTCGACGGCCCAGGACGGGACGGGCTGATTCGCTCTCGTGGTCACGGGCTTGAGTCTATCGCCCGGACGCGGGCACTGGCCTGCGGTGTTGATTCAGCATGGCGGTCACGCTAGGCGGTGGAACAAGTGTCGCCATCGGCCTGTGGTCCCGGGCATTGTCGCTTCTCGACGTAGACGGATGTCGACCAACCGCGACCTACACCGAGACCAGCGGCCGATGACCTCCGGTTACCGGGACCATAACGTGTGCAGCCATGACGAACACAGAACAACCAACGCGCTCCCTCAACTGGTTCCTGATCCTGGTCCTCGGGGTCTTCGCCCTGCTCCGGCCACTGGTCAGAATCATCGCATCGCAGGCGGACGTTGATGTCCCGGCCGTTGTGCCGGCCCTCCTGACCCTCGGCATCACGGTGGTGTGGGTGGCGGTCGTGGTGTCCAGCCGTGCGGAGTCACCCGTGCTGACACTTGTCCTTGCGGGCGTGACGTACGCGGTTCTGGCGATGCTGCTGAGCGGGGTCCTCTCCCCGATCCTCGACGGGGAGTTGGACGGCCCGCTGGCGAACCCGGTCGCCATTGTCCCGGTGCTCCTGGTCAATGCCCTGTGGGGGCTGACCGCGGGCGGTCTCGCGCTGCTCCTGCTGCGCGCCCGTCGGCGGTGACGGCCGTCTGAGAGCTTCGCGCGTGTACCCCCGTTCGAACACCCACCACCGTCCAATGGAGCCGGTGTCCATCGGACGGTCTATGTTCTCCCCTGAGACCATTTAATGCCCCGGGGCGTACCCGGGGTTTCACAGAGGAGAATCCTGACCGTGCATACGCGCCCGTTCCACCCTGCGTCCAGGCTGAAGCTCACCGCGCTATCCGCGATTGCCGCTTTGACCCTTGCTGGCTGCTCCAGCGAGGCGGACGAGCCAGCACCGACCGAAGCTTCATCCACCACCGCCGCGGCACCCCAATCCCCTGGCATGGGCATCGAGGTCAAAGGAAATGGCGCAACAGTCACCGCCAATGCTGCCTACGAAACACACGCAATCGCAGCGTATACCGACGGTAGCTGGAACAGCAATGAAGCTCGTCCCACTGAAGATATCGAAGCGAGGGAGGGCGGCAAGTACGTGGTTATTGAGACCACGGTGGTCAATGACACATCCTCGGACATGGATCTGACCTGCCGTTCCACCGGCGGCTGGGTCGAATCGGCGCTCCAAGTCGGGGACGGAGTTGTCTACCAGCCAATCGATGACCTCTATGACATTCCTGGCAATCCTGAGTGCAACAGGAACCTCGGATCCGGGTTCGACGCTGAAATGACCTGGGTTTTCCTCGTTCCCGACGACCGCGAACCCGTGTCTTTCAATTTCAAGGCCGATTCTGCGTCCTATGAGGAAGATCCCGCAGTCATCGTCCTCGACAAGTTCGGCGAGAAACCTGAACGGGAAGCCCGCGGGCCCCATCCAACCCAAGATGTACCCGCAGACCAAGCGGAACAGACACCGGATGTGGTGGATGAGCCCGAGGCTACTGCACCGGTGCCTGCCACTCACGCATCTGCACCGGCGTACGGGGCGACCTGCGCTGAATCCCAGATTCTCCAGCCAGCGACGGGTTCAGACGGCTCTTCGCTGGTCTATGCCGGGATGGGAGCAAACGCAAGCCCGACCTGGGTCTACGGCCCCGAGAGTCAGGGCGCTGGGACTGCTACCGGCGGTGCCGCCTGCACTGAGGGAGAAGAAGGCGGACAGGATGAAGCCGGCCGCCTGCTGATGTGTAGCAACGGCGAGTGGGTGTACGGGCCGTAGCCGTCCGGCCGTCTACTTCACCAGCCGCGCGACCGCGGCGGAAACCTCGTCGAGCTTCTCCGCCGCCTCATCCTCCCCCTGCTGGGCGGCGTTCAGGACGCAGTGCTGCATGTGGTCGTCCAACAGCGCCAGGGCCACGCCCTTCAGCGCGGACTGGACGGCGGTCACCTGGGTCAGCACGTCGATGCAGTAGGTGTCCTCGTCGACCATGCGGTGCAGTCCACGGACCTGCCCCTCGATCCGCTTCAGACGGGCGAGGTAGCGCTTCTTGTCCGGGGAGTAGCCGTGCCCCACTGCGACATCAGCGGTATCAGCAGCATCAGTGCCGGCGGCCCCGCAACCGCAGCTTCCCGCATCGGCGGCAGAGGCCTCTGTCAGAAGGTTCTCGTTCATGTCTTCTCCATTCGCTCGCTGCAAATCATACCCCGATGGGGTATCTTCGACAAGGGTGCGTACGGATACGGGTCGATGTGGTCCACTCAGAACACTCGGACCGGCCATTTCGGCCCTCGTCATTACACCTGGGGCGAACGGAGTGGCCATCGGCAAGGGAACCCACGACTGAGTACCAGCGACTCAGTGCCCGCGGGCGATCCACTCCTCCAGGTGCGGCGCTTCAGCGCCGATCGACGTCGCATCGCCGTGCCCGGTGTACACCTCGGTGTCGCCCGGCAGGGTCAGCACCTTCGACCGGATCGAGTCGATGATCGTGTCGAAGTCACTGAACGACCGTCCCGTTGCACCCGGGCCACCGGCGAACAAGGTATCACCGCTGACCAGGACCTTCGACTCCGGTAGGTAGAGGCAGCAGGACCCCGGCGAATGGCCCGGGGTGTTGATCACCCGCAGCCGGGTTCCGGCGATGTCGAAGACCTGGCCGTCCTCCAGGTCCTCGTGCCCGACACCTGGATGGGTCTGGTTCCACAGCATCTGGTCGCCGGGGTGCACGTGGACCTGCGTGTCCAGCCGGTCCGCCAGCTCCGGGGCGACGGTGACGTGGTCATTGTGCGCATGTGTGCAGATCACACTGCGCACCGTCCGGTCGCCCACGGCGTCCACGATGGCGTCCGCGTCATGGGCGGCATCGACCACGATCACCTCCTCATCATCACCGATGAGCCAGATGTTGTTGTCCACCTCCCATTCGCCGCCGTCGAGGGCGAAGATGCCGTGGGTCACGACCCGGTCAACGCGCAGTCCCGTGTCGGACGCGCCGCTGAAGCTCTCTGACGCACTCACAGTTCCACCACCGATCGCAGAACAGCCCCCTGCTTCATCTTGGCGAAAGCGTCCTCCACGGCGTCGATACTGATGCGCTCGTCCACGAAATCACCCAGCGGGAAGCGTCCCTGCAGGTAGAGGTCCGTGTACAACGGGAAATCACGCTCGGGAAGACAGTCACCGTACCAGGAGGACTTCGTGGCCCCGCCGCGGCTGAAAACGTCCGCCAGCGGCAGGTCGAGCTGCATCTCCGGGGTCGGGACGCCCACCAGGACAACGCGTCCGGCGAGGTCACGCATGTAGAACGCCTGCTTGAAGGTGGCGGGCAGGCCGACGGCCTCGACCACGACGTCGGCACCGATCCCTCCGAGGATGTCGTGGACGGCCTGGACGGCGGGCTGGTCCTCACCGGTCGCGGAGGCATCACCGCCCAGGGAGGACGGATTGACGGTGTGCGTGGCGCCGAAGGTCAGGGCGCGCTCCAGCTTGGCGTCCGACAGGTCCACGGCAATGATCGTCGTGGCGCCGGCCAGCTTCGCGCCGGCGATCGCTGCCATGCCGACCCCTCCGCAGCCGATGACCGCCACGGATTCACCGCGCTTGATCTCGCCGGTGTTCACCGCCGCGCCGAGCCCGGCCATCACACCGCAGCCGAGCAGCCCCACGGCCGCCGGATCGGCGGAGGGGTCCACCTTGGTGCACTGACCCTCATGGACCAGCGTCTTCTCGATGAAGGCGCCGATGCCCAGGGCGGGCTCCAGCTCGGTGCCGTCGTCCAGGCTCATCCTCTTCGAGGCGTTGAAGGTGGCGAAGCAGTACTGCGGCTGCCCCTTCTTGCAGGCGCGGCACTCGCCGCAGACCGCACGCCAGTTCAGGACCACGAAGTCCCCGACCTCCACGTGGGTGACGTCCTCGCCGACGGTCTCGACGATGCCGGCGGCTTCGTGGCCGAGCAGGAACGGGTAGTCGTCGCTGATCCCACCGTCACGGTAGGCGAGGTCGGTGTGGCACACGCCGCACGCCTGGATACGCACGGTCACGTCATTGGCGCCGGGTTCCGGCACCACCACGTCCACCAGTTCAACCTCTGCGCCCTTGCCACGGGCGATGACTCCCTTAACCGTTGTACTCACTGGTGTCCGTTCCTTTCTCGCAGGTGCATGTCGTGTCCCCAGATTACGGAGAAATTGTTTCCGGCGGGAGACGGAGGGACGGGCGGGTATGATGGTCCCCGCACGCCCGACGATATCCACCCTCGACTCCCCAAGGAGCCTCCACCCATGATCCAGCTGGTCATCGGCGCCGCCGCAGGTTACGTCTTCGGTACGAAGGCCGGACGCCGCCGCTACGAGCAGATCCGGCGGGGGTACGAATCGGCGATCAACTCCCCGGCCACCAAGCGCGCGGTACGTGCCGGACGCAAGGCCCTGGCCGACCGGCTCGACCCGGATCCCCGCATGCGGGAGCTGCGGGACGTCAGCGGCTCGGAGGACACCGCGTACCTCGAGAACGACGCCCTGGAGTTCGAGGAGGACGTCTTCAACGAATCCGAGCAGCCCCGGATGCGGGACGGAAAGGGCCGCCGCGTCAGCGACCAGGACGGCAGCGGCGAGGTCACCCGCGGACTGTTCGGACGTCGGCGCTGAGCGCAGCTACCCCCTCAGCTCACCGTAGGTGTGCGCCTGCTCCTGCAGGGTCCGCCGGTACTTCTCCAGCGCCATGAGGTCGGCAAAGGTGTTGTTGTACTCCTTCTTCTTCTCCCCGCCCTGGTCCGGACGCATCCCCTGCATCCGTGACTTCATCTCGGCGATCTCCATGCCGACCCAGAGTTCCTCCATCCGTGCCACCACCGCACCGGCGTAGTACGGCAGCCGGTCACGCTCACAGCGGGGTTCCTCCACAGCGAGCTCACTGATCACGGCACGGCACATCACGTCATCGGTGGCTGCGGTGACCGCGTCCAGCCAGTCCGCCCCGGCGGAATGCCCGCCCTTCTCCCCCACACTGCCCACGCCACCGGCGGCGGCGACGGCGGTCGCCACCGCGATGTAGGTCGGGTGCTCGAAGCTGTCGGGCAGCAGGCCGTCGGCGTCGGACCTGACCATCTGCGGTTCCTGCAGCATGAGCTTCAGTACCTCGCGGGCAGGTTCCAGGTGGACATCCGTGGGGTCGGGGCGGCTCAGCATCGAGGTCACGTTACTGTTCGCGGCGGCCCCGGATTTCTCCGCCTCCGCCGACCGGCGTGCCAGCCGGGCAACACCCTCCTTGAGCTGGGTGCCCTGACGCTCCCGTCCCCCCTTGGCCGCCTCGCGGCGCACCTGGGTGACGACCTCGGTGGGGTCGGGCCACGCCAGCCAGCCCGCGGCCTGGCGGGCGTACTCGTCGCGCAGGGCATCGTCCCGGATACCGGCGAGAACGGGGACGATACGGCGCAGCGCGTCCACCCGGCCATCGACGTGGTGGGTGTCGTAGCCGCGCAGGATGGTGCGGATCACGAACTCGAACATGGGGATGCGGTCGGCGACGATCTCGCGGACCGCCGCGTCCCCCTTCTCCAGGCGGACGTCGCAGGGATCCATGCCGTCGGGCGCGACGGAGACGTAGCTGCGGCCAGTGAACTTCTGGTCGCCCTCGAAGGCGCGCATCGCGGCCTTCTGTCCGGCCTCGTCACCGTCGAAGGTGTAGATGATCTCGCCGCGGAAGAACTGGTCGTCCACCATGAACCGGCGCAGCATCTGCAGGTGTTCCTCACCGAAGGCCGTGCCGCAGGCCGCGACGGCGGTGGGAACCCCGGCGGCGTGCATCGCCATGACGTCGGTGTAGCCCTCCACGACCACGGCCTGGTGGTCGGTGGAGATCGGCTTCTTCGCCAGGTCGATGCCGAAGAGCACCTTCGACTTCTTGTACAGCAGCGTCTCGGG
>NZ_JBQEDF010000074.1:0-12088 GCF_052107835.1 Corynebacterium sp.
GAATCGGGTGCGGCGTTCGATGTCCGGAAGAGGGGCACAAACGCCGCAATCTAGACAGTCCCAACAGAACCCCGGGGCCCCTTCACCGGCGGTCCCGGGGTTCATTCATGGTCAGCGGGCTACCAGAGTCGTCTCGAAGTCGTAGAGGTCGGGCCGGTAGCAGTGGCGGCCGATTTCCACGGTCTCACCGGAATTGTCCAGTGCAGTGCGCTGGACCGTCAGCAAGGGGCTGCCTTCGTCTATGTTCAGCAGGCCAGCCTCTTCTGCGGTGGCTCTCCGGGCCCCTATCCGCTGGTTGGCCACCTTGAACACCACGCCGGAACCGCGCAGGTAGTCGTAGAGCCCACCACCGGTCAGATCATCTTCGGTGATGCCCGCGTACGCGGAGGGGAGATGGTTCTCGAGGATTGCCATCGGGGTGCCGTCCATCAGCCGCAGGCGGCGGAGGTGGGCCATGGGTTCCCCGGTCGCCTGCCCCAGCTGGGACGCGAGTTCGGCAGGGGCGGGGATGCTTTCACATACCAGGACGTGTGTGGAGGGGTTGCGGTGGGATTCCTGTAGGTCATTGAAGAGGCTCGTGAGTTCGACCGGTCGGGTGACATGACTCTGGACCACCTGTGTGCCGATGCCCCTCCGGCGGACGAGAAGGCCCTTGTCCACAAGTTCCTGGATCGCGCGGCGAATTGTCGGGCGTGACAGCCGCAGTTTGTCCGCGATGACGAGTTCGCTCTCGATCCGGGCGCCCGGGGGGATCGTCCCGTTGCGGATGCTTCGTTCCAGTCGTTCCGCCACCTGGTAGTAGAGGGGGACCGGACCGTTCCGGTCAAGGTCGGAGAACTGCTCGGCGGGCCAGACTGGTGCGTCATCCGACATGGGTTGTCTCCTTTTTCAGCCTGGGAACCTGCCTTCACGGCAATCGGATTCCCAGGGGGATCTCAGCAATGCTTCCATGGTCACACCCCATGGTAGTAGCGCGGGCTCAGGAATGTTCGGAAGACAGGTCATCAGGTCGACTGTTGCGTTCGTGGCCAAATGTGCTATTGTCAGGACATGCGATTGTGATCGTCGCCATACTCTGTCCCATGCGTGAAGGGTTGCACACACCACTATGACAACATCAGTCACCCCCCACGACGTCCTGTCGATCGGTCGGCTCGGAGTCGACGTCTACCCGCTCCAGAGCGGATGTGGTCTCGAGGACGTCGAATCGTTCGGAAAGTACCTCGGAGGGAGCGCCGCG
Organism: Corynebacterium sp.; assembly: GCF_052107835.1. Lineage (GTDB taxonomy): Bacteria > Actinomycetota > Actinomycetes > Mycobacteriales > Mycobacteriaceae > Corynebacterium. Next base: position 1,241 of record NZ_JBQEDF010000074.1, read on the forward strand.
AATGTCGCGGTCGCCTCTGCCCGCCACGGGCGGAACGTCGCTCTGCTGTCCCGTGTCGGCGACGACCCCTTCGGCCGCTACCTCACCGCTGAACTCGCCAGGCTCGGCGTGGACAACCGGTATGTGGCGACCGACCCGGCGCTCAAGACCCCGGTAACCTTCTGCGAGATCTTCCCGCCGGACGATTTCCCCCTGTACTTCTACCGGGAACCGAAGGCCCCGGACCACAACATCGAGACCGGGGACCTGAACCTCGATGACGCGATGACGTCCCGGATCCTCTGGTTCACCCTCACCGGCTTCAGTGAGGAGCCGAGCAGGTCGACCCAGCGGGAGATACTCGCGGCCCGCCACGGGTACCAGGCCCGCCAGGGCTCTTCCGGAAAGGCGTTCACCATTTTCGACCTGGATTACCGTCCGATGTTCTGGAAGGACCCCCAGGAGGCAACCCGCGAAGCGGAGTGGGGCCTGGAGCACTGCACCGTGGCCGTCGGCAACCGTGAGGAATGCGAGGTCGCCGTGGGGGAGACCCAGCCGGAATGGGCGGGACGTGCGCTGCTGGAGCGCGGGGTCGAGCTCGCGATCGTCAAGCAGGGGCCCCGCGGAGTGCTCGCCATGACCGACAACGAGACGGTGGAGGTGCCCACCTTCCCGGTGGACGTCGTCAACGGGCTCGGGGCGGGCGACGCGTTCGGCGGTGCCCTGTGCCACGGCCTGCTGTCTGAGTGGCCCCTGGAACGGGTTCTCCGCTTCGCGAATGTTGCCGGAGCTGTCGCCGCCTCCAGGTTGGAGTGCTCGACGGCGATGCCCACCACCGATGAGATCGAAGCCCTTCTCGACCGGGCACGAGCAGAAGGACTGACATGACCAAGGCCAAGACACTCACCGAGCTGAACTTCGATGCTCTCCGCAGGCTCCGGGCGGAGGACCCGGGGGCCATCGTCGACAGGCTCCGGAACCGTCGGCGCCGGGAACTGCTCAGGGGCGACGGCAGGTTGTTCATCGTCGCCGCAGACCACCCGGCCCGCGGTGCGCTGTCCGTCGGCAGCGAGCAGGACGCCATGGCCAACCGCTACGAGCTCCTCGAGCGCATGGCACTGGCGCTTTCCCGCCCCGGGGTCGACGGTGTGCTCGGCACGCCGGACATCATCGACGACCTCGCCGGCCTCGGACTCCTGGACGACAAGATCGTCGTCGGTTCGATGAACCGCGGAGGACTGCGCGGCGCGTCCTTCGAGATGGACGACCGCTACACCAGCTACACCGTCCAGGCGATGGCGGACGCCGGCATCGACTTCGCCAAGACCCTCATGCGGATCAACCTGGACGACCCGGGAACATCCCCCACCCTGCAGGCCACCGCCCGGGCGGTCAACGACGCCGCGGCGAACGAGCTGCCGATCATGCTCGAACCCTTCATGAGTTCCTGGGTGGACGGTGCCGTGCGCAACGACCTGTCACCGGAGGCAGTGGCACTGTCCGTCGCCATCGCCTCCGGCCTGGGGGCCGACTCCACCAGAACGTGGATGAAACTCCCCGTGGTCCCGGACATGGAGCGGGTCATGGAGGCAACCACCATGCCGACGCTCCTGCTCGGGGGAGACCCCGGAACGGACCCCGACGAAACCTTCGCCACCTGGGAGAACGCGCTGTCGTTACCCGGTGTCCGCGGCCTGACCGTGGGTCGCACCCTTCTCTACCCGCAGGACGGGGACGTCGCAGGCGCCGTCGACACCGCGGCATCGCTCGTCCACCCGACGCAGTAGTCACCCCACCTACAGAATCGAGGAAAGAATGACCACGAATATTTCCCACTGGATCGACGGCTCCGTCCGCGAGTCCACCAGCGGACGCACCGCCCCGGTGTACAACCCGGCGACCGGAGAGGTGACGGGTAATGTCGCGCTCGCCGACCAGGCGGAGATCGACGAGGCCATCGCCTCGGCCGTACGCGGCCGCGACATCTGGGCGAACCTGTCCATCGCCAAGCGCCAGGCCGTGATGTTCAACTTCCGGGAGCTGTTGAACTCCCGGAAGGGTGAGCTCGCCGAGATCATCACGGCCGAGCACGGCAAGGTGCTCTCCGACGCGATGGGTGAGATCCTCCGCGGACAGGAGGTCGTTGAACTGGCCACCGGGTTCCCGCACCTGATCAAGGGCGGCTTCAACGAGAACGTCTCCACCGGTGTGGACGTCTACTCGCTGAAGCAGCCGCTGGGGGTCGTCGGGATCATCAGCCCGTTCAACTTCCCCGCCATGGTGCCGATGTGGTTCTTCCCGGTCGCCATCGCCGCAGGCAACGCAGTCATCCTCAAGCCGTCGGAGAAGGATCCCTCCGCGGCACTGTGGATGGCCGAGCTGTGGAAGGAGGCGGGACTGCCGGACGGCGTGTTCACCGTCCTGCAGGGAGACAAGCTCGCGGTCGACGGGCTCCTGAACAGCCCCGACGTGGATTCGATCTCGTTCGTCGGCTCCACCCCCATCGCGCAGTACATCTACGAGACCGCCGCGAAGAACGGCAAGCGTGTCCAGGCCCTGGGCGGGGCGAAGAACCACATGCTCGTCCTTCCCGACGCGGACCTCGACCTCGTCGCCGACCAGGCGGTCAACGCCGGCTACGGCGCGGCGGGGGAGCGGTGCATGGCCGTCTCCGTGGTCCTTGCGGTCGACCCCGTCGCCGACGAACTGATCGGGAAGATCAGCGAACGCATCAGCAACCTCCGCATCGGAAACGGTGCCGGCGGTGACGCCGGCGAACCCGACATGGGCCCCCTGATCACCGATATCCACCGCGACAAGGTGTCCGGGTACGTTGATATCGCGGAGCAGGACGGCGGCAGAATCGTCGTCGACGGCCGTGGGTTCACGGTCGACGGACACGAGGACGGCTTCTTCTTCGGTCCCACCCTCATCGACGACCTGCCCGCGACATCCCGCGCCTACAAGGAGGAGATCTTCGGACCGGTGCTCACCGTCCTGCGGGTCTCGAGCTACGACGAGGGACTGGACCTGATCAACTCCGGCGAGTTCGGCAACGGCACCGCCATCTTCACCAACGACGGTGGTGCGGCACGCAGGTTCCAGAGTGAGGTCCAGGTCGGCATGATCGGCATCAACGTCCCGATCCCGGTGCCGGTGGCCTACCACTCCTTCGGTGGCTGGAAGGCATCGCTGTTCGGCGACGCGAAGGCGTACGGGGTGCAGGGCTTCGAGTTCTTCACCCGTGAGAAGGCGGTGACCAGCCGTTGGCTGGACCCCGCCGCCCATGGAGGCATCAACCTGGGCTTCCCCCAGAACGACTAGGAGGAGACATGACGACAGCACCAGAGCGCTGGTTCCACCGCCGCGGCAGCCTCGCCAGGGAGAAATGGCAGAGCGTTGTCGACGGAGACACCCCGGGTTGGCAGTACACCGGGATCCGGGTCATCGAACTGGCCGAGGGTGAGAGCGTGGACCTCGACGGGACCACGGTGGAGCGGATCATCATCCCGCTCGCCGGAGCATTCGACGTGAGTCACCACGGAGGCAGTGAACGGACCCACCTACATGGACGGCCGTCGGTCTTCGACGGTCCCACCGACGTGCTCTACCTGCCGACCGGTGTGACCGCGGAGATCACCGGCGGACCCGGCGGCGCGGATGGTGTGGGACGGGTCGCCGTCGCCGAAGCCCCCACCGCGGAATCCCGGGAATGGAAGTACATCGCGCCGGAGGGCACCCCGGTGGAACTCCGCGGCGCCGGCCGGTCGAGCCGCCAGGTCCACAACTTCGGGACCCCCGAAGCCCTGGACGCGGCACGCTTGATCGTGTGCGAGGTCATTACCCCCGGTGAGAACTGGTCGTCCTACCCGCCGCACAAGCATGACGAGCACGTCCCAGGCCATGAGTCGAAGCTCGAGGAGATCTACTACTTCGAGAGCGCTCCCTCCCGGGTCGGTGGCAACCCCGAGGCCACCGAGGGAGCTTTCGGGATGTTCAGCACCTACTCGTCACCGGCCGGGGACATCGACATCAACGCCATGGTCCACACCGGCGATATTGCACTGGTCCCCTACGGCTACCACGGCCCGGCTGTGGCGGCACCGGGGTATGACCTCTACTACCTCAACGTCATGGCGGGACCGGACCCCGAGCGGGTCTGGCTGATCAACGACGACCCCGCGCACGGCTGGGTCCGGGATACATGGGACGGCCAGGCATTCGATGACCGGTTGCCGTACACGAACGAGAAGAAGGGGTAGGACCGATGTCTGAGACAAGGACGATGACGGTCAGCCAGGCGCTGGTGGAGTTCCTCGCCCACCAGTGGACCGTCGACGGTGACATCCGGGAGCGCACCATCCCGGGGGTGTTCGGTATCTTCGGCCACGGCAATGTCGCCGGCATCGGGCAGGCGCTGAAGCAGTTCAATGCGGAGCAGGCGGACCTGATGCCCTACCACCAGGCCCGCAACGAGCAGGCCATGGTTCACCAGTCGGTCGGTTACGCCCGCATGCACCGTCGGCGCGCCACCTTCGCCTCAGCGGCGTCGGTGGGGCCGGGGGCCACGAACATGCTGACGGGGGCGGCGCTGGCCACCACGAACCGCATGCCGGCACTGCTCCTCCCCAGCGACACCTTCGCCACGCGGGTCGCCGACCCGGTGCTCCAGCAGCTCGAGCAGCCCCACGACATCGGACTGACGGTCAATGACGCGTTCCGTCCCGTCTCGAAGTTCTTCGACCGGGTGCAGCGTCCCGAGCAGCTGTTCTCCATCGCGCTGGCCGCGATGCGGGTGCTGACTGACCCGGCGGAGACCGGGGCCGTGACGATCTCCCTGCCCGAGGACGTCCAGGCCGAGACCATCGAGGTGCCGGTGGAGTTCCTGGCCGACCGGGAATGGCACATCCGCCGTCCCCCGCCGGAACCCGCCGCAATCGCGCGTGCCGTGGAGGCGATCCGCTCGGCGAAGAACCCGCTGATCGTCGCCGGTGGCGGCGTCCTCTACTCGGGCGCGGAAGAGCAGCTCCGGGAGGTCGTCGAGGCTACCGGAATACCGGTCGGTACCTCACAGGCCGGTGGAGGGGTCCTGGACTGGGACCATCCGCAGAATCTCGGCGGTATCGGCTCCACGGGTACCCGGGCGGCGAACCGCATCGCCGGGGAGGCCGACGTGGTCATCGGCATAGGAACCCGGTACAGCGACTTCACGACAGCCTCCCGTACCGCCTTCCAGAACCCGGATGTCACGTTCGTCAACGTGAACATCGCGTCCTTCGACGCCTACAAGCACGGCACCCAGTTGCCGGTCATCGCCGATGCGAGGGAAGCACTGGAGTCGCTCGCCACCGAACTTGATGGTCTGCGGGTCGGTGCTGACTACGCACAGCGGATCGTTGACGAGAAGGCGTCCTGGGACGCCACCGTCGATGCCGCGTTCGAGCCGTCCGGCCGTGAACTCCCGGGCCAGCCCGAGATCATCGGTGCGGTGCAGTCGTCCACCGACCCGTCGGACGTCATCGTCCAGGCGGCGGGGTCACTGCCCGGTGACCTGCAGGGTCTGTGGCGGGTACGGGACCCGCTGGGTTACCACGTGGAGTACGCCTTCTCCTGCATGGGCTACGAGATCGCCGGCGGCCTGGGTGCGAAACGTGGTGTGCTGGCCAACGGCGACGACCGCGACATCGTGGTCATGGTCGGCGACGGTTCGTACCTGATGCTGAACACGGAGCTGGTCACCGCCGTCGCCGAAGGCCTCAAGATCATCGTCGTCCTGATCCAGAACCACGGCTACGCCTCGATCGGTCACCTGTCCGAGACCGTCGGATCCGAACGCTTCGGAACCTGGTACCGGGAGTACGACCAGGATGCACGCAACTTCCAGGGCGATCAGGTGCTCCCGGTCGACCTGGCGATGAACGCCCGCAGTTACGGCATGGATGTCATCGAGGTTGATCCCGGCTCAGGGGCGGTCAACGACCTGAAGGCCGCTGTCGCGCAGGCCAAGGAATCCAGCAGGTCGACCTTCATCCACATCAACAGCGATCCGTTGATCTACGCGCCGGACGGTGAGGGGTGGTGGGACGTCCCCGTCCCCGAAACCTCGACGCTGGCCAGCACACAGCGGGCGCGTACGGACTACGAGCAGCAGCAGGCCAACCAGCGCCCGCTGCTGGGCTGAGACAGACAACGCGAGAAACAAGGAGAAGCATCATGACTACATCGTCGGCCGCCCCGGCCGGAACCCCGGCCGCCTCGGTGGCGGGGGAGAACCCTGGCCTGCGTATCGGCACCGCACCCGATTCCTGGGGCGTGTGGTTCCCGGACGACCCGAAGCAGATCCCGTGGGACCGTTTCCTCGACGAGGTCGTCAAGGCCGGGTACAGCTGGGTCGAACTCGGTCCGTACGGCTACCTTCCCACTGATCCGCACCAGCTCGAGGACGAACTGGGTAAACGGGACCTGAAGCTGGCCGGCGGTACCGTATTCACCGGCTTCCACAAGGGTGACGACCAGTGGCAGCGGGCCTGGGACCAGGCTCTCGATGTCGCCGGTCTGGTGGCGGACCTCGGTGCGGAGCACCTGGTGGTGATCCCCGACCTGTGGCGCAGCGACGCCGATGCCGAGGTGCTGGAGTCGCGGACCCTCACCGATGACCAGTGGACCAAACTTGCCGCCGGACACGACCGGCTCGGCAAGGCGCTGCTGGAGGAGTTCGGCATCCGGCAGCAGTTCCACTCCCACGCCGACAGTCACATCGGAACCACCCGCGAGGTGGTGAGGTTCCTCGACGAGACGGACCCCCGGTACACGAACCTGTGCCTGGACACCGGCCACTTCGCCTACTACGGCGGCGACAACGTCAAGCTCATCGAGGAGCGGCCGGAGCGCATCGGTTACCTTCACCTCAAGCAGGTGGACCCCGAGCTGCTTTTCGACGTCCTGAAGAACGACGTCCCCTGGGCAGACGCGGCAGGGCAGGGAGTCATGGTCGAGCCGCCGAACGGCATCCCGGACCTCGCACCCGTCATCGAGGCCGCAGCCCGCATCGACTCCGAGATCTTCGCCATCGTCGAGCAGGACATGTACGGGTGCGAGCTCGAACGCCCGTACCCGATCGCCCACCGCACCCGGGAACACATCCTCGGATGCACCCACCTTGCACGCATGCACTGATCCGACGCGGATCCGAACACGAAAGAGTAGGGCAATGAGTACGAACAACAGTCTCCGCATCGGCGTGGTCGGTGCCGGCCTCATGGGTGCCGACCACATCAAACGGATCACCTCGACCATCAGTGGGGCTCACGTCTCCGCCGTCGTTGAACCGGACAGGACCCGCGCGGAGGATGCGGCACGCCACGCCCCCGGGGCATCCGCGTACGCCAGCATCGAGGAGACGATCGCCGCCGATGCCGTTGATGCCGTCGTCGTCGCGGTCCCCGGTAAGTTCCACGAGCCCGTCCTGGTCCCTGCGCTCGAGGCGGGTCTGCCGATCCTGTGTGAGAAACCCCTGACCCCGGATCCGGAATCGTCGCACCGCATCCTGGAACTTGAGCAGAAGCTCGACCGTCCCCACATCCAGGTCGGATTCATGAGGCGCTTCGATCCCGAGTACATCGCGCTGCGTGACCTCGTCGCCTCCGGGGAATCCGGTGACCTGGTGATGCTCCGTGGAGTGCACCGTAACCCCTCAGCCGGCGAGTCGTACCACCGTGAGATGCTCATCACCGACTCGGTGGTCCATGAGTTCGACGTGATCCCGTGGTTGGCGGACTCCCGCATCGTGTCCGTCGAGGTCCGCTACCCACGCTGCAGTTCACTGGCGCACGAGGGTCTGCGGGAGCCGATCCTGGTGATCATGGAGCTCGCCAACGGGGTACTCGTGGACGTCGAGATGAACGTGAACATCCAGTTCGGCTACCAGGTCGCCACCGAGGCCGTCTTCGAGGAGGGGCTGGCGCGCATCGGCCAGCCCTCCGGCATGCAGCGGTTCCGTGAGGGCCGGTTCGAGATCGCCGAGCACGCCGACTTCACCACCCGTTTCGCCGGGGCCTACGACAGTCAGGTCCAGCGCTGGGTGGACGCGGTCGCCACCGGTGAGCTGGTGGACGGGCCGAACGCCTGGGACGGCTACCTGGTTGCCCTGGCGTGCGAGGCAGGGGTCAAGGCACTGGACGGCGGGGTCGTTCCGGTCGACAGTGCCGAGCGTCCTGCGTTCTACGCCTGAGCCCCACGCCCAACGGCACACGCCTGACAACAGTGTTCCCGCGAAAGTCACAGAAAGCCCACGAAGGAGGACGCCATGGTGCGCATCGCCCTGGACCCCACACCGCTACACACCTACCATGACCTGCTGGAGTTCCCGGACGTCACCGCACGTCTCGGCTACGAGTACATGCAGCTGACCCCGCACCCCGACTTCGGCCCGTTCTTCCGGCACCCGAAGGCCGACCGTGGCCTGGTTGCCTCGCTGAAGAAGAGGCTGTCGGACGCGGGGGTCATCATCCCGGCCCTGCTGCCGGTCCAGCGGATTTCGTGGCCGGACGAGCAGCTCAGGCAGGCGGGTGTGCGCAATATGCGGCGGATCATCGAGTTGGCGGTGGAGCTCGGCGTCGACACCCTGAACACCGAGTTCTCCGGACGCCCTGAGCGTGCGGAGGAGTCCGAGGACGCCTTCTACCGGTCGATGGAGGAGCTCCTCCCCGTCCTGGAGAGGGAGGGGGTGCGGATGAACATCGACCCGCACCCGGACGACTTCGTGGAGGACGGGCTGGAAGCCTGGCGGGTCATCCGTGGGTTGAACTCAGAGCAGGTCGGTTTCGTCTACGTTGCGGCGCACACCTTCCACATGGGCGACCGCGCCACCTCGCTGATCCCCGAGCTCGGCGACCGGCTGGGTGCCGTCTACGTCTCCGACACCTTCGACCAGCACCGGTCGCACGGCCTGCGGTACATCACCAACCCGCCCGGCAACCCGGTCCGCGTCCACCAGCACCAGAAGGTCGGCGACGGCGACGTGGACTGGAAGGAGCTGTTCGGTGTCCTCCGGGCCTCCGGCTACCTGGACCGCGAGGACGCGCTCTTCGTCTCCAATGTCTTCGGGGAGAACGAGAACTACGAGGATGTCTCCCGCTACCAGCTGTCGACCATCCGTGATCTGGTCAGCGGCGACTAGCCGGACGGACACCCGACGGTGACTCCACGGCAGCGCAGTTTCAGCATCCCGGTCGCACTTCTCGCGGCGGGGATGCTGTTCCTCGAGATCCTCGACGGCACCATCCTGGTGACGGCGATCCCGGCGATCGCCGCGGACCTCGGGGTCAGGACCGTGGACGTCAGCGTGGTTCTCGTCGCCTACCTCGTCTCCGCCGCGGCCTGCATGCCGGCCGCGGGTTGGCTCACCGACCGGTACGGGGTCCGCAGGACGCTGCTCTGGTCCATCGCCGGGTTCACACTGGCCTCCGGGGTGTGCGCGGTCGCGCCGAACCTGACCGTGCTGGTCGCGGCCCGGGTCGCCCAGGGGATCGCCGGGTCGCTCATCGTCCCCGCCGGCAGACTGGCGGTGGTCCGGGGAACGGATGCGGAGGACCTGCTGGACGCTATCGCGTACCTCACCTGGCCTGCGCTGGTTGCTCCGGTGGTTGCCCCGTTGCTCGGCGGCGTCCTGGCGGACACGGTGGGTTGGCGGTGGATTTTCCTGGTCAACGTACCGTTGGGCGTGCTGGCCTTCATCGCCGGTCTTCTTGTGCTGCCACGCGGTACCGAACGTCCACCGGGGAGGTTCGACACCGGGGGCTTCCTGGGCGTGATGGTGGCGATGGTCGCCGTGACGGCCGCCGCCGAGCTGCTGACCAGCGGACGCCAGGGGCATGTCCCGGCGGCGGGTATTGCGGTGTTTGTCCTGGTCGGAGGTGTGACGGGGTGGATGGCGGTGAGGCACATGAAACGTGTGGCGACGCCGTTGTTCGCCCTGGATGTGATGTCGGTGCCGACGTTCCGGGTCGGCAATCTGAGCGGCAGTGTCTACCGCCTCATCATCACGGCGGCTCCGTTCCTCTTCACCCTGCTGTTCCAGGTCAGGTTCGGGTGGTCGGCCACCGCAGCCGGCGCGGCCGTCGTGGCACTGTTCCTCGGCAACGTGGCCGTCAAACCGTTCACCTCGCCCATCATCCGACGGTGGGGGTTCCGGAACGTCCTCGTCTTCTCCAACCTGGTTGGAGGGCTGGTACTCCTCGCTGCCGTGGCCCTGTCCGCGGATACGCCTCCGGCGGTCATCGTGGCGCTGCTCATCGTCTCCGGGATACTGCGGTCGGTGGGGTTCAGCGCCTACAACACGTTGCAGTTCGTCGATATCGCCGAGGACGGTACAGCCAACGCCAATGTCCTGTCCGCCACCCTGCACCAGCTGGCGACGTCCCTCGGGGTCGCGGCCGCAGTTCTCTTCATCCACCTCGTCGGCCACCAGTGGGCATTCGCCCTGGCCGCTGCATTGTTCCTGTTCCCGCTGTCCGGCGCGCTTGCGCTGGGGAGGGATGCTGGCGCGAAGGCGCTGGCGCACACCCGTCAATGACCGGGCCCACTGGCCCGCAGAAAGTTGGTACCCACCATGACTGTTCCCACCGGATCCCCGGTACGCATCGGACTCGTCGGCTACGGGGTCGGCGGCAGGCTCTTCCACTCGCCCTACATCGTGGCGTCCGGGGCATGTGACCTCGTCGGCGTGGTGGCCCGCTCGGAGGGCACGCGGTCGGCGGTCCGTGAGGACCATCCCGGGGCCGCGATCGTCGGATCACTGGACGAACTCATCGAGCTGGGTGTGGACGCCGTGGTCATCTCCACCCCGCCGGATACCCGCCGGGACCTTGT
>NZ_JBQEDF010000075.1:0-11668 GCF_052107835.1 Corynebacterium sp.
TTCGTGTCATCCCTGCCGCAGCGTTCACAACCTCCCCGGGAAGTACAACTAGGGCCGCCGACCCGTCCTACCCCGCGAGGAACGGGATCGGACCGACGAGGATGCCGACGGCCAGCATCACCACGGAGACCACGGCGGCGCGCCACAGCACCTTCTTGTGGTGGTCGCCCAGGTTCACGTTCGCCAGCGAGACCAGCAGAAGGATCGCCGGCACCAGGGGGGACTGCATGTGCACCGGCTGGCCGGTGATCGACGCTTGCGCCATCTGCAACGGCTCGATACCGAAGTGGGACGCACTCTCGGACAGCACGGGCAGGACGCCGAAGTAGAAGGCGTCATTCGACATGAAGAAGGTCATCGGCATCGAGAGCAGGCCCGTGATCGGGGCGAGGTACCCGCCGAGGGAATCCGGGATGGCCGTGGTGATCCACTCCGCCATGGCGTCCACCATGCCCGTGCCGTTCAGCACACCGACCAGTGTCGCCGCAGCGAAGACCATGCCCGAGACGGCGACGATGGAGCTGGAATGCGAGGCCATCTCGTGGGCCTGGTCCTTGACCTTCGGGAAGTTCACGACCAGGGCGATCGATGCGCCGATCATGAACACGTAGGCCAGGGGGAAGATGTCGATGACCAGCAGGACCATGACCACGACCGTCAGTGCGAGGTTGAACCACACCAGTTTCGGACGCAGTGTGGTGCGCGTGGGGTCCAGCATCGTGTCGGCCATCGAGGTGGTGTCCGACGGGGCGTCCGACGCGCCGATGCGTGAGGTGTCGATCGTCCCGAGACGCTTGCGCTCCGCGACGCCGAGGAACCAGGCGAAGGCGATGCACACGATGACACCGCAGATCATCGACGGGATCATGGGGACGAAGACCTCGGAGGGGTCCACGCCGAGGGCCGCGGCCGCGCGGACGGTGGGCCCTCCCCAGGGAACGATGTTCATCGTTCCGTTGATCAGACCGGCCACACAGGTCAGCACCACCGGACTCATGCCCAGCCTCAGGTAGAGCGGGAGCATCGCCGAGGTGGTGATGATGTAGGTCGTCGACCCGTCCCCGTCGAGGGAGACGACGCCGGCCAGGATGGCGGTACCCAGCACGATCTTCGCCGGGTCGTTGCCCAGCAGGGTCGTGATCCACCTGACCAGGGGATCGAAGAGGCCGACGTCGATCATGATGCCGAAGAACATGATCGCGAACATCAGCAGCGCCGCTGTCGGTGCCATGTCCTTGACCGCGTCGATGACCATGTCGCCGAGGCCGAGCCCGGCGCCGCCGATCAGCCCGAAGATCGTGGGGACCAGGATCAGGGCGATCATCGGGGTCATCCGGCTGGTCATGATCAGGACCATGAAAGTCAGGATCATAAGGAAGCCGAGTGCGACCAGGATGCCGTCCGAGGGGGTATGGCTCAGGTCGTAGTCGGCGGCGAGAACGAGGGTGTCTGACGACAGCATCGCGACTCCTTTACTGTGGTGTGTCCTGTGGAACGGGACTCACCATAAAGTGATGGCGGACACAATCACCGCGTTGTGCGCATTGGATCATGTTTTGTGCGCTTAAAGATTTCTGTGCATTGTGCTCATGGGAGTAGGGTGACGCCCGTGCGCTATTCAACGAGGGTCCTGCTGCTGCAGCTGCTGACGGTCATCACCGTGGTCGCACTGTGTGCGGGGATCTTCGCCTGGCAGGCCCGCGAGCAGCTCAAGGAGGAGGCGATGACCTCCGCGGTCTCCATCGCACGGGCCTTCGCGGAGGATCCGGACGTCCGGGCCGCGGTCGCCGGGGTGGGCACCGGCGACAGCGGCGGCAGTGACCTGCAGCAGAACGCGGCATCCACCGGCGAGCGCACGGGCGCTCTCTTCGTGGTGGTCACCGACGCCGACGGCATCCGACTGGCGCACCCCGATCCGTCCCGTATCGGGGAGCGCGTCAGCACCGACCATCGGCCGGCCCTGCGGGGCGAGGAGACCACCGCCTGGGAGACGGGGACGCTGGGGCCGTCGGCCCGGGCGAAGGTGCCCGTCCACGCGCCGGACTCCGAGACCCCGGTGGGCGAGGTCAGCGTGGGCTTCCAGCGGTCGACGGTCTTCGACGACCTGCCCCGTATCCTCGTCGCGATCGGTGTGGCCGCAGCTGCGGCCCTGGTCGTCGGGGTGGTGGCCTCGGTGGTCATGCGACGCCGGCTCGAGAGGTCCACCCTCGGGCTGCAGCCCGAGGAGCTCGTTGAACTCGTCCAGGGCCAGTCCGCGGTCCTCGAGGGGATCGAGGAGGGCGTCCTGACCGTGGACGACGCCGGCGACACCAGTTTCAGTAACGCCACCGCCCAGCAGTTGCTGGAACCCGGGTTGCCGGAGGGAATCATGGACCGTCTGCTCGTCGGGGAGAGCTGCGATGATGTCGTGGTCGGTGACCGCGTCCTGTACCTCGACGCCCACCCCGTGCAGCGCCGTGGCCGTGACCTGGGCACCGTGGTGGTCGTCCGTGACCGGACGGACATCGCCACGCTCAGCGAGCGGTTGGGGACGGTGCAGGCGATGGGGTCGGCGTTGCGTGTGCAGCGCCACGAGTTCGCCAACCGGGTCCACGTCGCCGCAGGGCTGCTGGATGCCGGACGCCCCGACGATGCCCGGGCCTTCCTCGAGGAGATGGCGGACCGCGGTCCGGTGGACTACCCGCTGGAGGCGGCGGAGCTGCTCACCGAACCATTCCTGCAGTCCTTCCTCGGGGCGAAGTCCACAACGGCCGCCGAACGCGGGGTGGCTCTACGGGTCGGCGGGGAGACCCTGGTGCTCGGCACCATCGGCCCCGTCGCCGCGGTGGAGGACGTTGCGACGGTCCTGGGGAACCTGGTGGACAACGCCGTCGAAGCGGCGGTGCAGGGTGACGACGAGCGCCCCTGGGTCGAGGTCGCCGCCTACCAGGATGGGGAGGACCTGACCCTGGTCGTCGCGGATTCCGGCCCCGGGCTGGGAGGGGTCGCGGGTGGGGACGATGGTCCCGACCGGGTCCACGGCCACGGCATCGGACTCGCACTGTCCCGTGACCTGGTCGCGCGGCGCGGCGGGGACCTGTGGGTCATCGACGACGGCGGGACCGGGCAGCACGGAGCGGTGTTCGGCGTCCGGATCCCGGGGTCCGTCAGTACCGGTGGCAGTCAAGGCAACGAGGAGACGACGTAGACGATGGACACGAGAGACTTGAAGGTGCTGGTCGTCGACGATGATTTCCGGGTGGCGTCGATCCACGCGGACATCGTCGCCGCGGCGCCGGGGTTCGCGGTCCAGGGGTCGGTGCGGACCCTCGCCGAAGCGCGGGGTGCCATCACGACGCGGGCTCCGGACCTGTTGCTGGCTGATGTGTACCTGCCGGACGGTAACGGCATCGACCTGGTGCAGTCCAGCGGGCTGGACGCCTTCGTCCTGTCCGCCGCGGCGGAGCCGTCCAGCGTCCGGCGGGCGTTGGCGGTGGGGGTGCACGCCTACCTGGTGAAACCGTTCACCCGCCATGCGCTGACGGAGCGGCTGGAGAGGTTCGCGCGGTTCCGGGGGATCATGGACACGCCGCACCAGCTCACCCAGCGGGACATCGACAAGGCACTGTCCCAGCTGCACGGCAGTTCGCAGCCGGTGAGCGCGGCCGGTTCGGCGACCGAGCAGCTGGTGCTGGAGTCGCTGGACGACCAGGAACGGTCCGCGGCGGAGGTCGCGGAACTGACCGGGGTGTCCCGGGCGACCGCACAGCGCCGCCTGGCGGCGATGGCCGGACGCGGTGTGGTGAACGTGCGGCTGCGCTACGGCAGTTCGGGACGCCCCGAGCACCTCTACGCGCGGTCGGCCGGGAGCGGGTGGTGAGTGCCCCCCGCATCGCCCACGTCCCTTGTGCTGCCGCGGTCGAACGGTGAGAATTGACCCATGGACCACACCGTGCGCAGTGCCATGTCCGCCGTCCCGCGGGAGCACTTCCTGCCGGGGCCGCAGAAGGGCAACGCCGGATTCGACGGCGCACTGCCGATCGGTGGGGGTTCCACCTGCTCCCAGCCCAGCACCGTGCGGGACATGCTGGAGCTCCTCGGTGCGGGCCCCGGCGACCGCGTCCTGGACGTCGGTTCCGGATCCGGCTGGACCACCGCCATCCTGTCCCGGCTCGTGGGGGCGGACGGGGAGGTCACGGGCACGGAGATCCTGCCCGAGATGGTGGAGCGGTCCCGCACCGCGCTCGCGGAGGTGGGTGTGGAGAACTGCGGGATCCTGCAGGCGGACGGTTCCGTCCTGGGGAATCCGTCCGGTGCCCCCTACGACCGGATCCTGTTCTCCGCGGACGCGGGACGCGGCGTCCCGCAGGTACTTGTCGGTCAGCTCGCCGACGGGGGAGTGATGGTCGGCCCCGTCGGCGGCGTCATGACCAGGGTGGTGAAGGAGGGTGACGCAGTCCGCACCACCGAGCACGGGCTGTACCGCTTCGTGCCGCTCATTGAGGGGTAGTCGGTGTGCCCGTTCCCCGGCCCTTCGGCAACGTCCACGCCGCGATGAGCAGAAGCACCGCCGCGACAACCACGCCGCAGAACACCCCGGTGGTGGCGTCCACGATGGTGGACGGGTCGTTCTCGCCGCCGCCGTCGGTGATGATCGCGTTGGACAGCGTTCCGTAGACGGCGACGGCCACCGCACTGCCCACCGACCGCGCGAACATTGTCAGCCCGGTGACCGCCGCGCGTTCCGACCAGCCGACCGACGCCTGGGCGGCGACCGTGTTCGGTGCGGCGGTGAGACCCAGACCAGCACCGATGACCAGGGCGACCACCGTGATCAGCCACGGGTTCGGGTTCCCGACGACCACCAGCAGAAGCAGCGTCCCGACGAAGGCGATCGACGAGCCCAGGGTGATCGACGCCCGGAATCCACGGGGGACGTAGATGCGACCGGCGTTGGCGCTGGCGATCGGCCACGCCACGGTCAGTGCCGCGACCGCGATGCCCGCCACGACCGGGGTGGCTCCGGCGGCGCGTTCCAGGTAGGTCGGCACGAAACTGGTGAGGCCCAGGACGATGCCGCCGATCGCGGTGGAGATGCACACCGCGTTGATGATCAGCCGCCGGGACAGCAGGTGCATGCTGATCACCGGCTCGGCCGCGTGACGTTCCACCAGGACGAACAACACCAGCGCGAGCACGCCGCCGCCGAAGCACACCAGGGACGGAACGGACGCCCAGTCCCACGCGGTGCCGCCCTCCAGCAGGCCGAGCAGCAGCAGGGTCAGGCCGACGGTGAGCACCAGCGCGCCCTCGACGTCGATCCGGTGCCTCGTGCGCTCGACCTTCTCGGAGAAGTTCCGCCACACCATGACCGCGGCCAGCAGGCCCAGCGGAATGTTGACCGCGAAGATCCACCGCCAGGACACGTACTGGGCGAACAGGCCGCCGATCAACGGCCCCATCACCGAGGAGAACCCCCACACGCTGGCGAGGTAGCCCTGCACCTTCGCCCGTTCGCGCACCGTGTAGATGTCCCCGGCGATGGTCTGCCCCATGGGCTGGACGGCGCCCGCCCCGATGCCCTGGATGACCCGGCACACGATCAGCATGGTCATCGTCGGGGCAACCACGGCCACCGCGGAGCCGACGACGAAGACGCTGATGCCGCAGAGGATCACGGGTTTACGCCCGTAGGTGTCGGCGAGTTTCGAGAACACCGGGACGGTGACCGCCTGGGCCAGGAGGTAGCCGGAGAACAGCCACGGGTACCGGGAGAAATCGCCCAGGTCACCGACGATGCTGGGGACGGCGGTGGCCAGGATGGCGGCGTCCACGGCCATCAGCGCCGAGGACAGCATGAGGGCGATGAGTACGGGGCCGCGACGGTCCCGGAACACTGATCCTTCTCTTGCTGCCATTTCCACCAGTGTAGTAATTCGGCGGAGAAAGCCAATTGATTGATTCACCCCTGCCACTTTCATTAACTCCCGTAACGTGGCACGGTGGATGAAACTGTTCCGGTCAATGAAAGAGGTCCCGTCGTGCGTCGCACCCGCCGCGCCAACGCCACCCTGTCCGTCTCCGCCGCCGCTGTCGCAGTCGCACTCGGCGTGACACTGACCGGCTGTGGTGCGGGGTCGGACGACTCCGGCACGGTCGAGGACGACCACGTCAACGCCGCGCAGTCCGGGTCGTTCACCGAGACGCCGACGGAGGAGGACGCGCCGGACCCGACGGTCGGTGACGCGCCCGCCGAGGGGTCACTCCCGGAGCCGTCCGCCCCGGCCCCCGGGGGTTCGGCGCCGGCGCCCGGGCCCGCACCCGCGCCGGCACCCGCCCCGGAGGAGCAGCAGCTCCCGCTGGGCGACTACACCGTCAACCTCTCGCCGGACAAGCAGATGGTCTGCGGGTTCCGCGAGGACCAGGAGGCCGACGGCTACGACTGGGGCTGCCAGGCCAACTTCCATACCGTGTGGCCCGCAACCGAGGGCGGGGACGCCAACGGGGTCGCCTACCGCCAGGGCGGCGACCCGGAGCTCTACGCGCTGCTCGGCAACATCGCCGGCCTCGACATCGCCGGTGACCTGCAGCCCGGCTCCGTCACACAGATCGGTGGACGGTTCACCGTCGACCTCTCAGAACCGGACGCGGCGCTGATCACCGCGGACGGCACGACCACGCGCGTCACCCAGGAGTCCTACGAGCTGGTCTGAACGTCCGGTTAACAGCGGGGGAACTCTGGGGCGAACGCCCGGTGGGCCGGGCCTGCGGCGACTATGCTCCCCGTAGGAGAGGGCACGGCTGACAACCTGTGCCCGCGGACGGTCGATGGTTGAGGAGAGACCCAGGGTGCCAGACAAGCCTGCCGGCAAGAAGACGATCAAGCGACGGCGGTTCCTCGCCGGGGCCGCGGTGACCGGTGCCGGCGTGGCTGTCGGCGTCGGCGCGGCCCACGCCGGTGTGGCGCAGGGGGAGCCCGCGGAGCAGCAGGACGTGTTCGCCCATGCCGTCGCCTCGGGCGATCCCTGGCCGGACAGTGTGGTCCTCTGGACGCGCGTCACACCCACGCCGGACGCGACACCCGGCTCGGGGAAAGGTGGTGCGACCCGGATCCGCTGGGAGGTGTCCGAGTCTCCGGAGTTCACCGGTGTGGCTGCGTCCGGCGAGGTCACCACGGACGCCGACCGCGACCACACGGTGAAGGTCAACGCCACCGGGCTGCGGCCCGCGACCACCTACCACTACCGGTTCACCGTGCTGGACGGGCCGGCGGCCGGGGCGTCCTCACGCACGGGACGCACCCGCACCGCCCCCGCGGACGGGGTCGACCCGGGCCGTGTACGGTTCGGCGTGGCGTCCTGCGCGAACTACGAGGCGGGCTACTTCCGCGCCTACCGGGCGCTCGCCGACCGCGACGACATTGAGTTCGTCCTGCACCTCGGCGACTACACCTACGAGTACGAGACCGGGTACTACGGGGCGGCCTACGACAGGATCGTCCGGACAACCGCGCCGGCGAACCGGACCACCACGCTCACCGACTACCGGGTGCGGCAGGGGCACTACCACCGGGACCGCGACCTGGCCGACCTGCACTCCAGCAAGCCGATGATCTGTGTCTGGGACGACCACGAGTTCTACGACAATGCCTGGCGGGACGGTGCGACCGGCGACTCGGACTACCCCGACTACGGCGCGGTGAAGCAGGCCGCCACCCAGGCCTACTACGAGTGGATGCCGGTGCGCGCCGGGGAGGGTTTCGGAACCGCCGACGAGCGGCACCTCTACCGCCACCTGCGCTACGGCACCCTCTTCGAGCTGATCATCCCGGACCTGCGCACCTACCGCGACTACCAGGTGCTGATGTCGGAGTCCGAGTCCGGCATCCCGGCGGATCCGGACTACCTGCGCTCGGTGGGCAGGGACGAACGGACCATGATGGGACGCACCCAGTTCGACTGGTTCGCCGACGTGCTGGACACCTCGCCGACAACGTGGCAGATGATCGGGAACTCGGTGATGTTCGCACCGATGACCCTGCCGAACACACTGGACCCGCGGGTGCACGACTGGCTGGTCACGCAGGTGGGCCTGCCGAACGACGGCATTGCGCTGAACTCCGACCAGTGGGACGGCTACATGGCCGAGCGCCAGCGCATCGTGGACCTTATCGCCGCGCGGAACCAGCGGGGCGAAGGCAATGTGGTGTTCCTGACCGGGGACATCCACACGTCCTGGGCGGCGGATATTCCGGCGAACGCGGGAGCCTACCGGCACGGACGGGACGGGACGGTCGCTGCCGCGGAGTTCGTCACGCCGTCGGTGACCGCGGCGAGCGCCTACGACTCGATCGCACCGGCGCCGGAACTGGAGCCGGTGATCTCCGAGGTGCTGACCCTGGGGGAGAACATCCTGAAGGACGTGGACTCCTGGTACAAGTACATTGACCTGACCCGTCACGGACACATGGTGGTGGACGTCGACCACCAGCGCACCCAGGTGGACTGGTTGTACGGGGACGTCCTGTCGCCGGACGCGGGGCTGTCCTACGGGACGAGTTTCCGGACGGTTGCCGGTGACCCGGGGGTGCGCCGTGCCGGTGGCGAGCTCGACCGGTCGGCGACGGTGTACTGAGGGTTCAGTGCAGCGTGGCCGGGATGATCGAGGGGGAGGGCTCGCGCGCGGTGGTGGGGTAATCGAAGCCACCGGGACGCAGCGGCGAGGTGCCGTTCACCGCCAGGTCGGCGGCGATGCGGCCGTAGACCGGGGCGAACTTCATGCCGTTGCCGCTCATGCCGGTGGCGATGGTGACCGCGCCGCCGCTGCCCGGGACCGTGCCGAGGACCGGGGCGTGGTCGGCGGTGAATCCGTCGTGGTGCAGGGTCAGGCGCACCGGATCGTCCAGCATGCCGTCGAAGAACGCCGAGGAGCGCTCGGAGAACACCCGGGTGACCTCCTCCGGGAGCTCGCCGGTGCGCAGTGACTCCAGGCCGTCCGGGGTGTCCGCGTCGCCGGAGAAGTCACCGTGGGAGATCTTCACGCTGTAGCCGTCCAGGCTCGGCGCACCGTAGCAGTGCCAGACGTCGCCGGAGTCCGTGATGATGTCGCGCATGAAGATCGGCAGGTTCTCCGGGAGGAAACCGGTGATGTCCAACGGCAGGTACCAGGTCAACGGGATGGTCTGCACACTGATGTGTCCGGCGAGATCCGGGTACAGGTCGGCGGCCCAGGAGCCGTTGGCGACGATGACCTTCGAGGCGGTCACGGCACCGTTCTCGGTGGTGACCTGTGTGGAACCGTCCGGACCCGCCCCCGGGTCAATGGCCAGCACGCGGGTGTTGTCACGCAGCTCCGCCCCGGCCTCCAGCGCGAACTGCTGGGCGTGGGCCACGGCCAGCTCGGGGCGGATGCCGCCGCCGGCCGGATCGAGGATCGCCGCGTCCGGCGTGGTGCCGGGCCGGGCCGCCGCGAAGACCGGGTAGCGGTCATGCAGCCGGGTGCTGTCGAGGACCTCGTGCTCGAGGCCGAACCCGCGGATGACGTCCATGGTCTGTGCCATGGCGGGGAAGTCGGCCGGGCCCACGCTGAGCGCGCCGACGGGGAGGAAGATGTCGCGTCCGGACCGCTCATTCATCTCCAGCCACATCCGCCGGGCCTCCTGGACCAGGGGAATGTAGATACCGCCCTCCTTGAGGGCGACACGGAACAGGCGCGACTCACCGGAGTAGGAGCCTCTGGTGTGGATGCGTCCGAAGCGTTCGATGCCGAGGATCCTCGCGTCCGGCGCGAGATCGGAGAGCTGCCACAGGGCCATCGAGCCGATGGTGCCGCAGCCGATGACGACGTAGTCGTAGTGGGGGACGGGTTTGCTCATGGTCCACCATCCAACCCCACCGATGTTTCGGGTCAGTAAATCTCCCAGTCCGGGTTCGGACGCACGGCCCCGCCGTCCTGGTCGTACTCGTAGAATCCGGTGCCGTCCCCGAGGCCGGTCCTGCCCTGCCTGATGCCGCGTTCCTCCAGGAGGTCGGCGAACGCGAGGTTCGCCTCGCTGGCCTCCGGGTTGCTCCGGGTGATGTTCACCGCCACGTTGAAGCCGACCACGTCGTAGATCTCGAACGGGCCCTTCGGGGCGCCGGTGGAGATCCTCCAGTCGCGGTCGACGTCCGCCGGGTTGGCCGCCCCGGCGACGTAGAGACCGGCCGCGGCGTCCAACCACGGGATGAGCAGGCTGTTCAGCAGGTAGCCGGGGATCTCCTTGCGGACCGGAATGGCCTGCAGGTTGATCTCCCCGGCGAACTCCACGGTGCTCTCGAAGACGGCCGGGTCGGTCGTCGGCGTGGCCATGACTTCGCCGGTGTTCTGCTTCCACACCATGTTCGCGAAGTGCAGGGCCAGGAAACGGTCCGGGTGGCCGGTGGACCCGGCGAAGTCCGAGGGACGCAGCGATGACGAGTTCGTCAGCAGGATGGTGTGGGCGGGGACAGCTGCGCCGACCTCGGCCCACACGGACTTCTTCAGCTCCAGGTTCTCCGGGATTGCCTCGATGACCACGTCCGCGTTGCCCACGGCCTCGGCAAGGTCAACGCTGGTGGTGATGCGTCCGATGGCGGCGTCGAAGGCTGCGGCGTCGTAGTCGGGGAGGTCCTTCGCGTAGTAGCCGCGCATCCACTCCCAACGTTCCGGGAGCTTGTCGAGCAGTTCCTGTTTCACGTCGTAGGCGACGACGTTCTTGCCGGCGTAGGCGGCCTGCATCACGATCTGCGAGCCGAGGACGCCTGTTCCCAATACGGTGACATTCCTTTTAGATGACATGTCACCTAGTCTACGCCTCCTACTCGGCGGGTGGCGGCGGGGGCACGGGAGCGCCCTTCGGAGGGGCGATCCTCGGGTGGGACGTCCCGCCCGCCTCACCCGACGGCGCAGCAGCGGTGTCGGACGCGGTCTCCGTGCTTCCGCCGGAACGGCCCGGGGCAGCATCCCAGTTGCCGTCCACCAGCTTCTTCTGCACCGCGACAGCCGCGGCGAAGACCACCGCGGCAACGGCCACGATGACCACGATGCCCCACACGCCGGCGGGCGCATTGCCGATCAACAGGCCGAACCAGCCGAAGTCGGCGTCGCCGAAGGTCGTGTTCTCCCCTGACAGGTCACCGAGGGCGTTGATCAGGAACGCCGGCAGCAGGGTGATGATCACACCGTTGACGAAGGCGCCCAGCACCGCACCGCGGCGTCCGCCGGTGGCGTTGCCGAACACGCCCGCGGCGCCGCCGGTGAAGAAGTGGGGCACCAGGCCGGGGAGGATCAGCGCGGCACCGAACGCCGGGTTCAGCCAGGACGACAGCACCACAAGGCCGACCAGGCCGCCGACGAAGCTGGAGATGAAGCCGACCAGCACGGCGTTCTGCGCGTAGGGGAACACGATCGGTGCGTCCAACGCGGGAATGGCGCCGGGGACGACCTTCGCCGCGATGCCCTGGAACGCCGGGACGAGCTCACCGAGGATGGTGCGCACACCGAAGAGGATCACGGCGACGGCGACACCGAACTGCAGGCCCTGGGTGACCGCCTGCATCAGGTAGTTGCCCACATCCGTGGCGCCGTCGTCGAAGGCGGTGAACGCCTCGTTCTGCCCGGCCCGTACCAGGAACAGCACCGCCAGGACCAGGTACATCAGCACCATCGACAG
>NZ_JBQEDF010000076.1:0-11382 GCF_052107835.1 Corynebacterium sp.
CAGCCGACGCAGCCCGGGTGGCAGCCCAGCTAGGGGATCATCTCCAGGATCGCGGTCGTCAGCGCCTTGCGCTGCGCCGCGGTCAACGGATCGGCGTGGACCCTGTCGTGCAGCCACATCCCGTCAGCCATGATCTGCACCAGGTAGGCCGCGCGGGCCAGGGCCGCGTCGTCCCCGGAGTCCCCCACAACCCCGTCCACCGGCGGCAACCACCGCCGGTCAACCTCGTGCCACGGCTCCCCGAACTCCGGGTGCACCAGCGAATCGATCTGCATCACCAGCTCCGCCCGGGTCGCCGAACGGCTCATCGTCACCACCATCGCGCGCAACCGCGTCGACAGGTCCACGTCGGACGCCTCACCCCCGGCGGCCTGGACCAGTTCCCTCTCCCACTTGTCGGCCATGAACCGGTGCACCCCGAGCATCAGGTCCTGCCGCGACGCGAAATGGTAGATCAGCCCCGACTTCGACATGCCGGACGCCTCGGCCAGCGACTCGTAGGTCACCGCGTCCAGTCCGTCGGCCTCGATGATGTCGACGGCGGCGCGCAGGACCACGTCCCTCTTACTCGTGCGCAGCGAAATCAGCTCCCTTCGGATTGCCGCGGAAACACGAGGCGGTGACCACGGCCGCGATGACAGCCACGATAGCGGCAATCCCCAGGACCAGCAGGTAGGCCGTGTCGTAGGCGTCCACCGCCGCAGCTCCGAACTCCGGGTGGTCAACTCCGTGGTCGACGTCGCCGGAAACCTGCGCCGGGGCGTTCATGGCGTAGAACATCGGCATCAGACTACCCAGGACCGCCACCGACAGCAGCGTGCCGAACTCGTAGGAGATCGCCTCCACCGACGAGGCCATACCGGCCTTGGACGCGGGGGCCGACCCGATGATCGCCGAGGACGACACCGACATCACCATGCCCGCGCCCGTTCCGACCAGCGCGAGTCCGCAGACCAGCGTCCACATCGGCTGGTCCGGAACGGCCCACAGCACCAGCACCACACCGACGGCCAGCACGGAGAATCCACCACTGATCAGCGTCCTGAACCCCAGCCGGTGCAGGTTCGCGCCGCCCAGGATCGATGCCGGGATCGCCGGCACCGCGGCGGACGCCACCAGCAGCCCGGCCTCCAGGGGACTGAAGCCGCCGGCCGTCTGGAAGCGCTGCGTGGTCATCAGCTCCACGCCCGCCATGACGAACATGGCGAAGGCCGCCGCCAGCGTGCCACCGGTGAACATGCGGTTCCGGAAGATCCCGAACTCCAGCAGCACCTGCAGCCCGCGGGAACGCAGCCATCCCTGGCGACGGACGAACAAGGCTCCGCCCACCACCGCGGCAGCCACGGAGACCGAGACGATGGTCATGTTCGACGGGGTGTTCGCGAGCTCCTTGATCGCCATCACCGCGCCGACCATCATCAGCATCGCCCACACCGAAGAAATGATGTCCCAGTGCCGCGACAGATCGGCCTGGTTCGGCGGGGCGAACCGGGCGGTGGCCACCAGGACTCCGATCGCCACCGGCACGTTGATCAGGAACACCGTGCCCCAGTGGAAGTGCTCCAGCAGGAAACCGCCCAGCACCGGGCCGGACGCCACGCCGACGACCGCGACGGACCCCCAGATCCCGATGGCGGTGTTGCGCTCCCGGACATCGGTGAAGGTCTGGCGGATCAGGGCCAGGGTGGCAGGCATCATCGTCGCCGCGCCGACACCGAGCACGGCCCGGGCCGCGATGAGCACCCAGGCATTCGGTGAGAACGCCGCGAGCAGGGAGCCCAGCCCAAAGACGCTGACACCGGTGAGGAACATCACCCGGTGGCCGATCTTGTCGCCGAGGGTGCCGGTGCCGAGCAGCAGCCCGACGAGCACCAGCGGGTAGGCGTTGATGATCCACAGCCCCTGCAGGCTGGTGGTGTCCAGTTCGTCGCGAAGGACGGGCAGCGCGGTGTAGAGGATCGAGTTGTCCGCGCCGACCACGAACAGTCCGAGGCTGATGATCCCCAGGAAGCTCCAGCGCTGCACGGCCGTGGTCGCCCCCGCCACCGTCCCGTCGCCCGTCGGCCGGTCGGCCGGCTGGCCCGTCGGCGTCACCGTTGTATGGCTCATGGTGCTCCTGTCCTCCCTGAGGTTCAGATCGTTGTCCCGTTCGGCACGAAACTGTACCGAACATCCGTTACAGTTATCAACTCCCGCGACCGGGATCCGGCGGGGCTCGACCGGGAACGGTGTAACCGAACTGAAACCCGCATGTCACTGACCCGGTTCGTCCGCGCCGTAGCGTCGCCCGCGTCAACAATGAACAGGAGAGCCCGTGAGTGACATGCAGAACCAGGAGGTCGTGTACTCCGACGGTGCCGACCCCGAACTCATCAATGACGACATCGCCCCCCTCAAGAAGCAGAACTGGGGCTCCTACAACATCTTCGCCTTCTGGATGTCGGACGTGCACTCCGTCGGCGGCTACACCACCGCCGGCGGCCTGTTCGCCATGGGCCTGACCTCCTGGCAGGTCCTGCTCGCGCTGCTCGTCGGCATCTTCATCGTCTACTTCGCCTGCAACCTCGTCTCCCTGCCGTCCCAACGCTCCGGAACCCCGTTCGCCGTGGTCTGCCGCGCAGCCTTCGGGGTCCAGGGCGCGAAGATCCCGGCGCTGATCCGCGGTTGCATCGCCGTCGCCTGGTACGGCATCCAGACCTACCTCGCCTCCCACGCGCTGGTCGTGCTCGTCCTGAAGATCCAGCCGGACTGGGCCGAATGGGCGGACAAGGACCTCCACGGATTCCTCGGACTGTCCGTCCTGGGCTACATCGCCTTCGGCGTCATGTGGGTTGTCCAGGCCCTGGTGTTCTGGCGCGGGATGGACACCATCCGCAAATTCATCGACTTCTGCGGTCCGGCGGTGTACATCGTCATGGGTATCCTCGCGGTGTACCTGGTCAGCAAGGCAGGGTGGAGCAACATCGACCTGAGGCTGGCTGACCACCAGCTCACTGGCTTCGCGGTCTTCTCCACCTTCTGCGCGGCCGTGGCCACCACGGTGAGTTACTTCTCGGGCCCGATGCTCAACTTCGGTGACATCTCCCGGTACGGGAAATCCCAGAAGGCCGTGACCCGCGGCAATTTCCTGGGTCTGCCGCTGAATTTCCTGGTCTTCTCCATCATGGTGGTCCTCACCGCGTCCGCGACACTGCCGGTCTACGGCAAGCTGATCACCGACCCGGTCGACACCATCGCGGAACTGGACAACACCTACGCCATCGCCTTCGGTGCCCTCACCCTCCTCATCGCCACCGTCGGTATCAATATCGTGGCGAACTTCATCGCCCCCGCCTTCGACTTCTCAACGGTTGCGCCGAAGCTGATCTCCTGGCGGATGGGCGGCATGATCGCCGCGGTGGGTTCGGTCTTCCTGACCCCCTGGAACCTGTACAACTCACCGGACACCATCCACTACACACTGGACACCCTCGCCGCCTTCATCGGTCCGGTGTTCGGCGTGCTCATCGCCTACTTCTACGTGATCAACCGGGGCGACCTGAACATCCCCGCCCTGTTCGACTCCTCCCCGAGCGGTGCGTACTACTACTCCAGGGGGTTCAACGTGAACTCCGTGGTGGCGATCTGTGTGGCGGCAGTTGTCGGCATCGTGATCGTGGTGACGCCGGCATTCTCCGGTGCGGCACCGTACACCTGGTTCATCGGGGCGATCCTCGCCGGACTGCTCGTGGTCCTGCTGGAGAACATCCGGCCGTCGGTGGTCATCCGGGACGCCACTGCCGCCGCCGAGTCCCGGGAGGGAACCATCCGCATATTCAACTAGGTTCACCTCCCCGTCACCGGACCGTCCCCCGTCGGCCACCCAGCCGTCAGCACAGCGTCACCACCGGACATTAACGTTCGTCAGGACTGCATGACGACTGATCCATGACTGACTGACCGGAGACGACACCCCGTGGCACTACTCGGCCGAAACCTGCTCGCCAAACTGAATTTCACCTCCAGCCGCTCACACCGCACCTGCGTCTACAAGTGCGGCGACGCGTGTGCGAAACCCACCCCCAACACCTCCGACAACCCCTACTTCCGCGACATCGTGCGCAAGGAGTTCGACCGGCGTGCGCTGCTGCGCGGGTTCGGCACCGCGGCGGTCGTCGTGGGTGGCGGCAGCTTCCTCGCCGCCTGCGGCGTGGACGGCAACTCCCCCGCCCCGACCTCCACCTCCGGCAGCGCGGGCGGTGCCGGTGCCCCGTCCGGCCTGCGGTTCGACATGGTCGCACCCAACACCGAGGACGCCGTCACCGTCCCCGACGGTTACAGCAGTGACGTCATCATCCGCTGGGGTGACCCCGTCGTCGACGGTGCCGCCGACTGGTCGGTGGACAACCAGACGCCGGAGGACGCGGAGAAGCAGTACGGCTACAACTGCGACTTCGGCGAACTGCTGCCCATCGAGGGCGAGGAGAACCGCTTCCTGTTCGTCTCCAGCCACGAGTACACCACCCCGCAGCAGATGTTCCCCGGCTACGACGCGGACGACCCCACCGAGGACCAGGTCCGCATCGAGATCGCCAACCACGGCCTGTCCATCGTCGAGGTCGAGGGCAACAACGACGACGGACGCCTCGTCCCCGTAATGGGCCGCTACAACCGCCGCATCCACGGCGAAACCGAGTTCCAGGTCACCGGACCCGCCGCAGGTCACGACCTGCTGAAGACCTCCGCCGACGCGTCCGGCACCCGGGTCCACGGCACGTTCAACAACTGCGCCGGCAGCGTGACCCCGTGGGGCACGGTCCTCTCCGGCGAGGAGAACGTGGACCAGTACTTCGCCGGGGGCGGGAAGGCCCGCGGGGACGAGGCGAAGGAGCGGTTCTCCCGCTACGGCATGGAGGACGACGAGACCGCCCGCAGATGGGAGCTCTTCGACGACCGTTTCGACATCACCAAGGAACCCAACGAGGCCCACCGGTTCAACTGGGTCGTGGAGATCGACCCCTGGGACCCGGACTCCACCCCCGTCAAGCACACAGCGCTGGGACGCTTCAAGCACGAGGCCGCCGCCGTGCACATCACCGATGACGGCACGATCGTCTCCTACTCCGGCGACGACTCCGGTTTCGAGTACATCTACAAGTTCGTCTCCTCGAAGAAGTACGTCGGGGGAAACGACGCGAAGGCCCGCGCCGAGAACATGAAGGCGCTGGACGAGGGCACCCTGTACGTCGCCGTCTACGAGGGGAACTCCGACGACTTCGAGGAGAACACCCTGCCGGAGGACGGTGCCTTCGACGGCACCGGACGCTGGATCAAGCTCGCCACCTGCACCGCCGACGGCTCGGTCGAGTCCCACGTGGAAGGCATGAGCGGCGAGGAGGTCCTGATCTTCACCCGCATCGCGGGCGACGAGGTCGGCGCCACCAAGATGGACCGTCCGGAGGACGTCCAGCCCCACCCGGAGACCGGACGGGTCTACGCCGCGCTGACCAACAACGAGTACCGCGGTGCCGCCCGACCGGGAGAGGGCGACGAGGAGACCACCGAGTACGCCCCGGTCAAGGAGAACAAGAACGGCTACGTCCTGGAGATGGAGGACAACCACGCCGGCGAGGACTTCACCTGGAACCTGCTGCTGGTCTGCGGTGACCCGGACACGGCGGAGACGTACTTCGGCGGATTCGACAAGTCCAGCGTCTCCCCGATCTCCTGCCCGGACAACCTGGCCTTCGACACCTTCGGCAACCTGTGGGTCTCCACCGACGGCAACGCCCTGGAATCCAA
The DNA here is from genome assembly GCF_052107835.1 of Corynebacterium sp. GTDB lineage: Bacteria > Actinomycetota > Actinomycetes > Mycobacteriales > Mycobacteriaceae > Corynebacterium. Next base: position 5,782 of record NZ_JBQEDF010000076.1, read on the forward strand.
TGACGGTCTGTTCGCCGTCTCACTCGAGGGCGAGACCCGTGGCCTGACCAAGCAGTTCCTGACCGTCCCCGCCGGCGCGGAGACCTGCGGCCCGGTCGTCACCGAGAACCGGGTGCTGGTCAACGTGCAGCACCCCGGCGAGGACGAGGAGGCCACCACGGAGTCCACGTCCTCGCACTGGCCCGACGGCGGCGATACCCTGGCCCGGCCGTCCGCGGTCGTGGCCTGGCGGGACGACTTCGCCGGGGGCGCCATCGGGGCGTAGGTGCCCGCAGCGGCCATGAACTAAGGTGAACGGTGAGCATTCACGACCGAGGAGAGCCGTTGACCACCCAGGACCCCGCCGCCGACGCAGGCGCCGCCATCGACCCGGCGGCCCTGTCGAGACTGGCCGATCACCGCCTCGCCGACATCGACCCCCTGGTCAGCGGCCCCTGGGCTACCCCGGTCACCTGGCGTCAGCCCACGCACACGGTCTACGTCCCCGCACACCTCATCGTCGGCGGGGACACGCCCGGCGCGGACCTCCCGCGGGTGTGGGGCACCATGGCCCTCGAGGCACTGGACACCTTCGGCGACCCCGCGGACCTCGCCCGCGTGCTCGGTGTCCCCGAGGAGCACGCCCGGACCGTCGGCGACCTGACGAGGGAGAAGCTGCTCAGGGAACCGATCGAGGACCTGCGCATCGACTTCGAGGACGGTTTCACCCAGCGCGGCGTTCCCGCCGACGCGGCACACCGGGATTCCGACGAGGACGCCCACGCGCACCGGGCCGCCGAGGTCCTGTTCCAGTGGTTCACCACCACCCAGCGCACTGCCCCGGCCTTCACCGGGATCCGGTTCAAGTCCTTCGACCCCGCCGTGCGCGACCGCGGCCTGCGCACCCTGACGATCGTGCTCACCGGGCTGGCACGCGACGGCGTCCTGCGGAAGGTGCTGGAGCACGACCGGCGCGCACTCCGCATCACCCTGCCGAAGGTCCAGCACCACCGGCAGGTGGAGGTCTTCACCGAGGTCCTCCAGCAGCTGGAGGACTCGCTCGGACTCCCGGAGATCCCCTTCGAAGTCCAGGTCGAGACCCCGCAGGCGATCCTGGCCACCGACGGCGCCGCCGAACCGTCCCGCCTGATCGCCGCCGGACGGGGGCGCGTCCTGTCCCTCCACTACGGAACCTACGACTACTCCGCGTCCCTCGGTGTGGACGCCGCCGAGCAGTCCATGGCCCACCCCGTCGCCGACTTCGCGAAGGACGTCCTGCAGGTCGCCACCACGGCAACCGGGGTGGAGCTGTCGGACGGCTCCACCAACCGCATCCCGGTTGGTTCCCCGGAGCAGGTCCTCGAGGGGTGGCGCGTCCACCACGACCTGGTGACCCGCCACCTGCGCCGCGGTATCCGGCAGGGATGGGACCTGCACGCCAACCAGCTGGTGACCCGCCACCTGAGCACCATCGCCTACTTCCGGCAGGACTGGGAGTCCAGCGCCGAGCGACTGCGCGCCTACGTCAGCGGGGACACGAGCACGTGGATGGACGAGCCCGCCACCGCCAAGGCCATGGCCGGCTACCTGCTGCGCGCCCACGCCTGCGGTGCCGTGACCACCGGGGAGCTGGGGCGGACCGGGGTGGATGACGCGGGGTTGCGTAGTCTTCAGGTGAACGGACGTCTGCAGAAGGAGCACCAGGAGTACCGATGAGCGAGATTTCCACGATCTACCGCGCCGCCCACGCCGTGTACCTCCCCGGGGGGACGGACACTCCGGCGGAGGGGCCGGTCACCGTCATCGTCGCCGGTGAGCACATCGTCGACGTTCTCGAGGGACGGGACGCGCCGGTCGGCGTCAACGCCGCCGGCGCCGAGGTCATCGAGGTCCCCGACGACCAGGTCCTGATTCCCGGCCTGGTCGACACCCACGTGCACGTCAATGAGCCGGGACGCACCGAGTGGGAGGGCTTCGCCTCGGTCACCCGCGCCGCCGCGGCCGGTGGCGTGACCACGCTGCTGGACATGCCGCTGAACTCCATCCCGTCGACCGTCACCGTGGACGCGCTCGACGTGAAGCAGAAGGCGGCGGGGGCCGCGAACACCGCGAAGATCAACGTCGGCTTCTGGGGCGGGGCCGTCCCGGAGAACGTGGGCACCGGCGACCTGAAGGCCCTGTGGGACCGCGGGGTGTTCGGCTTCAAGTGCTTCCTGCTGCACTCCGGGGTGGACGAGTTCCAGCCGCTCGACCCCGACCAGCTCCGCGAGGCCATGACCGAGATCGCCGGGTTCGACGGACTCCTCATCGTCCACGCCGAGGACGCCGACGAGATCGCCGCCGGCGAGGCGAAGGCCGACGCCGCCGGGGGGATCGACGAGACCTTCGACAGCTTCCTCGCCTCGCGTCCCGCCTCGGCGGAGGCCGCGGCGATCCGCACGGTGATCGACGCCGCGGAGGCCACCGGCTGCCGCGCGCACATCCTGCACCTGTCGGACTCCGGCTCGATCGACCTCATCGCCGCCGCCCGGGAACGCGGCGTGCGGATCACCGCCGAGACCTGCCCGCACTACCTGGCGCTGTTCTCCGAGGAGATCCAGAACGGTGCGACCCAGTACAAGTGCTGCCCGCCGGTACGCACCGCGGGCAACCGCGAGCGGCTGTGGAAGGGCCTGGTGGACGGGGTGATCTCCACCGTCGTCTCCGACCACTCCCCCTGCACCGCCGAGCTGAAGAAGTTCGCCGGGGTCGCCGAGGCCCAGGCATCGGCCAACGAGCGCAATGAACTCACCGCGTTCTCCGCCCTGGCCGCCACCGGCAACGACCTCGGTGGCGGTGGCGCCGACGGACGGGGGTCCGGAGGATCCTTCGGCGAAGCCTGGGGCGGCATCGGTTCGGTGCAGCTCGGCCTGCCGGTCGTCTGGTCGCAGGCCCGTCTGCGCGGGCTGTCCCTGGCGGACGTCATCCGCTGGATGTGCCAGAACCCGGCCGAATGGGCCGGCCTGTCCGACCGCGGTGCGATCGCCGCAGGCCGCCGTGCCGACATGTCACTGATCAGCGCGGACGACGCCTTCGTCGTCCTGCCCGACGAGCTCCACCAGCGCAACAAACTCACCGCCTACGCGCAGCGCGCGCTGGCCGGGGTCGTCACCCGCACCTGGATCGGCGGCGATCCGGTGTACGTCCGCCCGAGCACACCGCACGTCCCGGCTGCCGAGGTCGAGGATGCCGCGGTGTTCCCCGCCGCCGCCCGTCCCTTCACCCTGCGTCCGTAACAGACCTGCCCGTAACAGACCTGACCCTAAGGATTGATCCATGAGCGCAACCCCGCCCGCAGCCGACCTCCCCGACTTCGTCACCTACCCTGACCTGGCCAGCCGAGCGCTGGCGGGGTCCGTGGTGTGGGCGAGCGACGAGTCCTTCGCCGAGCGCGAGAACCTGGTCCGCGCCACCGAGCCGGTCTTCGACCCGACCGAGTTCGGCAACAAGGGGAAGGTCTACGACGGGTGGGAGACTCGCCGTCGCCGTCACGACGAGGTCGGCTCCAACGACGCCGCCATCGTCCGGCTCGGCGTCCCCGGCCAGATCAAGGGTGTCGTGGTCGACACCGCCTGGTTCACCGGGAACTACCCGCCCCAGTTCGCCGTCTACGGCCTGACCTGCGACGAGTACCTCTCCGGCGAGGAGATTGCCGCCCTGCCCGAGGACCAGTGGTTCACCCTGGTCCCGACCACGGACGCCCAGGGCGACCACAAGCACTACTTCGAGATCTTCCCCGCGGGGGAGGCCTCCGCCCGCCGGGTGACCCACGTCAAGCTGGTCATGATCCCCGACGGCGGCATCGCCCGCCTGCGGGTGCACGGCCAGCCCTCGGTGGACCCCCGGTTCATCGCCGGGACGATCGACCTGGCGGCGGTGGAGAACGGCGGCCGGATCACCGACTGCACGAACATGTTCTACTCACGCCCCGACCACATCATCTCCCTGGGACGCGCCCGGAACATGGGCGAGGGCTGGGAGAACGCCCGCCGCCGCGACGAGGGCAATGACTCTGTCACCGTGCAGCTCGCCGGGGAGGGCCGGGTGCGCTGGGTCGAGTTCGACACGTCCTACTTCGTGTTCAACGCCCCCGGCGACGTGAAGCTGACCGGGATCACCGCATCCGGCGAGGAGGTGGAGCTGGTCGGCAGAACCCGCGTGCTCCCCGACACCCGCCACCGGTTCCTGGTCTCCGACCCGGCCGAGGGCGAGACGGGGCCCACGCCGGTAGTCGCCGTGCGCACCGACGTCTTCCCCGACGGCGGAATTTCACGGCTGCGGATCTGGGGCGACCTGACGGACGAGGGACGCCTCGACATCGAGAGTCGCTGGTAGGACGCTACTCTGCTGAGCCGATGTCGACGGTGTGGATCAGCGTGCGCTGGGAATCACTGAAGTTGTCGTCGGTGCCGATGAGCAGTTCACCGTCCGGGCCCCAGGCGAGACTCTCGGTGTTGTCGGGGTTGCCGCCCGCAACCTCCTCGTCGGGGCTGTCCGTCAGTGAGGACAGGTCCAACAACCGTTCCTTGTGCACCGGGGTCACCGGGCCGTCGCTGTCGCCGAGATCGGATTGGCCGAGGACGTCAGTGGCACCGTCGAGGGTGACGCGGTACAGGACGGCCTGCGTCCCCACGCCCTCGATGTAGCCGCGCTCCAGGGTGAGGAAGCTGTCGTCGCCGGCGGCGAGGATCTCGGTCGCACCGCGTCCGTCGGCCCCGTCATCGACCGGGTCGAGCTGGTAGGCGAGTTCGCGCGCGGGCTCGGCGGTCTCGGTGTCGTAGAAGGTCAGACGGTTGTAGGAGTCCTGCGTCAGCGGTGTCTCCGTGAGCACCGCGGCCTGCGATTCGTCCTGGGTCAGGGTGAGTCCCTCGTAGGCGAGGTTGTCACGGGTGCCCGAATCCTCGCCGATGTGGTGGTAGCCGGGGGTGCGGTAGGTGGTCTGCGCCTGACCCGTGGCGTCCGCCTGTGTAACGGAGGCGTCAATCCCCTTCCCGCGGTCGCCCTCGGACGTCCAGAGGAAACCACCGTCCGGCGTCGACCGCACCGCTTCGGGGTCAACGGTGGACTCCGGGTACTCCTCGCCGTCCTCGTCGGTGAGGATGATCGGGGCGTCCACCGTGACCCCGTCCACTCCGGTGTCGTCGCCGACCGTGATGTCCAGCGGATAGACGCGGGCCGGGCCGTGCTCTCCGCGGTCGTCGCTGAGGCCGATGTAGCTGTCTGCCCCACCGTCACCGATCACGCGGTCAATGCCGGACAGTCCGCCCACCGGACCGGTGTCCGGTCCACCGTCCCCGGCATCGGACGTGTCAGCGTCCCCGAGATCGAAGGTGCCCCGGTAGCTGGCGGCCCAGTCGGTGGAGTCCTCGACCGGTTCCGTGGCCAGGGTGTACGGCGCGCCGGAGTCGGTGCCGTCGTTCACCGGGGCATCATCGGGGACGTCGGTGCCGGGGAGGAGGGACCCCACACTGCCCGGACCTGCGCTGCCGGAACCGGAGGGGAGGGCCACCGCGCCCGGGGTACCGGCAACGAGTGCTGCGGCACCGCCCACGGCAACGAGTATGGCCAGGGGTGGTTTCAGGG
>NZ_JBQEDF010000077.1:0-11067 GCF_052107835.1 Corynebacterium sp.
GCGGCGATCCCCTACCCCGGGGCATGAAAATTTTCCGGGGTGGCGGCGGCCGACTGCAGAAACCGTTAACAAGGCGGCAGGTTAGGGCAACCACACCATAGTCCGGCACCGTACGCTGTCCCTGTCACACGCCCCACCCCAGACAGAAGGCCCACCCCACATGACCCAGACCGCCGTCGACGGTGAGTCCCTGCGCAGCCATTTCCTCGGCATCAGGTGGCCGTTGTTCTTCCAGGCCCCCGAGCGCCCGCGCGTCGCCGAACCGATCGTCTTCGACGACAACCCCTCCCCCGCACGATTCACCTGGCGGGTCATCCTCGGCGCGAAGAAGTTCACCTTCCCCGGCGCGGGACTGCTGATGCTGTCCAACATCGCCGGGGCAGGCCTCCCCGTCATCGCGGGCAGCGCCGTGGACCGGGGCATCGCCGCCGGGGACATGGGCCAGCTGGTGTTCTGGCTGGTTCTGCTGGCCGTCGACATCATCGTGATGTCGCTGTGCTTCCGGCTGGGATCGAGGATGGGGTTCTTCGGCATGCAGACCGTGCAGCACCGCCTGCGCATGCAGGTCACCGAGCGTCTGCTGCACCCGGCCGGCATGAAGGGACGCCAGCTCGGCGGCGCGATGCTGTCCATCGCCACCGGCGACGTGTTCCGGCTGGCCGGCGCCATGCAGCTGGGCGTGTACCCGGTCGGCGAGGTCGCCGCGGTGCTGGCTGCAGCGGTCATGCTGCTGGTCATCTCCTGGCCCCTGGGGCTGGCCGTGCTGATCGGCGGGCCGTTGATGCTGTGGGCGATGACCGCCGGCGGACGTCCACTGCAGCGCCGCAGCCGCGAGCAGCAGGCGCTGGTCGCCGGAGCGACCGGCCGGGCCACCGACCTGATCACCGGCTACCGGGTCATCAAGGGCCTGCGCGCCGAGGACGAGGCCGCCGCCCGCTACGCCGACGCCAGCGCCATTGCCCTGGGAGGGGCCCTGCGGGCCCGCAACTCCCGTGCGATCTTCATGGCATCGATGAACACGATGACCGGTGTCTTCATCGCCGCGCTGACCATCGGGGCCGCCTGGCTCGCCCTCAACGGGCACCTCAGCATCGGTGAACTGATCGCGGTCGTGGGCGTCACACAGTTCCTGGTCGGACCGCTGACCATGCTGCCCGCCAACTCCGGTGCGATCTGGGCGACCGGTGTCGCCTCCGCCGAACGCGTGCTCACCCTGCTGCGCACACCGTCCATCCACGACGGCGCCACAGGTTCCGGACCCGGGCAGCCCGGCACCGCAACAGCGAGCACGGCCACGTCCATCGACATCACCCACGGCGAGCACCGGGTCACCGCCGGTGCCGGGGAGTTCGTCGGCGTCCGCGCCCCGGGGCCTGTCGGACGCAGCCTCGCACTCCTGCTCGCCGACGGCCGGGTTCCGGACACTGACCGGGCCGCAACGTCCCGCGTCCTGCTGGGCACATCCCGCGGAAGCGACGCGACCGATGCCGCGGAGCTGCCGATCGAGGCCTACCGCACCCGCGTGCTCACCGCCCCGCACTCCGCCGACCTCTTCGACGGCACCATCACCGAGAACCTCGCCGGCCCCGACAGTGCGGAGGGCATGTTCCCGGGCGCCCTGCACGCCGCCGCCTGCGACGACATCCTGGACACCCTGCCCGACGGGATCGACAGCCGGGTGGGCGACGGCGGCACCCGGCTCTCCGGCGGCCAACGGCAACGCATCGCCCTGGCGCGTGCCCTGGCGGCGGACCCCCCGATTCTGGTGCTGCACGATCCGACCACCGCGGTGGACGCGGTCACCGAGAACACCGTCGCGGAGCGCCTGCCCGCCCTCCGTTCCGGACGCACCACCGTGGTGATCACCAATTCCCCGACGCTGCTCGGCCGCTGTGACCGCGTCATCGACCTGATGGGGGACGCATGACCACCACCTCCGAACGTCTGCCCGTCGCCTCCGGACGCAGGGCCACCGCCGCGGTGTGGGACGCACTGGGCGGCAGGCGCACCCTGCTGATCCTCGCCGCGGTGATCTCCGCCGGTGCAGCCGCCCTGGAACTGGTCACCCCGGTCCTGCTCGGCAACATCGTCGACGACATCACCGACAGCGTGAACGGCGGCGGCACCACCTCGATGTGGTTCTACGGCCTGATGATCGCCGGGGCCGTCGTCTCCGCCGCCGTCCTGGGCGTGGCCGGCGTCCTGCTCGCCGCGCGAGTGCTGGAACGACTGCTCGCCACTCTGCGCGAGCACCTGGTCGCCACCGCCCTGTCGCTGCCGCAGGAACGGGTGGAGCGCTCCGGCAGCGGCGACCTGATCTCGCGGGCCAGCGACGACGTCGCCCAGGTGTCCGAGGCCCTCTCCCAGGTTCTGCCGACACTGTCGCGCACCCTGTTCACCATCGCGCTGACCCTGGTGGGGTTGTTCGCCCTGGACTGGCGCTTCGGACTGGCCTTCCTGGTGGCGGTGCCGCTCTACTGGCTGGCGCTGCGCTGGTACTTCCGGCTCGCCCCGCCGCTGTACGCCGCCGAGCGCGCCGCCTTCGGTACCCGCGCCCACCATCTGCTCTCCGCGCTGAAGGGGCTGGACTCGGTGCTCGCGTTCCGGCAGTCGAGCTGGCACGGCGCGCGGATCGCCCTGTCCTCCTGGGCGGTGGCGACATGGGCGTTGCGCGCCCGCACGGTGGTCACGATGTTCAACTGGCGGATCGACCTGTCCTTCCTGACCGCGATCTCGGTCGTCCTGTTCACCGGCTTCTACCTGGTGGACGCCGACCTGGCGACGATCGGTGCGGCGACCACCGCCGTCCTGTTCTTCATGCGGCTGCAGGGCCCCCTGCGCGGACTGATGATGGAGATCGACACGCTGCAGGCAGCGGCGGCGTCCCTGACCCGCATCATCGGCGTCACCGACCTCGCCGGGGAGGACGCACCGGCGCAGGACGCAACGTCCGGCAACCCCGCCACCGACGCCACCGTGCGCATCGAGGACCTCTCCTTCGCCTACCAGGACGGTCCGGACGTGCTGCACGGTGTCTCGCTCGACATCTCCCCGGGCGAACGGGTCGCCATCGTCGGGACGTCCGGCGCGGGGAAGACCACGCTGGCCGCCCTGGTCGCTGGCATCCACTCCCCCGCGTCCGGCCGTCTCCACGCCCCGGAGAGGACGATGCTGATCAGCCAGGAGACCCACATCTTCGCCGGGACGCCGCGCGAGAACCTCACCCTGGGCGCCCCGGACGCCGACGATGACGACCTCACCGGGGCCCTGGCCACCATCGGTGCGGCGGATCTGCTGGACGAACTGCCCGAGGGGCTGGACACGCCCCTGGGCCCGCAGGGGTACAGCCTCACCGCCGCCCAGGAGCAGCACCTGGCCCTGACCCGCCTGCTGATCGCCGAACCCGACCTGGCGATCCTCGACGAGGCGACGGCCGAGGCCGGGTCCTCCCATGCCGCGGTCCTGGACCGGGCCGCCGATGCCGCCCTGCGGGGCCGCACCGGGATCGTGATCGCCCACCGGCTGTCGCAGGCGGTGGTCTGCGACCGGATCGTGGTGATGGAGTACGGCCGGATCGTGGAGAACGGGACCCACGACGCGCTGGTCGCCGACGGTGGTCAGTACGCCCGTCTGTGGGAGGCGTGGGTCGGCAACCAGGGGCGGTGACGTGCGGGGCCGTGCCGGGGCACGGTGAGTTGTGTTCCCGTGCGGGTCAGGCTTACGATCGGTCGCCATGATCACCCGCCCCGGAGACGTTTCAGACTCCTCCTACTCAGTACCCGGCCCCAACCTCGGCCGGCACCTCCGCGACACCGGAGGCAGGATGCTGCTCTGGCGGGGCGCACTGGGGATCGTCGCCGGTCTCCTCCTGATCTTCTTCCCCGTCGACACCGCCGTGGTCGTCGGAATCCTCGTTGGCGCATGGCTGCTCGTCGACGGCGTGAGCATGGTGGCGCTCGGTGTCAGCCAGCGCTCCCACGGCGCGTCCTGGGGCTGGACGATGTTCTCCGGGGTGGCCACGGTACTGACCGGCCTGGCCGTGCTCCTGTTCCCTGTGGCCTTCGCCGTGTTCAGCGCCATGGCCGTCCTGTGGATCACCGCGATCGGCCTGGTTGTCACGGGCGTCGCACGCATCGCCTCCCGGGCGGGCGGATGGGCCATGGCGACCGGCGTGCTGAACATCGTCTTCGGCGTGGTCCTCGCGGTGCTCACCGTGGTCGAACCGGCCGGGGGTCTGGTTGCGCTGGCGTGGGTCGTCGGCCTCTACGGCCTGCTGTTCGGCATCATGTCGGTGGTCATCGGCGTCCGGCTGCGCCGCCAGAGCTAGCGTCGCCAGCGTCCACCCCATGGGCACCCCACCCGTCGCGCGTGGGGCCACCCACCGGCGTACCGTCGGGGCATGAGTTCCACCGACCGCCGAGTCCCCCTGTCCCTGATCGATTTCGCCACCGTCCACGACGGTGAAACCTCCCGTGACGCCTTCCGCCGTTCGGTGGAGATGGCGCAGCTCGCGGAGCGTCTCGGCTACTCACGCATCTGGTACTCCGAGCACCACAACATGCCGTCGATCGCGTCCAGCGCCCCGGCGGTGCTGATCTCCCACATCGCGGCGAAGACCAGGACGATCCGGCTGGGCTCGGGCGGGGTGATGCTGCCCAACCACGCCCCGCTGGTGATCGCGGAGCAGTTCGGCACCCTCGCCGAGCTGTACCCCGACAGGATCGACCTGGGCGTGGGGCGTGCGCCGGGCACCGACCAGCGCACCGTCCTCGCCCTGCGGCGGGACGCCCGCGCGGCCGAGACCTTCCCGGACGACGTCAAGGAGCTGCAGGGCTACCTCGCGGGACGCTCCCGTGTGCCCGGGGTGACGGCCATCCCCGGCACGGACACGAACGTCCCGGTGCACATCCTCGGCTCCTCGCTGTTCGGCGCCCAGCTCGCGGCGAACCTGGGGCTGCCGTACTCCTTCGCCTCGCACTTCGCGCCGGACGCACTGAAGGACGCCGTACAGGTCTACCGGGACACCTACCGCCCCTCGCCGGAGCACCCCGAGCCCTACGTGATCGCCGCGGTGAACGTGACCGCCGCCGACACCGAGTCCGAGGCCGTCGCCCAGCACGAGGAGGTGCGCCGCCGGCGGGTGGAGACGATGGCCCTGCGGGGACGCAAGGTGTCCCAGGAGGACCTGGACCTGCTGATGTCCTCCCCGGCGGCGGACATGATCCTGGCGATGCTTCGCTACACCGCGGTCGGAACCGCACCCCAGATCCGCGAGTACCTCGAAGGGTTCGCCGCCGCCGCACAGGCGGACGAGTTGATGGTGGCCGTGCAGTCCCCGACGACCGACGGTGCACTGCGGACGATGGAGATCGTCGCCGATGGCTGGGGCCTGTAGCGAATGTAGCGGTACGGCGTTACTGCACTACAGCGCATATTTCACCCTTATTCACCCCCGAAAATACCCCCAGATACCGGATACTCCCCACGGTTCCCCGCGCCGGGACCCCTGGTGCAGACCGACCTTTTAGTTGTCGTATCCAGCGCCAAGGCAGGATTCACTAATCTCCGCCCGGCGACCCGCGGCACACTGCACCCTATCCTCGGCTTAGGTTGCACTTTGCTGCGTCCAACTCCTCGGCTACGCTGCAACGGAAAGAGATTTGCTCAGCCTTAGGAAACATAGGGGCGGGTTTACTGACGTGACCCGTCCCCGTGGACCAATCAGAAAGGGAATCCGCCGAATGCGCACTATCCGCCGAGGCAAGACCAGCCGCGCGCTGGCCGTCACCATGACCGCCATGCTCTCCATGGGGGCGCTGGCAGCCTGCTCCTCCGATGACGACAGCAGCGACAACGGGGACAGCGGCGACACCCGCACCGTCACCGACGCCCGCGGCGAGGTCGAGATCCCCGCTGACCCCGAGTACGTCGCCGCCTTCGACAACCGCATCTTCCAGGTCCTCGCCGACTGGGACATCGACCTCGCCGCCGCGCCGGTCGACCTGATCCCGGACACCATCGAGAAGTACCACGAGGACGACGTCGCCAACACCGGCAACCACAACGAGCCGAACTTCGAGCCGCTGATCGCCGCCGAGCCGGACCTGATCATCACCGGGTACCGCTACGGCCAGTACTACGACGAGATGAAGGAGCTCCTCCCCGACACCGCGATCATCGACCTGGGCTTCGGCGAGAACCCGGATGACCCGGAGGCCGAGAACGAGCTGCCCCTGGAGGACCGTCTCAAGCAGATCACCACCCTGATCGGCGAGATCTTCGAGAAGGACGACGAGGCCGCCGAGATCGAGACCGAGTTCGACGACGCCAAGGCCCGCGCCGCCGACGCCTACAACTCCGACGAGACCGTGATGGGCGTCATCGTCTCCGGTGGCGACATCAACTACTCCGCACCGGTGACCGGCCGCTCCGTCGGCCCGGTCTTCGAGATGCTGGACCTGACCCCGTCCCTGGACGAGACCGGTTCCGGCAACCACCAGGGTGACGACATCAGCGTCGAGCAGATCGCCTCGTCCGACCCGGACTGGATCCTGGTCCTCGACCGCGACGCCGGCACCTCCGCAGGTGCGGAGCAGCCCGCCAACGAGGTCATCTCCGACTCCGAGGCCCTGCAGAACGTCCCCGCCGTGGAGAACGACAACATCGTCTACTTCCCGGAGGACTTCTACACCACCGAGGACATCGAGGCCTACGCCGAGGTCCTGAACCTCATCGCCGATGCCTTCGAGGAGCACGACGCCGAGTAGTCCGCGCGGTTGGTCCCGGTACCAACCTCCACGCACGGCCCCCACCTGGGCGCCGAGCACGCGCCCGGGAACGGGATGGAGCTGCAGCACATGCAGGGTCATCCCGTCCCGGGCGCACCCGTGTCACCGCACCACGACCCCCAGCGACAGCCCAGCACAGACAGGAACCCGATGACCGTCGCACAGTCCCCGGCCGCCGACGAGGCGCCGCCGTCCGATGCACCACCGCCGACGCGGTCGTGGTGGCGCACCACGTGGCCGATCCTGATCGGCATCGTCTTCACGCTCGGCCTGATCGTGCTCTCCCTGTTCGTCGGTGTCTACGACATCACCGGTGCCGAGGACGGCTGGGACATGTTCGGCATCACGCGCGTGCCCCGGACCGTGGCCCTGGCGCTCGCCGGTGCGGCCATGGCGATGTGCGGCCTGGTCATGCAGCTGCTCACCCAGAACAAGTTCGTGGAACCCACCACCACCGGCACCACCGAATGGGCGGGCCTGGGCCTGATCCTCACGATGATCGCGATCCCCGGTGCGAGCCTGTTCACCCGCATGGTCGGGGCGATCATCTTCGCCCTGGTGGGAACCATCGTCTTCTTCCTGTTCCTGCAGCGGGTCACCCTGAAGTCCTCGCTGATCGTCCCGATCGTGGGCATGATGCTCGGCGCGGTGGTCGGCTCCCTGTCCACCTTCGTCGCACTGCGCACCGACATGCTGCAGCAGCTCGGCATCTGGTTCGCCGGCAGTTTCACCAGCGTGGTGCGCGGGCGCTACGAACTGCTGTTCATCGTCTTCGCGGTGACGTTGCTGATCTTCATCATCGCCGACCGGTTCACCGCCGCCGGACTGGGCAAGGACATCGCCACGAACATCGGCCTGAACTACCGGGCCGTCCTGTTCACCGGCATCATCATGATCGCCGTCGTCTCCGGCGTGGTGACCGTGGTCGTGGGGTCCCTGCCGTTCCTGGGGCTGATCGTCCCCAACATCGTGTCCCTGTTCCGGGGCGACAACCTGCGCTCCAACCTGCCGTGGGTCTGCATGCTCGGCATCTGGATCCTGATCATCTGCGACATCATCGCCCGTACCGTGATCGAGCCCTTCGAGGTCCCGGTCTCGCTGATCCTGGGTGTGATCGGCGCGTTCGTCTTCGTCTTCCTGCTGGTGAGGAGCCGCCGCCATGCCCGCTAAGAAAACCAGGCTCAAGGCGCTGAAGGACACCTCGGTGGACATCACCACCGATGCCGGGTCCTCCGACGTCCGCGACGGAAAACGCCATTCCGGCCCCTTCACCACGAAGAAGCAACGGACGAAGTACATCGTCCTGGTGATGGTCCTCGGCCTCCTCGCCGCGGGATTCACCATCGGCCATTTGAGCTACGGCAACCCGATGGACTTCGGCACGTCCGGCTACTGGAAGATCGCGCAGATGCGCGTCGACTCCCTGATCGCGATGCTCGTCGTGGCGTTCTGCCAGGCCTTCGCGACGGTGTCCTTCCACACCGCGACGAACAACCGCATCATCACCCCCTCAATCATGGGCTTCGAGTCTCTCTACGTCCTGACGCAGACCGCGGTCATCTTCTTCCTGGGGACGGCCGGGCTGAATGCCTTCACCGGCACGACGCAGTTCATCTTCCAGTCCACACTGATGATCGCCTTCGCCGTCTTCCTGTACAGCTGGCTGCTGTCCGGGCGCTTCGGCAACATCCAGGTGATGCTGCTCGTCGGCATCGTCATCGGTGGTTGCCTGGGGTCGTTGTCGACCTTCATGCAGCGCCTGCTGGAGCCCAATGAGTTCGACGTCCTGACGGCACGGAACTTCGGCAACCTGGGCAACGCCCACACCGAGAACTTCCCGCTGGTCATCCCAGTCGTCATCGTGACCTGCACGATCCTCTACCTGCGTTCACGCAAGATGAACGTGGTCGCCCTCGGTAAGGACACCGCAAGCAACCTGGGACTCAACCACAAGCGGGAACTGATGATCCTGCTGTTCCTGATCGCCGTCCTGATGGCGATGACCACCTCCCTGGTCGGCCCGATGACCTTCCTCGGCTTCCTCGTCGCCATCCTGGCCTACCAGTTCACCGACACCTACGACCACCGGTTGATCCTGCCGGTCTCCGTCCTCATCGGGTACATCGTGATGTCGGGTTCCTACTTCATCATGCGCAACATCTTCTACGCCGAGGGCATGGTGACCATCGTTATCGAGCTTGTCGGTGGTACCGTCTTCCTCTTCTTCATCATGCGAAAGGGCCGTCTGTGATCACCCTCGAGAACCTCAGCAAGTCCTACAGTGCCGAGACCACGATCGGCCCGGTCAACCTGGACATCCCGGCCGGCGGCGTCACCGCCCTCGTCGGGCCCAACGGCGCCGGCAAGTCGACGGTGCTCACCATGATCGGACGCCTCCAGAAACCGGACAGCGGGAAGATCACCGTCGGCGGCATGGACGTGGCGTCCGCCCCGTCCGGGGAGGTTGCGAAGCGGCTGTCGATCCTGCGCCAGGAGAACCACTTCGTCACCCGGCTCACCGTGCGCCAGCTCGTCGGCTTCGGACGCTACCCCTACTCCCACGGCCGACTGAACGTGGAGGACGAGAAGTACATCTCCGAGGCCATCGACTTCCTCAACCTCACCGAGTTCGAGAACCGCTTCCTGGACCAGCTCTCCGGGGGCCAGCGGCAGCGCGCCTACGTGGCGATGGTGCTTGCCCAGAACACCGAGTACGTGCTGCTGGACGAGCCGCTGAACAACCTGGACATGAAGCATTCGGTGCAGATGATGAAGCAGCTGCGCCGCGCCTGCGACGAGCTGAACCGCACGGTGATCATCGTGCTGCACGACATCAACTTCGCCGCCCGCTACGCCGACCACATCTGCGCCATGAACGACGGGCAGGTCACCGTGTTCGGCTCCCCCGACGAGGTCATCCGCGACGAGGTCCTCACCGAGATCTTCGGCACGGAGGTCAAGGTGCTCCAGACCGAGGACGGCCCGCTGGCTAGCTACTTCTAGCCCGCCATCTTCAGCCCCACCACCCCGCCGATGATCATCGCAAGGAAGATCATCTTGGCGGGGTTCAGTGTCTCCTCCCCCATCGCCGCGGAGAGGGCGACCGTGGTGACCGCACCAACGGCAACCCACACCGCGTACGCCGTGCCGACCGGGATCTCCCGCATCGCCCAGCCCAGCCCGACCATGCTCACGGTCAGGCCGCCGAGGAAGACGGCGATCGGCAGGATCCTGGTGAACCCGTCGATGCGTCCGAGCGCCGTCGCCCACACGGCCTCGAAGAGTCCGGAAAGGATCAGAACGGTCCAGGCCATCAGGAAAACCTCCACGTCATAGGTTGGCAGTGCGTGGCCGTCCTTGTGCGTCTCCTGCGCTTGCCCGGTTACGGCTCCCTCGCCCGGGTTGTGACCGACTATCGCACGGAGTGTCCTGTCCCCGCCACCTGCTCCGGCTCCGCACTTTTCCGGGCATCATCCCCGGGCACCCCGTCCCCGGGTCCGTCGCTGGCGGGTGCTGTGCAGTCGGTGGGGCGGAAAGCATCACGGAATCCGGCGATCGATGGCAGCGCCCCGCAGGATCCGTGATGATACGCCGCACGTGTACGCGTACTCACCCCGGCCACCGGCACGCGGGTACGTTGGTGAGCATGGCTTCACCAGAGAATGCTGACGTGGCGGCGAACTTCCGCACCGCCTTCCGCCGCCACCCCACCGGCGTCGCGTTGATCACCGCCCATGTCGACGGGCAGGACGTCGGCATCACCGTGTCCAGCATCGCCTCGCTGTCGGTCGAACCGCCGGCGGTGGCGTTCTCCCTGTCGAAACCCGACGGCAGCGCAGGCCGGATCCTGGAGGCGGATTCCTACCTGATTCACTTCCTCAGTGAGGACCAGGCCCACATCGCCTACGAGTTCTCCCGGGTCGACGGAAACCGGTTCACCGACGACCAACAGTGGGTCGCCGCCCCCACGGGCGAGCCGCTCCTACCGGATTCCCTGGCTGTGATGCGGGCACGCACCATCGACACGATCCGGGTCGGCGCGTCCACCCTGATCGCAGCCGAGGTGTCCGCGGTGACCCGGGGCGAGGACGGACACGGCGAGGCCCCCGCCAACGCGGACGTGGCAGGGCCCGCCCCCCTGATGTTCCGCAGCCACCAGTTCTACCGCTTCCCCACCGAACAGCCCCCGCTCTGAATAAACATGCCCCCGGGTACGGTTCCCGGCTTGTGATGTCTCGGGACATCGGTGACAAAACTGGATCAGGACATCGGTAACAGT
>NZ_JBQEDF010000078.1:0-11006 GCF_052107835.1 Corynebacterium sp.
CATTGCGCGGGAAGATCTTGAACTGGCTCTTGAAGTCCTCGTCGAGCAGCGTGTGCTTGCGGATGTTCGCGTTGAACTCGTCGAGCTGCGTGTTGTCCGGAAGCTCACCGTTGATGAGGAGGTAGCTGACCTCGTTGAAGGTGGCGTTGTTCGCCAGATCGGCGATGTCATAACCGCGGTAACGCAGGATACCGGCACCACCGTCGATGTAGGTGATCTCGGACAGCGTGGAACCGGTGTTCACGTAGCCCGGATCAACGGTGGTCAGACCGGTCTCGGCCAGCAGCTTGCCCAGGGCGAATCCGGAGTTGCCCTCCTTCGCCTCGACGATCGGCATCTCGTACTCGCCACCGGGGTAGTGGAGAACGGCCTTATCCTGGTTGTCGGAAGCCATTGACATCCCTTTCGTTATTCAGGTAATTAGGTGCTTTCGGTTGTACTCCTTACGGCAGGTTGCCCGCCTCAGGAGCCCGCATCGGATCGTCCGGCCCGTGCCACCCTGTTTTCCATTCCAGCGGACACAGAGGACCGTCGACGATCGTGGGATAGGACACACTGTACCGAATCCCGGCGGGAGGCAACACAGTAGGGCCGTACGGTATCCCCGTTGACCACCCCCACTCATCCCGCAGTGTGGGACAAGGTGTTCCACGGATGGCCCCCAAGGGCTAGGCTGACCACGGACCATTTGCACCCTGTTGCGCCCCCACGACGCACCGTTCCAACGACAAAGGACTGAAGAGAACCACGATCATGAGCGACCAGTTCCCCACCCTTCCCGAGAACCTCCTCCCCTCCGACGGACGCTTCGGCTGCGGCCCCTCGAAGGTCCGCCCCGCACAGATCGAGGCAGTCGTCGCCGGCGGACGGGACGTCATCGGCACCTCCCACCGTCAGCCCGCGGTGAAGAACGTCGTCGGCTCAGTCCGCGAAGGACTGGCGTCACTGTTCAACATCCCCGAGGGCTACGAGATCATCACCTCCCTCGGTGGCGCAACGGCGTTCTGGGACTCGGCGTCCTTCGGGCTGATCCGCAACAGGTCCGCACACCTCACCTACGGCGAGTTCTCCGGCAAGTTCGCCAGCGTCTCCACGAAGGCACCGTGGCTGGACGCCCCGGAGGTCATCTCCACCGAGCCGGGCACCGCCCCGTCCCCGTCCGCCCTGGACGGTGTGGACGCCGACCTCCTCGGCTGGGCCCACAACGAAACCTCCACCGGTGCAATGGTCCAGGTCAAGCGCCCGGCCGCAGCGTCCTCCGACGCCCTCGTCGCCGTCGACGCCACCTCCGGCGCCGGCGGACTGCCCGTCGACATCGCCGAAACCGACGTCTACTACTTCTCGCCCCAGAAGTGCTTCGCCTCCGACGGTGGCCTGTGGTTCGCCGCCTTCTCCCCGGCCGCCCTGGAGCGCGTCGAGGAGATCGCCGCGACCGACCGCTACGTCCCGGCGTTCCTGGACCTGAAGACCGCGGTGGACAACTCCCGCAAGAACCAGACCTACAACACCCCGGCCGTCGGCACCCTGCTGATGATGGACGAGCAGGTCAGGTGGATGAACGAGAACGGCGGACTGGACGGCATGGTCGCCCGGACCTCCGAGTCCTCCTCCATCCTGTACAGCTGGGCCGGGGCCCGCCCCGAGGCGTCCCCCTTCGTCGCCGAGGCGTCCAGCCGCTCGCTGGTCGTCGGCACGATCGACTTCGACGACTCCATCGACGCCGACGTCATCGCCAAGACCCTGCGCGCCAACGGCGTGCTGGACACCGAGCCGTACCGCAAGCTGGGACGCAACCAGCTGCGCATCGGCATGTTCCCGGCGATCGACCCGGAGGACGTGAGGACGCTGACCAAGGCCATCGACCACATCCTGGATTCCGGCGTCGCCGCGAAGTAGCCGCACCGTCCGGCCGCACGTCGCTGCAGCGCCGTCCAGCGGTTCTGCGATAGAGTCGAACAAACAATTCCCACCGTCACCGACAGTCCCGGAGGTCACCGATGCAGGAACTGCAGTTCGTCAAGGACGACAGCGATCCCTCGTCCCTGGTCCTCCGCGTCCTCCAGGTCTTCGACGACGTCAACGAGGACGGCGACGGTGACCATCAGGCCGAGTTCTTCCTGCCGGTCACCGAGGAACTGACCGAGTTCCTCGGCGTGGAAGCCACCGGGCCGGAGGAGACGGAACAGCCCGCACCGGAGCCCGAAACCCCTGCCGTCGCCGCGGTTCCCTCCGAACCAGCGCCCGCCGCCGATGAGGTTCCCGTTCCCCCGCACCGCGAGCGCGTCCACCTGCGTCCCCGTGAGATCCAGGACCGGATCCGCCACGGCGAGACCGTCGAGGAGATCGTCGCCTCGACGGGCATGGAGGAGCGGGGCGTGCGTCCGTTCGCCGTCCCGATCGACATGGAGCGCAACAGGGTCGCCGAGATCGCCCGCAACGCCCACCCCGTCCGCGCCGACGGCCCCACCGAGCAGCCGCTCAGGGAAGTCCTGGCCACCGCGTTCGGCGCCCGCGGCGAGAGCCTGCGCGCATCGGTCTGGTCGGCGGCGATGGACTCGAACGACCACTGGGTGATCTCCGTGACCTGGACGAAGGGCAACCGGGAGGGTGCCACGGAGTTCGTCGCCGAGTTCCGCTACATTCCCGACGCCGAGGGCCCTGACACGGT
Source organism: Corynebacterium sp. (assembly GCF_052107835.1). GTDB lineage: Bacteria > Actinomycetota > Actinomycetes > Mycobacteriales > Mycobacteriaceae > Corynebacterium. The sequence goes on from NZ_JBQEDF010000078.1 coordinate 2,669, forward strand.
GCAACCGGTGAACTCCGTCGCCTCCGACCTGATCGACCCGCGTTTCGAGCGGCCGGTCCGCACCGTCTCCCCCGTCGTCCCCGCGAGCACCAGTGACGACAACCCCGATGCTGAACCGGACGGGGTGGACGAGTTCGACACGCCGGACGACACCGGGGCGTCGGACGAGCCGCAGGACGTTGAGTCGGAGTCCCCCGAGGACAATGACAACGCCCCGGTCGACCTGTTCGGCCGCCGCGCCGACAGTGAACCGAAGCGCAAGAAGAAGGCCGTGACCCCGCACTGGGAGGACGTCCTGCTGGGGGTGCGGACGAACCCGCGCGCCAATGGTCGGAACAAGAAGAAGTAGCCCCGTGGCCGCCGACACCACGGAGACCACCGTTGTCACATTGTGGTTCGTGACCGCCGCCGTCCCCCGGGACGTGCTGACCGCCGAACCCACCGCCGACCGCGGTTTCGCCCGCAAGTACCTCGCACAGCTCGGCGTGGCCCTGAACGACGGCGACGCGACGGTGATGCCGTCACCCGCACATATCGGCGACTTCGACATGAACCGGTCCACCCCGCCCGGCAGGGACGAGTTCTACATCGGCGGCTACCCGGGGGTCTCCGTGATCCAGACCGTGCTACCGGGGTTGCGGTTGCTCTCCGGGATTCCGGACCCCTACCGTGAGCTCATCGCCGCCGCCGACATCTACGCCAGTTGCCGGACCCCGGGCGACCCGGACGGAGTCGGCGGCTTCGCCCACTGGTCGGGCGGGGCACTGAAACGTGCGTTCACCGCCACACGGGAGACCATCTACGAGGACACCGGCCTGCCGGAGCCGTTCGAGGCACCGTTCTGGGAGGGGAACACCGAGGCCACCGGCATCCAGCTGCCGTTCATCCCCGGTGACATGGCGGCCGCCGCCGAGGAGTACTGGCTGGGCTTCCGGGTGGCCCGCGATGGCATCGACATTCCGGTGGCCGCCTTCGCGGTGGACGGTCGCCCCGAGCCCCGTGGTGGTGGGGTGACGAAGAAGGGTGCCCCGACGCGTGCCCCGCGGACGGGCCATGTGGGGCATACGGCGGCGCAGCGGGCCAACACGTCCGGCGAGAACGCCTACGACGACTACGCAGACGCCAAGGACCCCTCGACCCGGGAGACCGCGGACCTGCTCAAGGGTGCTGCGGGTTCCGTGGTGACAGGCATCGGACGCGGCATCCGCGGCGGCGCACGTCTGCTGCAGGACGGCGCACACTACATCGGCGACGAAGTCCGCCGCCGTGCCCGCAACGCGGGGCGGTGAGTCGGCGCCACCGTCACACTTTCACACTGTCAGCGATTTTCATTAAGCATCTGCAACGTCCCGACCTGCACATCTCACTATGTGGAAATCGCGACCGGTGTGAAAATCCCTGGCTCAGCACCGCGGATGCGGACGCAGACGCGACCGACAACGTCCTCCCTGGCCCGGATGTGTCAGAACTGGGCGGCGTAGAAGCCGACCGCCGCCGAGGTCGCCACGTTCAGCGAGTCCGTCCCCGGCGACATCGGGATCCTCGCCCGGACGTCCGCCGCCCGCATCGCGTGCTCGGTCAGGCCCGGCCCCTCGGCCCCGACCATCACGGCGACCCTGTCCGCACCGGACACGGCGGAAGCCAGCGTGGTGTCCGTCGACGGGGTCATCGCCACCACCCGGTACCCGCGCGACTGCAGGTCAGAGAGACCATGCTGCCACGTCGTCGGCCGGGAGCCCATGTGAGCGAAGGGAGTTCGCAGCACATGCCCCATCGATACGCGTACCACCCGCCGGTACAGCGGATCGGCGCACCCCGCCCCCAGCAGAACGGCCCCGACCCCCAGGCCCGCCGCATTACGGAACAGGGCGCCGATGTTCTCGTGGTCACCGACACCCTCCAGTACCGCGACCACGCGGTTGTCTGACGGCAGCGAGTCCAGAACCGTATCCACCGTCGGCTCATCCACCCGGTCAGCCGCTGCGACGAGCCCCCGGTGCATGTCGAATCCCGCGACCGAGGCCAGGGTCTCCCGGTCCAACTCGTACATCGGCACGCCGTCGAGTCCCGCAGCGACCGAGGGATCGGACGCCGCCGCGTCCTGCAGCTGTTCCAGACGGTGGGCGAAGCCCACCACGCACCGCACCGGGAAGCGGGACGCCGCCAGCCGCGGCACCACCAGGTTCCCCTCCGCGATCACCAGCCCCTTTCCCCCGGGGAGGTCGGGACGTTTGTCCGAGGAGTTCAGGTCGCGGACGTCGTCCAGGCGCGGGTCGGTGGGGTCAGCAAGGGAGATCACATGGGTCAGCCTATCGCGTCCATGATCGGGTCAATCCCGAAGAACACCACGAACAGCGCGGCAACCAGGTACATCAGCCAGTGCAGCTCCTTACCGCGCCCGGTGACCAGGTACATGATCGCGCAGGCGATGAAGCCCATGCCGATGCCGTTGGCGATGGAGTAGGTGTACGGCATGATCACGATCGTCAGGAACGCCGGCAGCGCGACCTCGAACCTCGTGAAGTCGATGTCGGTGATCTGGGCCATCATCATCGCTCCGACGACGACCAGCACCGGCGCTGCGGCCTCGATCGGCACCACCGAGTACAGCGGTGTCAGGAACATCGCAGCGAGGAAGATCAGTCCGGTGACCACGTTCGCCAGCCCGGTGCGGGCGCCGTCACCGATACCGGCGGCGGAGTCCACGAACACCGTGTTGGACGAGGCGGACACGGATCCTCCGACCGCGGCACCGGCGCCCTCGACGATCAGGGCGGTGCGCAGGTTCGGCAGGTTGCCCTGCTCGTCGACCAGCTGGGCCTGCTTGCCCAGGGCTGTCATGGTGCCCATGGCGTCGAAGAAGTTGGCCAGCACCAGGGTGAAGATCAGCAGGCAGGCGGACAGTGCGCCGACCTGGGCGAAACCGCCGAACAGGTCGACCGCTCCGACGAGGCTGAGGTCGGGCATGCCTCCCAGGGAGTCCGGTATCTCCGGTGTCGCCATCTCCCATCCCTTGCCGGCGTCGCTGTCGAAGGGACCGGCGACGGCCTCGATGATCATGGCGATGATGGTGGTGGCGATGATGCCGATGAACAGCCCACCTCGGATCTTCTTGGCCACGAGGATGCCGCAGGTGATCAGGCCGACGACGAAGATGACAGTCGGCCAGGTCGATATCGACCCGCCGGTGCCCAGTTCGACGGGGACGTTGGTGTTCGCCTCGTCGGGGACCCGGCTGACGAACCCGGAGTCCACCACGCCGACCATCGCGATGAACAGGCCGATGCCAACGCTGATCGCCGCCTTCAGTGAGTTCGGGATCGCGTTGAACACGGCCTCGCGGAAGCCGGTGACCGCCAGCAGGACGATGATGATGCCGTCGATGACGACCAGCCCCATCGCCTGCGGCCAGGTCAGCCCCTCGGTCGCGACGAAGGTGACCGCCACCAGGGTGTTGATGCCCAGGCCCGCCGCAATGCCGAAGGGGTACCTCGCGAAGACGCCGAAGGCGATGGTCATCACACCGGCCGCCAGAGCGGTCACCGCGGCCACGCGGGACGTCCCGAGCACGTCGCCGTTGGCGTCCTCGACAGTGCCGAGGATCAGCGGGTTCAGGATGATGATGTAGGCCATCGCGAAGAACGTGACCACCCCGGCCCGGACCTCGGTGCCGACGGTGGAGCGCCGCTCGGTGATGTGGAAGTACCGGTCCAGTGCACCGGACTGTCGCGGCTGCTGTTTCTCTTCGGCGCTCGTACCGCCGGTTGTTTCAGGCATGACTACAGAGAATCCCACCGCGGGCGCGGTGGTGCAACCGGGGAAGCCGGGGGAATGTGGCAGCATAGGAGTCATGTCTTCCCGCGTGCGCCGCCCCGGCGCGACACAGTCCGTGATCACCAGGGCCGCCACCGCGGTCCTGCTGTGCACCGGTCTCGTCACCCTCACCGCCTGCGGCAGTTCCGGCAGCAGCAACGGGAGCAGTGGCGGCGGCACCGGGGACGCGACGGTGCTGTCCTCGGAGGTCCTCGCCGAGCACCCGTTCGACCAGGATGCCTTCACCCAGGGACTGGAGGTCATGCCGGGGGGCGATCTGCTTGTCGGCACCGGCATGAACGGTGAGTCACGCATCTTCCGTGCCCCCGTGGAGGACGCCGCGTCCCCCACCGTCAGCGACGACCTCGACGAGGAGTACTTCGGCGAGGGTGTCACGCTCCACGACGACACGGTCTGGCAGCTGACGTGGAAGGAGAACACGGCGTTCCAGAGGGACCCGGAGACCCTGGAGGTCACCGGCGAGGCGTCCTACGACGGTGAAGGGTGGGGCATCTGCTCCGACGGCGGACAGCTGGTGATGTCGGACGGCACCGACGAACTGACATTCCGCGATCCGGAGAGCTTCGAGCCCACGGGCACCGTGGACGTCACCCTCGACGGCGAGCCGGTGGACCAGCTCAACGAACTGGAGTGCACCGGGGGCACGGACGGGGAGGACGCCGAGGTCTGGGCCAATATCTGGCAGGAGAACCGCATCGTCCGCATCGACCCGTCCAACGGTGAGGTCACCGGCGTTCTGGACATCGACCTCCCCGCCGGCGACAGGGACGGGGCGGACGTCCTGAACGGCATCGCGGAGAAGCCCGGCGAGGACGGCACTTTCTACCTGACCGGCAAACTGTGGGACACCCTGTACGAGGTGCGTGTTGCAGAAGAGTGACCGACGCGACCGCCCCGGGCCGATGGCGCGGGCGGCCAACTACGTCTATGGACTGATGGGGGCCAACGGCGCCCGCGAGTCCGGCCTGACCGCCCTGATGTGGACCTCGATCGCCAATTTCGCGGTGGACGCGGTGATGGCGGTCGCCCTCGCGGGGACGCTGTTCTTCTCCGCCGCCGAAGCGGAGTCCCGGACCTCGGTCGCCGCCTACCTGCTGGTGACGATAGCCCCGTTCGCCCTGCTTGCCCCGTTGATCGGCCCCGCGCTGGACCGTCTCCGCACGGGTCGCCGCCTGGCGTTGTCGTTGACCTTCGCCGGACGCGTCGTCCTCGCCGCCGTACTGCTGCAGAACTTCGATTCCTGGCTGCTGTACCCGGCGGCGCTCGGGATGCTGGTGCTGTCGAAGTCCTACGGCGTGCTGAAATCCTCGGTCACCCCGCGGGTGGCGCCCGATGAACTGGACCTGGTCCGCGCGAACGCCCGGTTGACCATCGCCGGGCACATCGGCGGTTCGATGGTGGCGGGCGGACTGGCCGCGGCCATCGCCTTCGTGCTGGACCCGCAGGCGTCCCTGTGGCTGCTGATGGTCGTCGCGCTGATGGGTATCTACGGCTGCGCCCAGATCCCCGCCTCCGCCGAGCGCGGTGAGGAGGAAGTGACCGTCAGCCCCTTCGTGCCGGACGGGGACGGTGGACGTGCCGACGGCGTCCTGCGGCAGTGGGGGCGCTCGATCCGGGTCCGCTTCCCGGACGCCGCCCGGACCTGCATGTGGGGCACTGCCCTGCAGCGCTGCGGAACCGGGTTCATGACCATCTTCACCGCTTTCGTCGCGAAGTCCTCCTCCGAACTGTCCGGTCTGGAGCAGTTGTCGATCCTTGCGGCCGTCGGCGCGGCCGGTGGCGTGGGCACCTTCGCCGGCAACGCCCTGGGCTCGCGCATCAGGTTCAGCAAACCGCAGTTCACCGTCCTGTTCCTGGGCGTGCTGTCGATCGTCACGGTCATCCTCGCCGCGGTGTGGGAGGGCGTTCCCACCGCGGCGCTGGCCGCCGGCGTCCTGTCCCTGGGCAGCGCGATGTCGAAGGTGTGCCTGGACGCCGCGATCCAGTCCGACCTGGACCCTGCGGCCCACGCCTCCGCCTTCGGCATCTCCGAGACGTCCCTGCAGTTGTCGTGGGTCCTCGGCGGCACCATGGGGATCCTGCTGCCCCCTGAGCTCACCATCGGTATGGCTGCACTGGCCGTGGTCGGTACAGTGTTCTACGTCAACGTCATCGCCGCGTCCCGCGGGGTCGGTGTGGGAGCACTGATCGGCCGGGTGCGCAGCCGTTGACCCCGTTCACCCGTCCCCCGGAGAACACAGGAGCCCCACCCCGCATGAGCACCACGACCACCAAGAAACAGCGCCGCAAGGCCGCACAGCGGCGCCAACTGCTGACCTTCCTCGGCATTGTGGTGCTCGTGCTGCTCGTCGCCGGTGTGGTCTTCGGGGTGCAGCAGTGGATGAACAACCGCCCGGGGACCGCCCCGGAGGACCTGCGCATCACGGCGACGGTCAATGGTGAGGAAAAGGAGTTCGCCCCCTACTACGTCTGCCCGGTCGACGCCGAGGACTGTGACGAGGAGGAGCCCACCGGGATACCCCTGGGCCCGGACGACGAGGTCACCTTCGAGCTCCCGGAGGAGATCTACGACCACGACTGGACGATGCTCCAGATCTTCGACGACCCCGCGGCGAACACCGAGAACTCCTACACGGCCCACGAGGAGACCGAGGTCACGGTGAAGGGGTCCTCCGACCTGGAGGACGATGAGGGCAACAACCCGCCCCTCACCGTGGTGGAGTTCCACTCACTGCAGATCGGCGAGGACGATGACGGTGAGGAAGAGCCCTACGGGGCGGTCTGGGCCTTCACACCGGAGTAGTAGGGCCCGGCCGCGGTCACCCGTCCAGCTCCCCGGCGATCGTCCGGAGGATCTCGGCGACCTGGCGTCCCTCCTTGCGGTCGGGACGCCGTCCCGACTCGAGGGAGGGCTGCACGCGGGACTCCAGGAGCGTGATGGTGTCCTGGACGAGTTCATGGAGCTTGTCGGGACTGTACTTGTGCTCGCCACGGCGGCGTCCGCGGTCGGAACGCTCGGACGGCGGCGGACCGTCGTCGAGCACCGAGACGCGCATCGCCTGCGGTCCCTTACGGGCCTCGGCGAAGTCGTACTCGAGACGCTGGCCCTTGACCAGTTCGGTCACTCCGTCGGGAAGCACCTGTGATCCGACGTAGACGTCATCACCACCGGGGTTCGAGACGAATCCGAATCCACGGTCCGCGTCGTACCACTTCACTTTTCCGGTAGGCATGGTCCCTGCCCGTCCTTTCTGACGTGACGTCACTGTCTCGGTGATCCCTGTTCGAGGATCAGGCCAGTCTACCGTCTTCTCATCCGGCCGCCGATCCCGGATGGGGCCACCCGGCGCCAGTCCCATGCGCACCACACGCCCCAGGCACCTCAGATTCAAGAGATGTGATAAAGATCACACTGTAGAAGATCACGGTATGGTAACGGACCGGACACGGAAAGGTAACACCCAGGACAGCAGGGGTTTCCGTCAGCCGTGCAATCGCGTCACAGAATCCGCGTCAGCCTGCAACAACCGGTGAATCCACGGGAATGGCGTGACTCAATCGTGATAAACCGATAGTGTCTTGCCCAGCGACGGATACGCGGCGGAGGACCCCGCAACGTCCGACACATTGATTCACGACCCAGACTCCGATCCGAAAGGACTTCCCGCAGCATGGGACAGCACAGCATCCGCAAGAACCGCTTCACCACCAAGCGTCTCGCCGTCACCGGCATGACCGCCCTCGCACTCGGTGCCGCCATCGCCCCGGCCGCCAACGCCGCCCCGGACTCCGACTGGGACCGCCTGGCCGAGTGTGAGTCCGGCGGAGACTGGTCCATCAACACCGGCAACGGCTACCAGGGTGGCCTGCAGTTCTCCGGGCAGACCTGGAACGGCCACGGCGGCCAGGAGTTCGCCTCCACCGCCGACCAGGCATCCCGCGAAGAGCAGATCGTTGTCGCCGAGCGCATCCTGGAGAGCCAGGGCTGGGGCGCATGGCCGTCCTGCTCCTCCCAGCTGGGCCTGAACTCCGCTGCCGAGCAGCGCGACGCCCCGGCCGCACAGCCGGCCCCGGCACCCGCCCCGGCCGAGGCCGCCGCCAGCCAGCTCAACGAGCAGTCCGACGTCCTCGCCATCGACGCCGTCTGGGACGAGATCACCGCCGCCTTCAAGGACAACGGCATCGAGGTTCCGAAGGAGGTCCACGACCTCTACCAGGACAACCGCCACGAGCTCAACGGCCACTACAGCGCCGCGACCGACCAGGTCGAGGACGCCGCCAAGCAGGCGAACGCCGCAGCTGACGACCTGAAGGTCGCCTTCAACCTCTAAGCCACACCCGGCTTAGCGTCGCGGCCCGGTATTCCGGGCCGTAACCCCCGGTCCCCGTAACGGCCCCCTCCCTCAAGGGAGGGGGCCGTTGCGTATCCGGTCCGGCTGCGCACCTCACACGGACCCCCACCACATCCTCATGCCCCCGGGCACGCTTCCTCGACGAAAGCGTG
>NZ_JBQEDF010000079.1:0-10917 GCF_052107835.1 Corynebacterium sp.
CCCTAGTCCACCTCGGCGGTCTCGATGCGGACCTCGTCGGTCGGGGGACCGTCGCCGCCGTTGTCCTGGTTGGCGTCCTCGTTCTCCTCGATGATCGAGTCGAGGGTCTCCATACCGTCCTCGGAGATGCTGCCGAAGACGGTGTAGTCCGGCGGGAGCTCGGAATCGTCGTCGACGAGGAAGAACTGCGAGCCGTTGGTGTCCGGGCCTGAGTTCGCCATCGCCAGGGTGCCACGGGTGTAGGGGGCCTCCGGGGCGTCCTCGGCGTTGACCGGGAACTCATCGCCGAAGGAGTAGCCCGGGCCGCCCGCGCCCTCACCGCTGGGGTCACCGCACTGCAGGACCTTCATGCCGTCGCTGACGACCACGCGGTGGCAGACCGTGTCGTCGTAGAAGGACTCGGACACCAGGTGCTCGAAGGAATGCGCCGCGTTCGGTGCCTGGGCGTGGTCGAGGGTCAGGCCGATCTCGCCCTTGGATGTGTCCAGGGTGACGTCGGTGGTGCCGTCCTCGGGAATGTCCTCGCCGTCGGGCAGGGAGACTTCCTTGGCGGCGTCCCCGGTGGCGGTGTAGGGGCCGCTGGTCTCCGGCTCGGAGGTCTCCTGCGCCGTCGTCTCGTCGCCGTCGCTGCCGCGGGTGGCTGCGAACCAGATACCGCCGACCAGTGCGACCAGCACCACCAGTGTGGCGAGCGTGACCCCGAGAGGGCGCATTTTCTCGCGTCGGGAACGGGACTTCAGTTCCTTGTCGAGGTTCTTCAGTGCCGCATCGCGGCGGGAGGAGTTGTCGGACAAAGCTCCGTGGCCTTTCCCTCGGGGGTGGGTTGGTACAGCGTCCCATTGTTCCATCCCGCATGCCCCGGCTCCACCATTGGTGCCCGGTGTGCCGCCGGTAGGGTGGCGGGCATGGTCAACATCACCGTGCATATCCTGCCCACCGGCCCGCTGGAGACGAACTGCATCGTCCTGCATGACGGCAGCCGCGCCACGGTCGTCGACCCCGGGATGGGAGCGGCGGACCTGGTCGCGGAGGTCGTGGAGAAGGACAACGTGACCGTCGAGCAGATCGTCCTGACCCACGGCCACATCGACCACATCCGTGACCTGCCGCAGGTCCAGACGGTCTACGCCGTGCCCAGCCACATGCACCCGGCAGACAACCCATGGCTGGACCGGGAGGCGCTCGATGCGATGGGCCCGCTGGGTGAGATGCACTCCACGGACACGATGGACACGCCGCAGGCCCCGTCCCCGGTCGCCGACGGGGACGTCCTGCCGATCGCCGGCGTGGACTTCACCGCCCACCTGATGCCCGGGCACTCGCCGGGCTCCGTCATGTACCGCGGCGCACTCCCGGACGGGCGCACCATCGTCCTCGGCGGGGACGTCCTGTTCCGCGGGGGAGTCGGACGCACCGACCTGCCACTCTCCGACCCGGCGGCGATGGTGGACAGCCTGCGGCGGATCGTCGGGGAGGGCTCGGTCTTCGGGGACGCGGACGAGGTTGTCCCCGGCCACGGGCCATCGACGACCATCGGCCGGGAGCGCCGGGAGAACGGCTTTCTGCAGGGCGTGGTCTAGCACGGCGGTGGCGCCGCTATAGTTGAACCCCGTGAGTGACTCGAGCAAAGACAGCGCCATCCAACCGTTCGCCGGCCCCAAGGGGGTGCCGGACTACGTCCCGCCGGCGTCGTCGGCGTTCCACGCCGTGCGCAGCACCTTCGAGTCCGTCATCCACGACGCGGGCTACGGGCACATTGAGCTGCCCGTCTTCGAGGACACCGCCCTGTTCGCCCGGGGAGTCGGGGAGTCCACCGACGTGGTGTCCAAGGAGATGTACACCTTCGCCGATCGGGGGGGACGCTCCGTCACGCTGCGCCCGGAGGGCACCGCCGGGGTGATGCGCTCGGTGATCGAGCACAACCTCGACCGCGGGCAGCTCCCGGTGAAGCTGACCTACTCCGGCCCCTTCTTCCGCTACGAGCGTCCGCAGGCCGGCCGCTACCGTCAGCTGCAGCAGGTCGGTCTGGAGGCCATCGGTGTGGACGACCCGGCGCTGGACGCCGAGGTCGTCGCACTGGGGGACCGGTGCTTCCGTGCGCTGGGTCTGAGCGGTTTCCGCCTGGAGCTCACCAGCCTGGGTGACGAGACCTGCCGACCGCAGTACCGGCGGAAGCTCCAGGACTTCCTGCTCGCGCTGCCGCTCGACGAGGAGACGCACCGCCGTGCGCAGATCAACCCGCTGCGCGTCCTCGACGACAAGCGGCCGGACGTCCGGGAGATGCTCGCCGACGCCCCGTTGATGCCCGACCACCTGTCGGACTCCGCCCGGGAGCACTTCGAGACCGTCACCGGCCTGCTCGACGACATGGGCGTGGAGTACACGCTGAACCCGCGCCTGGTCCGTGGCCTGGACTACTACACCAAAACCTGCTTCGAGTTCGTCCACGACGGACTCGGCGCGCAGTCCGGCATCGGCGGCGGCGGACGCTACGACGGGCTCATGGCCCAGCTCGGCGGCCAGGACCTCTCCGGCATCGGCTTCGGGCTCGGCGTGGACCGCACCGTGCTGGCGCTGGAGGCCGAGGGCGTGTCCCCGACGACGGGGCGCCGCGTCGACGTCTACGGCGTCCCCATGGGCACCGGGGCCAAGAAGACCATGGCCGTGGTTGTCGACCACCTGCGTAGGGCCGGAATCAGCGCCGACATGTCCTACGGCGACCGGGGTCTGAAGGGCGCGATGAAGGGCGCCGACCGCGCCGGTGCGCTGTTCGCCCTCGTCCTCGGCGAGAAGGAGCTCGGCGACGGTACCGTCGTCCTGCGGAACCTGTCGACGCGTGACCAGCAGGACGTTGCGATGCAGGACATCGTGCGGGTGGTGGGGGACGCACTCGGGGCCTGACCCCCCTCAGCGCGACTGCCGCGGACCGGCTACTGTGGATCCGGTATCCGTTCACTGACGTTGTGCTGAGAGAGGGAATGCGTGTGACTGTCACACAGAACGACGACGCGGCCGTGGAGGACGGCAAGTCAGGGAAGCACGGGACACCCGGGGTCAACTGGCCGGTGTTCGGTACGTCCGGCGGCATCATCGTCGCCTTCGTCCTGTGGGCCTGGCTCGCCCCCGACTCCGCCGACTCGGTGATCAACGCGGTCAAGGACTGGATCGCCGCGAACCTCGGCTGGTTCTACATCCTCACCGCCGGCGTGGTGGTGATCTTCGTCCTGGTCATCGCCTTCCGCAGGGTCGGCAACACCAAGATCGGCCCGGACCACTCGCAGCCCAAGTTCGGCATGTTCACCTGGGGCGCGATGCTGTTCGCCGCGGGTATCGGCGTGGACCTGATGTTCTTCGCGATCTCGGGTCCGGCCACGAACTACCTCACCCCGCCGGAGGGCTCGGGCATGACCGAGGAGGCCGCGCAGATGGCCCCGCTGTGGACGATGTTCCACTACGGCATCCCCGGGTGGGCGATGTACGCCCTGATGGGTATGGCCTTCGGCCTGTTCGCCTACCGCTACCACATGCCGCTGAGCATCCGGTCCGCCCTCGCCCCGATCTTCGGGCGCCGCATCCACGGGGGAGTCGGGCACACCGTGGAGATCGCCGCCTCGATCGGCACGGCCTTCGGCATCGCCACCTCGCTGGGCATCGGCGTGGTCTTCCTCAACTACGGACTGTCGGAGGTCTTCGGCATCCCGACGAACACCGGCGTGCAGATCGCGCTGATCGCCCTGTCGGTGTTCATCACGATCCTCTCGACCGTCTCCGGTGTCGACAAGGGCATCCGCCGTCTCTCCGAGCTGAACGTGTGGCTGGCCGTCCTGCTGATGGTGTGGGTCGTGGTCATGGGCAAGACCGGTGACCTGCTGAACTCGCTGGTGCAGAACATCGGCGACTTCATCTCCCGGTTCCCGGGGATGCTGTTCAACACCTTCTCCTACTCGGACGGTGCACCGGACTACCCCGCGCAGGACTGGATGGCGGACTGGACGCTGTTCTTCTGGGCATGGTGGATCGCCTGGGCACCCTTCGTGGGCCTGTTCCTGGCCCGCATCTCCCGCGGCCGCACGCTGCGCCAGTTCATCCTGGGCGTGCTGATCATCCCCTTCGCGTTCATCGCGGTGTGGATCTCGATCTTCGGCAATGCGGCACTGGGATTCTTCCGCGACGGGGACGAGGAATTCCTCAACACCGCGGTGGACACCCCGGAATCCGGCTTCTTCCTGCTGCTGCAGCAGTACCCGGGCGCGACGTTCGCCGTCATCCTCGCGGTACTCACCGGCCTGTTGTTCTACGTGACCTCCGCGGACTCCGGTTCGCTGGTCATGGCCAACATGACCTCGAAGCCGTCCACCGAGGACTCGGACGGACCGCCGTGGCTGCGCATCGTGTGGGCCGTCATCACGGGTGCCCTGACGATGGTGATGCTGCTGATCGGCGGGGTGTACACCCTGCAGTCGGCGACGGTGCTCATCGGCCTCCCGTTCGCATTCGTGATGTACCTGCTGATGCTGAGTGTGTGGCGCGTCCTGGAGTCGGAGAAACACACCCTGGACTCCCGGCCGCGGTCCCTGCCCGGTGCTCTGCTGGACCGGACGGGTACCCCGCAGCCACGGCTGGCGTGGCGCAACCGCCTGAAGCGCAGGATGAGCTTCCCGACGGCCGAGGAGACCGAGGAGTTCGTGGAGAACACCGTGGCCCCGGCCATCGACGAGGTCGCCGGGGAGCTCAGGGACCTGGGCCTGGACGTCACCGTGAAACGCGGCCGGCACCCCGAGTACCCGATCAGTTTCGTGGACCTCGGTGTCAGCTTCCCCGGCCAGGACGACTTCAAGTACCAGGCGTACCCGGTGCCCGGGCAGATCCCGAACTTCGCGGTGAACGTGAATGTCGAGCGGGACACCTACTTCACACTCGAGATCTTCTCCGCCACGGGCTCCCGTGGGCACAACATCCTCGGGTACTCGAAGGAGCAGGTCATCGCCGATGTCATCGACACCTACGACGCCCACGTCGAGTACATGACGCTCACCGGCAACAAGGGAACGCCGACGGCGGGTGCGCACGGGATCGTCCCGGAACTCTGGATCGAAGACGATGCGGATGACGAAGAGAAAACCAACGAAGGAGAGAAATAGAATGACTGAGACGCTCTACATCGGCGGCACGTGGGTGCCGTCCTCCGACGGCGGGACGCGGACGGTGACCTGCCCGGCGGACGGTGAGGTCGTCGGTGAGGTGTCCGAGGCCACCTCCGCGGACACCGGGAAAGCCATCGCCGCGGCCCGTGCGGCCTTCGACTCCGGGGTCTGGTCGTCCGTGCCGGCCGCCCAGCGCGGTGATTTCCTTCTGAAGGTCGCCGACCAGCTCGCCGAACGCAAGGACGAGTTCGCCCGCGCCGAGGCGCTGGACACCGGCAAGCGCCTGGTCGAGGCCGAGGGCGACATGGACGACATCGCCAACTGCTTCCGCTACTTCGGCAAGATCGCCGACCACAATCCGGGACGGCTGGTCGACGCCGGCGACCCGTCAGTGATCTCGACCGTGGTCTACGAGCCGGTCGGGGTCTGCGGCATGATCACACCCTGGAACTTCCCGCTGCTGCAGGCGTCCTGGAAGCTCGCCCCGGCCATCGCCGCGGGCAACTCCTTCGTCCTGAAGCCCGCGGAGCTGACCCCGCACACCGCGATCCTGATCATGGACGTCTTCGACACGCTCGGCCTCCCGGCCGGCGTGGCGAACCTCGTGCTCGGCGCAGGTGCCACCGCAGGCGCCCCGCTTTCCACCCATCCGGACGTCGACATGGTCTCCTTCACCGGTGGCCTGGTCACCGGACGCAGGATCGCCGAATCGGCGGCCCCCACAGTCAAGAAGGTCGCCCTGGAACTGGGCGGCAAGAACCCGAACGTGGTCTTCGCCGACGCCGACTTCGACGCCGCCCTGGACAATGCGCTCAACGCCGGGTTCATGGACTCCGGTCTGGTCTGCTCGGCCGGGACGAGGTTGATCGTGGAGGAGTCGATCAAGGAGAGGTTCGTCGACGAACTCGTCCGCCGCGCCGAGGGCATCGTCCTGGGCGGGCCCCTCGACGACAACGCCGAGGCCGGTCCCCTGATCTCCGTGGAGCACCGCGACAAGGTCACCGACTACGTCAACCGTGGCGTGGAGGCGGGCGCGACTCTGCGCACCGGCGGTAACTGGGGCGGCCCGGAGCTGGAGAAGGGCTGCTTCTACCGTCCGACCGTCCTGGACAACTGCACGTCCGACAACCCTGCTGTGGTCGAGGAGGGCTTCGGCCCGGTGATCACCGTCGAGACCTTCTCGACCGAGGAGGAGGCCATCGCGACGGCCAACGACACCGAGTACGGCCTGGCCGGCGCGGTGTGGACCAGCAACCGTGGCACCGCCAACCGCGTCTCGCGGGCCCTGCGCCACGGCACGATCTGGATCAACGACTACCACCCCTACGTCCCGCAGGCCGAGTGGGGCGGTTTCAAGGCCTCCGGCAACGGCCGCGAACTGGGCCACACCGGGCTCGAGGAGTACCGGGAAGCGAAGCACATCTACGAGAACACCGAGCCGGCCGTGTCCGGCTGGTTCCCGAACAAGTAAGGAGCGTCAAGTGCGAGAGAACTACGACTACATCGTTGTCGGGGCCGGTTCCTCCGGTGCCGTGGTGGCGGCCCGGCTGAGCGAGGATCCGGACGTGACGGTGGCCCTGATCGAGGCCGGTCCCACCGACGTGGACAAGCCGGAGATCCTGCACCTGGACGAGTGGCCGGGGCTGCTGGAGTCCGGCTACGACTGGGACTACCCGATCGAACCCCAGGAGAACGGCAACTCCTTCATGCGCCACGCCCGGGCGAAGGTGCTGGGCGGCTGCTCGTCCCACAACTCCTGCATCGCGTTCCACACCCCGGCCCAGGACCTGGACCACTGGGTCTCCCTCGGCGCGTCCGGCTGGGACTCGGAGACCGTCCTCCCGCTGATCAGGCAGCGCCTGGAGGACAATGACCGCGACGGTGACAACCACGGTCACGGCGGCCCCGTCCACCTGCGGTCGGTGCCCCCGGAGGACCCGGTGGGCGTCGCCGTGCTGAAGGCCTGCGAGGAGCAGGGTCTTCCCAACGTCCCGTTCAATGAGGGCGAGACGGTGAACCACGGTGCTGACTGGTTCCAGATCAACGCCAGTGAGGAGAACGTCCGCGGTTCGTCCTCGGTGTCCTACCTGCACCCGAACCTGGACCGGGAGAACCTGGACATCCTCACCGACCGCCAGGTGTCCCGCGTCCTCATCGAGGACGGCACGGCGACCGGCATCGAGTACCTCGACAACGCCTTCGGACGGTTGAAGTCCCTGCCGGCGAACCGTGAGGTCATCGTATCCGCCGGGGCGATCGACAGCCCGAAGCTGCTGATGCTTTCCGGTATCGGCCCGGCGGAGCACCTGGCCGAGTTCGGCATTGACACCATCGTCGACAGTCCCGGTGTCGGCTCCCACCTGCAGGACCACCCGGAGGCCGTGATCTCCTGGGAGTCGAAGGTCCCGATGACCCGGTCGGTTACCCAGTGGTGGGAGATCGGCATCTTCGACGAGGTCGACGAGGGTGGTGCAGACGGTCTGGGGCTTCCCGACCTGATGATGCACTACGGCTCAATGCCTTTCGACATGCACACGCGGCGCCAGGGATACCCGACCGCGGACGAGTCCTTCTGCCTGACGCCGAACATCACCCACGCCAAGGCGCGCGGGACGGTGCGGCTGCGCTCCTGCGATTTCCGCGACAAGCCGAAGGTCGACCCGCGGTACTTCACCGACGATGAGGGCTACGACATGCACATCGCCGTGGAGGGCATCAAGCTCGCCCGGAAGATCGCCGCCCAGCCGGCCCTGTCGGAGTTCGCCGGACGCGAATTGTTCCCGGGCAAGGACGTCACCTCGGACGAGGACATCGCCTCGTACGTCTCGAAGACCCACAACACCGTCTACCACCCGGCGGGC
Source organism: Corynebacterium sp. (assembly GCF_052107835.1). Classification (GTDB taxonomy): domain Bacteria; phylum Actinomycetota; class Actinomycetes; order Mycobacteriales; family Mycobacteriaceae; genus Corynebacterium. The sequence continues at coordinate 8,006 of NZ_JBQEDF010000079.1, forward strand.
ACCGTCCGCATGGGTGCGGTGGAGGACGAGCTGTCGCCGCTGGATCCGGAGCTGCGGGTCAAGGGTGTGTCCGGTCTGCGCGTCGTGGACGCCTCGGTCATGCCGCAGCTGACCGCGGTGAACCCGAACATCACCTGCTACCTGATCGGGGAGCGGGCCTCGGATTTGATCCGCGGGGCCTGACGGTCTGGGTCACTGCTGGAAGTCCTGCTGGCAGGACGCCACGGTGCCGTTGTCGTAGCCGGTGGTGAACCACTGCTGGCGCTGCTCGGAGGAACCGTGCGTCCAGTTGTCCGGGTTGACGTCGCCGCCGCCTGAGCTCTGGATGGCGTCGTCACCGATGGCCTGGGCGGAGGAGATGGCCTGGTTGACCTGTTCGGGGGTGACGGGGTCCAGGACCGCATCATCACCTTTGTCGGCGTGGGCGGCCCAGACACCGGCGTAGCAGTCCGCCTGCAGCTCCATCTTGACCGCGTTGGAGTCCTCTCCGGGGTTGTCGTAGTCAGACAGACCCAGGTTGCCTTCCAGCTGCTGGATATGGTGTCCGAACTCGTGGGCGACCACGTACATCTGGGCGAAGGGTCCGTCCGAGCCTCCCATCTGCGCGAGCTGGGCGAAGAAATCGTCGCCGATGTAGACCGTGTTGTCGCCGGGGCAGTAGAACGGGCCGGTCTCGATCGTCGAGGCCGTGCCGCAGCCGGTGTTCATCTGCCCGTCTCCGATGGTCACCTTGGGCTCGGTGTAGTCGATCCCGGCCTGGTCGGGCAGGAGTTGTGACCAGACTGTGTCGAGGGAGATGGCGGTGCCCTCGATGCGGCAGTCGTCGTAGTTGTTGGCGTCCTCGTAGGTCTGGCAGTGGTCGAGGCTCCCGCCCTGCTGGTTGTTGACCTGGGGATTGTTGGCTGCGGTGCTGTTGTCGTTGCCGCTGTCGCCGAACATGCCGAGTCCGCCGTTCGCGAAGAACATCACGGCGGCGACGACGAGGATGCCGGGAATGCCGAAGCGGCGCCCGACCCTGCTCATCAGCAGCATGGTGATGATGTTCCCGCCCCCGCGGTTGCCGCCGCCACGTCCTCCTCCGCCCCCGCCGAAGTTGAATCCGCCGCCCCCGCCCGAGCTTCCTCCGGAGGACGCGCGTCCGCCCATGCCGTTCAGGTTGTTGTTGAAGGTCATGCGTAGGAGTGTAGCGGGGGACGGTCGGGATTCCCGCGGGGTGGAATAGCGCGTGCTTGTAGGCCCGTGCGCCGCGTGGTGCGGGCCGGGTGACTCGGCGGGTCGGTGGGGCGCCGGTGCCGGTTAGCTGGGGTGTCCCAGTGTCGCCGGTGATACCGGCCCGGCGGCGACGGTGGACACCGTGACCCCGCCGGGGCCGGTCCACTGCAGTGTCACCGCCTGGTCCGCACTGGCCACCGACCAGATCCCCAGGGTCTTGAGCTGGTGGTGGGTACGGCACAACGCGATGCCGTTGGACACGCTCGTCGGCCCGTCACTGCCCGGGTCGGTGTGCGGCGAGGCCACCAGGTGGTCGTGCTCGCAGCGGTCGGCGGCGACCGCACAGCCGGGGAACCGGCAGTGCCCGTCCCGGCCCTGGATCACCGCCTTCTGCCTCCCGGTGAACCGGTAGGCGCCGGTGTCGGGAACCTGCCCGGGCTCCGGCAGGGTGCGGATGTGCGCGGCGATGCCGGCCAACTGTGCGGCGGTGTGCGGTGAGACCCAGCCGGCACCGAGGACATAGCCCGGCGCCGGCTCCGCCGCTGACGCTGACGGAGGGGTGGTGGTGTGGATGTTGACGGTCACGGTGAGTTGGTCGGCCCGGCCGCCGAGGATGCCCAGCACGACCTGTCCGCGGCACCAGGCCATCGACGCCGCCGGGGTACCGTCCCCGCCGCTGTCCCCGTCCCCGCTGCCGCCGTCTCCGTCGGTGGTGTGGGTGTCAGTGGTGTCGGTGGTGTCGCGGCGGTACTCGAGTGCGGCGGTACTCGAGTGCGGCGGTGGTGATCGCTGCCCACAGTGCGGTGGTGGTGGTGTCGGTGCCGCAGTCGAGGATCAGGCGGGTGCCGCGGCGGGTCAGGCCCGTGGTGGCGGCCTCTGACTCTTCGGTGTCGGCGACGATCAACGGAGCGGCGTGCAGTAGTGCTTCGTCGGCGACGTCGGCCAGGGCGGTGAGCGCGGTGATGCCGGTGGTGCTGATCCAGTCGGACACGGCCAAAGCGACGGCGGTGTCGAGGGTGGACATCTCGCAGTCGCCGAGGTGGCGGGCGTGGCGGTTGATGCGGCGCCAGAGGGTGTCGAGGTGGTCGAGGGAGTAGTGCGGTGTGTCGCGGAAGGTGGTGAACAGGGCGGGCATGCGGGTGGCGAGGTCGGCGGCGTGGACGTAGCGGTGGGCTTCGGTGGTGCTGCGTCGGCGGATGGCCAGGGCGGTCGACAGGCGGGTGGCGGTGGGGATGGTGGTCAGAAAGTCGACGAGGTCGAGTTCGGCGCGGTTGATGGCTCCGGCGTAGTGGTGGGCCAGTGCGGTGGTCTGTGTGCAGCGTCCCGGTGGTGACTGCCCGCCGGTGCCGGTGGTGTGGGTATCGCTCGTGGTGCCGGTGCTGCCGGTCGGTGGTGTGGTCGGTGGTGTGGTGGTCATGGGCTGAAAGGTAGCAGCCGGGGTGGACACGCCAGCGGGGAACGACCGGAACAGTAGAACAGGTGTTCGAGGAGCTCGGGGTGTCTGCCACTACTCCACCAGCATGGCAGCCGGCAATTGATCACCACCTGACGGGGAAATGTGTCTGCTCCCGTCACGAGCCCGTGACAACACCGTGTCGAACCCGCCGCCCTTCCTGACCGGCGGTTACGGCCACGGCAGGTGGCCGGCGGGACGAAAATGGTGAGCCTTCCGAAAATAACCGTCCACGTCGGGTAACGTG
>NZ_JBQEDF010000080.1:0-10718 GCF_052107835.1 Corynebacterium sp.
CGGGAAATCCTGGAGTTACTCGCCCGAAACACCGATACGCGACACTGTTACCCATGACAACACCAGTAACCTCAACCCCGGCCGGAGTGACGGTGGCGGAGTTCAACGCGGCACCCGCCGCGGAACTCGTTGACCAGCTGGCCGGACTGTTCTCCAGCAGGACCCTCGCCGTTGCGGTGGTGGACGTCCGCCCCTTCTCGAGCGTCGACGAGGTGTGCACCGCCGCGTCCACCCTCCTCAACGAGCAGGACGACGACACCATCCTGGAATCGGTGAACGACCACCCGCCGATCGGTGGGAAGGTCGAGGCGGGCACCCGCTCCGCCGCGGAGCAGTCGACCGCCGCCGGCAACGAGGGTGAGCACGGCGAGATGAACTCCATCCGCAACCTGCAGCCCACCTACCGGGAGAAGTTCGGCTGGAACTTCCTCATCCGTGCCGCCGGACGCGACAGCCGGCAGATCCTCGACAACCTCGTCGAGCGCATCGCGCACGAGCCCGGCGACGAATGGCCGGTCGTTGTCCGGCACCTCGACGCCATCAACCAGCTGCGGCTGCGCGGCTACGTGACCGACGACTCCGGTGACGAGACCACCGGCGAGAAGGGGGCCGACGCATGAGTCTGTCCACCCATGTCCTGAACACCACCACCGGCAACCCCGCCGAAGGCCTCACCTTCGAGCTCTTCGGCACCGACGGCGCCGACGGTGGGGCCGCGATCGAGGTCGGCGCGACCGACGCCGACGGCCGCTACCGGTTCACCACCCCGCTCGACCCCGGGACCTACCGCCTGCGGTTCGCGTCCGGGGACTACCTCGCCGCGTCCGACGTCGCGTCCTTCTCCTCCCTGTACCCCTACGTGGACATCACGTTCTTCGTCACGCAGGCCAGGGGCGGGGCCGACGGTCACCTGCACATCCCTCTCCTCCTGTCCCCCTACGGCTACTCGACCTACCAAGGAAGCTGAGCGACATGAGCGAGACGAACGTGAGTGACAACGCAGCGGGTGACAGGGACGTCCTTCCCCCCGGCACCATCGGCGCCGACCACATCGACGGGGTTCACCCGGTCGACCAGAAACCCCCGATGCTCAGGACGTTCATCCTGGGCCTGCAGCACGTCCTGGCGATGTACGCCGGGGCGATCGCCGTCCCGCTGATCGTCGGCGGTGCCCTGATCTCCGCCGGCGAGTTCGAGGCGGAGCACATGCACCACCTCATCGTCGCGGACCTCTTCGTCGCCGGCATCGCCTCGGTGATCCAGTCCCTCGGTTTCTGGCGTTTCGGTTCTCGCCTTCCCCTGATCCAGGGCGTGTCCTTCGTTTCCGTCGCCCCGATGATCTCCATCGGCTCCGAGCACGGGATCACCGCCATCTACGGTTCCGTGATCGTCACAGGCGTCGCGATGATGCTGATCGCCCCCGTCTTCGCGAAGGTCGTGAAGTTCTTCCCGCCGCTGGTCATCGGCACCATCATCACCGTGGTCGGCCTGTCGCTGCTGTCGGTCGCCGCCGGCTGGCTGTTCAACCAGAACGGCGCGGAGAGCGAGCAGGGCACCGTCGGGAACTTCATGCTGGCGCTGCTCACCCTGGTCGCGGTCATCTGCATCCAGCGTTTCGCCCCGGTCGCGTGGAAGTCCATGGCCGTGCTCGGCGGCATCGTCGTCGGTACCGTCGTCGGCGTGTTCACCGGGGCTTCGGACTTCTCCGCGGTCGGCGAGGCGGACTGGGTCGGAGTCCCGATGCCGTTCCAGTTCGGTGTGCCGACCTTCGAGATCGTCTCGATCCTCACCATGATCCTCGTCGGCCTGGTGATCATGACCGAGACCGCCGGGGACATCGTCGCCGTCGGAGACATCACCGGCAAGCGCGCCACCGGACGCACCATGGCCGACGGTCTGCGCGCCGACGGTCTGGCGACCTTCCTCGGCGGTATCTTCAACACCTTCCCCTACTCGGCCTTCGCCCAGAACGTGGGTCTGGTCTCGCTGTCCCGGGTGGCCAGCCGGTTCGTCGTGACGGCCGCGGGTATCATCCTCATCGTCCTCGGCCTGCTGCCGAAGGTCGGCGAGATCGCCACCGGTATTCCGCAGCCCGTCCTCGGCGGCGCGGGGGTTGCGCTGTTCGGCATGGTCGCCGCCTCCGGGATCACCACCCTGTCGCAGGTGGAGTGGAACGAGACCCGCAAGCTCATCGTGGGCGTGTCCATTGCGCTGGCGATGCTGCCGAACGTGTTCGAGGGGATCTACGCGAACCTCCCGGACGAGGTCGAGATGATCCTGGACAGCGGCATCCTGGTCGGAGCCGTGTCCGTGATCCTGCTGAACCTGCTGCTCAACCGCGCAGGAGGCGGACACCTCGCCGAGGACATGGAGGACGAACTGGCGGATGACACGGAGGCGGACCAGGAGCCGCCCGTGGACGCCCGGATCCCCGGCAACATGGGTGCGGCACCGGAGACCACCGGTGTGATCCCGGGTTCGGAGGACGGGGACGCCGAGCGCTCGCCGAAGGCCTGACCGCCCGGCCCCACCGGTTCCGCCCCACCCCGCCGACCCAAGGAGTTTCATGCCCAACCAGGTCACCGTGGTGCTCGGCCACGTGGTCACGCCGATCAGCGGGCAGGACGCACTGCTCGACATCCCGTCCGGCGCCGTCGCCCACCGTGACGGCACGATCATCGACGTCGGAGCAGCCGACAGCGTCCTGGGGAACCACCCGGACGCGAACACCGAGGATGAGGGCGACCGCCTGATCATCCCCGGTTTCGTCGACGCCCACGTCCACTTCCCCCAGGTCGGCATGATCGCCTCGCCCGGCCTGGAACTCCTCGACTGGCTCGACAGGTACACCTTCCCGGCTGAAGCACGTTTCGCCGACGACGCACACGCGGACGCCACGGCCGCGTTCTTCACCGAACAACTCATCGCCAACGGTGTGACCACCGCCTGCGTCTACGCCAGCGTGCACCCGGGAAGTGCCGGGGCACTGTTCCGTCATGCCCACCAGCGCAACCTGCGGATCATCACCGGCAAGGTCTGCATGGACCGCAACGCCCCGGACGAACTGCTGGACACCCCGGACTCAGCGGTGACGGACAGTGCTGCCCTGCTGGAGAAGTGGCACGGTGTCGGACGCCTCGAGTACGCGATCACCCCGCGTTTCGCCCCGACGTCCTCGGACGCGCAGCTCACGGCCCTCGGCGAGTTGGCCGCGTCCCACCCGGACGCGGTGGTCCAGACCCACCTGTCGGAGAACACCGGCGAAGTCGGCTGGGTCGGGGAGCTGTTCCCGGACGCGGCGGACTACACCGATGTCTACGACCGGGTCGGCCTGGTGCGCAGGCGGTCGGTGTTCGGCCACGCGGTGCACCTGTCCGACCGGGAGATCGGTCGGCTGGGAGCGGCGGAGGCGTCCATCGCGCACTGTCCCACCTCCAACTTCTTCCTCGGCTCCGGCATGTTCAGCGTCGCCCGTGCACAGGCCACGCCGGGCCTGCGGGTCGGGTTAGGGTCGGACGTCGGCGCCGGGACGAGCCTGTCCCCGCTGGTCAGCCTGAACGAGGCGTACAAGGCGTCCCGCATGCTCGGGACGCCGCTGGACGTCGCGGAGTTGCTGCGGCTGACCACACTCGGCGGTGCCGAGGCCCTCGGGGTGGAGGCGTCCGTGGGCTCGCTGGAGACAGGGAAGGACGCTGACCTGGTGGTCCTCGACCCGTTCGCCGACGCCAACTCCGCGGTGCTGCGCAACCGGGTCGGGAACGCGGGGGAGACCGCGGAACTGCTGTTCGCGCTGATGATGCTGGGCGACGAACGGGCCGTCAGCCGGACCGTGGTCGCCGGAGGCTAGCCGAGGGCCGCGTCCACCAGGTCGGCCTGGGGCAGGTCGACGTGGTCGTGCCCGTCGCTGATCGTCAGGCTGACCTCGCTGAAGCCCTGGTTGCGGTAGAACTCGGAGCCGACGCGGGCGGCGGTGAGGGCGTCGAAGTTGTCGCTGCTGGTGGAGCCGTCGTCGAGTTCCCCCACAGCCCAGGTCAGCGGGAGGCGTCCGCGCTTCTCCACCGGGTAGGTGTCGGCCAGGGGAGGGGTGTCCTCCGGTGCCCCGCCGCCGGCCAGCATCACCGCGCCACCGGTGACGAGGTCCGGAAGGCGGGGCAGGACGCCGTAGCTGACCATCTCCGCCCCGCCGGAGTACCCGGACCACCAGACGTTGCCGGTGTCGAGGCCCTGCCGGGACAGGACCTCGTCCTGCATGAACGCGTCCAGCCACTCGACGTTCCCCGGAAGGTCGATCCACCAGGTCCACCCGTTCCCCAGGGAGGGGGTCTGCGGTGCGACGAAGAGCATGTTGCGTTCGTTCGCGACCCGGGCGAGGGAGCCCAGTGTCCCGTCGGGGTCGTCGGGGTAGGCGAATTCCCCGGCCCCGTCGCCGTGGAGGTGGACCAGCACACCGACAGGCTGTGAAGCATCCAGCCCGCAGTTGTAGATGTGGTAAAGACTGTCCCGTTCGTTGTGTGTGAACTCGCCCGTGAGTGGTGCACAGGGCTCCTCATCGTCACCGCTGCGGACCAGGACCGTGATCAGGACGGCTGTGCTGAGTGCCACCATCACCAGGACGGCGAGGGTGGTCAGGACGATGCGGCGCGTTCTGCGATCCCTGAACTTCGGCACATGAGAATAGTAACCGCTGGTGGGACTTCACAGGTGGAGGCGAGTCAGTCTGAGGCGAGATGGCACAGGAACAGGCTCCAGCCACTCAGGTAGCTGCAGGCTCACCCCGGGTGGACGACGGTTACTCGTCGTCCCCACCGTCAACGTCGTCGGGATCGTAGACGACGTCCACCTCGGCCTCGACGAGCCAGCCCTCCACCGGCAGCTTCACCACGCCGATGGCGTAGCGGGCGGGACGGGTCGGGTTGATGACCAGGGGATCCGAGGTCTCCTCGGAGGTGCCGCGGGAGAGCTGCTGCGGATCGCCGGTGCGCAGGTCGGTGTTGGCGAAGTACTGGCTGTACGCCCTGTTCCAGCCGTCGAAGTCCGGGTCCTCGCCCTCCTCCGGTGCGACGAACACGCGCATCGTGGCGACGTCCTGCACGTCCAGCCCCTGTTCCTGCAGCATCCCGCGCAGGATCGAGAGCACCTGCAGTCCCTGGGCCTCGGTCATGCTCATGCCGTCCGGTAGTTCGCCGTCGACCAGGAGGGACGGGTCGATGTAGGCCATCGGGTCGTCCTCGTCGGCGTCCTCGTTGAGCGCCTCGGGGCCCATCCCGGAGGTCTTGAACAGCTCGGTGTCGGACGGGATGGTCACACTGTCGGCGAGGGTGACGGCATCGCCGGACTCGTCGAAGTGGCTGTCGAAGACGGTGTCGACCTCCTCGGCGGAGGTGGGGTCGGCATCGTCGTCATCCGTGTCGTCGGAGCAGGCGGCGAGGGCGAGGACGAGGCCGGTGGAGACGGCCAGGGCGGACACCGAGCGGACGGTACGGGTGCGGCGGGCGGATCGGTACAGGGACATGCGTTTTCCTTCTGGTCTGGCGGGTCGGGTCAGGTCAGCGGAGAGGGTGGATCACACCGGGTGCGAGGGGCGGCAACCGCGGATCAGTCGGATGCGGCGCCGACGCGCTCGTGGATGTCCATGACCGCCTTCCGGCCCGATTCCAGGGCGCCGTGCTGCCAGGCGATGGAGTTCGACAGGTGGTCGCCGGCGAAGTACATCCGCCCCACCGGTTCGCACGCCTTCAGGTACGACGGGTGGTCGTTGTGCGAGTGCGAGCCCGAGGGCCAGTCGATCCAGGCGCCCTCGGAGTACCTCGTCTTCATGAAGGAGCCGGAGAAGGACGAACTGATGTCCTCGCCGTAGACGTCCCCGTGGATCCTCTTGCCGAGGTCAACGGCCTTCTCCAGGCGGTCGGCGTGCTTGAGCTTCTCGAACTCCTGGTGATTCTCGGCGTTGTTGTAGTAGGCCACCACAATCCCGCGGTCGGAGTTGTAGTGGTCGTAGGGGAACATGATCTGCTCGATCGCCAGGTCGGTGTTGGACGCGCCACCGTAGATGCGCTGGTCCTCCTCCCACCAGCGCCGTGAGTACTCCATGCCGAGCTTGCCCGCACTGAACGGCTTCGCGTCCTTCAGTGCGTTGACGTGGTCGGTGGGTAGGTCGCTGTCGAGTTTGACGACGAGGTGCGGCGGCAGGGTGTTGACGATGAAGTCGGCCTCGATGCGCTCGTCGCGCCCGTTGCGGGTGAAGGTGGCCCAGGGTTTGGAGTTGTTGTCGCCGGTGGAGAACCCGGTGACCTCGGCGCCGTACTTCACCCGGTTCGGGCCGATGGCCTCGGACATGCGGTGGTAGATCATGTCCATGCCGCCGACCGGGCTGTACATCATCATGGCCTGGTCGTAGCCGAAGTCGAAGGAGAAGTTGCGTCCGATGCCGGACTGGATCACGTCGCTGAGTTCGGCGGCTTCCCGCGGGTCGCCGTAGTCGGTGGCGGCGCCGGACGGCGGACCGTTGAAACCGGCGCGGTCGGTGCCGGTGTAACGCCCGTCGTCGGAGAGGTCACCGAAGTCCGCGAGGAACTCGGACAGGGCGTCCTTGTCGTCGGAACTGAGGTCGTCGTCCAGGGCGCCCTTGCTGATGGCCTTGGTCAGGAGCTCGGAGACGTAGCCGTAGGTGTCCGCCTTCGCCTGACGGTAGGGCAGTGCCACGTTGTTCAGCGGGGTGTGGCCGTCGTAGTAGACGAGGGCATCCGCATTCTGGTTGCCGAAGGCCAGGAGTTCCACGCCGAGCTCCCGGCAGTAGTCCAGGGTGATGTGGTGCTGGGGGATCCTGGTGGCGCCGACGTTGTAGAAGTGGCCGGGGGAGAAGGTGCACGTCTGGGTTTCGCCGTCCAGGTCGGTTTCGGTGACGCCGTCCCGTGCGGTCCACACGCGTCCGCCGGGACGGCTGCGTGCCTCGAGCACCTCGACGTCGTAGCCGCCCTTCTGCAGTTCGTAGGCGGTGACGAGGCCGGACGGGCCACCGCCGAGCACCAGGACCTTGTGGTGGCCACTGACCCGGTCGATGAGGTGCCCGGGCCGTGGCGGTTCGAATCCGACGCGGGTGATGTCGGTGTCGGCGACCGCGGGTGCCATGCCCATGCTGGCCATTGCGCCGTAGGCGGCCCCGGTGCCGGCGAGCATGCCGAAGCGGGTGATGAATTGTCGTCTGGTGAGGCTGAACTGTGCCAAGTCATTCTCCTGCAATCGATGTTTTCACGTCGATTTATATTGTCGGGAACCCGTGTTTCGTGACAGTTACCCCTCGGTGACGATGGGCGGTGGGGGTGACGGGGTCCAGGTAAACCGGACGTGAACCGGGTGGTGGCGACGGAGGCGGCGGCGGAGGTGCACCGTGGACGGGGGCGGACATGTATCTGCCGTCATATGTGTCCTATGAGACAGCGGTGATCAGTGCGTCCGGCGTCGTACGGTGGGACAATGGAGGTATGAGCGACAACAGTGAAAACCCGGATGTCTCTACCCTCAACGATGACGAGTCCCTGGACCTCCTCGGGACGACCACCCTGGGCCGCCTGGTCGTGCACCGCACCGACGACCTCGACCTCTTCCCGGTCAACTACGTGGTCAGTGACGGCAAGATCTACTTCCGCACCGCGGAGGGGACGAAGCTGTTCACCCTGTCCCTCCTGGACTCCAGGGTCCTGTTCGAAGCCGACCACGTTGACCGCGACGGTGACGGCAACCCGGCACACGCCTGGTCGGTCATCGTGAAGGGCACCGCCCGCGCGCTGACCGACCCGGACGAGATCCACGCCGCGGACAACCTCCCCCTGAGCCCCTGGCTGCCGACGCTGAAGTACAACTTCGTCGAGATCACCCCAACCGAGGTCTCCGGACGGACGTTCAACCTCGGTGAGGAACCCGAGCGCTACTGACGGTGGCCGTCCGCGCCTGACGGGTACGCTGACTGACCATGGCAGTACCCCATGACACCCCAGTCACCCCCGTCTTCCGCAGCCAGTACACCGCCGCGCTCAAGGGCCGCGCGCCCGCGCCCGTCCGGCTGAGCCGCACGGACGGCGAACTGTGGGTCCGGTCGGTGACCATGCCGGGCGCCGGGGTGATGTCCAGCGTGCTCTCCACCGTCCACCTGGGGGAGGACGGGGTCACCGTCGTCGATCCGGGCTGGGCCGGGAACAGGGCGCAGGACGCCGAGGGCAACGTCCTGCGTCCCCTCGACGACTTCCTGCGTGAACACGGCCGACGGCTGGAGCAGGTCACCGACGTCGTCGTCACGCACGCCCATCCCGACCATGTCGGTGGGGCGGCCGCGCTGCTGAAGGCCACCGGTGCGCGCTACCACCTGGGAGCGGTGGAGCAGCGGACGGTGGACGCCGCACGCAGCGGAACCGGTGTCGACGACTACGCGGTGAACGAGCACGACACCGGAGTGCCGGACGGGGTGCTGGACGCCTTCCCCTACCCCGTGCCGAGGAAGGGCATCCCGGAGTTCATTCCGCGTCAGCGTCCCGACCGGCTCATCGGAGACGGCGACATACTCCCGGAACACGGGATCACCGGGGAACTCGGCTGGCGGGCCGTGATGACCCCCGGACACACGCCCGGCCACCTGTGCTTCGCCGACGACGACCGCGGCATACTCATCGCCGCCGACCACGTGATCCCGGAGATCTTCCCCGGTATCGGGCTGGGGATCTCCTCGCTCGGCGGGAATCCGGTGAAGCACTACCTGGATGCCCTGGACACCCTGCGGCAGTTCGGCGACTACACCGTGGTCCCCGGCCACGGGTACTGCTTCACCGGGTTGGGCGCCCGCATCGACGAGACCGTCGAGCACGTGATGGTGCGTGCCCGTGAGGTGTCCAGGGTGCTGGACTGGAACCCGGACATCAGTGTCTGGCGCCTGGCCGCGCGCCTGACCTGGAGCAGCGGGTGGGACGAGGTCTCGTCCTCATCGACGGTCTGGTCCGCGCTGCGGCAGACCATGATGTACCGCGACCTGGTGCGGGAGCGCTAGTACCGCGGCGCCTGCGGGTACCAGGCCTCGCCCTCGACATGCCGGCCGACGTTGCCGACCTCCTGGTAGTCGAAGGCCGTGAACCCGGCGAAGAAGTCCGGCCAGTTCTCCTTCGTGATGTCCGTGGCGATCCGGTTGCTCAACCGGGTCAGCCCGGCGAAGATGCCGGAGAGCTGGTTGCCGGCCACGCCATGGGAGGCGCGCGCGCCGGTGGAGAGGTGGATGAGCTTCGGGATGTACTCCTTCGCCGCGTCCGACGCCCCCTCCTTCGCCTGGAACTGGAAACCGTCACCGAGGTACGGGCACTTGCCCATCGGGTGCTCGGCGGCGGGGCCGAACTCGTCGGACCACAGGGCGATGTCGTCCAGGAACGCCTCCAGTTCCGGACGCAGGCCCAGGTCCACGGTGTATCCGGTCGCCGAGATCACGAAGTCACCGACGTGTTCGATGCCCTTGTCGTCGGTGATGACTATCTCCGACCCACCGTCGGCCGCCTCCCGCACCTCCGCGTCGGCCCACCGGGTGTCGGTGAGCATGGAGAAGTTGTCGTGGATGAAGGCGCGCCACACGGACGCCTGCGTCGGCGGCTGCGGGAGACCACCGTTGAACAGGGAGAACTCCCACTTCTGTTCATCGGTCAGATCGTAGAAGTGCTCCTGCATGCCGGGGAACTCCATCCAGCGCAGCGAGTTCTGCCGCGGGACGTCCTTGCGCCGCACGTGCATCTCCACGCTCGCGGCACCGGCCTCCAGGGCGGAGGACGCGTTGTCGAAGCCGGAGGCGCCGCCGCCGAGCACGATCACGCGCTTGCCCCTGATGGCGTCGAAGTCGATCTCGTCCTCGGTGTGGGCGCGGAACTCAGCGGGCAGCCACTCGACCAGGGAGGGGAGGAAGGTGTCACCGCCGCCGGTCAGGCCCATCGAGAACACGATGCGCCGGGTGCGGTACTCGAGTGGTTCGCCGCCTCTGACCGCGGTGACGTGGAAGTAGCCGTCGGCGTCCGGGGGCGTCACGGAGGTGATGGCGGTCTCGAAGTCCACGTCGGCGTCGGTGACTGAGCGGTACCAGGTCAGGTACTCGTTCCAGTCCTCGCGCGGGCAGAGGTCCGTTGCCTCCCATGCCTCGGGGCCGTACTTCGCCTCGAACCAGCGCTCGGTGTGCAGCGACGGGATGTCGAGCTCGATGCCCTTCATGTTCTTCGGGCTGCGCAGCGTGTGCATGCGCGCGTAACGGGTCCAGCAGCCGACCTCCGGTTCCGGGCCTGCCTCGATGACCTTCACCGCGCCGATCCGGTGCCGGGACAGTGCGAAGGCGGCACCCAGTCCGGCCTGGCCACCACCGATGACCAGCACATTGAAGGCGCCCTCGGCAGGGGCGGGAACCCAGTCGTGGTTGTGTCCGATCAGGGCCATGTCCCGGCGTGCCTGCTTCTCCAGGGCCGCCAGGTTGGCGCTCGCCTCGGCCTCGGGCAGCGGCTCGGGGCGGGTCCGCTCGGGCAGCGTCGGGTCGGTCGGCCTGGCGTAGACGGTCGGTGCGTCCGTCGCGGGGCCGGTGGCGGTATCGGGATCGGTGGATACGCGTGTCATGCCGATGATGCTACTGCCACCGCATGACCCTCCCGCGAAAGTCGTGTTACGGGAATGTTTCATTCTGCGGTTGCCTATCCTTAACGCAATGGTCACAC
>NZ_JBQEDF010000081.1:0-9546 GCF_052107835.1 Corynebacterium sp.
GAAGGACGACGTCACCGAGGTCAGCCACGGTTACGAGTGCGGTATGGTCCTGTCCCACCCGGACATCCAGATCGGCGACACCATCCAGGCCTACGAGCTGGTTGAGGTGCCCCGCGAGGACGTCAAGAAGGACAAGAAGGACAAGTAGTCCCTCGCCCACGGCAGTCGGCCCCGACGACGGACCCCAGGTCCGCCGTCGGGGCCGTTGTCGGGTGATAATAGAATGTGAACGAAGTTCTCCCGCTTGCGGGACCTGAGACGAGACAGGGGTGCCACCATGGCAGACCACGCCCGCGCGGCCCGTATGGCCAAGCGCATCATGACCATTGTCGCTTCGGCGATCGAGCGGGAGGTGAAGGACCAGCGTCTGAAGTACGTCACCGTCACCGACTGCCGGGTGACCGGTGACTTGCACGACGCCACGGTGTTCTACACGGTACGTGGTGTGACCATCGATGAGGAGCCGGACACCGTCGCCGCCGCCGAGGCACTGAACCGTGCCCGCGGGCAGCTGCGCAAGATCGTCGGCGACCAGCTCTCTGTGCGGTTCACCCCGACCCTCAGCTTCGAGCTCGACACCGTGCCGGAGGCCTCGGCCCACCTGGAGGAGCTGCTGGCGAAGGCCCGGGAGATCGACGACCGGGTGCGCGCACAGGCCGAGGGGGCGAGTCCTGCCGGGGAGGCGGACCCCTACAAGGGTGACGACGACTCCGAGCGGGAGTGACTGAGCCGCACACTCCCGGCGTGAGGGCGGACACCCGGACCATCCTCGGTCTGGCGTGGCCCGCCCTCGCCGTGTTGGCGGCAACCCCGCTCTACCTGCTGTGGGACACCGCCGTGGTGGGACGGCTGGGAACGGCCGAACTCGCCGCCCTGGCCGCCGGGGCCACCGTTCTGGCCCAGGTGACCACCCAGCTGACGTTCCTGTCCTACGGGACCACGGCGCGGGCGGCCCGGCGCTACGGCTCCGGCGACACCACCGGCGCGGTCTCCGAGGGTGTGCAGGCCACGTGGGTGGCGGTTGCGGTGGGTGCGGTGATCGCCGTGGCCGTCGCGGCCAGCGCGGTGCCGGTCACCGGCTGGTTGACCGGCGGCTCCGGGGTGGGACAGGACGCCGCCCACTGGCTGCGGGTCACCTCTCTGTCGATCATCCCGGCCCTGGTCACCATGGCCGGCAACGGCTGGCTGCGCGGGATCGCCAACACCCGCGCCCCGCTGTACTTCACCCTGGCGGGGGTGGTCCCGATGGTGGTCACCGTCCCGTGGGCGGTCGACCGTTTCGGCCTCGTCGGCTCGGCGTACGCCAATGTGCTGGGCGAGGTGATCACCGCGTCCTGCTTCGTGGTGGCTCTGATCGTCACCTGGCGGCGGGTGGGTGACGGGCGCGCGGTGCGTCCCACCTGGGCGGTGATCCGCCCGCAGCTGTCGATGGGACGCGACCTGATCCTGCGTTCCTTCAGCTTCCAGATCGCGTTCGTGTCGGCCGCGGCAGTGGCCGGGCGCATGGGTGAGTTCTCCCTGGCGGCACACCAGATCATGCTGCAGCTGTGGAACTTCCTGACCCTGGTGCTGGACTCCGTGGCGATCGCCGCGCAGGCGTTGGTTGGTGCCGCGCTGGGCTCCGGGTCGGCCAGGACGGCGTGGCGAGTCGGCAACAGGGTGCTGCGGTTCTCCGTCGGCGCGGGTCTGGTGCTGGCCGCGTTGCTGGCGCTGGGGTCGGTGGTGGTCCCCGGGCTGTTCACCTCCGACGCCGGGGTCCTGGACACGATCCGTGGCCCGTGGTGGGTGCTGGTGGTGATGGTGGCGCTCGGGGGAGTGGTGTTCGCCCTGGACGGGGTACTGCTGGGGGCGGGCGATGTAGCGTTCCTGCGGACCGCCACGATTGTCTCCGTAGTGCTCGGATTCATCCCCGGGGTGTGGCTGTCCCTGGCCTTCGACCTGGGGTTGACCGGGGTGTGGTGCGGGCTTCTGGCCTTCATCCTCCTGCGGCTGGCGGCGGTGGTCTGGCGCTACCGGAGCGGTCGCTGGGTGGTCACCGAATAATTCACTGTGTGAAAGTTGTGACCAATGTGACTATAGTGACTCCTGGTGCGTAATTGTGCGCGCCGGAGACCCGGAAATCCTGAGGAGGTGCGGAGCGTATGGCCGACAACCACGCGCGCACGCTCTGGGCGGTCTCCGACCTGCACATCGCGGCCCCCGGCAACCGGGAACTCGTGGAGCGCCTCGTCCAGCCCCGGAACCCGGGCGACTGGCTGATTGTCGCCGGGGATGTCGCGGAGAAGACCCCGACGATCCTCGGCATGCTGCGCGAGCTCTCCGAACGCTTCGCCCAGGTCATCTGGGTGCCGGGCAACCACGAACTGTTCTCCCGCCCCAAGGACCAGATTCACGCCGAGGAGAAGTACGGCGAGCTGGTCCGGGGCTGCCGGTCGATGGGCGTGCTCACCCCGGAGGACCCCTACGCCACCTTCGCCGGACGCACCGTCGTCCCGATGTTCACCCTCTACGACCACTCCTGGCGCGATCCGCTGGTCAGTGTGAAGCACGCGCTCAACGCCGCGGAGGGCAACGGGGTGATGTTCACCGACCAGGTCGCCATCGCCCCCTACGTGGATGTTCCCCTGTGGTGCCAGCGTCGGTTGGGTTACACTGTTCGTCGATTGTCACAGGTCTCCGGCCCCACGGTGCTGGTGAACCACTGGCCACTGGTCAGGGAGGTCACCGGACGACTGGAGCTGCCAGAAGTGGCGCTGTGGTCCGGAACCCGGCACACTCAGGACTGGCCTGTCCGCTTCCGGGCGGAGACGGTCATATACGGGCATCTGCACATCCCGGTCCGCACCGAGGTGGACGGTGTCCCGCATGTCGAGGTGTCGCTGGGCTACCCACGGGAGCACACGTTGAGCCTCGGGAAGCGCCGTGAACGGGACCTCTGGCCGTACCCGGTGCTGACGGAGGTCCCCAGAGAGGAAGAGGCATGATCATCGCAGCCCCCTTCGTTGCCGTGGGTCACGACGGTCTCGACCGTGCCCCGGTCGTCCCGCGCCACATCCTGCCCACCGACACCGGCCTGGTTGAACTGCACTCCGGCCAGACCAACGACCTCAGCAGGTACAACGAACTCGACGACGCCGAGCGCACGATCGTCGCCGCGGCCGTGGACTCCCGCAAATCCGAGTTCGGGGACGGACGCTGGTGCGCCCACCGTGCGCTGCGTGGGCTCGGGGAGGACGCCCCCATCCTCCGCGGGGAGAAGGGCATGCCCCTGTTCCCGGCCTCCGTCTCGGGCACGATCTCACACACCCGCGGCGTGCGGATGGCGTTGGTGGGACGCTCCGGCCACTGGAGGAGTCTGGGTCTGGACGTCGAGGTCGCCCAGCGGCTCCCGGACGGGGTGCTGAACGCCGTCACGACGGTGAGGGAGCGCCGCGTCCTGCGCCGTGCGGCGACCAGGGCCCCGGGACGGGCGCTGGGGACGGTGCTGTTCAGTGCGAAGGAGTCCGTCTACAAGGCGTGGTTCCCCCTGGCGGGACGGTTCCTGGATTTCGACGAGGTCGACCTGCACCTTGAGGTGGAGCACCAGGGTGACTGGGGCGTCGAGGTGGGTGGGAGCTGGCACGCGCGTGTGCTGTCCCGTCCCAGCCCGGTCCCCGACATCCACGGCAGCTGGGTGATCCACAACGGCTACGTGGTGACCGTGTGCGGGGTCGCGAGCAACTAGACGACGGCATCACGGCGCCCAGGTCGGTTCCGCCTGAAGGAGAACTTCCCTGGGCGCCGTGATGCCATCGGCCATCGGGCGGTGATCAGTAGTAGGCGCCCTGGCGGAAGTCCCAGCTGTTGAACTGGTCGGCGAGGATCAGCACGATCTCGTCGTTGTACACTCCCTTGCGGATCAGCGTCGGGCAGGGGGTCACGCCGCGCCCGCCGTTCTGCTCCGGGATGATCTTCCCGTCGTCGTCGACCATGGAGACCATCACGCCCTGCTCGTAGCGGGTCTCCTCGGTCGCGTCCGGCTGGATGGAGGCGACGTAGTCGTCGCCGTCGATGATCAGGTCGGCCTCGCCGGCGATCTCCTCGCCGATGCCCTCGACGACGCCGCGGTTGCCCTGGCCGGACGGGTTGGCGGACGAGGCGAACACCAGGCGGCCCTGCTCCCACATCTCGCGGGCGATGAGCTCACCGGGGACACCGAACTTCAGGACGAAGCAGCTGGTGCCACGGGTGTCGGTGGCCAGTTCGGCGGCGCCCTCCGGCAGGTACTTCTCCTGGGCGCCCTCCTTCCAGGGGAGGATGCAGCCCATCAGGACGTCCTGGTCCACGCAGGTCTGGTAGAAGCGTTCGATCTCCGGGGTCAGCTCCGCGATCTCCCGGAGCTGCTCGATGGAGCCGCACAGCACCACGCCCGGCTTGTTGCGCTTGCGGTGCTTCACGGCGAACTTGCGCTCGAGGCCCTCGCGGTCGCTGGTGGCGATGATGTAGCCGACCTTGGTCGGGGTGACCACGATGTGGCCGGGGGTGCTGAGCAGGTCGACGGCTTCCTGCTGCAGACCGCCGTTCCACGTGATCTGCCGGGGGCTCTCGTTGTCGGCCATGGGTTCCTCTCGTTCTGTGGTCATCTGGTCGGACACTTCTCACGCTCGTCTCACTGGTCGGGAGACTGCGTCTCACAGTCTGGCATTGTAGTCCAGCGCCTCCGTGCCGGTGGAATCGGGGGGACGGCATGTCGGCGGCCCACCGTCAAGGGCCGGTGGGATACGTCACATCACCCTTGACGCCGGTGCATGAGCGTGGACGATGGGAGGTGAGGCAATCCTAAATATGAGCCCATCCACGGACCACACGACCCGGATTGCCCGACCACTATCCGCCCGGCGGACGGCATCCACCCCAGTGGCACCGCCCCGACAGCGGAGGAACAGGAGCATCTCGTGACAGAAGTTCAGGACCTCGCAGCCTTCGTCGAGAGGGCGACACTGGAGGACCTCAGTCCGGACGCACTCGAACAGCTCAAGATCAGGGTCCTCGACACCCTCGGCGTCGCCATCGGCGCCCTCGACGCCGAGCCCGTCACCGCGATCCGCGGCCTGCTGGACGATCTCGGCGGCACCGAGCAGTCCACGCTCATCGGGGGAGGGCGGACCACGCCGGAGAAGGCGGCGTTCTTCAACAGTGCGCTGAGCCGCTACCTCGACTTCATGGACGCCTACCTCGCCAAGGGGGAGACCAACCACCCCTCCGACAACTTCGGTGCCACCCTGGCCGCCGCGGAAAGCGCCGACGCGTCCGGTGCGGACCTGCTGACCGCCTTCGCCGTGGCCTACCAGGTGCACACCAGGCTGTCGGACGTCGCGCCGGTCCGCGACCTCGGCTTCGACCACACCACCCAGGGTGCCTTCGCCGCGGCCGCGTCCGCCGCCAAGGCACTGGGACTGCCCGCCGACCAGATCGCCAACGCCGTCGCCATGGCGGGCACCGCCAACGTCGCGCTGCGTGTCACCCGCACCGGCAACCTCAGCCACTGGAAGGGGTTGGCCTACCCGCACGTGTCCAAGGAGGGCACCTGGTCGGCGCTGCTGGCGTCCCGCGGGATCACCGGCCCCGCGGAGGTCTTCGAGGGCAACAAGGGCTTCAAGGCCCTCGCCGGCGACTACACCCTCGACTGGTCGGCCGAGGACCTGGAGAGCGTGACGCGCACCATCATCAAGAAGTACAACGCCGAGATCCACTCCCAGTCCGCGCTGGACGGCGTGCTCCACATCCGCGCACGGGACGGCTTCGACCCGTCCCGCATCGCCTCTATCGAGCTGACCACCTTCGACGTGGCCCATTCGATCATCGGTGGCGGCGAGGAAGGCGACAAGCAGACCATCCGCACCAAGGAGGAGGCCGACCACTCCCTGCCGTGGATGCTCGCCGTGGCACTGCTGGACGGTGAACTCAACCCGGCCCAGTACGAGCCGTCGCGCATTGTCGCCGACGATGTCCAGGAACTCATGCGGAAGGTCACGATCACCCCGGACGAGGCCCTCTCCGACCGGTTCCCGCAGGAGATGCCCGCCGCCCTGAGGATCACACTCGACGACGGCACCGAGTTCACCGACGAGGAGTCCGCCTACGACGGCTTCTTCACCCAGCCACTGGACTGGGCCGGGGCACGGGCGAAGTTCGACGCCCTCACCACCCCCTTCGCGGACCAGGCACTGCGCGACGAGATCAGCGACATCGTCCACGACCTGGAGAACCACCGCACCACGGACCTCACCGCGTCCCTGGCGAAGGTCAGCACCACCCGCGGTTAGGTCGTACACCAACCGCCGGATCCACCACACCACCACATACCCGACACCACAAGGAGGCTCACCATGAGCACCACCACCTCCAGCACCACCACCTCCAGCACCACCACCTCCAATGCCACCGGCTTCGACGTCGCATTCGACATCGTCCCGCGCGCCTACCGTCCGGCGAAGCCGCGGTCCTTCGGTATGACCGAGGTCCGCGCCCCCTACTACGACACCTTCGGCACCCGGCACCTGCAGGACGTCTTCGACGTCGCCGGCCAGTGGATCGACGGCATCAAGTGGGCGGGCGGATCGTTCTCCCTGGTCCCGCCGGAGCAGGTCCGGAAGTTCAGCGACATCGCCCACGAGAACGACGCCTACGTCTCCTCGGGCGGCTGGATCGAGACCGTCCTGCGCTACGGCGACGACGCCGTCGACCAGTACCTGAAGGAGGCCAAGGACGTCGGCTTCGACGTCATCGAGATCTCCACCGGGTTCATCATGCTTCCCACCAGCGGCCTGGAACGGTTGGTGGACAAGGTCGTCAAGGCCGGCCTGAAGGCCAAGCCCGAGCTCGGCATCCAGATCGGTTCCGGCGGTGACTCGACCGAGGCCGAGCTGGCCGCCGAGTCCGCCAAGGACATCGGTGACCTGGTCGACCGCGGGCAGCGGGCACTGGACGCCGGGGCGTCGATCATCATGATCGAGTCCGAGGGCATCACCGAGAACGTCGTCGAGTGGAACACGTCCGCGGCCGCGTCGATCATCAACGGCCTGGGCCTGGAGAACGTCATGTTCGAGGCCGCCGACGGCCCCGTGTTCGAGTGGTACGTGAAGAACTACGGCAACGAGTGCAACCTCTTCGTCGACCACTCCCAGATCCTCCAGCTGGAGGGCCTGCGACAGAATATCTGGGGCAACAAGTCCACCTGGGGCCGTGTGATCAACCCGCGGCCGTAGCTACTCCATGCCCGCCGGGCGGGCCACGAACACGCTCCCCGCCCGCCTGCCCTGCTCCTCGAGCAGGGCAATCGCGCGTCCGGAGGGGGTGACCGCGGCATGGACCTCCGTGAGACCGACCGGCTCGAGCCACTTGCCCATGGACAGGTCGGTTCCCTCCTCCTCGCTGATCCCCCGGACCGGGAAGCAGGTGGACATCGCCTCATCCAGGCCCAGGGACAGCGCGGGGGCGCTGCCCGTGTCATCTCGCACCGCGGACAGCTCATCCAGCGTCCTGGCGTCCGCGATGTCGAAGGGCCCGACGCTGGTGCGGCGCAGGGCACGCAGGTGTCCTCCGACACCGAGCTCCTCACCCACGTCGCGGGCGATCGAGCGGATGTAGGTGCCCGAGGAACAGTGCACGCTGATGTCGGCCTCAACAGCCGCCGTTCCGGCTGCACCGAGCCGGACGTCCTCCACCACCAGTCCGTGCACGGTCACGGGCCTGGCGGGGAGCACCACGTCGACCCCCTCGCGGACGAGCTCGTGGGCGCGGCGCCCGTTGACCCTGATCGAACTGACACTGCTCGGGCGCTGCATGATGTCGCCGGACTGGCGGGAGAAGGCCCCTCGCACCGCGTCCTGCGTCAGCGCCGCCACCGCCTCCGGGGACGCGGACGTCAGGACGTCGCCCTCGACATCGTCCGTGACGGTGGATGTGCCGAAACGCACCGTCGCCGTGTACCGCTTGTCGTGGGTGACGACATGCGCCAGGAACTTCGTGCCCCGCTCCACCCCGACGACGAGCACCCCGGTGGCCATCGGATCAAGGGTGCCCGAATGCCCCACCCGGCGGGTGCCGAAGATCCGGCGGCAGCGGGACACCACGTCGTGGCTGGTCATTCCCGCCGGTTTGTCGATGACGACGAGGCCGGAGCGGGCGAGGATGCCGGACGGTGCAGCGGCGGAATCGGTTCCAGACATGGGGCACAGTCTAGGCGGAGCCCGGGGCGGGCCGACAATGTCGTAGTGTTGTTCCCGTGGATATCTGGAACGGACTGGACGAGGTTCCCGCGGACCTCGAGGGAAGCGTTGTGACGATCGGCGTCTTCGACGGTGTGCACCGCGGACACCAGAAACTCATCGGCACGACGGTGGACAAGGCACGCGAGTTCGGCGTCCCGGCGGTGATGGTGACTTTCGACCCCCACCCGACGGTCATCTTCGACCCGCAGCGTATCCCCTCGATGCTGGCCTCCGTCGAGCAGCGTGCGATCAGCGCCGCCCGGTACGGCATCGACGGCATGGTGGTCATCGCCTTCGACGAGGAGATCATCTCCTGGAGCCCCGAGGAGTACTTCCGCAGGGTCATCCTCGGGCAGCTCAAGGCGAAGGCCGTGGTGGTGGGGGAGAACTTCACCTTCGGCAGCCAGGCGTCCGGCACCAGCGCGACGATGCGCGAACTCGGCGAGAAATACGGCGTCGAGGTCATCGTCCACGGTCTCCTGACCGACCACGCCGAGGGTGAGTCCGCCGAGCACACCGTGTGCTCGTCATGGATCCGTGGGCGCCTCAACGAGGGGGACGTCGCCTCGGCCGGCAGTGCTATCGGCCGGAACTTCACGGTGCGCGGCGTGGTCACCCGGGGCGCGGGACGCGGCGGCGCGGCGCTCGGGTTCCCCACCGCCAACCTCTACTTCCCGGACAGCCAGGCCCTTCCGGCGGACGGGGTCTACGCCGGCGACCTGCGGATCATCCCCACCCGGAAGGATCCGGAAGGATCGCTGGTGGGGGACATGCCGGTGGACGCCCACCTACCTGCGGCCATCTCGGTGGGCACCAACCCGACCTTCGGTGATGCGACCCGCAGCGTGGAGGCCTTCGTCCTCGACCACGAGGCCGACCTCTACGGACGCACCGTGACGGTGAGTTTCGTCGACCACATCCGGGGCATGCAGAACTACTCCGACCTGGACGAGTTGATTGCGGCGATCAACAGTGACGTTGACGCGACCCGGCGATTGGTTCTTCGCGAGCGCGGGTGATAGAGTCGCACGGTCTGTGACTGTGGTTCGCGGTAGTCACCGGCGGCGAGCATTCGCCCCCACTTTTCGCGCGGACTGAAACAACAACCAGGAGATTCACATGGCTCTGACCAAGGAGCAGAAGGCCGACACCCTCAAGGAGTTCGGCATCCACGAGACCGACACCGGTTCTCCCGAGGCGCAGGTCGCGCTGCTGACCGTCCGTATCCGTCAGCTGACCGAGCACCTCAAGTTCCACAAGCACGACCACCACTCCCGCCGCGGCCTGCTGCTGC
>NZ_JBQEDF010000082.1:0-9319 GCF_052107835.1 Corynebacterium sp.
ATCACGCACACTGTTTCATCGGAAGGTAGATACACCACTTCCCCGGACTTGACCGCCGGGGTTTCAGCCAGCGGGAGGAACTGGCCAAGCGTGTCCTCGGGGTGGACCGTGCCTGCGGCCACCATGTCGGAGTAGATCAGTCCGTTGAGGGCCTTGCCGACAGAGCCGAGGAGAAAAGTCTTGTCGGTCGGGTATCCAATCCCGCAGGTACGGGACCCGTCGGGGGACACCACGGCAAGGGAAGCACCGTACACTCCGCTTTTCGGTGCCTCGACGTGCCCAAAGAACTGCTCGGCGAGAGTCGTGTCACCGTGGATGGGTGAGCTGCGGCTGATTCTCCTGCGTTTCATCGGACTCCGTGTTCGTTGGTCGTCCCAGGACGGCATAGGTGACGACTGCTGTGCACAGTGCCAGGATGTAGGTGGTCATGAAGTTGTCGACGAGGATGGTGAAGATCGACAACGCGAACATGAATACGATGATTGACGTCCAGTAGCGGTCCATGGGGGTTCACCTCTCGGGATGTGTGGTTGTCATGTGCTGGCCGTTCTCCGGCAGTCCGTCCACCGGTCCGGCGTCCTCGCCCAGCCGGACCCCGTTGAAGGCGATGGGCAACCCTTGCGCGGTCCACAGCGATGCCCGGTCCATCAACTGAGCGTGGACGTGGGGCTCACTGCTGTTGCCGGAGTTGCCGCAGCGTCCTACCTGGTCGCCGGCGTGGACACGGTCGCCGACGGCAACGTTCACCGAGCCACGCTGCAGGTGGGCGACGGTGGCGAACAAACCGTCCCCGGTGCGGATGGTGACGTGGTTGCCGACGATGAATCCGGGACCACCCAGTTCCCGGATCATCCCCTCGAACATCAGGTAGATGAGGCCGGCCGGGTTGGACCGTGCCCTGTGGTCGCGATGCCGGTGGGTGGCGCTGACCACGGTGCCGTCGACCATGGCCAGTACGGGCTCGCCGAACGCGGGATACGTCCGCGGGTCGCGGAACACCGTGCCGCCGTATGCGGGGCGCGGGCTTCCGTCCTCCGGCTCGGCGACGACATCGATGGCGTAGGTCTGTCCGTAGCCACGGATGCCGTGGCTGGGGACGTTTGTCGCCGGGCTGTTGACCCCGAGCCAGCGACCAGCCACCGGGGACTGGACCGTGGTCGCCGGGTGTTCCGTCAGTAACCTCGGCCCACATACGCAGAGGAGCAGAACAAGAATGGAGATCACGAGGAGACTGGCACGGCAGAAATGTATCGCAGGGACCAGGTCCACGCTGTGAAGCGGGACGAGGTCGAGAATGACGACGGCGATGAACACGTAGACCGCGATCATGAACAAGGGCGTCCGGATCCGGTACAGCGTGAGCACGGCGTACTTCATCGTCCCGCCCCGGTTGTGCAGACCAGCGACGGGGCGACGCAGGCGCGGACCCGTCCGGCGGTGGCGGGTTGGCGGAGTTGACAGGTCCTCGTCCATGTCGGCAAGAGTACGGTATTACGTACCTACAAACAAGAGTAGCGGGGAAAAATGGCCGAACCGGGCGTAGGTCACCTGACCGGCGCGCCGGGGCCGAGCGGGATCCCGAGCCCCCACCAGAGGAAGAACAGCAGGCTCCACGAGATCGTCATGCACACCGCCAGCGGCAGGGTATGAGAGATCAGGGTGCCGATGCCGGCGGACTTCTGGTACTTCTGCATGAACCCGAGCGCCATGATGAAGTACGGACTCATCGGGGTGATCGCGGTCGAACCGGAGTCGGCGATGCGGAACAGCGCCTGGGAGGTCTCCGGGGGAACATCGAGGAGCATGAGCATCGGCACGATGACAGGCGCCATGATCGCCCACATCGCGGAACCCGAGGTGATGAGCACGTTGACGAGGGAGAGCATGACGAGCACGAGGATGAAGATGGCCCAGATCGGCAGACCGAGGTTCGTGAACATGTCGGACGACTTCACGGAGACGAGCATGCCGATGTTCGTCCACTCGAAGTACTCGAGGAACTGCGCGATGGCGAAGAAGAGGATCAGCACGGGCGTCATGCTGGCGAGCCCCTGGCCCATGAGCTTCGGGACGTCGGCCATTGTCTTGATGGTGCCCTCGCGGTAGCCGTAGACCATGCCGCCGACGCCGAAGATCATGGCGATGATGAACGCGATGCCGGTGAGGAACGGGGACTCGTCGAATGAGCCGTCGCCGCGCAGTGGCGCGCCTTCCGGGACGACCATCACGACGACGGCGATGATCATGGCAACGACCGCGAACATTGAGAGGCGCAGTGCCTTGCGTTCCTTGTCGGTGACCACGGAATCCTCGTACTCGGCGTCCTCGTCGGCCTCGAGGTTCTGCCGTTTGGTGAGGACGAGCTCGGTCACGATGGTGATGACGATGGCCAGCAGGACGGAACTGGCGATGTTGAAGAACCAGTTGCTGATCGGCGTCACCACGTAGTCGGGGTCGATGATGTTCGAGGCCGCGGTCGTGATGCCGGCGAAGATCGCGTCGTTGGGCGTGGGGATCGGACTGGCGTCGTACCCGGAGGCGATCGACGTGTAGGCCACGATGACCCCCAGGACGGGGGAGCGTCCGACCGCCTTGAACACCATCCCGCCGATCGGGACGAGAATGACGTAGGCCGCGGCTGAGGCGACGTGGGAGACCGTGCCCATGAACGCGACGGTGAACACGATGAGCGACGGCGGGACCTTCGCGATCGAGACCTTCATCGCGGTGGACAGCATTCCGGTGCGCTCGGCAAGCGCGACGCCCATGATGACGACCATGATCGTGATCAGCGGCGGGAAGGACTGGTAGGCGTCGAGGGCGGTACTCACGGCCATGGCGAGGCCGTCCCCGCTGAGCAGGTTGTTCACCGGCGTCCACTCTCCGTCGCCGGGGTCGTTCACCCCGACGTTGAAGAGCGAGAGGACGAGGCTGACGACGGCGAGGATGGCTGCGAGAATCCAGAACAGCCAGAAGGGGTGGGGAAGCTTGTTGCCAACCTTCTCGATGGTGTTGAGGGCCCGGATGAGGACAGGCAGACGTTCCTGCTTGTCGTGGGGGGTTGTGGTGGTTTCCATGTCTGACTCCGTTGGTGTGCAGGCGGGGGAGAATTCATGTTGATGCGGAATGAAAAGAACATGGCTGGAGGAGCCCAGTGCATTCCGCGGGCTGACGGGGTGTGGAGGGGTGCAGGGGTCGTACGGGGCGGGCGGTTACAGGCGGAGCATCTGCCGTGAGTAGTCCACGAGTGTGGTGGTGACCTCGTCGAGGATGTCCCTGCCGGCTGCGGCGGTGGCGCTGCGGGGGTCGCCGAGCACGCCGTTGTCGGCGTAGCGGTCGAAGGGGACTGCGCTGGACGGTGTCCTGGTCCTGCTCAGCCGCGACCGGGGATCGAGTTCGTCGAGTTTCGTTGCGCCGGCGGAGAGTCGGGGGGAATCGACGAGGTGCTCATTGATGGCGAGCACCTGCGAGGTCTCGGATTCGCCGCTGTGGCCGCTGACCTCTGTTCGGGGCAGTGCGGCGGTGGATTCCGTGGCGAGGGCGCTGACCGGTGAGTAGGCGAAGACGAGGTCCGGGTGGGAAGCGAGGAGGGTCTGCTGGGCCACGCCGAGCGCGGCGAGGTTGCCCCCGTGCCCTGTGATGACGAGGACCCGGGTGAAACCGGAGTCGGCGACGCTGCCCGCCACGGTCGTGACGAGCTCGATGAAGGTGCGTGGATCCAGGCTGACGGTCCCGGGGAGGGCCGTGTGGTGCGGGGAAACCCCGTAGTCGATGCCGGGGAGGACGAAGGCGCGGCCGTCGTCCTCTGTGCTGCCGGTGCCGGTGTCGCTCGCCAGTTCCTCGGCCAGGGCCAGTGCCACATGGTCGGCGCGGATGCTGTCGGTGCTCAACGGGAGGGCGTCGCCGTGCTGTTCACAGGCGCCCACCGGAAGGATGAGCAGGGTGTTCCTGGCTTTGGCGAGTTCGACCTCGGGGGAGGTCAGTTCGCCGTAGTGGCGGATTCCGGCGCGGATCTCGTTCACGGTGTTTCGGGTCATTGGGGGAATCCTCTCCGGCCGGGCGCGCCGGTGTCCGGGTCGTTGTTCGTCCAGTCGGACAGGACGGCGGCCTTGATCGCGATGAGGTGTTTTCGGGTCCGGTGCGAGGCCTCGAACCCGTCCCCGCGTTTGACCGCGTCCAGGATGTCGGTGTGCTCGTCGTGGTCGCGGAGACGGTCGTAGGTGGTGCGCGCCGCCTGCTGGGTACGGGAGTGGATGGCGAGGAGCGACACCAGCGTCTCGTGCAGCGCCCGGTTGCCGGACGCCCGCGCGAGTTCGACGTGGAAGTGTCCCGCGGGCACCGAGGTCTTGACCTTCAGGGCATTGTCGAGTGCGGATTCCATCGACATCACCGCCGCCGGTTCCTGGGCTTCCGCAGCGAGTTCGGCGATGCCTGGTTCGATCGCGATGCGGGCGTCGAGCAGTTCGATGGCCGCGGAGAGGTCGACGGGGGAGTAGTGCGGGTTGTCGAGGATGCGGCGGTTGATGGACTCGCGGACGTAGGTGCCCGAGCCGTGCCTGAGTTCGATCGACCCCATCGCCTCGAGGCGCCGCAGAGCCTCGCGGAGGGTGGGGACGGTGACCTCGAAGTGCTCGGCGAGCACCTTCGCCGACGGCAGGGACTGCCCGGGTTGCAGGTTGTCGGAGCGGATGGCGTCGACGATCTCGCGGGTGAGATGTTCAACGAGTCCGGTCGAAGCGGACATGGCACTCTCCTTCAAGTCATTAAGTCATCTAGTCAATTATGGAATCTAGTTCACCGGGTAAAGGTGTGTCAACGGTCACAGGGCCCGGACCGGTTCCGGGTTGTCGATGAAGAACCTCCACATCGTGTCTGTCGCGGAGAAGTGCTCGGTCACGTAGCCGCCGCCGCTGTACATGTCCTCACCTGGCCAGACGTGGCCACCATCGGCGACCGAGTAGAGCTCGACCTTGCTGTCACAGTCCGCCCAGCCGGTGAGGACGACGTCCTCGCTCCATTCTCCGATCTGCCGTTCAGTCATCGCGCCGCAGTCGGCGACGTCAGTCCAGGGGTCGAGCCAGTCGCGCACGCCCGGGTAGGTTTCGCCCTGGCGCTCGCCGCCGTCGTACTGCATGGTGGCGTCGCCGGTTCCGTGGATCGCGAGCATCGGCGTCGGTACGTCGTAGCTGCACCCCTCGGTCGACTGGGGGTAATAGGCGCCGGCGACCGAGGCGAAGGCGGAGAAGCGGTCGCGCATGTTGCAGGCGAGCAGCGAGACGAGCCCACCGCCGTTGGACTTCCCGGTCGCGTAGACGCGGTTGAGGTCGATGCAGTGCTCGTCCTCGATCGAATCGAGGAGATCGGACACGAACTGCAGGTCATCGGCGCCGCTCGCGTAAGGGGCGCCCTGCCAGGAGCGCTTGTCCTCGCTGGCGACCCCGTCGGGGAAGGCGGTGACCGCGGGCAGGTCGGTCAGGCCGGTGTAGTTCTGGAACTCGGCCCCGTCGGAGCCGTTGCCGTGGAAGCCCAGGATCAGCGGCGTCGGTGTCGACTCGTCGTAGGCACGGGGGACGTTGAGCCGGTACGTCCGTTCCTCCCCGCCGGAATCGAGCGAGTACTCGTCATTGCCCGGGGTTTGTTCGGTGCCGCAGCCTGCGGAGGGGAGGGCGTCCAGCGCGGTGCCGGAGTCGGGTTGGGGGAGTGACCCCGTGGTGGATCCGGTGGCCGAGCCGCTGGCGCTGCCGGGTACGGCACCCGAGGCCGGTATGAGGGCGGCTGTCCCGCCGAACACGAGCGCGGTAGCCAGGGCGGTGGACAAGGTGGTGGTCAGGGGTCGTTTCATGGACAGGGGCACGGAGAGTCTCCTCTGATCGTCAATGGTGATGTCCGTCACTGTACACAAGTCATTAGATGACTTCCATTCAACAGGGAAACTTCATTGCCGCGGCATTTAGGGGCCAAGCATGAAGGTACCGCTTGACATATGAAGGTACCTGCGTAATATTCAGTCCTGAAGGTACCTGAAAAGCAGGTACCGTAACATAGTCAGGGAGACACCATGAATGACAGCACCGAGAACACGTTCGACACCCCGGACCTCACGAACCAGCTCATGCATCTGGCCATGATGCTGCGTCGGACGGACATGGTCGGCCATCCCGGCCGCCCCTTCGGCGGCACGCGCGCAGGGCAGGGTCGCGTCCTGCACATCCTCACACTGCAGAGTCCCATGTCTCAGAAGGAACTCGCCTACATGCTGGGCGTTCGTCC
This sequence comes from Corynebacterium sp., assembly GCF_052107835.1. Taxonomy (GTDB): domain Bacteria; phylum Actinomycetota; class Actinomycetes; order Mycobacteriales; family Mycobacteriaceae; genus Corynebacterium. The sequence goes on from NZ_JBQEDF010000082.1 coordinate 6,271, forward strand.
GCAGTCACTCAGTGAACTGCTGGGCAAGCTGGAGTCGTCGGGGTACGTCGAGCGCAAGCGCGACGAGGGCGACCGCCGCACCTTCATCGTGGAGATCACCGACGAGGGGCGTACCGCTGCCGCGGACACCCCCGAGACCGACGACCCGTTCGACGTCCTGGCCGACGGGGAGCAGGAGAAGCTCGCGGAAATGCTGGAACGGGTGACGGTCGCCGTGCGGGAGAAGCTCCCGGAGCGGCCCCGCGGCCGAGACGTCGGGGGGCATGGCGGCCATGGCCACCACGGCCCGCACAGCCATGGTGAGGAACCCCACGGTGGGATGGGCACGGCCTTCTTCCGGAGGGATTCCTGGGGCTTCGGCCGGTTCGGCGGTCCGCACCCTCACTTCGCCTGACGGTCCCGCACACAGAAATCCCCGCCACCCGGGGGAACGCGAACAAAGCAGTTCGCCTACCCCCGGACGGCGAGGATTCCGAGGTGGGAGAAGACTACGCGTTCACGGACGCGCGTGCCTTCTCGGCGGCGGAGACCAGCACCTTGATCGAGGCGGTGGTCTCCTCCCAGGCGCGGGTCTTCAGGCCGCAGTCCGGGTTGACCCACAGCTGGCGGGCCGGGACGGCCTCCAGGGCCTCGGTCAGCAGGGTGTCGACCTCGGACTGCTCGGGGACGCGCGGGGAGTGGATGTCCCACACGCCCGGGCCGACTCCCAGCTCGAAGCCGGAGTCACGCAGGGCGTGCAGCACCTGCATACCGTTGCGGGCGGCCTCGATGGAGGTCACGTCCGCGTCCAGGTCGCCCACCGTGCCGATGAGCTCGTTGAACTCGGAGTAGCACATGTGGGTGTGGATCTGGGTCGCGTCCGCCGCGCCTGCGGTGGCCAGACGGAAGGAACCCACGGCCCAGGCCAGGTAGGCGGGCTGCTGGGCCGCGCGCAGTGGCAGCAGCTCGCGGATGGCGGGCTCGTCGACCTGGACGATCTTCGCCCCGGCGTCCGCCAGGTCGGAGATCTCGTCGCGCAGTGCCAGGGCGACCTGGTCGGCAGTGGCACCCAGCGGCTGGTCGTCGCGGACGAAGGACCAGGCGAGCATGGTCACCGGACCGGTGAGCATTCCCTTGACCGGCTTGTCGGTGAGGGCCTGTGCCACCTGGAACCACTCGACGGTCATGGGCTCCGGGCGGGTCACGTCGCCGAACAGGATCGGCGGGCGCACGCACCGCGAACCGTAGGACTGCACCCAGGCCAGGTCGGTGGAGTGGTAGCCCTCGAGCTGCTCGGAGAAGTACTGCACCATGTCGTTGCGCTCGGGCTCGCCGTGGACGAACACGTCCAGGCCCAGGTTCTCCTGGCGCTCGATGACGTCCTTGATCTCGTCGACCATCGCCTGGTGGTACTGCTCGGGCGTGAACTCACCCTTGCGCAGCTTCGCGCGGGCCTGGCGGATCTCGGTGGTCTGCGGGAACGAACCGATGGTGGTGGTCGGCAGCGGCGGCAGGCCAAGCTCAGCGTCCTGCACCTCGCGGCGCTGGTCGAAGGGATTGCGGCTGCGGTCTGCGTCGGTGACGGCGTCCGTGCGGGTGCGCAGCGCGGAGCTGCGGGTGCGCTCGGAGGCGCGGCGGGACGCGACGGCCTCGTGGGCTTCGGCCACGGCGGCCTTGTCCTCCTCGGTCTCGGTGCCGGTCAGCAGGCGGGACAGGACGGCGACCTCGGCGACCTTCTCGGCCCCGAAGGCGAGCCAGCTGCGCAGCTCGGCATCGTCGTCCAGGCTGGTCTCCTGGGCAAGGGAGTAGGGGACGTGCAGCAGGGACGAGGAGGTGGACACGCCGACCGGACCGCGGGCGGCCAGGGACTTCAGGGTCTCCAGCGCGCGGGCCAGGTCGGTGCGCCAGATGTTGCGGCCGTCGACGACACCGGCGAGGATCTCCTCGTCACCGGTCCAGGACGGCAGCAGGTCTGCGTCCGCGATGTTGGTGTCGTCCGCCTGGCGCTCGTCGGTGCGTCCGGTGACCAGGTCCACGCCGAAGGCGTCGATGCCGATGCCGGAGAGGGTCTTGACCCCCAGGTCGCCGTCGCCGAAGAAGGTCTGGACCAGCAGCTTCGCGTCCGATGCGGCGACCAGCTTCTCGTAGCCGGCGCGGGTGCGGGCCAACAGGTCGGCCTTGCGGGCCTCGTCCTTGTCGACGTCGGTGACCAGGTAGGGTTCATCGAACTGGACCCACTCCGCGCCACGCTCCACGAGGCGGGGCAGCAGGCGGGAGTATGCCTCGAAGATCTCCTCGAGGTGGGTCAGCGCGTCCGACCCGTCGGTGGTACGGGCCAGGGCGAGGTAGGTCAGCGGGCCGATGATGACCGGACGCGCCGCGGTGCCGCGGGTGACCTGGTCGCCCAGGTCGGCCAGCAGGGCGGCGTCGTCGAGGCGGAAAACGGTGTCGGCGGCGAGCTCGGGCACGATGTAGTGGTAGTTCGTGTCGAACCACTTGGTCATCGCGGACGCCGGGAGCTCGGCGGTGCCGCGGGCGGCGGCGAAGAGCCGGTCGACGTAGGCGGGCAGGCCGTCATTGCCGTGGTCGTCGATGTCGGCAACCCGGGCAGGCAGTGCGCCGAGCAGGGCGGAGGTGTCCAGCATCGAGTCGTAGAAGCTACGGCCGATGGTCGGGACGGAGTCCAGGCCGGCCTCGGTGAGGTTGTCGGCCTGCTGGTTGACCAGCTGGGTGGCGACGGTGGCCAGGTTGCGTCCGGTGGACGCGTCCTTCCAGTAGGTCTCGAGGGCCTTCTTCAGCTCGCGCTTCGGGCCGATGCGCGGAACCCCGGCGACGGTGGCGTTGATCTGTGCGTTCACAAATGATCCTTCACATGTGGATGTACGGTTCTCGCCGTCGGACGATGGTCCACGTGCGTTCTCCCGTGACGTTGCGCCTCCCCCGGGGCGCGGAAAAGCCCCGGGGCGGCCGCACACTACGGGGACCGCACGCTGCGGAATGCGGGGCATTCCACAGGTTCCGCCTCGTCCGGGGCTCCAGGAGGGGAACTCGACTCTCGTCGACTGCTTCG
>NZ_JBQEDF010000083.1:0-8503 GCF_052107835.1 Corynebacterium sp.
CACATCCACATCCACATCGGCGGCATTGCCGTTGCCGGATTTCCGCACGAGTGAGGGGCTGCGCGAGTTACTCACCGAGTTGAACGAGCACAACGCCTGGGCGACCAGCCCGGTCGCTGCGGAGCTCATGGTCTACGCCACCGGGAAGTACGCGCCGATCGCGAAAGCCTGGCGGCGCGATCCCGCCGACGCCGCCTACGAGGCATTCCTCGCGATGCGACAACCCACCACACTGCGGGCGGATGATCCGTGGGCGGTAGTCACGCGGGCGGTCGCGCTCGGCATCGCCGCCGAGGTCCACGCCGACCGGAACATGACCAGCCAGGACAAGGCGCGGCGTCCGTCGAAGCGGCCCGCTGAGGAGCCGATGCGGGCCGGGCACTACGAGGAGTTCTTCTACGACGTCCACCCCCACGCCCACACCCTGTACGCGAGGGACGACGGCGGGGAGGACAGGTCGGTGGATCGGGTGATCCGCGCGACCTGCGTGTTCCTGGTGCTCACCGACTGGCCCGCCCGCCCCGTTGAGCAGGCCGTGGACTACATCGCCCACCGCATCACCGGCCTGTCCTCCGGCAGCTCCGCGCTCGAGATCGTCGCCAAGGAACTGCACATCGCGATCCGACTCGGCTACACCCCCAACGAATGGGCCGGCCTCGTCCGCCTGGTCGTCGGCACGAAGACCGGCAGGCGCAAGACCGGAGACTACGGACTGTTCGCCCGCGTGCTCCTCGGTGACGACGTCGCCGACCTCCTCCGCGACGAGACCCTCGTCGAAACCTCCCGCCGGATGGCCTCCGTACCTGACGGGTACGAGGAGAACGGGGGCGAGTCGTGAGTCGGGGTCATTTGGTGTTGGAGCATGCGACGGATCAGATCATCGATGGTCACTCCTACCGGCGTGACCTGGGGGATCTGGAGGAGTTGACGGAGTCGATCCGTCGGTTCGGGTTGCTGTCTCCGATCGTGATCACCACCGGCAATGTCCTCATCTCCGGCAACCGCCGCCTCGCGGTCATGCGCACCCTCGGACACCGCACCGTGCCCGTGTGGGTTGTGCAGGGTGTCTCGGACAAGCTCTCCACCGTGCTGGCGATCCAGGACGAGAACACCCTCCACAAGATGCTCACCCCCATCGAACAAGCAGAGCTCTATGAGGAGCTCAAGCAGCTTTACGCCGAAGAGAATGCCCGCAAGCAGGAGAGCACCCAGTTCGGATCCCTCGCCCGCACCAACGTCGCCGATGACGCTGAGGGCGGGGACGTGTCGGGTGTTCGCGGGAGTGAACACGGTGGTGTTGATTCAACACCACCGCAACCAGCAGGTGTCGGAGCCGGTGGGAAGACGCGTATTCAAGCAGCGAAAGCGGTGACCGGGCGGGACTCGCACTCGATGCTCGATCAGGTCGTGGAGCTGAAGCAGATCGCCGCGTCCGACGGTGAGCATCCCGAGGTGCGGCAGGCCGCCGCCGAAGCCCTGCTCGAGCTCAACACGGATGGGAAGGTCAACGGACGCTACCTGCGCGTCAAGCTCCTCCAAGCCCTCAACACCCTTCAGCGTTGGGCGCTCGACCCGGACGAGCCGGACGCAGTCCGAGAGGCAGCTGCGGCGGAGCTCGAACTGGTGAAGGCGCAGGAGCATCCCAAGGATGCGATGAAGGAAGTGACGCGGGCGCTTTCCCGGGTGGGTCAGTTGCGGAAGGATGCCGCAGCTCTCGCACCGCGGGAGGGGTGGACGGACGCGGACCCGTTGCTGCGGCAGAAGCACGCCATCCGCAAGCTCGTCGATCTGCTGCGCCGGGAGCACGGCTGGTGGGACCGCTACAACCCCGAAGACTTCGGAAGATACGCCGACGAGGAGCAGTGGGAACTCGTCGAGACCTACATCACCGAAGCCAGTGGTTTCCTCGACCAGGCACGGTATGCCCGGGCGGGGCGGGAGGAGGCCGGCGATGCCGACGTTTGAGAACCCATCCCAGGACGCGGACGAGCTCGCGCAAGCCGCTCGCGGACTCGCTTACGCAACCCGTCAGATCGAGACCCCAGAGGACACCTACGGGGTGCTCGGGTCGTTGCATCTGACACTGTCGAGGGTCCAGCAGGGGCTGCAGCAGCTCGCGGCCTGGCACGAACGACACGCGCCGTTCGCCGCCACCGACGACGGTGACCGGGACGCGGGGCACGATCACGCAGTCAAGGCGGGCGGCTGGTTATCGATTGCCGCTGCCTCCACGGATCAGGTGGTCCAGCTCGTGATGAAAGCCCACAGCGAGAACGGGCACATCGCCTGGCACCCCGAGCCCGCGCCGACACGACCTGCGGGACTCGCTGAAGCACTCGCGGAACGGGAAGCGACCCTCGACCCCGAACCCCCAGCAAGCGGACACACCAGCCAGAGCACAGGCCTCACCCGCTGAACGAGGACGGGAGGCGGGCGGGCAGCGCACCTATCGGGTGACCCGCCCGTTTCTCGTTGGAAGGCTCCACCCTCATGTCCTCTCCTCACTCCGACGACCAGCAGCGTCGCCGACGTCGTCTGATCATCTCCCTCACCGCGACCGGTCTCGTGATCGCGGTGCTCGCCGGGATCGGCATCTACGGCCTCATCACCGGCCCTCGCGACGCTGATGATCCCGGGAATCACACCCCGAACTCGTCCACGGCACCGGTAGACCCCACCGACCCGAACGGACACCCGGAAGAGACAGAGTTGCCAGTCCTGCCGCGCACGAATAGCCCCGAGACCTACGTGCGTGCGGTCGCTGCGGCGCTGTTCGACTGGGACACCTTCACGCTGCTGACGCCTTCGGATCACCGGGCCGTGTTGATCGAGGACGCCGACCCGACCGGTACCGAGACGCCGGGGTTGATTTCGGACCTGGACGGGTATTTCCCGTCGGCGTCGACGTGGCGGGATCTTGCCGAGTACCGCACCCGCCAGCACCTTCAGATCGACCGCATCTACATCCCGGAGCAGTGGGAGGAAGCGGTCGCCGCCTCCGGCGGGCAGATCACCGAGGGGACGATCGCGTACACGGTCGAGGGCATCAGGCACCGGGACGGTGTCTGGTACGACGACCCCGTCGAAAGCTCGCATGCGGTGGCGTTCACGGTGTTTGTGTCCTGTGAGCCGGTGTTCGACCGGTGTCATCTGCTGCGCCTGTCCGAACTCGACAACCCCCTCCGATAGGGCGGGGCACGGTGATGAAGAAGCTCCTCGCTGCCGCAGCTACGTTCATGCTGCTCGCTCCGATGCTCGGGCTGCTCAGCATCGGCGTGCTCGTGAACCCGGCCGTCCTCAACCAGGGCAGCTGCATCGCCAGCGGTGTCGTCCTTGGGCCGATCCCCGACTCGCTCGAGGTCACCATGAAAGACGGATACACCTTCACGTTGAACCGGCAGCAGCTCACCCATGCCGGAACGATCATCACCGTCGGAGCGAACACTCCTGGGGCGGGGCGGGATGGGATTCTGATTGCGTTGATGGCGGCGCTGACGGAGTCGACGCTGCGGCAACTCGCGAACACCGGCACCTACCCCGAGTCCGGGAACTACCCGAACGATGGCAACGGCTCCGACCACGATTCGCTGGGTCTGTTTCAGATGCGCCCGCAGTCCGGGTGGGGCACGGTCGCCGAGCTCATGGACACGACCTATCAGGCGCGGGCGTTCTACGGCGGACCCGACGGCCCCAACTACCCCTCACCCCGAGGGCTACTCGACATTCCGGGGTGGCAGCAGATGGACAAGGGCGAAGCCGCGCAAGCCGTCGAAGTGTCTGCGTATCCGGATCGGTATCAGAACTACGAGCCCGTCGCCCGCACCATCCTCGACACCCTCACCCGCAACAGCGGCGGTGGCGGGAGCGGGGTGCCTGGAGACACGAACATCCCGGAGACGAGCCGGTTGGTGTTCCCGCTACCGACGGACAGCTACGTGCATACGTCGTCGTTCGGGCCGCGGATCGACCCGATCACCGGGGAAGCGCGTTTGCACGCGGGGACGGACTGGGCGGCCCCCGACGGCACCCCGATCTTCTCGTTGGCCGACGGAGTGGTGACTTACGCCGGGATGGTGGACGGGTATTCGGGGCAGATCACGATCGAGCACACCATCGGTGGTGAGAAGGTCGCGACGAAGTACATCCACATGTGGGCACACGGCATCCACGTCACCACTGGCGACCGGGTCACCGCCGGCCAACACATCGGCGACGTCGGATCCTCCGGCCACTCGACCGGCCCGCACCTGCACTTCCAAGTCCACCCCGGCGGCGCGAACGCCCCCGCCGTCGACGCCGAACCCTGGCTCGCAGAGCGCGGCGTGGAAGGCATCGACGCGCCGATCGGTGGCGGGCCGGGCTGCACCACCTGACCCGAGCTGAGGGAGGCCTGGCTGGGTGGGCGGCGCACCTGACCGGTGCCCGCCCACCCCGTTTGTCGTGAGGAGAACCCCATGCCCACCACCCTCCTGGCCCTGATGCTGTTACCGGCCGAGAACGTCTACCCCGATCTCTCCGGTGTCGGAGGGCGCTCGACCCTCATCGAGATCGTCGGCGCGCTGCTGACGATCGTGTTGATCGTCTCGGTGCTCATGCTGGTCGTCTCCGGGATCGTGTGGGCCGTGTCCTCGTCAGCGGGGAACCCGCAGACCGCCGCGAAAGGGAAAGTCGGGGTGTTCGTCGCCCTCGGAGCCGCCGTCCTCGCAGGTGCCGGGGTCACCTGGATGAACTTCCTGTTGAGCCTCGGCGACACCCTCTGAGCCGGGTCGCACGTTCCGGCATCGCACCTGTCCCAGTGACCCCGCACGACCGGGTACGGGGCGATCGCTTGTGAAGGAGCCCACCCATGCTTGCCGTCCTCGACACCCTCACCACCCTCACTGCGGTGCTGCCCGCGAACATCGACATCTCCCCGAACGACTCCGGCCTCCCCGGGATCACCGCGCTGCGGACCGTGGTGGGTGCGGTGATGACGATCGGGCTGATCCTGTCTGTCCTCGCCCTGATCGTCTCCGCCGTGGTCTGGGGCTTCGGATCCAACTCCTCGAACCCGCATTTGGCATCGCGGGGGAAGGTCGGGGTCCTGATCTCCTGCGGGGCCGCGATCATCACCGGAGCGTCGGTGACGCTGATCAACTTCTTCTGGAACGTCGGCCAGACCGTCTCCTAACCACCACCCCGAACCCACGGAAGGGAGGGGTGTTGTGGCTGGTATCTGTGACGTCCCCATCATCAGCAACGTCTGCGACGCCGTCGGCGAAGGCGCAGCCACCCTCGTCGCTGCACCATTCGACTGGCTCGCCCAAGCAATCGGGCACGCTGCGTCCTGGATCTTCCAAGGCGTCTGGGCGCTGTTCGACTCCACCACCCTGGTCGACATCACCGGGTCCGGGTATGTCGGCGTGTACAACGTGATCTTCGGGATCGCGATCTTCCTCATGCTGATCTTCTTCTGCCTGCAACTCATCACCGGGCTGATCAGACGCGACCCGACCGCCCTGTCCCGCGCAGCCCTCGGCCTCGCAAAGAGCGTGCTCGGGTCGTTCCTCGTCATCACACTGACCGCGACACTGCTGGAGATCGTCGACCAGCTCTCGATCGGGATCATCCAGGCCACCGGGACCACGTTGGAAGAGATGGGGGCGAAGATCGGTGTCCTCGTCGCCGGGCTCACCGCGATCAACCTCACCGCCCCCGGAGCCGGGGCGATCATCACCATCTTCCTGTCCTTCCTCGCGATCTGCGCGGCAGCGATCGTCTGGTTCTCGCTACTCATCCGCAAAGCGCTGATCCTCGTCGCCGTCGTGATGGCCCCGATCGCGCTGTCTGGAGCGTCGTGGGATGCGACGAAGGGGTGGTTCGGGAAGTGGGCATCGTTTGTGCTCGCGCTGATCTTCTCGAAGCTCGTGATCGTCGTGGTGTTCCTCGTGGCGATCAACCGGGTCAACGCACCGATCGACATGGACCTCAGTTCGATTGCGGATCCGATCGCGGGGATCGTGCTGATGTTCATCGCCGCGTTCGCCCCGTACATGGTCTACAAATTCATCTCCTTCGTCGGCTTCGACATGTACCACGTCATGTCCGCAGAGCAGGAGTCGAAGCAGGCCATGAACCGGCCCCTCCCGCTCTCCGGGAAACCAGATGGTGGTGGCCCGCAGAAGATCCTCGACGGCGGCGGAGACGGTAAGAGCGACGGTGGTGGTGGGAATCCGCCGCCACCGAGTGGTTCACCGCAGCCCGCTCCCGGAGCACCTGCGGGAGCGGGTGGCGGCACGGCCGCAGCCTCGGGTGGCGCGACGGCAGGCTCGGGTGGTGCGGCTGCCGGTAGCGGCGGTGCTGCCGCAGCAGGCGGTGCCGGTGCCGGGGCGGCGGCTGACCCGGTCGGGATCGTCGCGGTCGCCGGGGCGAAGGTCGCCAAGGGGGCGGCGGAGGCCGGTCCGAAGCTCGGCGGTGCGATCGGCCGTGCCGCCGACAACCATGCCGGAGCCGCCAGCGAGGGGCAAGCCGCACCACCACCCCCGGACCAGTCCGTGCCGCCCGCGCAGCCCACGACACTGGCCCCGAACGCGCCTGCGGCGAAGCCACAGACCCCGCCCGCGAACACCAGCGGTGGCGGGCAGGCTCCGCCGCCGTCGAAGCCCGCACCGAAGACCTGAGGCGGAGAGGACCGGCGTCTGAGAGGAGGTGAAGCACTCCGTCATCTGGGCGGTGGCCCGTGAACAACACCCGGACGGTCAGCCAGCGACCTGACCCCAGCGGGTGGTTCACGGGCCACCGCCCACTGTTGGTGTCCGTACCTGACCGGCGACCCCGATCCGCCCGCCTGTTCAGGAGCACCTTATGGCCAGTACCGCGTCCACCCGCACCGAGTTCGAACTGTCAGCGGTGAAGTTCTCCCGCCTCACCCGACGCGGAATCATCCTCGGACTCTCCCTCCCACAAGTCATCGCCCTCTCCATCGCGGTCACCGTATTCATCGCCTCGCTCTACACCGGTGGTCCCGCCGCGTTGTACACGTCGCCGATCTGGGGCACCGCCACCGCCCTCGCCTGGGTACCGATCGGCGGGCGGAAGCTCGTCGAATGGGTGCCGATCACCCTCCACTGGGTGCTCCGGCAGGCGCTCCACCAGACCCGATACCGGAAACGGATCGTAAAGCCTCGTCCGGCGGGGACACTCGCGCTGCCGGGAGATGCGGCACCGCTGCGCCAATACGAGGACCCCGAGACCGGGGCGGTCATGGTCCACGACCCACACGGGCAGACGCTGACCGCGCTCGTGGAAGTGACCCATCCCTCGTTCATCCTCCTCGACCCCGGTGAGCAGGAACGCCGAGTGCACGCCTGGGGCCGGGTGCTGTCCACCGCGTGCCGGTCCACCCGGATCGCGCGCCTGCAAGTGCTGGAGCGCACCGTCCCCGATAGTGGGTCGGGGCTCGCGCAGTGGTGGGCGGAGCAGGGCAATGACGACGATTCCTGGGTCGCGAAAACGTACCGGGAGCTCATCGACCGGGCAGGCCCAGCCGGGGAACGCCACATCTCCACCATCTCCCTGTCCCTGGATATGCGCGCCGCCGCGCGGGCGATCCGCACCGCGGGCGGCAGCCTCAAAGGCGCCGCAGTCGTGTTACGGCAGGAGATGGAGACCCTCACGACCGCGCTGCGCACCGCCGACCTGAAACCCTCCGATTGGTACACACCGGGGCAGCTCGCCATCATGCTCCGCAGTGCCTACGACCCCGCGATCGCCGCCACCCTGGAACGCTCCGGCGAGATCGGCCAAGACCTCGCCACGGCTGGCCCGGTCTCGGTGGAAGAGACCTGGGACCAACTGCGATCCGACAGCGCTCATCACGCGGTGTTGTGGATCTCGGAGTGGCCCCGCTCCCTCGTCTACCCAGGATTCCTCGCACCCGTACTCCTCTCCAGTGGGATCCGGCGAGCGTTCACGCTGCTGTGTGACCCGATCCGCTCCGATCAGGCGGCACGGGATATTCGGAAGAAGAAGACCGAGTACATCAGTGATGCGGCGCAGCGGCAGAAGGGCGGGCAGATCGAAGACGCCCAGCAGTCCGCCGAATACCAAGACGTCCTGCAGCAGGAAGCCGACCTCACCAGCGGCCACGGCGTCCTCCGCTACACCGGCCTCCTCGCCGTCTCCGCACCCACCGACGATGAACTCGAAGCCGCGGTGTCGGCGATCGAGCAGGCCGCGATCCAGGCGTCGTGCGAGACGAGGCGGCTGGTCGGGCAGCAGGCGCAGGCGTTCGTCGCGGCAGCGCTGCCGCTCTGCCGGGGCATCTGAGACGTGAAGCGTACCTGACGGGTGTCACTGCACACTCCGTCGGAAGGCCACCGCTCATGGGACAGCACACCAGCACGAAAAAGCTCTACTCCACCGTTCTCGTCGAGGACGGCACCGGCCGGAAGAACCGCAAGACCCGGGAACGTGCCGCCCGGCAAGTCATCGCCCGCGAGCACGCCGAGCAACGCGCCGCTGA
>NZ_JBQEDF010000084.1:0-8457 GCF_052107835.1 Corynebacterium sp.
GACGAGTTCGGGCAGCGGTGGAAGGACATCGACCGCAACGGCTGTGACCAGCGCAATGACGTCCTCGCCAGGGACCTGACCGGTGTGGGCCGCGAGGGCCCGTGCAAGGTGATGAACGGGACGCTCGCCGACCCGTACACCGCCACGACCATCAATTTCGTGCGTGGACAGGACACCAGCTCCGCGGTGCAGATCGACCATGTTGTGGCGATGTCGGACGCCTGGCAGAAGGGGGCGCAGCAGCTTCCGCCGGAACGCCGGGAGGAGTTCGCCAACGACCATCTGAACCTGCTGGCCGTCGATGGTCCGGCGAACATGCAGAAGGGCGACGGCGACGCCGCGACCTGGCTGCCCGCGAACACGGGCTACCGCTGCTCCTACGTGGCACGGCAGGTCGAGGTCAAGGGGAAGTACGGGCTGTGGGTCACCGCCGCAGAGCGCGACGCGATCGCCCGGATTCTGGGGGACTGCGGTGCTGGTGGGCTGGATCCGGTGGTCGAGGCTCCCGCTCCCGCACCGGCCCCGGCGCCCGTCCCCGAGCCTGCTCCTGCGCCTGCCCCGGCTGTTCCTGCTGACCCCGCCGGTGGTGGGGTCTACTTCCAGAACTGCACCGCGGCCCGCGACGCCGGAGCCGCGCCGCTGTACCGCGGCGCGCCGGGCTACCGTGCACAGATGGACAGGGACGGCGACGGCGTGGCCTGCGAGTAGAACGGGGTTTCACCCGTCACCGCGTCCGACCCCACGCGGTGCGTCCCGCAGGGAACTACAGGAACGACCATGCCGCGGCGGCCGCGAGGGCGCCGACGGCGTTCAGGGCCCAGTGCAGGCCAATGGGGGCGATGACGCTCCCGGTGTGGTGCCGCAGCCAAGTCAGGCCGGCGCCGGCACCCGCGGTGGCGACAACGGCCAGGCCCACCCCGGCCCACTGGGCCGCAGTGCCCGAGCCCAGGAAGGCGGTCAGCCCCGCGTTCGAGGCGGTCAGGTTCAGCGAGCTGGCGATGTGCCACAGTCCGAAGAGTAGTGAGCTGCCGAAGAACACCAGCTTCGTCCCGCCCATACGCGCCAGGCTGCCGTGCAGCACACCACGGAAGGCGAGTTCCTCCGGCAGGACGGTCTGCAGCGGAATGATCACCAGGGCCGCGACCAGTGCGGTGCGCAGGGACGCGTAGGAATCATTGAAGAAGAACTCCCTGGTGAAGGGGATCAGCATGGCGATCGCGACGGCGACGACCACGAGCACCGCCGCACCCCCGCCGTAGGCCAGCCCCTTGCCGTGGGTGTGGCGCCCCAGGCCGATGTCCCTCCAGGTCATGCCGCTGGCGCGCGCCAGGAACAGCAGGATCATCACGCCGATCGGCACCACCGCGGCGACCGCGGCGAGCTGGGAGAAGTGTGCGGTCACGTTGATCGCCACCAGTGCGGCGACCACCGCGAGCACGTTGAGCACGTCGCGGGTGCGCAGGTGCCCGCGGCTCAGCCGTGGTGCGGCGGTCGCGGCGGCGGTGGCGCCCTGGCTGGAGCCCCGGCGTCCGGGGAGGATTCGGCTCAGGGTGAAACGTGGGGTGGTGCGTGTCGTGGTGAGACTCATTACGGGTCAACGTTAGACGCCCCGGCGCGGGGTCGGCGAGTCGAGAACGGGGTTGACGGCAGATCGGTAGCCAGTACGGAATCAACTGACAGTAATCCCCAAGGAATGGATTCCGGGACCGACGGGTTACAGTGTGTGGAAGAAGTAGACAGATAAGTCTGTTCGTCGCCCAACCCCAACGACGGACAACGTGCGCACACCAGGCACAACACCCCGAAGCAGAAAGTACCCCCATGTCCACAACACAGCAGGAGCCGGAGCAGAAGCGCCGGCGCATCCCCGGCTGGCTCACCGGTTTCGGTGCCCAGGTCATCACCGGCCTCGTCGTCGGCCTGATCCTGGGCTTCATCGCCCGCGCCCAGGGCGCCGACCTCCCCGAGGACGACCAGAGCTGGCTCGGCACCCTCCTCGACGAGGTCGGTTCGACCTACGTCACCCTCCTGACCCTGATGGTTCCCCCGCTGGTCGTCACCGCGGTCATCACCTCCGTGGCGAACCTGCGTAAGGTCGCCAACGCCGCCCGTCTGGCGATCAGCACCCTGGTCTGGTTCGCGATCACCGCGTTCTTCTCGGTGCTCATCGGCCTCGGCGTCGGCTCGGTCTTGAAGCCCGGCGAGGGGACCTCGGTGGACGTCGGCAGTGCCGCCGAACCGTCCAGCACCGGTTCGTGGCTGGGCTTCCTGGAGTCGATCGTCCCGGACAACATCCTCGGACTGAGTGCCTCGGCAGGGGACGACGGGGAGGTGGGCTTGAGCTTCAACGTGCTGCAGCTGCTGGTCATCTCCATCGTCCTCGGCATCGCCGCGGTGAAGGCCGGCAAGTCCGCCGAGCCGTTCCTGGGTGTCACCGAGTCCCTGCTCACCGTTGTGCAGAAGGTGCTGTGGTGGATCATCCGCCTCGCACCGATCGGCACCGGTGCGCTGATCGGCCACGCGGTGGCCGACTACGGGTGGGACGCCATGGGCTCGCTCGGCAAGTTCGTCCTGGCGATCTACATCGGCCTGGCACTGGTCATCTTCGTCCTGTACCCGCTGGTCCTGACCTTCGCTCGTGTCCCGGTGCTCGGGTTCTTCCGCCGCGTGTGGCCGGTGACCTCCCTGGGCTTCATCACCCGCTCCTCGATGGGGGTGATGCCGGTGACCCAGCGCGTCACGGAACGCTCGATGGGTGTGCCGACCGAGTACGCGTCCTTCGCGATCCCGCTGGGCGCGACAACGAAGATGGACGGCTGCGCCGCGGTCTACCCCGCGATCGCCGCCCTGTTCGTCGCCCAGTTCTACGGTCTCGACCTGGGCTTCACCGACTACCTTCTGATCATCTTCGTCTCCGTGATCGGCTCGGCGGCGACCGCCGGGACCACCGGCGCGACCGTGATGCTGACCCTCACGCTGTCCACACTGGGACTGCCGTTGGCCGGTGTCGGTCTGCTGCTCGCGATCGAGCCGATCATCGACATGGGGCGCACCGCGGTGAACGTCACCGGCCAGTCGCTGGTGGCCACGGTCGTCGCCAAGCGCGCCGGGCTCCAGGACCAGTCGGTCTGGGACAACGCCGACAAGGGTGGCTTCGAGGACGCCGTCGGCGAGGATTCCCACCGCGCGCACATTCCCGCGGACGCGGACGCCGAGCCCGCGGTGAACCGCTGACTGCCGGAGCTAGACGGCGTCCCCGGTGAGCCGGACACCGGACCACGCTTCGCGCACTTCCGGCGACGGATCCTCCACCGTCGTCTCCCCGGCGTCGAACAGCTGCGTGGCGAATCCCGGCCGGTAGGCCTCCCACCCCGGATCGCCGTGGTGGATGAACCGCCGCCACCGGTCCTGCATCACCTCCGTCGTCGCCGTCATCCGCTCCCGTCCGCCGAGGGCGAGAGCCCCCGGACCACGTCCGGAGTCGTAGCGTCCGAACAGGACGGGCAGGTCGAGGGCGTGCGTCGCGCCGATGCCCGTCACCCCCAACGACGGTGTCCGCAGGTCCAGCCGGTACATCCACGCCCGTCCGGACGGGTGCTGGTCGGCCAGACGCATGGACGGGGCGGTGAACAGTGCGTCCCCGACGAAGCGCCCGGCCGTCCCGCGGCGGGCGGCGTCCGCGTACAACGACGACAGCACCTCCGGCGCACGGTCCGGGTCGATGCCCAGGGCGAACTGCTGCGACTGTGCCTGCAGGCTGCGCCGTGACATCAGGTTCCAGCGCATCAGCACGTACTCGTCGAGGTTCGTCCCGATCAGCAGCGGCCGGTCCAGACCGGCCCCCGGCTCGAGTGGGTGGCGGGGCAGCAGGTCGTCCAGCACCGGGGCGAAACCGCCCGCGATGCCGGCCTTTCCCCACGCCGACATGTTGACCCGCTCAGTCAGCCACGCGAGATCCTGGTGGTGGGTGGTCAGCAGGTCCGGACCACGGTGCCGCCGGTAACTGTCGTCCTCGTCGCGGAAGAAGCCCACGGCCCGGTCGGCGAGCTCGCCCGCCTGCTGCGGGGTGTGGACCATGGCCGCGGCGGGGGACTGGGCGATGAATCCCGCGACCAGGCCCTCCACCCGCGGTGAGGCGCTCAGTGCGGTCACCATCGCCCCGCCGCTGGATTCACCCATCACCGTGATGCGTGTCGGGTCCCCGCCGAAGGCCCGGGCATTGTCATGCACCCACTCCAGGGCGGTGATGATGTCGGACAGCCCGGCGTTGGTCTCGAAACGCTCCGTCCCGAGCCCGGGGGCGTAGCCCAGGGCCAACTGGCCGAAGATGCCCACCCGGTAGTTGACGGCGACGTAGACGGCGTCGGTGGCACTGGCGAAGTACTCGCCGGACAGCAGTGGTTCGGCTGCGGAGCCGTGGATGTTGGAGCCGCCGTGCAGGTAGACGACGATGGGCCGGTTGGCGTCCCGGTCGACGACGGTGCCGGAACCGCGCAGGTCCGCACGCTGGGCGGCGGGGCGCGGTACGACGACGTTGAGCCACAGGCAGTCCTCGGAGCCGACCCAACCCAGGCGCTGGTCGCGCCACTGGCTGCAGTAGTCGCCGGAGCGGTCGGCCTGCAGCATTCCGTCCCACGGCTGCTTCGGGGCGGCCCGGCGGAACCGCCGGTCACCGACGGGCGGCTCGGCGTAGGGGATGCCGCGGAAAGCGACGGCGCCGTTGACGGCGTGCCCCCGCACACGTCCCGTGGTGGTGGGGACGGTCCATCGGTCGGTCACGGTGGTCCGTGTGGTGTCATTTCCGCCATCGAGCATGCACCCAAGCATAATGCCCCCCTCCGCCGTGGAGGAGGGCGCCCGGGGAGGCCCCTGCCGGGGCACCGGGGTCGGCTCAGGTGGTGGCGGGGATCAGGTCGCCGTCGGCGAAGAACTCGGCCTCGACCTCCTGCAGCGTCATGCCCAGTGAGTTCTTCGCCTTGCGGACGATGGGGCTGCGTCCCACGGTGGTCACGCCGCTCACCACGGAGTCCCCGCCGTTCGTCGGGCTGAGGCTGAGGACGACGAGTTCGTCCTCGGCGTCCAGAAGGACGAGTTCACGCACCGACGGTTGGCCGGGGGCGGGACGTCCCGTGGCACCGGCGATGTTCAGCATCAGGCCGAACTGCCGTGACCACCCCTTCGGCGGGGACGCCAGGAAGGTCTCGGCGTCCTTTCCCGCCAGCGCACCGCCGACGATCCCGCCGAGCAGACGGGAGGAGCCCTCGTCCTCCGGCAGTACCGTGCGGTCGCCGTCGCGCACCTCGACGCAGTCGCCTGCGGCCCATACGCCGGGGACCGAGGTGCGTCCGAAACCGTCGACGACAATCCCGCGGTCGACCTCCAGCCCCGCGGACGCGGCCAGGGTGGTGTCGCGTTCGACACCGACGGACACCACGACGGCTGCCGGGTCGAGCTCGGCGACGGCCTTCTCCAGCTCATCGGTTGACAGTCCGCAGCGGATGTCCACACCGTTGGCGGTGTGCTTGCCTCGCAGCCAGCGGGATGCGGCACCGGGCAGCATGCGCCGGCAGACGTCGTCCTGCATTTCCAGGACGGTGACCGTCGCCTCTGTCAGGGAGGACGCGGCGGCCGCGGCCTCGAGACCGAGCACCCCACCCCCGATGACGGCGACGTTGTCCCGGGCGCTGAGTCCGAGCAACCGGTCACGCAGGGCACCGGAGTGCTCGGGTGACCGGATCAGGTGGGTGTCCCGGCCGTCGAGCCAGGACGCCTCCAACTGGCGGGAACCCGCACCCGTGGCGAACACCAGCTGGTCCCAGGACTCCTCGGAGGTCCCGTCGGGACCGCTGACAGTGAGTGTGTGATCCTCGGTGTTGACGGCGGTGACCTCGGAGGACAGGTGCAGTGTGACGTCAACCGCGTCATTGCCGTCGAAGACGGCGGCCTGCAGGGCGACTTCGTCCGGGGACTTGCCGTCGATCAGGATCTCCTTGTTGACCGCCGGGCGGCGGTAGGGTCGGTGGGCCTCACGGGAGTAGATGTCGAACGTGGTCGTGCAGTCACTGTCGGCGCTGGCGGCGAGGTAGGCCTTCAGGACGGAGTGCGCCGCCACACCACCGCCGATAACGGCGATGCGCTGGGTGGGGTTGGTCATTGTGCTCCTGCTCTCCAGTGCTCTACTTGCGGCTGATCTGGACCATCTCGAAGTCCTCCTTGGCTGCTCCGCAGTCCGGGCACTCCCAGTCATCGGGAATGTCGGCCCAGAGCGTACCGGGCGGGAATCCCTCGTCCGGGTCTCCTTCGGCTTCGTCGTAGATGTACCCGCACTGCAGGCATTCGTAGACCTTGTAGTCGTCCATGGGATTCGTCCTTTCCTGGTCTCGGTGGAACGGGTGGAGGGGGTTCTGTCAGCCGACCTTTTCGAAGTCGACCTTGTCGCGGACCCCGCAGTCGGGGCAGAACCAGTCCTCGGGAACCTCAGCCACCCAGTCGAATCCGGCGGCGAATCCTTCGGCGTCATCTCCGACTTCGGTGTCGACTCGGTAGTCGCACAGGGGGCACTGGTAAACAGCCACGGTGGGCGTCCTTTCTTCTCGGGTGATTCTTTCGGCAGGTGGTGTTCTGCAGGTGTGGTGGTGTGGGTGGTGTTCTGGGGCGGGTCAGGCGCCGGGCGCGGGGCCGGCAGCTCCGCCGGCACCCGCAGCGTAGTCGATGGGCTTGCGGTTCTTCGGACGCGGGATCACGTGGGTGGACGGCACCCCGGGGCCCCGGTACAACCCGACCAGTCCGGGCGGGAAGAGGAACAGCGAGATCAGGATGAGCCAGGGGTAGGCCTCCTCGACGTAGGAGAGCCCGAAAGCGCCGAAGATTCCGATCGCCAGGACGGCGAGGCCGACAATGGTCAGGCCGATGCACATCGTGTAATGCATCTTCGGGTTCGTCATCTTCTGCGGCGGGGCGTGGGTCTCGGGGATGTCGCCGCCACCGGCCTTGCGGAGGGCGGCGAGGTCCGGGGTGGCCTCGGGGTTCGTCGATGCAGTCGTGGACATGGGTGTCACGCTCCCTGTGCGGCGGGTGCCTTGTTGCCCCACTTGGCACGCAGCTTGGCGGCCTTGGAGGGGTGCAGGTTCGCACGGTCGATGTCGTAGTTGTAGTACTGCATGAGCTTCTTGTCCATGATCCAGTACCAGACCGGCGGAACGGCTGCGGCGGCGATCATGGTCGCGTAGCCGGCGGGCAGTTCCGGGGCGAAGACGTCCGAGCGCAGTGACTGGTAGCGGCGGGTCGGGTTCGCGTGGTGGTCGGAGTGGCGCTGCAGCTGGTACAGGAAGATGTTGGTGGTCAGGTTGTCGGAGTTCCAGGAGTGCTCGGGGGAGCAGCGCTCGTAGCGGCCGTCCTCGAGCTTCTGGCGCAGCAGGCCGTAGTGCTCCAGGTAGTTGACGAACTCCAGCAGGGCGATGCCGATGATGGCCTGGACCAGCATGAGCGGCAGAATGTGGATGCCGAAGACGATCAGCAGCACGGCCCAGAGGCCGACAGTGACGAGCCAGGCGTTGAAGACGTCGTTCTGAAGACTGAACTGGCTCTTGCCGGCGCGCTCCAGGCGCTTCTTCTCGATGTTCCAGGCGCGCGGGATCTGGCGGGGGATCGAGCGCAGCATGTAGATGTACACGTTCTCGCCCATCCGGGAGCTGACCGGGTCCTCCGGGGTGGCGACCTTCACGTGGTGGCCCTTGTTGTGTTCGACGTAGAAGTGGCCGTAGGCCGGGACCGCCAGGACGATTCTCGACAGCCAGCGCTCGAAACTGGTCTTCTTGTGGCCCAGTTCATGCGCGGCGGTGATGCCGATTCCACTGGTTAGTCCCATGGACCAGGCTAGGCCGACCTTGTCGTACCACTCGAGCCCCCCGTGGGTCCACTGCCAGCAGCACATGACGAGACTGGCGATCATGACCGGGAAGTAGAGGTAGGAGACGATGCGGTAGTACTTCGTCTCCTCCAGCCACGGCACGAACTCCTCGGGGGCGTTCTCGCCGTCACGTCCCAGGACGAAGTCACCCAGGGGGATCAGGATGAAAATGGCGATGGGACCGAGCCACCAGGTCGCATGGATGAGGAGATCGGGCGCTGTGGTGGCCCGCATCCATTCGACCAGTCCCCAGATGATCAGGGGGATCGCCGCCGGAATCAAGCTGAGGACCCAGGCGTACTTCTTCCTGTCCACCCACTGCTGTTCCTGTGGGGTGAATGGGTGATCCGGTTCTTCTGTGCGGGTGTCACTGTCCGTGGTCGTCACGTTGGCTTGTCCTCCTGCTGATCGTAGGTGTGATTCATGACACATATGGATAGATGTTTCACAAAACAACATAGTCATTCCGGCGGGACAATGGCCCTTCGGTGCAGGGGCCGGGTCAGGCGACCGGAAGGTGCTTTTGTTGGCAAACAGCCGGGTGCCGA
>NZ_JBQEDF010000085.1:0-8281 GCF_052107835.1 Corynebacterium sp.
GGGCCTCAAAGCGTGCCTGGGCAAGCGCTAATTTGGGGTCAAGGTCCGCAGGGGCAAGCACCGGGGTCACCGGCGCCGGGTGAAGAGCACCATCGCCACCGTCCGCAGCGACAGCAGGAAGCCGAAGAACAGCACCACATAACCCATCGCCGCATGCCAGGTCAGATTCTCGACCAGCACCGGCCCGCCGTCGCCGAACGCGATCAGCATCACCCCGCCCAGCACGCAGAACCCCGCGATCATCGCCACGGTGACCTGCTGCAGCAGCCCGGTCACGTACGCCCGGTCGTCCGGGTTGCGGAACATCCGGGCGCTGACCGACAACCGTCCCTCCTGCAGGTCGGAGACGATTCCGCTCACCCTGCGCGGCAGCTCGCGCAGTACCGGCATCGACTCCAGCAGCATCCCTTCGGCGGCGTCCTTCACGTTCGACGGGCTCATCTGACCCTTGACCAGCGATGCCCCCTGCGAGCGCGCTGTCTCCACCAGGGGGTAGTCCGGCAGGATCAGCCGCAGTGTCCCCTCCATCTCGCCGAGGCTGCGCAGTGCGGCGGCGACGTCCTCCGGAATGACCAGCCGGTGCTCGTTGACCATGGTCATCAGCTGCGAGAACAGGGCCATGCCCTCGCCCTTGCCAACGCCGCCGCGGTAGCGGGCGAGCATGGTGGCGACATCGCGCTGCAGGGAGCGCACGTCCAGGCCGTCGGGACGTTCCAGCAGGTTGAGCAGCGCATCGGTGAGGATCCGGGAATCCCCGTGGTCGATCGCCGCGAAGATCATGGACATGTGCTGCCGGTCGGTGGTGTCCAGGTGGCCGACGGCGCCGAAGTCGAGCATGCCCAGGCCGTTGTCGCGGTGCTCCACCGTCTCTGATTCGACGTGTACCGGACCCCATGTGCGCTCCCGGGAATCGCGCCACACCTGCCCGTCCATCAGCAGGATATTGCCCGGGTGCGGGTCTGCCTGGAAGACGCCGAACTCCATCATCTGGCGCATCAGGGACACCATGACCGTGTCGCCGAGGGTCTGCAGTTCCTCACGCGGCAGTCCGGAGAGGTCCGCCGAGCCCAGGGGTGTGCCGTCCAGCTCGTCCATCACCAGCAGGCGTTCGGACGAGAACTCGTCGTACACCCCGGGCATCAGCACGTTCGTGGCGCGCAGCGGTTCGGCGAGCTCACGCATATTCGACGCCTCGACCGTGTAGTCCAGCTCCTCGGCCAGCGAGGACGTGAAGGACGCCGCCAACCGCCGGATCCCCATCGCCCGGCCCCAGTCCGTGCTGCGCTCCAGCCAGGTGCAGATCCGCATGACGATGTCGGTGTCGCTGAGGACCTCCTCGCGCGTGCCGGGGCGCTGCACCTTCAGCACGACCGCCGTCCCGTCCTGCAGCGTGGCGCGGTGCACCTGGGCGACGGACGCGGCGGCCATCGGTTCGTGGTGGACGGTGGCGAAGACGTCCTCCGGCGGGGTGCCGAGGGAGTCCGTCATTGCCGCATGGATCCTCTCCCAGGGCTCGGGGGTCGCGGAGGTCTGCAGGCGGGACAGTTCCGCGGTGAACTCCGCGGGCAGGACGGAATCCCTGGTCGACAGGTTCTGGCCCAGCTTCACGAACGTGGTGCCGGACTCCTCCAGCGCCTCACGGAAGGATCGGGCGGCCTGCGCCATGCCGGGACGTCCGGACGTGAGCCCGTGACGGATGAAGATACGCACGACCTGCCGGTACCGGCGGTTGCGGGCGCGCTGGTGCCGCAACCCCGACATGGCACCGGTGGGGACCACTAGCTCCAGGACGGTCAAAACCGCCGCGCCGAAGCCCAGCATCCACAGCAGGGCGATGGCCCCGAGGATGACCGCGGGGCCGGGGGCGATGTTGCGTCCGGAGTCGAAGAACTGCTCGACGGCGAGGTAGACCAGGCCACCGGTCGACAGCGCGACCAGCAGGGCCACCCCGATCGAGCGGGGCCAGCCGACCGGCACCCCGAGGACCCGGCGCATCACGTTGGCCAGCACCCACGTGACCGCGGCCAGTGCCGCGGCACCGACCACGAGTCCGCCGATGATGCCGAGGATGACGAGGACGATCTGCATAATCCCAGGTTACCGCCGGGGGTGGTGCCTGGTACCCTCGGACGGTGACACGGGGTGCCCGTCGCAACAGTGCACAGGCTGAGATCACACCCGTTGAACCTGAACCAGTTCGTACTGGCGGAGGGATTGTCCGGCACCGGGTACGCCCGTGTGCCCAACGTCCTGCCGCAGGAAAGGCAGAACCATGAGTTTCACCGATCAGACCGTCCTCGTCACCGGGGGAGCGCGCGGCCTCGGACGCGCCATCACCGGGGCCTTCCTGCGGGAGGGCGCGAACGTGGTGGTCAACTACCACTCCAGCAGGGACGCCGCGGAGACCCTGGTGACCGACCATCCGGGCCGGGCGATCGCCGTACAGGCCGATGTCCGCGACCGGGAGCAGGTCGAGCGCCTGTTCAGCCGTGCCGCCGCGGAACTGGGGCCCGTCACCACCGTGGTGAACAATGCCCTCGTCGACTTCTCCTTCAACGGCGACGCACGCCCCAAAGCCGCCGACATCGGCTACGACCGCTTCTCCGCCCAGTTCGACGGGGCGATCCGCGGCGCGGTGAACGTGATCCAGGCCGCGCTCCCCGGCTTCGGGACCGCCGGTTCGGGACGGGTGGTGAACATCGGCACCAACCTGTTCCAGAACCCCGTGGTGCCCTACCACGACTACACCGCCGCGAAGGCCGCGCTGCTGTCACTGACCAGGACGTTCGCCGATGATCTGGGCCCGACCGGGGTGAACGTGAACATGGTCTCCGGCGGGCTGCTGCGCACCACTGACGCTTCGGCGGCAACCCCGGAGGAGGTCTTCGACGGCATCGCCGCGGGCACACCCCTGCGCGAGGTCACCACCCCGGAGCAGTTCGCCGACGCGGTCCTGTTCTTCGCCTCCCCGTGGGCCCGCGCCGTGACCGGCCAGAACCTGGTCGTCGACGGCGGCCTGGTGAAGAACTGAGTGAAGAACTGATGCACCTCAATCTCTTCGCCCACGGGTGCGGCCACCATTCCGCGGCCTGGCGGGCGCACGGTTCCGCCGCCGACCGGCTCGGCGACATCACCTACTGGGAGTCACTGGCGCAGACCGCGGAGAAGGGCCTGCTGGACGCGGTGTTCCTGGCGGACGGACAGTCGCTGAGCCCCGTCGCCGGGCCGGGGTGGTTCCTGGAGCCGGTGACCGCCCTGACCGCCATGGCCCGTGCGACGTCGCATATCGGCCTGGTCACCACCATCTCCTCGACGTTCTGGACGCCCTTCCACGCCGCCCGGTTCTCCGCCAGCCTGGACCACATCTCCGGTGGTCGCGCCGGGATCAACGTGGTCACCTCCATGACGGACGCCGAGGCCCGCAACCACGGGATGGACGCCCTGCCCGACCATGCCGAGCGCTACGCGCGGGCCGCGGAGTTCATCGACGCCGTGAACGCATTGTGGGACTCGTGGCCGGCGGGATCCCCGGCGTCGGAGGCCACGGCGGTCAACCACCACGGGCGCTTCTTCGACGTGGACGGGCCGCTGAACATCCCGTCCACCCCGCAGGGCCGCCCGGTGCTGTTCCAGGCCGGGGCGTCCGAACCCGGTCGTGACCTGGCCGCGCGCTACGCCGAGGGGATCTACGCGGTGGCGTGGGACCTGGAGTCCGCGCGCGAGTACCGCTCGGACATTCTGCACCGCGCTGTGGCGGCCGGACGCAGGGCCGACGCCATGCCCGTGGTGATGCCCGGTCTGGTCACCTTCGTCGGACGTACCGCGGAGGAAGCGCGGGCGAAGCAGCGGGCGCTCAATGACCTGCTGCCGGTGGAGGATTCTCTGCGCCAGCTGTCGTTCTTCGTCGGGCAGGACACCTCGGCGTGGGAGCTGGATGCACCGGTGCCCGACCTGCCGCCGTTGAGCGAGTTCACCGGTCCGGCGGGGCGCTACGGCACAATTCTGCGGATCCTCGATACCGCGTCCGGGGAAGGCGGGCGGCCCACCGTGAGTGAGCTGCTGGGGTACCTCGCCGCCGGTGGTGGCCACGCGACATTCGTGGGGACGCCCGGGCAGATCGCCGACGAGATGGAACGCTGGGTCGATGGCGGTGGGGCGGACGGATTCAACCTGATGCCGCCCACGTTGCCCGGCGGGATCGAGGACTTCGTTGAATTGGTGGTGCCGGAGTTGCAGGCGCGTGGCCTGTTCCGGACGTCCTACGGGGACTCCGGGGGTTCGACGCTGCGCGGGCGCCTGGGTGCGTAGGTGTCAGGGCTGGTCGAGGGAGCCCTTGCGTCCCCAGAGGAACCAGACGACCGGTGCGATGACGGGGAGCGCGATGACCAGAAGCACCCACACCGCTTTGCCACCGCCGTTGAGACGTGGGTGCTTCGCAACGCTGACCAGTGCGGATACCATCAAACCGAACCACACTGCGAAGGACAGTAGGACGATCTCCATGGTTTCACCGTAAAACGTATATGGGAGACGTGTCCACCCTGCCCGCTGATCAGCGGCGGATCACGGTTGCGGGCCAGACGCGTACCCTGGGGCGTGCACATACATTGATCCACAAGTGAGGTGACACCCACGATGATCGACAACGACGACACCGGCAAGCACCACAAGGACCCCGACCCGGAGAAGCCGCAGCAGGGTCCGGAGGATGACGAGCAGAAGGTGGACGAATGGGAGGAGGAGTCCTTCCCCGCCAGCGACCCGCCCGCGAACTACTGAGTCCGGACGTCCCGGCACCGTAGAAAGGCCAGTGCCCAGGTCACCTCCACCGTGTGTGGTGACCTGGGCACTGGCCTTTCCGCGTGGTTCTACACTGCGCGGGACATCCGGTCCGCCATGAAGTTCGACCCCTTCAGGTTGGGGTGGATGATCATGTTGTAGTTCGGGGTCGTGGTGTCGATGATCCCGGAGATGTGCCGCTGGTTGTCCGGGGCGCAGGTGGCGTTCCCGGCGGTCTCGGCCTTGAAGTCCACGAAGGGTGCACGGGCCTGGTTGGCGGCCTCGATCTGGATGCCGCGGACCCAGCGCTCCACGTCCGCGAGCACGGGGATCGGCAGTCCGGCCGGCAGGTTCGGCACGACGTTGACGAAGCAGAAGGTGCCGTTGGACGTGATCGAGTGCTGCCCGGCGAACACGATCTTCGCCTGCGGGGCGTACGTCTTCACCTTGGCGACCGCTGCGCGGGTGTCCGCGAGATAGCGGTTGCGCACGTCGGCGGGGTTGAGGATGTCCGCGCCGTTGTCGGAGCCGTTCGGTCCGTAGTTGTTCATGCCCCAGTTCAGGACCACGCTGCGGGTGCCGGCGTGGATGTCACCGGCGCGGTGGGCGGCCTCGATGCGGGCGATGGCGCGCTTCGAGGTCAGCCCGGAGCAGGACCAGTCATTGACCGGGATGTTGTGGCGCTTCTGCATCTGCTTCGGCCAGGAGTTCGGGGCCTGCAGGCAACCGCTCTGACGCGGGTAGTTGTCGGGGACGAAGCCCTCGATGTCCCGGAAGGTGTTGTAGTACTGGTCCGGGTTCGCGGCGTAGGAGTCACCGACGACGACCACGTTGCCGTTCGGGGCGGCGGCGGCCGGCTGGGCGGCGACGGTGATGCCGAGGCCGACAGCAACTGCGCTGAGCAGGGAAAAGACCCCGCGCGCGAGTGTGCTGCCGCGGGTGCGGCGGGGCTGGGCGCGGTGCGAAGTCGCGCGGTGGGGTGTTGCCCGGGGTGAAGTCACGGCTGGAATCCTCTCAAGAAACGTCTCTGACGCAGTCTAAGGGGTAGAACTGTCCCGGGAGAAACTTCGTTACTATTCGGTGACACTGGTCGATTGCGCCGCCTGTCCGGGGGTAGGTCCGTTGCCCGCGGTGCCTACGCCGTCGCGTTGACCCCCGCAACGGCCTCCGCGATGATCTCCCGGGAGCGGCTGCGCTCGTCGTGGTCCACGAGCATGTCCTGCACCATGATCTCCGTGGCCCCGGTCCTGTCCACGATGTCCTGGAGCTGCTGGCGCAGTGACTCGGCGGTCCCCGCGAGCTGCTCCGGAATCGTCGTCCCGTCGAAGGTGCTGCTCAGCATCTTGCCGGTCAGGGGCAGTTGCGACTCCGCCTCGGCGAGCGTCGGCACGTGCGGGTCCATCCCGGACTTCAGGCGCTGGAACATCATCCGCGCGGGCCAGGTCAGTCGTTTGGCCTCCTCCTCGGTGTCCGCCCCGACCATGTTGAGTGCCAGGATGGCCTCGCGGCGGTCCGGCCCGTACGGGGTGACATCGAACTTCTCCTTGTGCGCGTCCAGCGCCGGCAATGCGGTGCGCGGGTTGATGAAGCCGGCGAAGACGTAGCCCAGGCCGAGCTGCCCGGCGAATCCGGCGCTGCTGCCCGAGGAGCCCAGCACCCACACTTCCGGACGTGTGGGGATGGCGCCGGTCATCTCGATGGAGACGAAGGGGTGGTCCGCGGCGAAGGCGTCGTAGTAGTAGGCCAGGATCTCCTGGACCTGGCTGGCGTAGTCGTCCTGCCGTCGTGAACTCCGGTCGCGCTGCAGGGCGGCATCCACGACCTGGCCCGCGGTGGCGCGTCCCAGTCCCAGGTCGATTCTCCCCGGGAACAGTGCTTCGAGCTGCAGGAACCGTTCGGCGACGCTGAACGGGCTGTAGTGGTTCAGCAGCACCGCCCCGGACCCGACGCGGATGCTCCCGGTGGCGTTGGCCGCCAGGGCTATCAGAGTGGCCGGATCCTGGGCGGCGAAGGCGGCGGTGTTGTGGTGCTCGGCGTACCAGATCCGGTGGTAGCCCAGCTTCTCCGCCTCGGGGGCGGAGGCGAGGGCGGTCTGCAGGGCGTCGTGCTTGGTGGCGCCGTCGGCCACGGGGGCGAGTTCGACGAGGGAGTACTTCATGCCCCCAGGGTAGATAGTGCGGGTCGGCCGACTACCCGGAAGGGGGCCCACCCGGAACGTGCGACAATGAGCGGCATGGACAACACTCGCGCCGGCGCGGACACCGTGACCGCCGATGATTCGACAACCGCAGACAAGGCTTTCGCGCTGCTGCGTAAGGGGACGCCGGTGGTGTGGCGCGGGGACTTCCACAACGGACGTCAGCTGCTGAAGGCGGTGGACCGTCGGCTGGCGAAACAGCAGGCGAGGCGGGTGAAGCGGGCCGGCTCCGTGTCACCGACCGCCGCGGAGCTGTTCCTGCGCCAGCGGGCGGAACGCGCCGAGCGGGCGGAGGTCCTGAGTAACCTCCTGGTGGAACTGGGCCCGGATTACGTCCTTGGCCTGCGTCGGGCTCCGGACGTGGCCGAGGCCTGCAGGCACGCCTACGGGCCGTGGGAATCGCCGGCGGATGGGTCTTCGGGTGAGGACCAGCCGCGCCGGGTGCCGCTGACCGAGCTGCAGGGGGTGCTCGGCGCCTGGCAGTGGCACCTCAGGGGTGTGGCCATCGAGGAACTCGGGGACACGGTGTACCCGGACTACGGGGTGTTCTCGCCGACGCGCAGTGAGTACGTGGGTCTCGTCGACCGGGTTGCTGCGGACCACCTGCCGGACGGGGCGCGCGTGCTGGAGATCGGGACGGGGACCGGTGTTCTGGCTGCCGTTCTGGTGAAACGGGGTGCCGGACATGTCACCGCCACGGATGTGAGCGAGCGGGCGGTGGTGTGTGCACGCTCGAACCTGGAGCGGTTGGGCTGCGCGGGGCAGGTGGACGTGGTGGCGGCGGACCTGTGGCCGCAGGACGCACCAGCGGACGTCGTGGTCTTCAACCCACCCTGGCTGCCGGGGACGCCCACCTCCGAGCTGGAGTTGGGGGTCTACGACGCGGACTCCGATGCGCTGCGCCGCTTTCTCGCCGAACTCGCCGACCACCTCAATGAGAAGGGCGAAGGCTGGCTGGTTCTCTCCGACCTGGCCGAGCACCTGGGGCTGCGTTCCCGGGCGGACCTGGAGGGGTGGATCGCCGACGGTGGTCTGCGGGTCGTCGGTCGTGAGGACACCGCGCCCCGGCACCCGAAGATCCGGGACGCCGACGATCCCCTGCATGTTGCGCGGTCACGCGAGGTCACTTCGGTGTGGCGCCTGGCGCGGGCGTGACGCTAGCCGCGTCCTACCGCTTCTTGCCGGTGAGGGGCAACGAGCGGACCATCGAGAGAAATCAGCATGCCCCCAGGCACGCGTAGCGGCTCATTGCGTGTGTAATCTCCCAGGACATCGGTGACACTTCTAGATCAGGACATCGGTAAC
>NZ_JBQEDF010000086.1:0-8147 GCF_052107835.1 Corynebacterium sp.
CCCCCCAGTACGCGCAGCTCGAAGAACTGCAGAAGACCTACGGGGGACGCGGCTTCACGGTCCTGGGTTTCCCCTCCAACCAGTTCATGCAGGAACTGGGCAGCGAAGAGAAGATCGAGGAATACTGCTCCACCACCTGGGGCGTGACCTTCCCGATGTCCCAGCGCGTCCGGGTCAACGGCAAGAACGCCGACCCCATCTACCAGCAGCTCACCGAGTTCCCGAAGGAGGAGAACGGCAAGAACGGCCGTATCACCTGGAACTTCGAGAAATTCGTGGTGGGCCCGGACGGGAACGTGTACCGCTTCAGCCCACGGACCACGCCGGACGCGCCGGAAGTCATCGCCGCCATCGAGGGCGCGCTCCCGGAGTGATTGGGGCTATCTTGAGGTGAATGACAGTTACCTCGGAGGCAGATTTACGGGGATGCGCAGGTGAAACCGCCGCGAAGAGGGTGCTGTCTCCCGTAACATGGTCGGGGACAAACACCATCTACCACTGAGGTTGGAAAGCAATGGCAAATGATTTTGGAACCGCGTACACCTATGTTGACCCGGAGACGGGGGAGACGGTCTCCGTGTCGGGGGCGGAGGGACACCACGACCAGTTCGGCGTCCTGATGAATGAGGCCACGGGGAACGGATGGGTGTTCGAGTGCCCGCAGCAGACCCACAGGGAGGCGGAGTTCGCCATCGAGACCCTGCAGTCCAAGCGTCCGGGCACCGTGTTCCAGATCGTGGAGCTCTCGCCGGCGGCGACGGAGTAGGCCCCAGGGGCGACCGCTCGCTGGACCTGCGGGGATGATCCCGGAGTGTGGGGGTGGGTGGGAACCGGGGCGGCATTCTTCTCCCCTTCGGAGGGGAACATGCTGTCCTGCACGTTTGCGTGTCGTCGTTGTGGTCTCGTGTAGGCTCAGATAATAGAGAGCACCGATCACTAAATGAGGTTCCGTCATGAGACCTGCACATGGGTGTCTGCCTGACCATTGTCAACGCGACAGCGGGGACGCCAGATGGGTCCGGGGGTTCCGAGGCAGGGAGACGGGGACATGAGCACTGTCTACATTTGGACCGTTAGTCTGCTGTTGTTCGCCAGCGAGGTGATCCTGATGGCCGCCATCGGCTATGCGGCATGGCGGTTGGCGGGACGTGGTGCTTTGGGCTGGGTCGCGGCAATAAGCGCCGTAGTGGCGGCCTGCGTGGTGTGGGGCCTGTTCGCGGCACCGGAAGCCACATTCGAGCTGACAGCGGTCCGCTATTCGGTGAAGATCGGCCTGTACTGCGGTGCCTCCGCGCTGCTCGCCATCGCTGGTGTCCGCACGCGGTCGGTGCTGGGGTTCGTGGGATTCTCGCTCGTGATCAATGTACTGGCGCTCCTTCCTCCCGTGGTCGACGCCGAGCTGTAGGACGACGGACCCTCCAGGCAGGTACCGACAGTGCACCCCACCTGCTGCGTGACGGGCCTACCGTGGAAGACATGACCTCCAACGACTTCCAACAGGATTTTCCGACCGGGGAGAAGAACGACGCCCTCGCTGAGTACTTCGTGGGCCAGAGCTACCTCGCCCCGCTGACCGGCGGCAGCGCCCCCGTCAACAACGTCACCTTCGAGCCCACCTGCCGGAACAACTGGCACATCCACCACGGAGCCGGGGGCGGTGGCGACCAGATCCTGCTCTGCACGGCGGGCAGCGGCTGGTACCAGGCTGAGGGGCAGGCCGCCGTCAGCATGGAACCGGGAACGGCGATCAGGGTCCCGGCCGGCGTGAAGCACTGGCACGGGGCGAAGGCGGATTCCTGGTTCTCCCACCTGGCATTCACCACACCCGGCGATGACGTGAGCAATGAGTGGCTCGAGCCCGTCAGCAACGAGGAGTACGGGCAGCTGCCCGCCTGAGGAAATTGGGCGCAGCTGGATGTAGTTCTCCATGAGATTGTGTCACAACACTACCGTTTTCGGTATAGTTGTGACATGGCCGCAACGGCGAAGTACAGGGACATCGTGCGAGAGATCGCGCTCGATCACTACGGGTACGTGACAACGGGTGAAGCTGAAGCGGCTGGAGTTCCAGCAGTCGAGCTACCAAAATTGGCCGCGCGCGGTGGATTGGAAAACATTGGTTACGGGCTCTACCGCGTCCCCGACATTCCCCCAACGCCCTTCGATCAGTTCGCGGAGGCGCTCCTAAGGATGGGGGAGGGCGCATACCTGTACGGGGAGTCGGTGCTGGCGCTATTCGATCTCGCCGTGGTTAACCCTCGCCGCGTCAAGGTGGCCGTACCTCGACGCACCCGTTCGAAACTGCCGGCATTCATCGAACTGACCCGGGCAAGAGGTAAGGCGCGCACAACCCTCTACGAGGGGTTGGCGGCACAACCGGTGGCTGACGCAATTCTTGAGTGCCGGAGCCGTATCGAAACTGAGCGACTCCTGAACGCGGCCGAACAGGCACGCGGTGAGGGGCTATTGACCACAACGGAGTGGCAACGGGTCCAGAAGGGACTTCAGACGTGAGCTACTCGGGCATGCCTACGACTGTGCGCTCGCTGGAGCAGCGTATTCGTAACGTGGAGGGTGATGACGGATTGGCTCAGCGGCGTCGTATTGCGATGGCGCTGGTGGTGACCGGACAGATGCTTCCCGAAGGGACGATCAAAGGCGGCAGTGCGATGGCGTTGCGCTACGGGCGGGAGACGCCCAAGCCTGTGGCAATCATGCGCTCCGATCATCAGATCGCGCAGAAGCTCCATGCCGCCACGGAACAGGGAGGCGAGAGAGCGCATGACCTTGTCGACCTCCAGCTCCTAGTCAGAGGTGAGGATCTCGATCTCAATCAGGTGGCCGCGACGTGTGCTCGACTCTTCGAGTACCGGCGTCAGCAACACTGGCCGCCAACCCTCGAAGCCGGGAAACATTGGGATGCTCTCTATGCCGAAGCTGCCGACGGGCTCGGTGTACTACCCACGGTCGACGACGCAGTAGCTCGGACCAACGAGTTCATTCAACGCATTGCAGCCGTGGGAGACTGAACCGCCGCCCCGTCCATCAGTCCGTAGGCCACGGGCAGAGGAGCCGGGACCGCTTCAGCCCCTGCCGCACAAGAGTCGAACCAACCGGCTCGGGGAGTACACGCCTGATCCACCGGAGTGTTCTCCGTGAAAGGCGGCACCTCCCTCGAAGCCGCATCATCGCTGGCCACAGGATCAAGTATTGTCGTCACATCTCCTATCGTCATAAATTTCAACAATGGTAGATCAAGACTATCGTGCCTCACCAGTAGCTGGTACTTGCCTGCCTCGGCCTCCCATGTCCCGGTCCGCACGTCGAAACTGCGGAACGTCCGGTCAGTGAAATCCAGCAACTCCCGGGGGAGTACGTTACGACCTTCTACCGTAAGCGGGATCTCCCGGCCGCTGCCTGAGTCGCCCGCGTCAGGGTGGAATCGGCGGTGGAAACCACCCCTGGGCGGGCGACGCGGAACCGCCGCAGGACACTGCGGAACTACCCGCAACGGCGACACCCCGGGGGATATTCTCCCAGCGCACAGCGGCTCCCATCCGCGCTCCAGCGGTTGCCGACCCCACCAAGGTCACCCTATGATCCCCCCATGACGTTCAAGAAAACCGGCACATCCCGGTTCACCGCCATGCTGCTGTGCACCGCCTCCGCCGTGACCCTCTCCACCCACGCCATCCCCGCCGCCGGGGCGCAGGACGATACCGCACCGGACGGGCAGACCGCCTGCACCCCCTCCGACACCATCGCCTTCATCGACGCCTACGACCGGATCGTCGACGAACTGGCCGGGGACATCCCCGCAGAGCTCAAGGGCCAGTTCGACACCAATGCCGACGCCATGCGCGGCGCGATCGTGAACACTGACGTCGCCTACGTCGACGTATCGCGGCAGGCCAGCGCCATCAACGAGACCGCCGAGGAGAATGCCGACCCCTACGCGAACTTCGCGGTGTCCCGCCTGGACAAGATCCGCAACGGGGACGCCAGTGCCCGCGTGGCCGTCGAGGACCTGACCCTCGGTGAGGTCACCGAGACCATCGTCCTGGGCCTCTACACGTTCACCGTCCCGCTGGAGACCGTCGCGCAGTCCGTGCCCGCCATCGGACCGGTCCCCGGTCTCGAGGGTGTCGCCACCCTGCCGCTGATCGGCAGCTACGCCACCATCGGCGGCTTGGCGAAACTGCCGTTGCAGTACGGTGCGCAGGGCATCCGGGCGCTGGCGGACGTGGCACAGAACCAGCTCGCGAACACCTGCTGGAAAGGCGAGGACGCGCCGTCCGACGAGGAGCGCCTGTCCGGTGGCGCCAACCCCGTCGTGCCCGTCCAGCCCGCCGAGCGCGGCAAAGCCGCCGCCATGGAACTCGGGGAGAACTGCACCCCGGCGTCGCAGGAGAACATCAGCCAGGCCATCGACCGGGCCGCCGACGGTGTGCGCCCCCAGGTTCCCGCCGGCCAGGAGGGTGCCTTCGACGCGGAGGTCGCCCGCCTGCAGGCCAATGCCGCGAACGCCAGGATCACCGACAACTTCATCCCGCGCGACGCCGAGGAGATCAACCCGGTCCTGGCACTGGTGGAAAATCCGCTGCTGAACTTCGCGGCCGGCGCGATCACCGGGGACATGACGCGCTCCACCGCGGTGGCGGACCTGACCATCGGGAACTCGGTGGACTACGCCTACATCGTCGAGGCGCTGACCTCACTGATCATCGGTGAGGTCTGGGGGGCGACCGTGCCGTCCACACCGAACCCGGTCAACGGCCGGAGCTACACCAGCGTCCCGAACTTCCCGAACGCCGCGTCCTACCTGACCACCACCGGCCTGGGCGTGTACGAGAACGTGACCGACACGATGTGCCTCACAGGGACCGAGGACGAGTGATCAAGTACACCGACACCATCCTCGACTGCCCCGACCCGATGGCGTTGGCGGCGTTCTATGCCGCGGTGATCGGGACGGATGTCGAGGAACGCAGCGACGACTTCTGGGCGAGCATCAGCCTCGGGGGCATCGCGCTGGCCTTCCAGCGGGTCGATGACTACGTCCCGCCGACGTGGCCCGGAAGTGAGACGCCGAAGCAGTTCCACCTGGACTTCGAGGTCGACGAGTTCGGGCCGGAACGTGAGCGGATCGTGGCGCTCGGCGCCACCCTGCAGAAGAGCTACGTCCATGATGACGGCTACGGCTGGGAAGTCTTCACCGACCCGGTGGGTCACCCGTTCTGCCTGTGCCGGAACAAGGGCGTTGTCTGGGAATGAGCTGGCCTCAGGCCCGTGCTCCCCTCCGGTCCCTCGCTGCGGCGACCCCGACCAGCACCAGTCCCGCAGCGACCCAGGCGAGTAGCACCCACACTGGCTGGGCGATCGCGGCACCGTCGAAGAAGGCGATGGAGCGGGTCGCGTCGCCCGCTGCACCGATGGGCAGGAACTGTCCGATCGCGCCCCACGGGGACGGCAGCCACTGCCAGCCGGTCGCGATGCCGGACAACGGGTTCGAGATCAGGATCGTGAACAGGGCGCCGAGACCGATCCCCGGCATCCCCAGCAGCGCGTGGAGCCCCATCACGACCATCGACGTCCCGGCGATGCCCAGGCCCAGGATGCCGGACAGCGCCCAGTAGTGCCCGTCGAAGGTGCCGAAGCCGTACTGCAGGATTGCCCCGATCGCCAGGCCGGCCAGCCCGGCGAACACGAGCACGCCGAGGATCCGCATGCCGTAGTGCTTCTTCATCGTCAGCGACAGCAGCACCGCGGAGATGATCCCGCCGAACGCGAGCGGCAGGGCGAGGACGCTCAGGCCCGCGGCATTCGGGTCGTCCTCGGTGGTGGGGGCGACCTCCTCGACCGTGACGTCCTGCCCCTGCGCCTCCAGTCCGGACGCGATGCCGGTGAGCAGTTGCGCGTAGGGCTGGCCAGCGGCCGTCGCCGTGTAGACGGTGGCGCCGTCCGGTCCGACGGCGATCGCACCGATGGCGTCGCGGTTGGCCACGGCATCGCGCGCGGCATCGGGGGAGTCGTGCGTGGCGACGTCGAACGCGCCGGGTTGCTGCTGGTCCAGGGCGCCGGTGACCTGTTCCACGGCGGGTGCGGGCCCGGCGACGGCGAGCGGCAGGTCGGACGGTCCGGAGTTGTACTGCGGGGTCAGGAACGCCAGCAGCATCAGGGTGAGGATGCCGACGAGGCCGACGATGATCCCGCCGAGCTTGCCCCACAGCTTCGGGTCGGTGGGTTCGGTGGATTCGGTCGCGGCGGTGTCTTCGGGGGTTGCCGTAGTCATAAAACGGATCATAGTGTTCCACTTATTCGGTGGCAAGCCCCCGGGTAGGATCATCCACGGAACAGGCTGGAACCGGACGGAACAGGCCGGGACGAGGAGGCAGGACGATGCGATCGGACGCACGCGCGAAACGACGCGCCCTCCTGGACGCCGCCTGGACACTGTTCGCCAACCAGGGCCCCGAGGTGTCCATGCGCACCGTCGCCGCTGAGGCAGGGGTGGGGATCGCTACGTTGTACAGGCATTTCCCCACCCGCGACGACCTGATCATCGGGTTGGTCGAGGACATGCTGGAACGCGTCCTCGCGATTGTCGAACGCTTCCGGGACGACTGGGACGGCAGCTTCGCGACGTGGAGCTCGTTCGTCCACGAACTCGCCGGTCTGGGACTCGCAGCGGTCGCCGAAAGGACCATCGCCGTGACGGAGATGGACGGGCCGGTGTGGACGAACACCGAGCACCTGCGCCGGGACCTCACCGACGGCTACAGCTCGATCCTGCGGCTAGCCTCCGAGGCGGGATTCGTCTCCGCCGACCTGTCGCCGTGGCGCTTCCACCTGGGAGTCGCGATGATCTCCCGCCCGATCCCGGAACGCGCCGACTACTTCGCACCCGGACAGGCCGGGTGGCTCGTGGACAACTTCATCAGCGGGCTCGTTGTCAACGCTGGAGGGGGAAGCGCCGGAACGCCCTCGTGATGTCTTTCTCGGCCGCTGCACTCAGTGGCCGGAACGGTTCCGGCGTGACGCGGGTGGGTTTCTTCGGTCCCGACTTCGGTGCGGTCCACGTCGCGATGAGCTTCCCGCCGCGCACCACCGTTTTGCGGAACACCCCGCGGTTACCGGGCGCGACCTGCTCGTGGTGGTCGTCGGTCATGAACGCCAGGCGGTCGCGGTAACCCAGCACGATCTCGTCGAAGGCGGGCAGCAGGAACGTCCCGTGCGCCTTCTTCTTGAGCGCGGCGATCTCGTCGGGCAGTCCAGGACGGTGAAGGCGTCCGTCCCGTTCCTCCACGTCGGTGATGTCACCGGCGGCATCCTTGATGAGCTTCTGCGGCAGCTTCGTCCACCACGCGAAGTCCCGCAGGTCCGCCGGACCGTGACCGTGCAGGTAGCGGCGCAGCAGTTCCGCGGTGGCGGCGGTGCGGTCCCCGTTGAACCTGCTCTCCAGGTCCCCGTCCGGTAACCAGCCCTCGGCGGCAACAATCAGCTGGTCGGCGCCGCGGAACGGGCCGTAGACCGCGGTGCCGTGCAGCATCATGTCGCGGATCATCAGGTAGCGGAAGCCGTTGTCGTCCGGAAGCTCGTGGCGCACCCACAGCTCGCCGGCCTCCTTCCGGCTCATGCCGGTGGGGTGCTCGGCAAGCAGGTCGTGGGCGGTGTTCACGTCGGACGCGGTGAGCCCCAACTGCTCCATACGCCGTCCGGATTCCCTGCGCTGCTGGCCCGCGCACAGTTCGGTGATCCAGCGGGCGTCCCCGGCGGCCATCGCGAAGACGGTGGAGCGCATGGGGTAGCCGCGGACGAGGTGCCCGTCATTGAACGCCTCGGTGACCTCGTCGTAGCTGCCGCCAGAAACCCGCAGTGCAATGGAGCTCATCACCCCGGTGAGGTCCTGCCCCTGCATCGGGCCCATCGTGGACAGGACCTGGTGCGGCGAATCGGCGGTGGGATTGACCAGCCCCTGGGCGACCAGGCGGGCTTCGACGAGGGCAGGGTTGACCATGCGCTCAAGGATAGGTGTGGATCCTGCTCTTCATTGGAATCAACGCTTGTGCAGGCACGGGAAGGGCCGGGAATGCGTATGTAATCTCCCAGGACATCGGTGACACTTCTAGATCAGGACATCGGTAACA
>NZ_JBQEDF010000087.1:0-7994 GCF_052107835.1 Corynebacterium sp.
GGTGGCCTGCTGTGTAGTGCCGAACCCGGACACGCATTCTGACCATTAACCCACAGGGGCGGGCGGGGCAGGCCGGTTCCAGGGGGAGCCGACACCCCGGCGTAGTTTTACAGGGAGCAGCATTGTCGACCAGGAGCACACCGTGTCCGACCCCAGCAAGAACAGCTACACAGACCGCCCGACCCCGGCAGCGCTGAAGCGCCGCTTCCCGCCGGTGAAGGAGCTCAAAGAGCTCATGCACTTCGAGACCCCCACGCTGGACGTCACCGGGCGCCGCCTGTCGAAGGCCACCAATGTGTGGGAACTGCGGCAGATCGCGAAGCGGCGCACCCCAAAGGCACCATTCGACTACGTTGACGGCGCCGCGGAGAACGAGGTGTCCCTGAACCGCGCCCGCCTGGCCTACCGCGACCTGGAGTTCACCCCGGGCGTCCTGCGCGACGTGACGAACGCCGACCTGTCCACCGACATCCTCGGACACCGCAGCTCCATGCCGGTCGGCATCGCCCCGACCGGTTTCACCCGCATGATGCAGACCGAGGGGGAGTACGCCGGTTCCGCCGCGGCCGCGGACAAGGGCGTCCCGTTCTGCCTGTCGACCATGGGCACCGCCTCACTCGAGGATGTCGCCGAGCATGCCCCGGACGGCGACAACTGGTTCCAGCTGTACCTCTGGAAGGACCGGGACGCCTCCAAGGACCTCGTGGAGCGCGCCTGGGAGGCGGGCTACAGGAACCTGGTCGTCACCGTGGACACCGCCATCGCCGGGGCGCGGCTGCGCGACACCCGCAACGGTTTCTCCATTCCGCCGCAACTGACGTGGAAGACGGTGCTCGACGCGTCCTACCGGCCCGGCTGGTGGTTCAACTTCCTGACCACCGAGCAGCTGTCCTTCGCTTCGCTGTCGCGCAGCTCCGGTACAGTCGCCGACCTGGTGAACCGCATGTTCGATCCGGCGCTGACCTTCGAGGACCTGGACTGGCTGCGCGAGTTGTGGCCCGGGAACCTGATCTGCAAGGGGCTGCAGAACGTGCCGGACAGCAAGCGCGTGCTGGAGCACGGCGTGGACGGGATCATCCTGTCCAACCACGGCGGACGCCAGCTCGACCGCGCGCCCGTGCCGCTGCACCTGCTGCCGGAGGTCCGCGAGGAGATCGGTCCGGACGTGTCCGTGGGCATCGACACCGGCATCATGGACGGTGCGGACGTGGTTGCCGCGGTTGCCCTGGGCGCGGACTACGCGCTCGTCGGACGTGCCTACATGTACGCCCTTATGGCGGGCGGTCAGCGTGGCGTGGCACGCATGCTCGACCTGATGGAGGAGCAGATGCGCCGGACGATGCGGCTGATCGGGGTCAACAGCATCGACGAACTCACCCCGGAGCACGTCGCCCTGACCACCTCAGAGGCTGCGCCGGGCTACTGGATCTGACCGTCCCCGTCCGGCATTTCCCGTGAACGGATGTGTTGCCGCGGCTGCACGGCGGCAGTACCGTCCGGCAGGGAAACCACGGAAAGCACAGTCTGGACCGAGAGGAAGCGGGGCGCGTATGGCACGCACAACCGGCGTGTTCTTCGTGTCGGGGGACTTCGCGTTCACCGACCGTCTGCCGAGCTGGAAGGACGGTGGGTCGCCCGAGCTCCGGGCGGGGGAGACCCCGGCCCTGGCCCGCGAGTTCGAGGAACTAGGCTTCGACGCCATCTTCATCGCCGACTTCCTCGGTCTCAACAGGTCGCACATCGCCTACCGCAGCACCCGCCGGTTCGAGCCGCTCACCGCGGCGGCGCACCTCGCGGCCGCGACGTCCAGCATCGGCCTGGTCATCACCGCCTCCACCCAGTTCACCGAGCCGTACAACGTCGCCCGG
The DNA here is from genome assembly GCF_052107835.1 of Corynebacterium sp. GTDB lineage: Bacteria > Actinomycetota > Actinomycetes > Mycobacteriales > Mycobacteriaceae > Corynebacterium. The sequence goes on from NZ_JBQEDF010000087.1 coordinate 1,869, forward strand.
CAGTTCACCTCCCTCGACTGGCTCTCCGGGGGCAGGGCGGGGTGGAACGTGGTGACGTCCTTCAACGGCGAGCGGAATTTCGGCTACGACGAGATCCCTGAACCGGCGCAGAGGTACGACCGGGCCGAGGAGTACCTCGAGGTCACCAAGAAGCTGTGGAACTCGTGGCGGCCGGGCGCGGTGGTCCGTGACCTGGACACCGAGGTGTTCACCGACACGTCCCGGGTGGTCGACCCCGAGCACCGCGGGACCAACTTCGCCGTCGCCGAGGCGCTCGACCTGGAGCCCGGTCCGCAGCGCTTCCCCGTGATCGCGCAGGCCGGTGCGTCCGAGCGGGGCATCGACTTCGCGGGACGCGCCGCCGAGGTGGTGTTCGTGGCCACGCCCGACATCGAGGCTGCCCGCACCTACTACACCGCGGTGAAGAACGCCGTGACGGCCCACGGCCGACAGCCCGGTGACCTCAAGGTCCTGCCCGGGCTCCGCCTGTATCTCGGCAACACCGTCGAGGAGGCGGAGGATGCGTACTACGGTGTTCTCACCGACATCGAACTCGAGCGTGCGACCAGGGCGATCACCTACGAGGTGCCGGGCCTTGACCTGTCGGGCCTCGGCCCCGAGGACGAGATCCCGCTCGACCGTTTCCCCGCCCCCGAGGAGATCGATGCCGCCAACCGCCGGGTCAGCCGGGCCCTGATCTACCGTAACTGGGTGCGCGACGGCACCTACCCCACGCTGCGGCGGTTCCTGGTGCGCTACGCCACGTCCTTCGGGCATTTCCAGATCGTGGGCACCGCGGAGGATGCGGCCCGGCAGATCACCGAGTGGATCACCACCGGAGCCTCCGACGGCTTCATCCTGCTGGGCGGGACCAGCCTGGACCGTATCCGCGATGACCTGCTGCCGTTACTGGAGGACTCGGGCGTGTTCGCCCGGCAGCACGAGGGGGAGACCCTGCGCGACCGCCTGGGGACGTTGACACCGGGGCTGCCCGGGGCAGGCACCTGACCGGTGGCTAGCCGAGGGAATCCCACAGCCGCTGGTTGAAGCCGTCCCAGCGATCCTTGGCCCAGTCGCCGAAGGGACGGTCGGTCAGGGCGACGGCGGCGCGTCCGGTGGGGCGGTGGAACCACAGGAAGGTGCCGGACTGCCCGAAGTGGCCGGCGACGTCGGCGGGCATGTCCGACCCGAGCCAGTGCGGTGACTTCCCGCCGTGGAGCTCGACGCCCAGCCCCCACGGGCAGGGACGCTGGCGGCCGTAGCCGGGGACCACGCCGTCCAGGTCGGGGAACTGGGCCGTCAGGGCCTCGTCCCACAGCTGCCCGGAGACCAGCGTGGGGTTCAGGAACTCCGCGGCGAGGGTGGACATGTCGTGCACGGTGGCGCCGAAGCCGTGGCCGGCGGATCCACTGAGGTGGATGTCGATGCCGAGGGGTTCGCACACCGCGGCCCGGGTGTACTCGGGGAACGGGATGCCGGTGGAGGAGACCAGGTCGGCGAGGATCTCGAAGCCGGCGGAGGAGTAGATCCGCCGCGTCCTGGAGGCGCGCTCCCTCCCACGGTCGACCATGCCCACCCCGGAGGCGTGGCTCAGCAGGTCCCGGACGGTGGCGTCGCCCGGGCCGTCCACGTCGGTGGAGTACTCCGCGGCGATGTCGGCGACGGTGTCGTCGAGGTCGAAGGCGCCCTCCTCCACGGCGATGAGCACGCTGTAGGACGTGACCAGTTTGCTCACGCTGGCCAGGGGGAACAGGCGTCCGGTGTCACCGTGGTGTGCGGTGGTGGCGGCGGAGCCGGGGTCGGCGCTGACGACCGCGGCCGAGGCGTTGGTGACCGGCCAGTCGTCGATCTCGGTGAGGACCCCGTCCGCCGGTGCCACTACTCGTCGGCCCCGCTGTGGTCGGGCGAGCGCCTCTCGACGAACCTCACGAGGTCCTTGACGGTCCGGGCGGCGTCAATGTCCTCCTCCTCGATGCGGAGGTGGAAGGCGTCCTCGACGCGGATGGCGATGTCGATCCGGGAGACCGAGTCGATGTGGAGGTCGTCGGTGAGGTTGCTGTCGACGTCGATCTCCTCGACGTCGACCCCGGTGGCCTCCTCGATGATCACGGCGATGCGGGTCGCCGTGTCGACCGAGGGGTTCCGGGCGTCCCGCGCCGACCGTGCTGAGGTGGAGGTCGCGGGGTCGGCAGCCGCGTCGTCGGCCAGCTTTCCGGCGAGCTTCTGCTGGGCTTCCTCGGAGATCTCCACGCTCATCGGCCTTTCTCGGTGCGGTACATGATTGTCGGGGCTTCACTCTACCAATCCGTGGTCGCGGAGCCCCGCCGACCTAGACCTGGGTCGGGTCGGTGAGGCCGAACTCTTCGGCCGCGGCCTTCACGTCGTTCCAGGAGACCTGGTGGGCGCGGGCCAGGGCGGAGAGGACGGCGACCACGATCGACTCGGCGTCGGAGTTGAAGAACCGACGGGCGGCGGCACGGGTGTCGGAGAAGCCGAAGCCGTCGGTGCCCAGGGTGGTGTACTCGCCGGGGACGTAGGACCGGATCTGCTCCGGCAGGTCGGTGGCGAAGTCCGAGACTCCGATGAACGGGCCGGTGGCCTCGTCCAGCAGGTGGGTCACGTAGGGCTTCGGGATCACACCGTCCGGGTGGCGCAGCTCCTCCTTCGCCAGGGCGGCGCCCTCGCGGGCCAGTTCGGTCCAGGAGGTCACCGAGTACAGCGCGGCGTTCACGTCGAACTTCTCCCGCAGGATCTCCTTCGCACGGATCGCCTCGGTCACACCCACGCCGGAGGCGAGGATGTTGGCCTCCAGCTCGGATTCGGGGGCGGCCCCGGCATCACCGGCGGAGTTCTCTCCGGTGCCGATCAGCTTGTCGGCCGGGGAGTACAGGTAGATCCCCTTCAGCAGGCCCTCGACGTCCAGGTCCTCCGGGGCGGCGGGCTGGTGGACGGGCTCGTTGTAGGCGGTGAGGTAGTAGATCACGTTCTCGCCGGCACCGTCGGAGTTCTCCCCGGAGCCTTCGCCGTACATCCGCTGGATGCCGTCGCGCAGGATGTAGGCGATCTCATAGGAGAAGGCGGGGTCCCAGGCAACGACGGCGGGGTTGGTCGCGGCCAGGACCAGGGAGTGCCCGTCCATGTGCTGCAGGCCCTCGCCGGTCAGGGTGGTGCGTCCGGCCGTCGCACCGATCAGGAAGCCACGGGCCATCTGGTCGGCGGCGGCCCAGATGCCGTCACCGGTGCGCTGGAAACCGAACATGGCGTAGAAGATGTACAGCGGGATCATCGGCTCGCCGTGGGTGGCGTAGGACGTCCCGGCGGCGGTGAAGGACGCCACGGACCCGGCTTCGTTGATGCCCTCGTGCAGGATCTGTCCCTCGGTGGACTCCTTGTAGGACAGCATCAGGTCGGCATCGACCGGGGTGTAGTTCTGGCCGTGGTTGTTGTAGATCTTCAACGTCGGGAACCAGGCGTCCATGCCGAAGGTGCGTGCCTCGTCGGGAATGATCGGGACGAGCCGCTTCTTGATCTCCGGGTCGCGCATCAGGTCCTTCAGGGCACGGACCAGGGCCATGGTCGTGGCGACCTCCTGGGAGCCGGAGCCCTTCAGGACGCTGCGCATCGACTTCCTGACCTCGGGGACGGCCAGCGGGGTGAAGCTGTGCCGGCGCTCGGGCAGCGGGCCGCCGAGGTCCCTGCGGCGCTCCAGCATGTACTTGACCTCGGGGGAGTCCGGACCGGGGTTGTAGTAGGGAGGCAGGTAGGGATCCTTCTCCAGCTCCTCGTCGGTGACGGGGATGTCCTGCTTGTCGCGGAACTGCTTGAGGTCGTCCAGCGCCAGCTTCTTCATCTGGTGGGTGGCGTTGCGTCCCTCGAAGTTGTGGCCCAGCCCGTACCCCTTGATGGTGTGCGCCAGGATGACGGTGGGCTGGTCCTTGGTCTCGAGGGCCTTCTGGTACGCGGCGTAGACCTTGCGGTAGTCGTGGCCGCCGCGGCGCAGGGCGAAGATCTCCTCGTCCGTCATGTCCTCGACAAGCTTGGCGGTCTCCGGGTTCTGCTCGAAGAAGAACTCGCGGACGTAGCCGCCGTCCTTCGCCTTGAAGGTCTGGTAGTCGCCGTCGACGGTGTTGTTCATGATGTCGACCAGCGCGCCGTCCTTGTCCTTGGCGAGCAGGTCGTCCCACTCGCGCGCCCACACGACCTTGATGACGTTCCAGCCAGCACCGCGGAAGAAGCTCTCCAGTTCCTGGATGATCTTGGTGTTGCCGCGGACCGGGCCATCGAGGCGCTGCAGGTTGCAGTTGATGACGAAGGTCAGGTTGTCGAGGTTGTACAGGGCGGCCTGCTGGATCAGTCCGCGGGACTCCGGCTCGTCCATCTCGCCGTCACCGAGGAAAGCCCAGGTGTGCTGGTCCGAGGTGTCCTTGATGCCGCGGTCGTGCAGGTAGCGGTCGAAACGCGCCTGGTAGATGGCGTTCATGGGCCCCAGGCCCATCGAGACGGTCGGGAACTCCCAGAACTCCGGCATGCCGTGCGGGTGCGGGTAGCTGGGCATGCCATGGGTGGGCTTGGACTTCTCCTGGCGGAAGGCGTCCATGTCCTCCTCGGAGAGCCGGCCCTCCAGGAAGGCGCGGGCGTACATGCCGGGGGAGGCGTGGCCCTGGAAGAACACGTGGTCACCGCCACCGGGGTGGTCCTTGCCGCGGAAGAAGTGGTTGAAACCGACCTCGTAGAGGGCCGCGGCGGACGCGTAGGTGGAGATGTGTCCGCCGACACCGATCTCCGGACGCTGGGCGCGGTGCACCATCACCGCGGCGTTCCAGCGGATCCAGCGCCGGTAGCGCTTCTCCATGGCCTCGTCGCCGGGGAACGCCGGCTCCATGGTGGTGGGGATGGTGTTGACGTAGTCGGTGGACAGCAGCGGGGGCATCGGGACGCGCTTGGCGGATGCACGCTCGAGGAGCCTGAGCATGAGGTAGCGTGCACGGTCCGGGCCCGCCTCGTCGAGAAGTCCGTCGAGGGAATCCATCCATTCCTGGGTCTCGTCCGGATCCGAGTCCCTGAGGTAGGACGCCACCCCGTCACGGATCTTGCTGAAGTTGCTGTTGGGCCGCGCCGGCCCGGATGACGAGGTCGTCATGACTATCCTCCTGGGTATGGAAATGCCTGCGCCGCAGTACCTTTGTGTGGTCTGTATGTGCCTGCGGACACCGCTGTCATTGATCGATACTACGGAAGTCCGGGGCTGACAATTGCGGTGGAAATCGATCGATTCCGCCGGTTGTCTAGCCATGATCACGTACTTCCCCTACTATTCACAGGAGATCGGTGCCTGTATCCGCAGGTGACGCGCCAGGCGCGTCAGCAGGTAACAGGTGGAATCGGCCGGGCTGCTTCCGGAGCGGTCCGGTGGATCACCGAAAATCACCCTATAACAGGGTGAAAAATGTAATGCGAACAGAAATAAGCAGAAGAAAGGTCAGGGAACCGCAAGTGGGAGACGCCTCCGGCGCAGCAGTGCACGAAGGACAGGACTGGGCGAACCTGATGGATGTCGCGGACGGTCAGATCGTGCAGGAGCTCGGTTGGGACGAGGACGCGGACAGTGCCATCAGTGAGTCCCTCGAGGAAGTGATCGGGGAGGCGCTCCTCGACGAGGAGACCGACGAGATGGTCGACGTGGTTCTGCTGTGGTGGCGCCACGACGACGGTGACCTGGTCGACGGCCTGGTCGACGCCACCCGGAACCTCGGCGAAACAGGCCGGATCTGGTTGCTCACCCCGGCCGCCGGCACCCCCGGAACGGTCGAGCCCGGCGAGATCGCCGAGTCCGCCCAGGTCGCCGGACTGGTTCAGACCAAGTCCACCCGCCTCGGGGACTGGCAGGGGGCGTGTCTGGTACCCAGCGGGACGAAGCGCTAGAGTTCACTCCGCGCCAGTTGCCCGGGTCCGCCCGCAGGACGGGCCACGGGCGCTGCAGCGCGCATTTAGCTCAGTTGGAAGAGCAGCTGGTTTACACCCAGCAGGTCGGCGGTTCGAGCCCGTCAGTGCGCACCACTACTGATCCGGGGGGGGGGATGGGTCCGGGGCTCTCCCACCCCTATCGGGGGTGCGTGATCCGTGTTC
>NZ_JBQEDF010000088.1:0-7617 GCF_052107835.1 Corynebacterium sp.
GAACTGTTACCGATGTCCTGATCTAGAAGTGTCACCGATGTCCTGGGAGATTACATAGGGGATCGCCGCGGAGACGTGCCCCTGGGCATGAGGATGTGGGGCTGGGTGGGTGAGGTTGGGTGGAGCCGGGCGGGGAGTGGGCAGGACGCTGTAGTATTCACGACATGAAACTGGTCGAACGCATTGCCGCGTCGCGCGACTCGCTCACGCCCGCCGAGGAGCGCGTCGCCGACTGCATGGCGGCCAACCCGCACAGCGTGGGGCACCTGTCGGCGCTGCGTCTTGCCGAGGCGGCCGGGGTCAGCGACGCGACGGTGGTCCGGACCATCCGCAAGCTGGGGTTCGACGGACTCGATGATCTGCGGGAGAGTCTCGCCGCGGAGCTTTCCCGGGCGGGACGGATGGAGTCCTCGTTGCGCGACGGTGAGGTCTCCCGCCACGTCGCCGAGGGCGTCGCCTACATTTCCTCGCTGACGGAGCGGGTCAGTGAGGAGGACCTCGTCCGGGCGCTGGATGTTCTGGCGGACGCCGCCCGCGTGGTGGTCGTCGGGTTCGGGCCGGCGCGGCACATCGCGGACTACGCCGCCCACCGGTTCTTCCGGGCGGGGACGTCCGCGGCGTCGTTGGGCGTGACCGGGCGTGATTTCGCTGACGAGCTGGTGTCGGTGCGCCGGGGTGACGTGGTCGTCCTCCTCGCCTACGACAGTGTCGCCGCGGAGGTGAACGTCCTCTACGAACGTGCCGGCCAACTGGATGTCCCGGTGGTCCAACTCAGTGAGGGGGTGCTGACCGCCGACCCGCGCGCGGGGGTGGCGCTGCCGGTGGGTCGGGGGAACCCGGAGTTCACGCCCAGTCATGCGGCGACTGTCGCGGTGCTCGAGTCGTTGGTCGTGACGCTGGCGGCGCGTGATCCGGGCCGCAGCGGGGAGGCCGGGGCGTTGGTCGACCGGTTGCGTGGGAGGCTCTCCGGGTAGTGCTCGTTACAGGGTGCCGATGTCGTGTAGTGTCCACGACATGCCTCCATTGTTCAGGTTCGAGTCGGTGGTCCTCGAGCGCGATGGTCGTCGTCTCCTCGACGGCGTGACCTTCGACATTGACGCTCCCACGGGGATCACCGCCGTCGTCGGAGCGTCCGGCTCCGGGAAATCCACGCTGCTGCGCTGCTGCAACCTGCTCGACACCCCGGACGCGGGACGCATTGAGTTCCGCGGCGAGGACCTTGCCGTGGTCGACCCGCTGCACCTGCGCAGGGAGGTGGCGATGGTGTTCCAGCAGCCCACGGTCTTCGCCGGAACCACCCTGGACAACCTGCGTGCCGCTGACCCGGGGATCGGGGAGGCCGCCGCCGTCCGGCTGCTGGACACCGTGGGACTGCCCGCGGAACTGCTCGGCCAGGAGGCCGACACGTTGTCCGGTGGCGAAGCGCAACGCCTCTGCCTGGCCCGCGCGTTGGCGACGGAGCCGCAGGTCATCCTCGCGGACGAGGTCACCTCCGCCCTGGATGCGGAGGCGACGGCGGTGCTGGAGAATCTCCTGCGCACCGTCTCGGACACCGTTGCGGTGATCTGGGTGTCGCACAGCGCGGAGCAGGTCCGGCGCATCGCCGACCGCGTCCTGCGCATCGACGCCGGGAAGGTGCTGGCGGCGTGAGCGGCACCGTCGGGTGGCTGGGGCTCGTGGCGTCCCTGGTGTTCATCGCGATCGCGCTGGCGGTGATCACGCCTCTGAAGCTGCAGCTCCACCGTCCGATCGTGGTGGCGGTGCTGCGTTCGCTGGTGCAGATGGTCATCGTGGGCGCGGCGCTGGTGCCGCTGGTGCGTCCGGAAACCCCGCTGATCTGGTCGTGGCTGTGGGTCGCGGGGATCATCGTGTTCGCGTCCTGGACGGTGATGCGGCGCGCACCACAGGTCCCGGGGCAGTTCTGGGTGGCGCTCGTCGCGCACGTGATCATTGCCGTGTCGAGCCTGGCGATCGCGTTCGGCTTCACGATCTTCGAGATGGAGGGACGCACGATCGTGCCGGTGGCGGGGATGGTCATCGGCAACTCGATGAAGGCCGGCGTGGTGGCGGCGAGCCGGGTGGCGGAGTTCGCCACCGACCAGCGTGCCGAGATCGAGGCCGGCCTGGCGCTGGGGATGAGCCCACGGACGGCGTCCCGGCGGTTGATGCGCCAGGCGTTGCGCACGGCGATCTCCTCGCAGGTGGAGCAGACCGCGGCGCTGGGAATCGTGTTCCTCCCCGGGGCGATGACCGGTTTGATCCTGGCGGGCGTGGATCCGCTGGAGGCGGTGCGCACGCAGCTGGCCCTGATGTACGTGATCCTGGCCGGGGTCGTCATCGCCGCGGTGGTGACGGCGGTGGGGACGCTGCGGTGCCTGACCACCGAGCGCAAAACGCTGATTCACCTGGCGAGGGCGTGAGGGCCGGAGCATCACGGGCGGCCTGGAACCCCGCAGCCCTACACGCAGTTCACGCCGACGGCTCTAACCCTCCATCCGCGGATCCCCGTCCGGTGAGAACCACAGGTGGGCCCCGACGACCTTCCGACCGGTCGCTTCAGCGGTGCGCAGCGACGGCACATTGCCGGCATTGATGTGCCCCCACAGGACCGCGTTCCGGGTATCCGGGAGTCGGCGCAGCACCTGCTGCATCGCCGCTGCGGAGATGTGGTGCCCCTGGAACTCCGGTGCAATGCACTTCTCTTCGACCACCCACCCGGTCAGTCCGTAGGAGTCCTCCGCGCGGACCGCGACGATGCCGGCGTCACGACCCCGGAAGCGGACAGTGAACAGAAGGCCGTCGTCGGCGGCGTCCTGCAGTGCGTCCTCGTCGGAAGGCTGTGCCCACCAGTTCAGGTCCGGAGTGCGCTCGCCGATGTCGCGGTAGATCCCGGCGACGCGGACCGCCGCGTCCGGCGCGGAGGTCGGCGACAGGACAACCTCCTCGTAGGACGCTGCGACCGGCTCCTCCAGCTGCTGTCCCACCGGTGCACCGACGATGAGGATGTCCACCGGTGCGCCGGGGAACATGCCCGGGGAGGCAGCGTAGACGCGCAGGCAGCGGGGATGGAACGCGTCGAAGAAGGCCAGGACATCCGCCAGGGCGTCCAACGAGGACGGCTCCTGCGGCAGGGACGTCGCAATGACGTCCACGAAGCATTTATCGAGGTCACGGTTGCGGAAGCGGACCCCGGCACATGCCCAGTGCCCGCCAGTCAACGGGACGATCCGGTTGGCCCACAGCAGCGGGTCCGCAACGTCGAGCGGCACAGCGTCGCGGAGCTGCGTGCCGAAGTCCACATTGTCCAGGCGGTCGAGCTCCGGGGCCAGCCAGGTACGCACGGCCGGGCGGGCATCTCCTCTCGGCGCCCAGGACCGCACGGTGGGGGAGAGCCACGACTCTGCCGCGTCGACGATGGTTTCGTGGTCGGGGTGCACAGGGTCAGGTTATCCTCATCGTGAGGACAGCGAAGGACGGAGCAGACCACATGACCACCGACACGTTCCCCGCGTCCACCGTCCGTGGCCGCTGCAACAGGGACGAGCACGTCCTGCTGTGGGTGTTCTCCGGCACCATGACGGTGTCCACCACAGTGACCGCCACGGTCACGCACCACCTGCGCGAGGGGCAGGGGATCCTGGTCCCCGCCGGGGTGCCACGCGACGTCCACGTCCCCGCCGGCTCCCTCGCCTTCCCAGTCTTCTTGCCGGTGCGCAACATCGGTGAGCTGCCCGCCACGCCGACCGTGTGCGAACTGGGGACCGGGTGGAACACCTGGATGCTGCACCATTTCGTGACCAGTGGAACGCACATTCGCAGCCACGGTCGCGGTCACCGGGACATGCTCCACCATCTCGGTGGTGACGCACCCGTCGCCGACCTCCCGGTTCCCCGTGCCGAGGCCGCGCGCCGGGTGGCGGACGAACTGAACCGCAACCCGGCGCTGACCCTGACCGCCGGGGAGTGGGCGGCGTCCTGCGCGGTGAGCGTACGGACGCTGCGGCGGATGTTCCTGCGGGACACCGGGCTGACCTTCTCCCGCTGGCGCACCCGGTGCCGGGTGTTGGCCGCGGCGGAGTACCTGGAGGTCGGTCACGAGGTCGGTTGGGTCGCGAACCAGGTCGGTTTCGACTCGGTGCCCGGGTTCATCCGCGCGTTCTCCTCGCTGTTCGGGCAGACACCGTCGGTCTGGGGCCGGACGCACGGTTCGTACGGCGCCGGGTCCGTCTCTCCCAGCGAGCGGGTGCTGCGGTACCGGGACGACCGGAACCTGGCGGCTGCGTTGTCGGGGTCCGCACTGCCGGAACCCGCCTCATCCACCCCACCGGTACCGCAGTCGAGCGCGCGCGGCCGGATGCTCCGCGGAGACGTCCACGCGCTGTTGTGGGTGTACCAGGGTTCTGCCCGGGTCACTGCCGGGGCGTTCCGCATGCCCGTGGCGTGCGGACACGGCGTGTGGGTTCCAGCCGGGACCCCGCACACCCTGGAGGTGGACACGGATTCGGTGGTGCTCCCGCTGTTCTTCCCGCTGGACTCCGTGGCAGCGCTGGATGGCGTGTCGTCGGGGGTGACCGAGGTGTCGGTGCCCGCTGAGCATTCCCGGTTGATGATGCACCATGCCGTGGCGAACCTGACGCTGGTGCGTCCCGACGGTTACGAGCGAACAACCGTGCTGGACATGCTGGAGGGTGTACCAACCGGCGGGGTCAGTTCGGAAGGACGCGAAGAATACGGAAGCGACCTGCCGTTCCCCGCATCCGACGCTGCCCGGCGGATCGCAGGGGCGGTCCTGGACGATCCCGCCGACAGCCGGACACTGGCCGGGTGGGCACAGAATGTCGGGGTCAGTCCACGGGCCCTGGGCCGCGAATTCCGGGACGGGACGGGCCGGACGTTCACCGCGTGGCGCTGTGAGGCCCGCATGCGGGCGGCCGGTGCCCTGATCCGCAATGGCGCCACAGTATCGGCTGCGTCACGCCGGGTGGGGTACACGCACCTCAGTGGCTTCAGCCGGGATTTCCGGCGCGTGTTCGGGGTACCGCCACGGGAGTTCCGGGGACTCCGGGAGCATGGACCGGTCGATTCAGGGCCCGCCGCTGCCGTGCGCGTCCCCGGGGCCTGAATCACCGGAGGCACAGCACGCGGGGCCCGGCATCCCGGCGAGGGGCGTGCCACGCAGTCCCCACGGGCTCACGGCAGCCGGTACGTCCACCCGTCCGTCGAGAACTTGGTCTCGCACCGCTCGCGTGCCGTGTCCAGGTCGTCCTGCGTGATCGTCCCGTCGGTCGCACCGTACTTCGAGGCGAAGACGTCGTGGAAGACCTGCAGGATCTCCTCGCGCGGCAGCTGCGTCTGCGAACGCATCGGGTCGACCCGCTTCACCGAGGAACGGTGGCCCTTGTCCCGCATCTTCTCCTTGCCGATGCGCAGGACCTCCACCATCTTCTCGGCGTCGATGTCGTAGGACATGGTCACGTGGTGGACCATCCAGCCGTTGCTGAAGCGCTTCTGCGCCGCACCGCCGATCTTGCCCTCCTCCGAGGCGATATCGTTCAGCGGGATGTAATGGGCCTTGATCCCGACCTTCTCCAGCGCCTCCATGGTCCACTCGTCGAGGAACGGGTAGGACTGCGCGAAGCTCAGACCGTCCACCAGCGACTGCGGGACGACCAGGGAATAGGTCACGCAGTTGCCCGGCTCCATGAACATCGTGCCGCCGCCGGTCACGCGCCGGGAGACGGTGATGCCGTACTTGTCCACGCCTTCCTGGTCGATCTCGTTCGAGTACGACTGGAAGGACCCGATCACGACCTGCGGGGCATTCCACTCCCACAGGCGCATGAAGGGTTTGCGGCGTCCGGCGGCGGCGTCCTCCACCAGGGTCTCGTCCATGGCGACGTTGACCATCGGGTCCACGCTCGGTCCGTGGATCACCTCGAGGTCGAAGTCGTCCCAGCTGGTGGCCTGCCCGAGGGCACGTCGCACCGCGATGCCGACGCCGTCGGCGGTGATGCCGAACAGGACGTCGGACTCCAGCAGCGCGTCCTGGATGCGGGACGCGTAGCCGGACGCACCGAGGTCGGCGGGGGCACCATCGAGGGCGGTGGTGATGCGGTCCAGGACCTCATCGGGTTCCAGGAAGAAATCCCCCGCCACACGGACGTCCTTCAGGACGCCTGCACCTGCACCGTTTACCTCCAGATCGACGACGATGAGCTTGCCGCCGGGAACCTTGTACTCTCCGTGCACGCGTGTGTCCTTCTTGGGTATCGAGTAGATCGTCTGGCGTCACGAACCGTACACCGTTGACGGGTGGGCTGTGTCCATCCGGGGAGCCGCAGGTGTGCTGTGAGAACCGGGGCAAGATCGGTCGATCGGGGTGTCTTGGCCCCACCAGTCTTGCCCGGGTTCTTACACGGCCTCTTATCCTGCTACCGCCGCAGGTTGCGGTAGGCCCGTGCGGACAGCGGCATGAACACCGCCACCAGGACCAACGGCCACACGACGGCGGCGAGCACAGCGTTGTCGGCCATGATCCCGCCGGTAAACCCGGTCGGATTGCCGAACAACTCCCGGGCGGCCGTCGCCGTCGCGGAGATCGGACTCCACGTCGCGACCGGCTCCAGCCAGGACGGCACGAACTCCGGGGAGACGAACGCCGTGGACAGGAAACCGATCGGCCACACCAGTACCTGGACCATCATCGCCGCGCCCTCATTGCGTCCGATGGTGAGGCCGAGGTAGATGCCGATCCACAGCACGGCGAAACGGAACCACAGCAGCAGGACAACCGCCAGCAGTGCTTCCATTGGGGAGCCGGTGATGCGCCACCCCAGCAGCAGACCGCCGACGATCAGCACCGCCAGTTCCACCGCGGAGGTGATCATGTCCGCGCCGACGCGGCCGAGGGAGACGGACGCGTCGCCGATGGGCATGGAGCGGAAACGGTCGGTGATGCCCTTCTTCGCGTCGTTGGCCATGGCGGTGGTGGTGGCTTCGACGCCGAACATCATGGACAGTGCCATCATGCCGGGCAGCAGGAAGTGGATGTAGTCGCCGCCGGGCAGGGTGATCGAGCCGCCGAAGAGCAGGGCGAACATCAGCAGCAGCATGATCGTGAACATGATGTTGAACACCGGGGTCAGTGGTTGGCGTCCCCAGTGCTGCAGTTCCCGCGTGGTCAGGACGAGTCCGCTGGTGATGCTCGTGGTCATCGTGCCTCCTTGGCGGCCGGGGTGTCGGTGACGGCGAGGAAGACCTCGTCCAGGGTGGGGCGGCGCAGGGCGATGTCCACCGGCGTGACGCCCTGCGCGTCGAGGTCGCGCACGGCGTCGATCAGGTCGGACGCGCCGTTCGGCGCCGGCCGGCTGATCGACTGATCGTCCGGGAGGGTGATGTCGATCCGGTCGCCACCGCGGCTGCGCTTCAGTTCCTCCGGTGTGCCTTCGGCGATGACCCTGCCGTCCTTCATGATCGATATCCGGTCGGCGAGATGGTCGGCCTCCTCCAGGTACTGGGTGGTCAGCAGGACAGTCGTGCCGTCGGTGGCGGCACTCTGCACCGCATCCCAGACATCGATGCGTCCACGCGGGTCCAGCCCGGTGGTGGGCTCGTCGA
>NZ_JBQEDF010000089.1:0-7504 GCF_052107835.1 Corynebacterium sp.
GGCATCGTGGTGACCTGCCAGAACGAGAAGTCGCAGATCCAGAACAAGGCCTCGGCCATGCGGGTGCTGGCGGCGAAGCTGCTGGAGCGCAAGCGCCAGGAGGAGGCCGCGGAGATGGACGCGCTGCGTGGCGACGGCTCGAACTCCTGGGGCAACCAGATGCGCTCCTACGTGCTGCACCCGTACCAGATGGTCAAGGACCTGCGGAACAATTTCGAGGTCAACGACCCGTCCAAGGTGCTCGACGGCGAGATCGACGGCCTGCTGGAGGCCGGGATCCGCTGGCGCATGGCCGAGCAGCGGGGGGAGAACGCCTAGTACTCCGGGTTGGTGCACCGGGTCATCGCTGGGCCCGGGCATCTTTCGCACCCGGCGGAACTTTCGCACTGCTGACGGTAGTGCGACCGCGACCGTAACCTCCTGACCAGCCCTTATCGCATCGTGAGACGGGGTCACAGTGCGAAAGTTCCGGGAACAGTCCGGCGGAGCGTCCTACGGCGTGGTGCCGTGGATGTAGCCGAAGCGGTGCTCGGTGGTGGTCACCGCCTGCTCCAGCAGCATCGGGAGGAGTTCACGGCGGCCGTCCGGCAGGACGGGGCGGTCCAGGACGACGGAACCGGACCGCGCGGCGGCGTCGTACAGCGCCTCATCGACGTCACCGAGCGTGCGGACCCGCACACTCGACTGCACCTCGATATCCGCGGCGAACTCGACGTCGGACACCATGCGCACCCGGTTGGCGAGCTCGCCCATCTCCGAGGCCACCGCCGGGGTGGCGGAGACGTCCAGCTTGGTCCCGGTCACCCGGGCCCCCAGGAAGAGCCGCAGCAGGTCCCGGGTGTTCGCGTTCTGCCCGATACGCACCCGCAACGGCTCGAGCAGGGGCCGGTAGCGGAAGACATTGGACTCCACGACCAGCGCGGTCCGGTCGTGTTCCGCCCCGAACTCGGACGCCCACGCCTGGGCGTCCGACTCCGCTGCCCGGCGCAGCCAGCGGTGGTCGTCCTCGGTGAGCACCGGGTGGGGCAGGCCGTGGAACTCACGCAGCAGCTGGGTGATGTCCGTGGAGACACTGCCGCTGTGCAGCTCGCTGATGTCGCCCTCGGTCCAGTGGCCCTGCTGGGCCACGTAGTTGGGGCCGCCCGCCTTCGCGCCGCTGCCGATCGAGGAACCCTTCCAGCCGCCGAAGGGCTGCCGCTGGACGATGGCGCCGGTGATGCCGCGCTCCACGTAGATGTTCCCGGCCTCGACCCGGTCACGCCAGAAGGCGGTCTCGTCCCGGTCGATGGTGTGCAGCCCGGCGGTCAGGCCGTAGCCGGTGGAGTTCTGCCAGTCGATGGCCTCCTCCAGGGTGTCGGCGTGCATCACGCCGGTGACCGGGCCGAAGCACTCGTGGGTGTGGAACCAGGACCCCGGTTTGACGTTGTCGCGCAGGCCGGGACTCCACAGCGTGGCCTCCTCCGCGGAACCGTTGAGCGGCTCCGGTTCGACCAGCCACTTCTCGCCCTTGTCGAGCCTGGTGAGACCGCGCAGGAGCTTGTCGCCCGCGGGTTCGATGATGCCGTTCATGTCGGTCGAGATATCGGTGCCCGGGCCGACCCGCAGGGACTTCACCGCGTCCTCGAGCTGACCCATGAACCGTGCGGACTTGCCCATGGAGCCGACGGTGATGACCAGCGACGCCGCCGAACACTTCTGGCCGGCGTGGCCGTACGCCGACGCCAGGATGTCCGAGACCGCCAGGTCAGGATCCGCGGCCGGGGTCACGATGATGGCGTTCTTGCCCGAGGTCTCGGCGTTGATGACAAGCCGGGGGTCCCACGAGCGGAACATCCGGGCGGTGTCGGAGCCGCCGGTGAAGATCACCGAGTCGATGTCCGGGTGGGACACCAGGCGCTTGCCGGCGTCGCCCTCGTCGGCGTTGACGAGCTGCAGCATGTCCTCGGTGATGCCGGCCTCACGCAGGGCATCGACGAACACCTCGGCGATTCGCAGCGTCTGCGGGGCGGGTTTCAGCAGGACGCTCGCCCCGGCGGCCAGCGCGGCCATGCAGCCGCCGACCGGGATGGCGACCGGGAAGTTCCACGGCGGGACGACGGCCACCGTCCGGTACGGGGTGAACGTGGAGCCACGGTGGCGGTCGATCTTCCGCGCGGACTCGGCGTAGTAGCGGCAGAAGTCGATGGCCTCGGAGACTTCCGGGTCGGTCTGCGCCACGGTTTTCCCGGCCTCGTGGACGGCGGCGGCGATGATGCGGTGCCGGTTGTCGGCGAGCGCGTCCGCCGCCTTGTCGAGTACCGCGGCGCGGTCCGCCCCGGAGGTGGACGCCCAGGCGTCGTGCGCGTCCAGCGCGCGTCCGACGGCCTCGTCGATGACTCCGGGGTCGGTGATGTTGTCGCTCACCGCCGGCCCCGGGTCGGAGGCGGGGTCGAGGATCCGTGCGGCCCATGCACGGTTGGCCGGCATATCGGGGTCGGTGTCCGGCTCGTTGACGAAGTTGCCGGGGACACCACTGGACCGGGTGCCCGCATGCTCACGCGATTCCTCGGTGCGGTCCTGGGTACGGCGTGGCCCGGCGACGGTGGACCAGCGGTCGTGCACCGCCGCGAGGAATCGTTCACGCTGCCCCTCCATCGGGGTCATGCCCGTTTCCTCGTCGCTCTCGGGGGTGAACATCGCGTAGAGGAAGTTCTGTTTCGCGCCGTTCTCCTCGAGCCGGCGGACCAGGTAGCTCACGGCGACGTCGAAGTTCTCCTTCTTGACCACCGGGGTGTACAGGATCACCTCGCCGACGACGTCACGGACCGCGTCCGCCTGGGCGGGGGCCATGCCCTGCAGCATCTCCGCGTCGATCTGGTCCTCCACTCCGCGTTCGACCGACAGTTCGTGGGCGATCGCCATGTGGAAGACGTTGTGGGTGGCGACGCCGATCCGGATCGCGTCGGCGTTCTCGGGACGCAGCACCCAGTCGAGGAGCCGGAGGTAGTTCGCGTCCACCTCCGCCTTCGTCAGGTAGGGGGTCTGGGGCCAGTCGTGGAGTTCGGCGTCGACGCGCTCCATCGAGAGGTTGGCACCCTTGACGATGCGCACCTTGATCTTCGCACCACCGTTGGCGCGCCGCTGCTGGGCGAAGTCCGTGAGGAGGCGGAGCGCCTCGAAGGAGTCGGGCAGGTAGGCCTGCAGGACGATGCCCGCCTCGAGTTCGAGGAACTCCTCCTCGCCGAGCAGTTCGGTGAAGATCTTGAGGGTGAGGTCGAGGTCCTTGTACTCCTCCATGTCCATGTTGATGAAGGGGCGCGGTGATCGCTTCAGGGCTTCCCGGTAGAGGGGCCGGAGCCGGTCCTTGAGCCGTTCGGCGGAGCCGTCGACGTCCCAGTGGTTCAGCTGGGACACCACGGCCGAGGCCTTGACGCTGATGTAGTCGACCTTGGGATTGCGGATCAGGTCGATGAGGTCGTCACGGCGGCGGACGGCCTCGTCCTCACCGAGGACGGCCTCACCCAGCAGGTTGATGTTGAGACGGAAACCGGCGGCGCGGGAGTCGTCGAGGAGGGTGTCCATCGTCGGGCCCTCGGCGTCGAGCACGAGGTGGCCGACGACCGAGCGCAGGTAGGCGCGCGCGATGGGCATCACGATCTGGGGGAGCAGTGGGGCGGCGATCGAGCCCGCCGTCATCAGGATCTGGTCGACCACGCTCAGGAACCCCGGCACCGGGGCCTGGCGCTTCACCGGGTGCGCGATCTTGGCGAACTCGTCCGCGGCGACCTTGTTGTCCTCCGGACGGGCGACACGGTCGACAAAGCTGAAGGTGAACTCCACACCGCTGGGTTCGTGGACCATGTCGGCCAGCTGCTTGGTTGACTTGCTGGTCTCCTTGACCTGCAACCAGGTGTCGGCGAGCCTGAGGGAACGCTTGACCACCCCCTCGACCTCGTCTGCCCGCGGCGGGCGGGTGGTGGCTGCCCGGTCACCGGCGGTCGGGGCGGACGGGGACGCTGATGCTGAATCTGATGACACGGTTGGTCTCCTGTAGGGCCGCGTTGCCATGGTGATCATGGCTTTTTATGCGGCTGTACGTAGCTTCACGGTGTTCACGCTGTCTTTTCATGCGGTCTGTACTGCCGAGGGGCCCGCGTCCTCCGGTACAGCGGGAGGACGCACGCCCGACGTATGGGGCCCGACCCTACTACCGCGTGCAGGTTCTCCGCCGTTGTCCGCCCCCGTGGCACCCTTGCCCACGGCAGTGGACTGTGCCACGCTTGTCGGGTTCAGCTTTCAGCTGCCGAGGCAGCCGCTGGACAACAGTCATCCGTGAGAGTCAGAAGAACCGGAAGGAGACCGGCCATGAGCGCGAACACCGTGTTGCAGTCCCAGCGCCAGCAGTATCTGCTGCCGCTGCCGTCGTTGCCCGGTCTCCCCGGCAACCACGCCGGTAAGCGCCACCGCATCTGACTCCCACCCCATCCCGGGCGAGGCGTCGATGCCGCGTCCGGGACACCCGCGGATTCCACCGGAATCCCGGGATTCCCCGGTCCGATCCCTCTGCGATGGATCGACCGACACCCTCGCCGCGGCCTGCGACCCCGCCCTTTCAGATTCAGAAAGGGACCATCATGTCCAGATCCACCGTCGGCATTCCGGGAGTGACGCTCAAGGAGAACAAGCTCCTGAGCTTCGCCTCCGAGGTCGACGATAACGTCCTCACCCAGGCACGTCAGCTCGCTGATCTGCCCTTCATCTTCCCGCACGTCGCGCTCATGCCGGACGCACACTTCGGCAAGGGATCGTCCGTCGGCACCGTCTTCGGTACACAGAAGGCTGTCATCCCCGCCGCCGTCGGCGTGGACATCGGCTGCGGGATGATCGGTGTCCGCACGTCGTTCACCGCGTCCGACCTGGAGGTTAGGGAGCTCACCGACCTGCGCGACGCCATCGAGCGCACCATCCCGCTGTCCCCGGGACGCTACAACGGCTGGGTCCTCGGCGGGACCGCGGAGGACCGCACCCGCGAACTCGCGCAGCTCGCCGAAGACACCGGCGTTGACCTGGGGCACTCCAGGAAGTGGCGGCAGCAGCTGGGCTCCCTCGGCGGCGGCAACCACTTCATCGAGCTGTGCCTCGACGAGGAGGACCGCGTCTGGATGTTCCTGCACTCCGGCTCCCGGGGTGTGGGCAACAAGATCGCCCAGAAGCACATCAAGACCGCGCAGCGGCTGATGCGCAAGTTCTGGGTCGAACTGCCCGACGCCGACCTCGCCTACCTGCCGGAGGGCACGCCCGAGTTCGACAGCTACCTGCGCGAACTCGCTTGGGCGCAGCGTTTTGCCTGGCTGAACCGGGAGGAGATGATGGACCGGTTCTCCCACCTGCTCGGAGAGTGGATCGGCGAGCAGGTTGAAGAGACAGAGCGGATCAACTGCCACCACAACTACACCGTGAAGGAGGAGCACTACGGCAAGACAGTGTGGCTGACCCGGAAGGGCGCCGTCCGTGCGGACGAGGGTGTCAGGGCTCTGATCCCGGGGTCGATGGGCACCGCGTCCTACGTGGTCGAGGGCCGCGGTTTTCCGCCGGGCCTGCGGTCCGCCCCGCACGGGGCAGGACGGCGGTTCTCCCGGACGGAGGCCAGGAAGCGGTACAGCGCCTCTGATCTGGAGGAGCGGATGGGTTCGATCGTCCACCGGCCGGGTGACGCCTTCGTCGACGAGATCCCGGACGCCTACAAGGACATCGACGTGGTCATGGCGGATGCCGAACCGCTGGTGACGGTGCTGCACCGGCTGCGGCAGGTCCTCAACGTCAAGGGGACGTAGGTGGCGGCCACGGCGATCCCGTCACTGCGGCCCGGTGTAAGAACCAGGGCCAGATCGGTCGCTCTGAGTCACTTCGGTGGACAGATTAAGCTCGGGTTGTTACAGACGCCGTGATCTCAGATGGGGCCTATTCAGGTTAGGCCGAAGCCGCCCGCCTCGGTGTGCAATCTCAGGGCGGAACCATAGCGCGGTTCCGCCCTGGAGTGACACACTCAGGAGTGGTCGGATGTCCAGGCGATGATTTTGGCGATCTCTGCGGCGGTTTGAGCCGGAGTCTTCCCGTCGGTGATGATCCGATGTGTAGTCGCCGGGGTTCTGGTGTCCAGGAATCCGGCCATCCGTGAGCTCCGGTGAAGATGATCCCCGAGGCTCGCGCCCTGTTCACGGCGGCTTAAGCGATCAGCGGTGGTGGTGTCGGTGGCTTCCAGGAGTACCGAGATCACCCCTGGATTATCTCCCATTGCAGTAGCCAGCTTGTCCGCTTCCAGGACAGAGACGGTGTTCGTGAAGATCAGGTTGCGGTATCCGAGGTCCCGGTAGTTGGCCCACACTGCCGCCAGATTTTGTTCCGCAAGCCCGTGTTCCCACGGGGCAGGGTGGGCGAGGTCGAGCATGTCGCCCTCGATGACCGCGTGGCGGATGTTCTGTTCGGCCAGGAGATTGTGGAGCGCGAAAGCGATGGTGGACTTGCCGACGCCGGATCGGCCACCGATGAGGAGAAGACGTGAAGTCATCGAAGTGGCCCGAGGTCGTCGGTGGTTTCTCCCGCGAGGAGTGACAGATCGTTCCGAAGTGCAGAATCGGCTTGATGGTGTTCCAGGAGGTTGACGAGTTCTTCCCTGCTCTGAAAGATCGGACGGCCCAACGGGTCGCTGAGGTCTGCTGCAGAGTTCATGGTGGTCAGCTTAGTCGGCCGTGATCACAGACGGACTCTACTCAAGTTAGGTCGAAGCCGCCGTCGCTGGTGAGGAGAGCGTTCGTCATGGGGACTGACATGGTGGATTACGATGTTCGCGCCGGGGGACGCGAGCTTCCTGGCCACACCGACACCGATGCTTCGCCGTCGTGACGCGCAGGTGATCAATGCCGTTCTGCTGGCGAGAGGGAACTTTCCATACGGCCAGGGTAGGGGAGTGACGGTGAGGAAGTGGGCAGGTAAACTGTGCTCATGAACATGCCGACGGCGTCAAGTGTCGCGTTGCGGGAAGTGATAGACGCGCAGCGCGGGGCTTTCGATGACCTATTGGCGGCTTATGGTGCGACCAATCCCCGTTTGTTTGGCTCAGTGGCTCGGGGGGATGCAGATGAGGGAAGCGACATCGATGTCGTCGTGGAGATGGACCCTTCCGAGGGGAATCTATTGATGAGGGCATCGGGGCTCATGGAAGAAACCCGGGAACTATTTGACCGCGATGACATCGACATTTTTCCCGTTCAGCTACTGCGGCGGTCGATGTCTGAATCTGCGCTGGTGGACTCCCAGCCGCTATGAAGCGTAGTGATACAGCTCCGCGGTGTTGTGGAGTCGCACCTACCAACCCTGGCGAAGGCGCTGGTCACCTCATCGTGAGAACCCGCACGGTGCTAAGGTGAACGCCATGTCAGCAGCAGCCGCAGCAGTGACCGAGACGCTCCGCTAGGGCGTGTCTCCTAAAGGGGCCAGCCAGGCGACGATTGCGGACAGTACCGCC
>NZ_JBQEDF010000090.1:0-7285 GCF_052107835.1 Corynebacterium sp.
GTGTCCGGGTGGTGCATCAGGTGCTGGTAGCGGTCGGTGACCATCGCCCCGCGCCGGTTCCAGCGCTTGCGTCCGACGATGTGGACCGTGTTCACGGCGAAGGCGTTCGCGGTGCGGACGACCGTGCCGATGTTGGAGTCGTTCTCGAAGTTCTCGATGGCGATGTGGAGGTCATGGCGGCGGGCGTCGATGTCCCTGACTATCGCCTCCTGCCGCCAGTACCGGTAGCCGTCGACGACATTGCGCCGGTCCCCCTCGGCCAGCAGCACGGGATCGAAGTGCGCGGCGTCCGGATCGTTCTCCGTGTCAGGGACCGGGACATCCGGGTAGACCTGGGTCCACGGTCCGACCCCCACCGGATGCTCGAACCATTCGGTGGGCCCCCGGCCCTCCGCGCCACTGCCGGGCGCGACGCTGCCGGTCCCGCCACTGTCAGTCACGCGTCAGCCCCTCGACGATGAGCAGCTGCGCGGCGACGTAGGTGGCCATGACCAGGCCGTCCACGACACCGTCCAGAGCGCGGACCAGTGGCTTGTCCCCGGCGAGGAACGCGTGGCGGGCGAGGATCAGGCCGTCCGACAGGACGAAGAGGTTGCCGCCGAGACCGACCCCCTGAAGCTCGGCATTCCCACGCTTGCCGACCTTCCCCGGGTCCGAGGCCAGCACCGACGTCGTGGCCAGGGCGGAACCGTAGCCGATGGCGGCCGGCAGCGCCGCAGGTGCACCGGTCGCCGCGGTCAGCGCACCGGAGGCCAGCACCGGCACCCGGAGAGTGACCGTCGACCGCTTCGGGCGGTGGCCCCTGCGCCAGAGTTCAGCGATGTAGGCGGCCTGGTTGACGGAGAAGGCCGCCGAACCCTTGTTGACGTTCCTGGCCCGGACGGATGCATCATCACTTCGTCCGTCCTTCCCCATGAGGATGATGTCGCCCAGCCATCCGCCGGCCAGACCGGCAAGGAGCACCGGATTCCTCCGGGCTTTCGGCGAGGACGTCACCGTGGCTGCCGCGAGCAGCGGCATCAGCGTCGGTTTCACCAGACGGGTCAGGCGGTCACCGCGGCGTCCTGCCGCAGCCGCCACCACCGACACCGCACCAGCGGCCAGATAGGCCGTGCGCAGGTTTCCCATGTCATGTCCTCTCGTCATTCCTCAGCCCGTCATTCCCCGGAGCGCCAGCCGACGCCACCGAAGTTTCGCACCTCGATCTCGCGGCGGGGATCAGCGACCTGCGATTTTACCGTGAACAGCGCGGCGAACGGTGCGAAAGTTGCGATGGGGGAAGGCATCCGGTCAGGCCAGCCCCAGGTCGGCCAGCCCCAGCAGGCTGCGGTACTCCACACCCTCGGCCTCGATGACGTCCTTCGCCCCGGTCGCCCGGTCGACCACCGTCGCCACGCCGACGACGGTCGCCCCTGACTCGCGCACCGCAGCAACGGCGGTCAGCGGCGAGTTGCCGGTGGTGGTCGTGTCCTCGACCACCAGCACGCGCTTGCCCCCGATGTCCGGGCCCTCGATACGGCGCTGCATGCCGTGCTTCTTCGTCTCCTTGCGCACCACGAAGGAGTCGACCCCGTCCCCGGCGTGCATGACTGCGGTGGCCACAGGGTCCGCGCCCAGGGTCAGCCCGCCGACGGCCACGTAATCCCAGTCGGCGGTTAATTCGCGCAGCAGCTCGCC
Source organism: Corynebacterium sp. (assembly GCF_052107835.1). Lineage (GTDB taxonomy): Bacteria > Actinomycetota > Actinomycetes > Mycobacteriales > Mycobacteriaceae > Corynebacterium. The sequence continues at coordinate 1,678 of NZ_JBQEDF010000090.1, forward strand.
GATCAGTGCCGAGGATTCGCGGTGCAGGGTGGCCCGCCTCAGGTCAACGTAGTAGTCGGCCTCCTTGCCGGAGGACAGTGTGACCCGTCCGTGCACCACGGAGAGCTCCGTGACCAGCTCGGCAAGACGCTGACGCTTCTCGGCGTTGACGGCGGGGGTGCTCTCGGTGCTCATGGGTGTCCTTTACGAAGTCGGCGCGGGTTCCACCGGTGATCTTAGTTGGTCGGCAGTCCCTATTCGCTGTCCGGGTCCATGACCTCGGGGTCAACGACCTCGTAGTCATCGGCCTCACCGTCGCTGCTCGCATGCCGGGCATCCGGTGCACGGTGCTTTCCCCGTGACGGGCCCGATGCCTCATCGCCGAAGATGGTGGAGCTCTTCGTCGCGTCCCGGATGACGCGCGGGCCACCATCGCCGGCGTTGCGGGTGTGGTCGGGGTCCTCGCCGACCGCGGGGATGGGGTCGGCGTCCTCCCCGGAATCGCCGAGCCCCTGCTCCGACCAGCCGGTGGTGTCCCCCATGGTCTGGCCTTCGGACCGTGTGGGGAAGTCGACCGGGGTGGAGGAACGCTCCACGTGGGGACGTCCGGACGGCTCCTCCGCGGCAGGCTCGTCCGGCTCAGCCGGGTCGTCCTGCGGCTTCGTCGCCGCGTCCGGCACCGCGCGCAGGTGCCCACGCTGCGCCGACGGGGTCTCGTCCGCGCTCTCCTCCCGGCTGGCCTCCTCCGGCTCCCCCGGCGACCCATGCCGTACCCGCGGACGCGTGGGGTCCGCGGCGCCGAGGTCGAGCTCGACGGTGGTCACCCTGGGGGGCAGGACGCGGGACGCCGAGATCAACGTACCGACCTGCGTCAGGACGTGGTCCCACACCGGGGGATCCGTGCGGCGCGCCATGGCTACCGCCACCCACGTCCCGGTCAGGGCGACGTCGGAGACAACACTGCCCAGCGCCTTCAGCACGCTCTCCGCACGACTGTCGAGCATCCGGTCGAGTGCCCTGTTGTCCGTCGAGTACCCGGTGAACGGTGGCCGGTCGCAGAGCTCGGAGTGCCGCATCCCGGCCGGAAGGCCTGCGGACACGGACAGGTGGACGCGGACCGGCGACCCCACCTCCCGCCGTAGGGCGACAACGGTCTCCCCGTCGACCTCGGCGATGTGGAACTGGTGTCCGCTGATGAACCCGGACACCAGGTCCCGGGCGACCGGCGCCTTGTCCCCCGTGATCAATGAGATCAGGCTGTCCGGCCATTCGCCCGGCAGGTAGCGGTCCTCCTTGGCGTACTCGTAGCCGTGGGACTGGGCCCACTGCCGCCGGGCACGACGGCCGGCGAACAGGCCACCGGTGACGTGCTCCGACTCCGGGGTGTCCGTGGGGGCTGCGGGTTCTTCGGCCCCGTCAGGTTCCGTGGACTCTTCGGTGGCTGGGGTGTCCGCGCTGACCGCGCTGTCCGATGCGGAATCGTCGGACACGGACGCAGGAACGGGCTCTGGAACGGGCTCCGGGACCGGTTCGTCAGCGGTGCTCTCCTGTGCTGCGGGAGCGTCCGTCTCCGGTTCGTCCTGCGGCGGCGCCGACTCGTCGTTCGCCGCCGGGCGCCCCCACCCCTCGGCGGAGCTGGGCGTTGATGCGGCGGGGACGGAGGGATCGGGTGTCGCCGCGTCCTGCTGCTGCACGTGCCGCCCGTTCTGGCCCGCCGTCGGGCGTGCGGCACGCCAGAACAGGCCCGCGGCGACAAGCAGCAGCACGAGCCCGGCAACCAGGGCGACAACAGCGATGAACATCACGACCAGCTTAATGGAGGCCCCGGACACTTCCCGGGACCACCACCGCGCGGCGCGCTACCAACGATGGGCGTTGTCATGAGAATGGGTTGATCGTCACGAGGCCCGCGTTCTGAAACGGCGACGTATCCCGCGTGGCCACGACGTATCCCCTACTCATCGCTATCGCGGCAATCAGGGCGTCGAAGTCGCCAATGGCCTTTCCCTGCTGCCTGGACCTCGATCGGAGAGCAGAGAAGGACGTCGTGGCGTTCATATCGAACGGAAGCATCCGTTCGCCGAAGAGAGGCACGAATTCATGCTCGAACCGTTCATGAAGTGTGTTTCGTCGGAACCCGTCGGGCAGGGCGGCTATACCGAAACGCACTTCGGCGAGGGTAATCGTGGTCAGGTAAAGCGTCTCAGGCGCCTGCGCGTCCAACCAGTCGACGACGTTCTGGTCCGGATGCCGCCGCATAGGCTCGGACACCACATTGGTGTCCAGGATGATCACGTGAAGTCCAGGGGCTCGCGGGACGTACGATCCCTGTCAACGTCGATATCGACGCCCCCGCACTCCGCCCCGATATCTGCGAGTAGTGAGCCGACATGCACAATCGGTTGCACTGCAGAATCGAGGATGGCCCTCACTTCTGCCTCCGTACTCCGGTTATTGGTCGACGCCCGAGCCTTGAGGGCACGGTGGGTCTCCGGCGAAAGATTGCGGACAGTCAGTGCCGACATGGCACGCCTCCCATCACGGTGATATCAGTTACATGAAATGATATCACCGTCTGCACGCCAATGGAACGTGGTGGCTACTCGCTCATGGCTACTCGTTGGCGGCGGCGTAGGCCTCGTGGTCCAGCAGCTCGCCCACCTCAGTGACGGTGACCTCGTAGAGCCAGCCCTCGCCGTAGGGGTCGTCGTTGATGACCCCGGCATTGTCCTCCAGACCCTCGTTCACCGCGGTGATCTCGCCGGAGACCGGGGCGAAGATATCGGAGACGGACTTGGTGGACTCGACCTCACCGTAGGGCTCGCCGGCCTCGATCTCGGTGCCGACCTCGGGCAGCTCAACGAACACGATCTCGCCCAGGGCCTCAGCGGCGATGTGGGTGATGCCGACGCGGATGCTGTCACCGGCGTTCACGTCCGTCGAGTTCACCCACTCGTGCTCCTCGGAGTACAGGCGGTCAGTGGGAAGTGCGGTCATGGTTCTTCTCCTGTGGGTCTCAAAGCAGTCAAAGGGCAGTCAGAGTGGATGTTACTTCTCGCGTTTGTAGAACGGCAGCTTAACGACGGTGTAGGGGTACGCCTTGCCGCGGATGTCGACGACAACGCCCGCGAACTCCGCGGCCGCACCGCCCTCACCGGTGGCGTCGGCGGCCACGTAGCCCATCGCCACCGGGTGGCCCAGCGTCGGCGACAGGGCGCCGGAGGTCACCTCACCGAGGCGGTTGCCGTCGGCGTCCTGGATCTCGTAGCCCTCGCGCGCGGCACGCTTTCCCTCGCCGACGAGCCCCACCAGGATCTGCTTCGTGCCCTGTTCCTTGGCCGTGACGATGGCGTCGCGACCGACGAACTCCTCCTTGGACTTCGTGGCGGCCAGGATCCCCAGCCCCGCGTCCACCGGGGTGAGCTCCAGGTTCAGCTCATGTCCGTAGAGCGGCATGCCGGCCTCCAGACGCAGTGTGTCGCGTGCGGCCAGGCCGCAGGGGCGGACACCGTACTGTTCACCGGCGGCGAGCGCCGCGTCCCACACGGTCTTCGCCTGTGCCCCGTCGGTCCCGTTCTCCACGAAGATCTCGAAGCCGTCCTCGCCGGTGTAGCCGGTGCGGGCGATGATCGCCGGAACACCGTTGATGGTGCCCTGGAAGGCGGCGTAGTAGCCGAGGCCCTCGATGGCGGCCTCAACGGAGTTGTCGGCGCTGGACGCACCGGACGCCTCCGGGGCGTCCGTCACCGCATCGACGATGGCGAGCATCACCGTGGCGGCCTTCGGACCCTGCACGGCGATCAGCGAGATCTCGTCGGTCTGCTCGTTCAGGGTCACGTCGAAGCCCCCCGCCCGCTCGGTGAGCGCGGCGAAAACCGCCGGGGCGTTGCCGGCGTTGGGGATGACCAGGTACTCGTTGCCGGCGAGGGCGTAGGTGATCAGGTCGTCGATGATCCCGCCGTCCTCCGTGCAGATCATCGAGTACTTCGCCTTGCCGATCTTCACCGCGGACAGCCGCGAGACCAGCGCGTGGTCCAGGAAGGCCGCGGCGTCCGGCCCGGTGACACGGACCTCGCCCATGTGGGAGAGGTCGAAGACGCCCACGGCCTCGCGCACGGCGCGGTGCTCCTCGAGTTCCCTGTCGTACTTCAGGGGCATGTCCCAGCCGCCGAAGTCGGTGAACTTCGCGCCGAGCGCATCGTGGGTGGCGTGGAGTGCGGTGTACTTAGTCATTGTTCTCACTCTCGGTGTTCTCGATGTCGAAGGCTTCCAGCGGCGGGCAGGTGCAGACCAGGTTGCGGTCGCCGTAGGCGTCGTCGATGCGCCTCACCGTGGGGAAGTACTTGTCGCGGCGCAGGGTCGCCACCGGGAACGCGGCCTTGGTACGGCTGAAGTGCCCACCGGAGACGGCCTCCTCGAAGTCATCGCGGACCACAGCCTCAGCGGTGAAGGGCGCGTGGCGCAGGACGGAGTTCTCGACCTCCACGTCCCCGGCGATGACCTCGTCGATCTCCGAACGGATGGTCTTCATCGCGGTGATGAAGCGGTCCAGCTCGCCCTTGTCCTCCGACTCGGTCGGCTCCACCATCAGGGTGCCGGCCACGGGGAAGGCCAGGGTCGGGGCGTGGAACCCGAAGTCCATCAGCCGCTTGGTCACGTCCGCGGCGGTCACCCCGGACTGCTTGGTGAGCTCGCGCAGGTCCAGGATGCACTCGTGGGCGACCAGGCCGTTCTCACCGGTGTAGAGCGTGGGGATGGTGTCCGCCAGCTCGTGGGAGATGTAGTTCGCGTTGACCAGCGCCATGCGGGACGCCTCGGCCAGGCCCTCGTCCCCCATCATCGCGATGTAGGTCCAGGAGATCGGCAGGACGCCCGCCGAACCCTGGCTGGCCTGGGACACCGGGCGGCCCTCGAGGGTGCCGGGTTCCGCGGTGACGTCCGCCCAGGGGTCGGACGGAAGGAACGGGACCAGGTGCTCGCCCACGCACACCGGACCCACGCCCGGACCGCCGCCGCCGTGGGGGATGGTGAAGGTCTTGTGCAGGTTCAGGTGGCTGACATCCCCACCGAACTCTCCGGGCTGCGCCAGCCCGACCAGGGCGTTCAGGTTCGCCCCGTCGATGTAGACCTGGCCGCCGGTGGCGTGCACCTTCTCGCAGACGTCGCGGACGTGCTCCTCGAACACGCCGTGGGTCGACGGGTAGGTGATCATGATGCCGGCGATCTGCTCGCCGTACTTCCCGATCTTCGCGTCGAGGTCGTCCAGGTTGATCGACCCGTCCTCGGCGTTCTTCACGCCGACGACCTTCAGGCCGGCCAGTGCGGCGGACGCGGCGTTCGTTCCGTGGGCGGACGCCGGGATCAGGACGAGGTTGCGTTGGTCATCGCCATTGGAGAGGTGGTAGCGGCGGATAGCCAGCAGCCCGGCGAGCTCGCCCTGGGAACCGGCGTTGGGCTGCAGGGACACCGCGGCGTAGCCGGTGATCCTGGCCAGACGGTCCTCCAGGTCGTCCATGAGGTCGAGCCAGCCGGTGGCCTGGTCCTCCGGGACCATCGGGTGGATGCCGGCGAACTCCGGCCAGGTGATCGGCTCCATCGACACCGCGGCGTTGAGCTTCATGGTGCAGGA
>NZ_JBQEDF010000091.1:0-6794 GCF_052107835.1 Corynebacterium sp.
ATCACGCACACTGTTTCATCGGAAGGTAGATACACCACTTCCCCGGACTTGACCGATCACCCCTCGCGGGGCGAGGTCACGACGGCCATCGCCAGACGCCTTCGTGAACCACCTTCATTATGTACCTATGTGCAGCAATTATGCAGCCCGGACCACAAATGGGGGTGCCCACCTCCCCCTTGACAGTTACGTGACCTTCTGTATCGTTACGACATGAAACGTAATGCAACCAGAAAGGAAAGCCATGCAACCCCTCAACGTCATCCTCATCATCGGCAGCACCCGCGAGGGCCGCTTCGGTCCCGTCCCCGCCGCCTGGGCCGCCGAGCGCGCCCGCGAACGCAACGACATCTCGCTCGACGTCGTCGACCTCGCCGAGACCGCACTGCCCACCGTCCTCCCCAACACCGAGGACGGGATCCCCGACAGTGTCACCGACCTGGGCACACGTCTGCAGGCCGCCGACGCCGTCGTCATCGTCACGCCCGTCTACAACCGCAGCTACCCGGCGTCGCTGAAGAACGCCATCGACTGGTTCCACGACGAGTGGTTCGCCACCCCGGTCGGCTTCGTCTCCTACGGGGGACGCACCGGCGGCATCGAGGCCGTTGAACACCTCCGCGGCGTCTTCGCCGAGCTCGGCACCATGACCATCCGCCACGTCCTGAGCTTCCCCAACTACCCGGAGATCTTCGGCGACGTCGGACCCGACAACACCGCAAGCCTCGACATCCCCACCGAACCAGCCGAGGCCTTCTACGACCAGCTCGTCTGGTGGGCCACCGCACTGCGAACTGCGAAGCTGGGCACCGCCGCCGAGGTGCCGACATGACCTCCACCACCACCGCACCCGCACAGCCCGTCCGCGCGACCGCGAAGGAATGGGCCGGGCTCGCCCTGCTGGTCCTGCCCATGATCATGGTCGCCTCCGACCTGACCGTCCTCTTCCTCGCCCTCCCCACCCTCGGCGCCGATCTGCAGCCCGGGCCCTCCGAGGAACTGTGGATCGTCCACATCTACGGCTTCATCATCGCCGGGCTGCTGATCACCGCAGGACGCCTCGGCGACCGCGTCGGCCCCCGGAAACTGCTGCTCATCGGCGCGACAGCATTCAGCATCCTCGCCGTCGTCGCCGCGTTCTCCGTGAACCCGGCGATGCTCATCATCGCCCGCGCACTGCTCGGAGTCCCCGGCGCGACCCTGATGCCATCCCTGTTCTCCCTGCTGCGCACCATGTTCCGGGATGAGGCCCAACGTCGCGTGGCCATCGCTGTCATTCTCAGCTCCTTCTCCGTTGGTGGCGCCTTTGGTCCACTGCTGGGCGGGGCACTGCTGGAGTTCTTCTGGTGGGGCTCCGTCTTCCTGGTCAACGTGCCCTTCATGGTCGTGCTCGTGATCCTCGGTCCGGTCCTGCTCCCCGAGCGCACTGAGCGCAACCGGACGCCGCTGGACCCGGTCAGCGTCCTACTGTCCCTGGTTGGCATGCTCGCCGTGGTCTACAGCCTGCAGGAGTTCGCCGCGACCACCTCCTGGGCGAATCTCGGGATCACCGCCGTCGGACTCGGCGTCCTGGCCCTCTTCCTTCGTCGGCAGGCAAGGTTGGACGCACCGCTGCTCGACCTCGAGCTCTTCCGCAACCGGCAGATCGTGGTGGCCCTGGGAACCGTTCTCATCGTGGGCATCGCGATGGTTGGAGTGTTCTTCCTGATCACGCAGTTCCTGCAGTCCATTGTGGGACTCACGCCGCTGGAGGCCGGGATCCGGACACTGCCGTACATCGCCCTCAACATCGCCGGTGCGATGATCGCCCCAGCCCTGACCAGGAAGTTCCGTCCGGTGACCGTGGTCTGCGGCGGGCTGGTGACCGCCACCATCGGCGCTCTGCTGATCGCGCTCGTCGCCTCCCCCACGGTGGGTGCCACGGCGTTGATCACCGCAGTGTCCGTCATGGCCTTCGGCCAGGGCGTGGCCTTCGCCCTGATCATGGACCTGATCGTCTCCAGCGCCCCGGAGGACAAGGTCGGTTCCGCGTCCTCCGTGCAGGAGGTCGCCGGGGAACTCGGCACCGCCCTGGGCACCGCCGCGTCCGGCGCGGTTGCCGTGGCCGTCGGCACGGGCGTGCAGGACGGGGTGAGCCAGGGGATCCAGGTCTACGCCATTGCCGGGGTTGTGCTGATCGGCGTGATGACCGCACTGAACCTCTCGCTGGTCAGACGATCCGCCGCGGTCCCGGGCTGAAGGCCCGAACCGGATTCGATCACGATGGAGGGCATGGGCGTTCCCATCCCCGAAGCCTGAGCGCAGGTACTCCGGCCGGCGGGGGAACGCGGTACCGTGGACACAGTGACACAGTGAGGAGCACGCGTGCCGAAGAGGAGTGCCGCACACCTGGCGCAGCGGCGCGACCACATAGCCCGGGCGGCGGCGGACGTCCTGGTCCGGGACGGGTTCACCGGGTTCTCCACCACCGCGGTGTGCGGGCAGGCCGGGGTGAGCATGGGCAGTCTCTACGGCTACTTCCCGTCGAAGGAGGCGCTGCTGCTCCACCTGGCCTCGCAGTCCCTCGACGCCCGGGCGCGCTGGCTCACCGGCGACACGTTGGACGAACTCCGGGCCAGCATCGGTGACCTCATCGACTTCCTCGGAAGTGACCAGGGTCGCCGGGACGTCCGGCTCGACGGCGAACTGGGCCTCGCCCGGCGCGCGTTCCCCGGACTCTCCGCGCTGGTCGCGGAGCGTTCCCTGCACAGCGAGGTCCACACCGCACTCGCCCGCGTCAGCGACGGCGGCAGCGCTGGCGACCCTGACCCTGTCGCAGTCGACGGGATCACCTCACTGATCGCCGGCTGGACCTACCTGGTCTTTCTCGGTGGGGACGTGCCCTCCACCGCCCCCGCCGCGGTCGACCGCGTCCTGGATGGAACCATCTCCCCCTGTTGACAGCACCCACCTCCCGGCGTTCAATAAAAACGAGAAGCTTCTCGCCTATCGCGGAGGAAATGATGCCCGCAGTTCAGTCCGTCCTACCGGAGGCCTGGTCCGGGCTGTTCCCGGAGCCGTCCGTCAACCACCTCCTGCCCCTCGCCGAGGCCGACGCACGCGTGCTCGCCGCGTCCCGCGCGGTGGGGGCCGAGGTCATCGAAGTCGGCCAGTCACGCCAGGGCCGCCCGATCACCCTCCACCGGTTCGGCACCTCCCCCGTCCGCAGCCTCTGGTACGGCGGGCCCCACGCCAATGAGGCGGTCGGCGTGTCCACCATCGTCACCCTCGCCGAGGCCCTCGCGGCACAGCCCGGCTACCTCGACAAGTGCGGCTTCGACCTGATCACCTGCATCGATCCGGACGCCCACGCGCTCAACGAACACTGGTTCCCCGGGTTCGACGGGGACCCGGCCACCTACTTCAGCCAGATGTACCGTCCCCCGATGGACGAGTTCGTGGACTGGGACATGCCCGTCGAGATCACGAATTCCCACGGCACCTTCCGCCGCGAGCCGCGGCACCCCGAGGGCCGCGCCCTGTTCGCCGCGCTGGAACTCAGCAGGCCGGCGGTGGTGATGGCCCTGCACAACGCCGAGATCGGCGGCATGTACTACCACCAGATCGGCGGCACCCCGGAACTCGCCAGCGCCCTGTCCCGAATCCCCGCCGAGTTCGGCATACCGGCAGAACCCACCCCCATCGACGCGCCCGATGCCGCGCCCCTCGCCCCCGGAGTCTTCCCGCTCCCCGGGGTCACGGACATGTTCGGCCCGCTGATCGACGCGACCCCGGACGACCCGACCTCCGTTCTCACCATGGGCGAATCCGCGATGACCTGGTCGCTGGGCTACGGGGCGGTGTCCATCGTCCCCGAGATCCCGTTCTGGTCACCGGTCGAGCCGCGTCCGAAGCAGGACGCCACGCTCGCGGACGTCGCCGGGGCCTCCGCACAGCGGCTGGCCGCGTCCGCCGATACGCTGTCCGGGCTGTGCACCCGGTACGCGGACTCGCTTCCCGAATCGAACGCCCGCGCGCGGTCGGTGAGGGACGCCGTCGGCATGCTCCGAGGCCTGTCCGCCCTGCTCACCTCCCTGGGCGACGGGCCGCACGGCACCCAGCCCGCCACGCCGGAGGACGTCCGGCGCTGGGGGATCATGCTGGGGCTGTCCACCCCACAGCGCTACGTGGGCATGCTGCTCAATGCACTTGAGGACGCTGCACCTGAGAACGCTGCACCGGGGGACGCCGTCGACGAGGTTCGCGACCTCTTCGACACCAACACCGACCTCCTCAACCGGTACAGCTACCGTTTCCACGGCATCGGGACGCTCGTCGACATCCAGCTCGCCACCGGTTTCACCGCCATCGACAGCCTCACGGAAGGACGCCCCCAGTGACCGCGAACCTCGACCGCATCCTCGACGACCTGCGCTCCCTCGTCGCCATCCCGTCGGTGAGTTCATCCCCGTCGCACACCGGGGACGTCGCCGCATCCGCCGACCGGGTCGCGGCCTTGTTCCGCGATGTCGGGATGGATGCCTCGGTCGTCGACGCCGCGGGTGCGCCCGCCGTCATCGGACGTCGCCAGGGGCCCGACGGTGCGCCGACCGTCCTGCTGTACGCGCACCACGACGTCCAGCCCGTCGAGGAATCGTCCTGGCACAGTGATCCGTTCGAGCTCCAGGTCACCGGGGACCGGGCGTTCGGCCGCGGATCCGCCGACGACAAGGGCGCGGTCGCGGTCCATCTCGAGGCCCTGCGCGCATTCGGCGACGACCTGCCCGTCTCCATCGCCGTCCTCGTCGAGGGTGAGGAGGAGATCGGGTCCCCCACCCTCGGCGCCCTGCTGGCCAACCACGCCGACACCGTCCGCTCGGATGTGGTGATCGTCCCCGACGCGGTGAACAACGCCGTCGACGAACCGACCGTCACCCGTTCGCTGCGCGGACTGCTCAACGTGCGGCTGTCGGTGCGCACCGCGGGCAACGCCGTCCATTCCGGCATCCACGGCGGGGTGCTCCCCGATGCTCTCGGCACACTCGTGCACCTCCTGGACTCCCTGACGGACGATGTCGGGGACGTCGCCGTCGAAGGGATCGACCCCGATCCCGACCCGCAGGACGCCTATCTCGACGCACGCGATTCCGCCACCGCCGCCGACACCGTGGACGGACTGCGGATTCCGGACGATGCCGCCGCCCGCCTGTGGAGGCGTCCCGCGGTCACCGTCCTCGCGATCGACGCCCCGCCCGTCGAGCGTGCGGCGAACATCCTGACACCGTTCGCCGAGGCGGTGGTCAGCTTCCGGCTGCCGCCCTCCGCCTCCCCGAACGACGCCCTCGCCGCGGTACGCAGCCACATCAACCGGACGAACACGGTCGGCGCCGAGGTCACCGTCACTCCCCTGGCGACCGGCCGCGGATGGTCGGAGGACAGCGGATCACGCTACATCGACCTCGCCGCAGAGGCCCTGACCACGGCTTTCGAGCGGACCACCACAATGACGGGTGTCGGGGGCGGCATCCCTTTCGTCGAGGCGCTGACCTCGGCCTTCCCCGGTATCGTCCCGGTCATCACGGCACTGCAGGACCCGGACTCCTCCGCGCACGCGGCCGACGAGTCCGTGTCCCTGCGCACCCTGACCGCCGCGGCCGACGCCGAGATCTCGATGCTGCGCCGGTTCGGTGAACTGCGGTGACAGCGAACATTGCCCTGCCGGACGGCCGCACCATGTCCATCGCCGAATGGGGTGCGCCGGAGGGGACACCCGTCCTCTTCCTCCACGGGACGCCGGGTGGCCGACTGAGTTCCCGCAAGTACGCGGACACCGCGGCCTCGCACGGGCTCCGGCTCCTGGCTCCGGATCGGCCCGGTTACGGCGGCAGCTCGCCAGCCACCATGACACTCACCGACTACGCGCGGGACCTCGAGCACCTGTGTTCGCAGCTCAGTCTCCCCCGGGTCAATGTGCTGGCCGGATCCGCCGGTGCGGCCTACGCCCTGGCCTGTGCTGCGGCCGTGCCGGGTCTCGTCGACCGGGTCGCCGTGTTCTCGGGCATCGCGCCAATGACGCCGGACGAGGTCAGCACACTGATCCCCGTCAACCAGGAGCTCCACGGGATGGCCGGCGACCCGGACCGGTTGATGCTCGCACTGGAGGACCTGCGCACCGCCGTCCTCTCGGGCGATCTCGGGGACACGGTCCCGGCCGACCCGGCTCTGACGGACGCACTGGAACCGGGGATCCACGGGATGGCCACCGACTACGCGAATGTCTTCACCGATTGGGGCTTTGACGTGCGCTCGGTCAGGGCACCGGTGCTCTGGATCCACGGCTCGGCGGACACGAACGCCCCGGTCTCCGCCGCCCGGCGTGTTGCGTCGCAGCTGCCGTCCGGGGAGTTCACCGAGGTTCCCGACGGGGTGCATTCCCCTTCGCCCGAGACCCTCGAGAAGGCGATGGCATTCCTCGCCTGAGGGATGCCGCCGGAGCTTGAATTCATTAGCGGATGATCGAAAGTAGTTGACGTGTCCTCCATTTGCGTCTAGCGTCGGTGGCGTAAACAACACGGAGACAGAGAAAGGAACATCATGAAGGTCACAGGCAATCGTGCACGTAAGGTGCTGGTCACTGCGTCAGCAGCGGCGTTCCTGGCACTTCCGCTCGCAGGAACCGCAGCCGCACAGGCCGTCGGGGACTCAGGCGCTCCCGGCTACGGCGGCGGCGCCGTCGCCCCCGGCGGCGAGGATGTGCGTCCCGGCGGATCGGACGGTTCCGACGGAAGTGCGTACAAGCCGATCGATTCCTAGAA
>NZ_JBQEDF010000092.1:0-6525 GCF_052107835.1 Corynebacterium sp.
CTAGGTGCGGGTAGGGAAGCATCGCGGAATCCGCTGCCGGCTGCCACGGTTCGGCAGGATCCGTGATGCCAACCGCCGGGCGGCTCAGGACGAGGCGGCTCAGGACGTGTACTCACCCAGCGCCGCGTCGAGGATCCGTGGCTGCGGCAGGTTGTAGTGGTCACAACCGAGGTGGACGTCGAGGGACACGTTCGTGAATCCCTCATGCCTGAACCACTCCGATCCAGCACGTGCCGCAGCGAGAGCGTCGAAGCCGTCCTCGCTGGTTGTCCCGTTGTCCCTGGAGCCCACGGACCAGGTCAGAGGTAGACCGGGAAACATCAACGGTGCGTCCAGCGCATCCGGTGCCCCACCGCCACCCAGCATCAGTGCACCACCGGTGACCAGGTCCTGAACTGACGGCACGATGCCGTAGCTGATCATCTCCGCGCCGCCGGAATACCCCATCCACCAGATCCGTTGTGGATCGACACCGGGGATTGTCAGTACCTCCCGGACAACAAATGCTTCCAGCCAGCGGATATGTGGGTTGAGCCTGCGCCACCACGTGCGACCCCGCCACCGGTGCGGTGTCAGGGGTGCCACCAGGACCATGTTGTGGGACGCTGCCACCGACGCCAGCGACGACAGGAGGCCGGATGGATTCCGGTACTCCTCGTCCCCGTCGCCGTGCAGCCGGACGACAGCCCCGACAGGACGTGAGGGATCAATGCCGTCGGTGAACAGGCGGTACTCACTGCGGCGACGGTGGAACGTGAAGGCACGGGTCTGCACGGGGAGAAGTATAGGGGCCCTTGTGCGGATACGGGCGTGGGTGTACTCTTCCGTGAGGAAACAGACTGATCTGTCTAGTAGTGCTATCAGGAGAACGTCATGCTCATCACCGGACTGGCCGTCGGTGCCGTCCTCGGTTTCGTCATGCAGAGGGGCCGGTTCTGCGTCACCGGCTTCCTGCGCGACATCTTCACCCTGAAAACCTGGCGTGGCTTCACCGCCCTGATGGTGGTCATCGCCGTCCATGCCGTCGGCCTCGCCGCCCTGACCAGCACTGGCGTGATCAGCCCCGAGGTCAGTGACTTCGCCCCGCTCGCCGTCATCGTCGGCGGTGTGGTCTTCGGGCTGGGTATCGTCCTGGCCGGCGGCTGCGCGTCCGGCACCTGGTACCGCTCGGGTGAGGGCCTGGTCGGATCGTGGATCGCGCTGGCGATGTACGCACTGAGCGCCGCCGCGATGAACTACGGCCCACTGTCTGGCATGAACGACTGGCTCGGAAACGTCACCGTCGGTGCCACCACCGTCCCGGAGACCCTCGGCATCAGCCCGTGGTTCTTCGTCGTCGGCATCGTCGCGGTCACGGTGGTGATGGTCCGCCACTTCGTCCTCCGTGACCGGGCCATCCCCACCCCGGCGAAGCTGGCGCCGAAGAAGACGGGCCTGGCGCACCTGCTCACCGAGAAGCCGTGGCACTTCTACGTCACCGGCGCGATCATCGGTGTCATCGGCGTGATCGCCTGGCCGCTGTCCGCCGCCACCGGACGCAACTCCGGCCTGGGCATCACCACCCCGTCCGCCGACCTCGCCACCTGGACCACCACCGGCAGCGGCGACAACTGGAACTGGGGTGTGCTGCTGGTCCTGGGCATCCTCGTGGGTTCGTACATCGCGGCGAAGGCCTCCGGCGAGTTCCGCGTGCGTGTTCCGGACGGACGCCAGGCCGTGCGCTCCGTCGCCGGCGGCACGATGATGGGCGTCGGCGCCGCGTGGGCCGGCGGCTGCACCGTGGGCAACGGCATGGTCCAGACCTCGCTGTTCAGCTACCAGGGCTGGATCGCCCTGCTCGCGATCGCGCTGGGTGTCGGCCTGGCGGCGAAGATCTGGCTCAAGCCGGACGAGCCGTACAACCCGCAGGACGTCCCGGGCACCGACGAAGCCGCAGGGACCGCCGGGAACAGCGCCCAGGTCCGGACGCCGGACGCCGGAGCGTCCTCCCTGAACCTCGGCGGCGTGATGACCGCGCCGGTGCTGACCGCGACGGCGGTCGACAGTGACAAGGGCGACCTGGTGAATCTCGGCGACGGACGTTGGATGATGGACACCCTCGGCGCGGTGTGCCCGTTCCCGCTCATCGAGGCGAAGAACGCGATCAAGCGGATCGACGTCGGAGATGAGCTGGTCATCGAGTTCGACTGCACACAGGCCACCGACGCCCTGCCCCGCTGGGCCGCGACCGACGGGCACGAGGTGACCGAGTTCGAGGCCACGGGGGACGCCGGCTGGGTGATCTCGGTCAAGCGCGGCTCGTAGCCGGCGGGGCGGGTCCACTCTGACCTCCCTGCGGTGGTCAGGTAGGTTCATGGCATGAGTAGACAGCCTTCAGCCCCGGAACGCCGAGATGCTGATGGCTGACACCACCCCCTCCTCCGGCTCCTCCGGTGCCGACGACCAAGCTCCTGCGCTCTGGCGCTACCTGCCGACCAGGGCCTTCCGGCAGTTCACCGCCAACGGCTGCATGGACTTCGCCGCCAGCCTCACCTTCCGCACCCTGCTGGCGCTGTTCCCCGCACTGATCGCCCTGGTGGCGATCCTCGGACTCTTCGGCCAGGACCAGGAGTCCATCACCGACACCCTCAACGAGGTCGAGGCCGTCACGCCGGATGACGCCTGGGGGACCATCGGCCCCATCGTCGAGGAGGTCCTGACCAGCCAGGGCGCCGGGGTCGGACTGGGGATCGGCCTGGTCATCACACTGTGGACTGCGTCCGGCTACGTCCGCACCTTCAGCCGGGCGATGAACGCGATCTACGGGGTGGAGGAGGGGCGCGGGCCGATCAAGAAGAACCTCCAGATGTACCTGCTCACCGTCTTCCTCCTGGTCATGGCCGCATTGGGGGTCATAGCCCTCGGTCTCTCGGGCCCCGTCGCCGAAACGCTCGGGTCGCTGGTCGGACTGGGGGACACCGTCCTGGGCATCTGGGGCGTCGCGCGCTGGGTGGTGATCGCCCTGGTCGTCGTGGGGGTGGTCGGCCTGCTGTACCGGGTCACGCCGAACATCCGGACGCAGGGAATGCGCTGGTTCAGTGTCGGGGCACTGACGGCGATTATCGGTGTGGTGGTCTCCACGCTGGTGTTCTTCTTCTACGTGTCCAACTTCGCGAACTTCGGTGCCACCTACGGGGCACTGGCGAGCGTGATCGTCCTGATGCTGTGGGTGTACATCATCAATATCCTGCTGCTGGTCGGCGCCGTGCTGGACTGCGAGGTGGAGCGCATCCGCCAGCTGCGCGCCGGCCTTCCCGCGGAGGAGTCGCTGCAGCTCGACGCGCGTGACACCTCCGCCAGTGACAAGCTGGAGGAGCAGATGGCGTTGGACGTGGAGCGTGCCAGATCGGTGCGTTTCGCCGCTGTCACTCCGGATACGGAGGCACCGGACACGGAAGAGGAGACGTAAGTGAAGTACGGGTTCATCGGAGTCGGGGAGATCGCCGCGGCCATGGTTGAGGGATTGCTGCGCGAGGGTCAGGACGGGGAGGACGCGCCAGGTCGCACTGTCGTCCTGTCCCCGCGCGGAGCACGGTTGTCCGCGGAGCTGGCGGAACGCCACCCGGACGCGACGGTCGCCGCGTCCAACGCGGAGGTCGCGGCGTCCTGCGATGTCGTTGTCGTGGCGGTGCGTCCCGACCAGTTGGAGGACGCGCTGGACGGGGTGGGGTTCCACGACGGGCAGGTGGTGGTCAGTGTGCTCGCCGGGGTGCCGTTGGAGAGGGTGCGCGCGGCGGTGGATGCCGAGGTCCCCGTGGTCCGCGCGATCCCGCTGCCTCCGGTCGCCCAGCGCGCCGGGATGACCCCGGTGATTCCCGGGGAGCCAGCCGCCGTGGAGCTCTTCGACCTGCTCGGGGGGACGCTGGTGGTGGAGGACGAGACCCAGTTGGCGGTCATCACAGCGGTCACGGGGTCGTGCACCGGCGCGCTGCAGTACGTGGAGACGCTGGTCTCCTGGGCCACCGACCACGGGGTCGCCCGTGGTGTCGTGGAGCCCTTCACTCGCAGCATCATCGCTTCCCTCGCACCGGCGCTGCAGGACTTCGACGTGCCGATGGAGCGGGTCATTGCATCGCACGAGACCCCGGGTGGGCTCAACGAGCAGTTGCGCCTCGGGTTCTTCGGCGAGCGCACGACCGACGTGCTGCGTGGTGAACTGGACGGGTTGCACGACCGGGCGAAAGGCTAGTGAACAGCATTTTTCCCTCTTGTGTGATCCGCACCATATTTTTTCGGCGAAATGGGTTCCCCTTGTGTCTTGTTTCGTCTATGGTTCTGGAGTAGTAACTACAGAACCAGATATGTGACGGAGGACACCATGTCGTGCCCATTCACCGGCAATGCCAGCGAGCTCGACGAGGCGCTGACGGACTCAACCGCAACTGCAACGACCGCGAACCCCGAGAAGACTGAGAAAGCGAAGGCCGGGAAGACGGCCACGTCGAAGGGCGCGAAGGCTCCCCGCACCAGGAAGCAGATGCGGCGGGACCGCAGGAACGACCGCGTCACCCGTGCCGACGAAGGGTTCTTCGGTCCCGACTCCATCGCCTGGAAGGTCTGGAGCTTCCCCGGGTTCGCCCTGCAGGCGTTCGCCCGTGCGGTCACCATTGAGCACCTCGACCCCGACCTGGTTGCCGCGGTGGATGACTCCGGCCAGGTCTACAAGCGCACCCCGGTCCGCTACGACCGAACCATGGAGTACTTCGCCGCGGTGATGACCTCGGACGCCCAGACGATGACGCGCATGTCCGACATCCTCATGAAGGTCCACGACCGCTCCTACGGTGAGAATCCGGTCACCGGCAACGACTACGAGGCCAACAAACCCGAGTCCCAGATGTGGATCCTGGTGACCGCCTGGCACTCCATGCTGTACATCTACGAGACCTTCGGCCCCGGCAAGCTCAGCCGCGACGAGGAGAACGAGTACTGGGAGCAGATGGGCATCGCCGGCTCCTTCCAGCCGATCCGCCTGGAGGACCTCCCGAAGACCCGCGGTGAGGTGCAGAAGTACTTCGATGACTGGCGTCCGAAGCTCTCCGCCTCCGAGGCGGCGATCCGCAACACCGACCACATCATCGACGGTTTCAAGACCATCGAACCGGACCTTCCGAAGTGGTTCATCAAGGTCGGCCGGCCCGTGCTGCGCAAGAGCATCATCGCCACCTACCCGCGCTGGATGCGTCCGATGCTGGGCGTGAAGCAGTCCCGTCTGATGGACTCGCTGTCGATTGCGGTGTGGAAGCCCATTTACAAGGTGCTCGACGCCAACCCGAGGCTGTTCCTCTGGCTGCTCGGCCGCATCTGCCCGCGGGCGGTGCGCTACATGGCCCCGCTGGTGATGGACATTCCCGCCGGGAGCCCGAAGGTGTACACCCCGGAGGTCGCACGCCGGATGTACGGCAACCCGCTCACCCCGCTGGAGCAGCGGGAGGAGCTGCTGCGCAAGCGTCAGGAGGAGGGCGTCGCCCAGAAGGCCTACGACCACAACCACACTGACCAGATCCTGGAGTTCCGGGCCGCCGATTCGGAGGAGGACACCGAGGAGACGCTCGAGAGCACCAAGGCGTACGAGGCCGCGCTGGAGGCACAGAAGAAGACCGGGTAGCCGGTAGTCCCCGGCGGCACGTCTCCGGCTACCCGTGCTCCGTGCGGTCGGCCGGATTCCGTGCAGCCCTGCGTCGGCGGTCCCTGACCACCAGGTAGGCGACCACCGCGACCACGGCCAGGACCAGCAGGACGTAGATCCATGTTGAGTACTGGTCCATCACGTCCGACACGACCGTCCAGTTGTCCCCCAGCAGGACGCCCAGCCAGATCAGCACCCCGTTCCACGCCCCCGACCCGACCAGGGTCAGTGCGGAGAACTTCACCAGGCCCATCCGGTGCACACCGGCAGGGATGGAGATCAGGCTGCGGATCCCCGGGATGAGGCGTCCCAGCAGGATCGATACCTCCCCGTACCTGTCGAACCAGTTCAGCGCCCGGTCCACGTCCCCGGCCTCGGTGAGCCAGATGCGGTCGGCGATCCTGCGCAGCCGGTCCGCCCCGATCACCGCCCCCAGCCAGTAGAGCAGCCACGCCCCGAGCATGGATCCTGTTGTGGCGCCGATGACGGCGGCCCACACATTCAGTTCGCCCTGGGTGGAACTGAACCCTGCCATCGGCAGGACGAGTTCGCTGGGGATGGGAGGGAACACCGTCTCGACGAGGATCGCCAGGCCGACCCCGATCCCGCCGAAGGCCTCCATCAGGGAGACAGTCCAGTCGGCGAAGGTGTCGAACATGGTGGGAGAGGCCTTTCGGGGGGAACGCGACGACAAGGACGCCCCCAACATATGCCACGAACCTGGGAGATTCCTCGGGACGGAATGCGGAATCGCTCCGAGGTCCCGCCAACCCCCGGGTGCGCAAAGAGTTTCACACCCCCGCGCTTGGGTTCTAGTGGTCGTTGCAACACCCCTGACCAGTTCAGGAGGCCACCAT
>NZ_JBQEDF010000093.1:0-6404 GCF_052107835.1 Corynebacterium sp.
CGGATCCACCAGGTCGCGTAGGTGGAGAACTTGAAGCCCTTGGCGTAGTCGAACTTCTCCATGGCCCGGATGAGTCCCAGGTTGCCCTCCTGGATGAGGTCGAGCAGCGGCATGCCGCGGCCGGTGTAGCGCTTCGCGAGCGAGACAACCAGCCGGAGGTTGGCCTCGAGGAGATGGGTCCGGGCGGCGCGCCCCTCGCGTGCCAGCACTTTCAGGTCACGCTTGCCGGCACGGGTCAGCTTCTCGCCACTCTCGAGGATGTGCTCCGAGTAGAGGCCCACCTCGATGCGCTTCGAGAGCTCGACCTCGTCATCCGCGGTCAGCAGTGCGGTCTTGCCGATCCCGTTGAGGTACACGCGGACCAGGTCGGCCGAGGGATTCTCGTTGTTGCCGCGGCGGCGGCCCTTGTCCTCCACCACGTTGTTCTCCGACTCGGTGTCCTCGGCCCCGGACTCCGCCGGGGCATCGGCCACTGCCGTGGTGGCGGCCTCGACCACGGGTGCGGCACCGTCGGTGCTCTCCGCGGTGTTCTCGTCCAACTCGTCGATGTCGGCGGGGGTGTCCGCGCTATCACGGGTGGTCTCCAGGATGTCCTTCTCGGCCGGCGTGCCGGCGTCCTTCGTTCTACGGGTACCCATCTGGTTGACCTCCTGGGTTCGGTGTCGGAAGCTCTGAACATCCCAACGGGCCGGGAAGTGGTTTTGTTCCCCGGGTCACCCCCTGCGACTGTCCGGGGGTGGTGGGGAGTCCTCGTCACCGGTGGCTACGGTGCCAGGACCCGCTGGTGAACACTTGGGCGTTCAGCATCTCACATTCTCCCTCGAACGGGGGTGGTGATTCGGCGGAGTTCTTTCGGCGTCGAGCGGAACCCGCTGGCCTCACGCGTCGATGATGACCGTGTAGGGGCCCTGATTCGTCGAGCTGACCTCCATCATTGCGCCGAACTGCCCCGTCTCCACGTGTATGCCCCGGCCCCGGAGATCCGCCGCCAGTTCCTCGAGCACACCCTCGGCGACAGGTCCGGGTGCCGCCGCCGACCAGGAGGGCCGGCGTCCCTTCGCCGTGGAACCCATCAGGGTGAACTGGCTGACCAGCAGTACCTCCGCGCGGTTGTCCTGCGCACCGGCGTCACGTACCCCATCCCAGCCTGCACCGGTGGGTGGGAGGATCCGGAGCTCAGCGATCTTGCGCGCCACCGTACGCCAGGCCCCGGGATCATCGTCGCGTCCGACCCCGACGAGTGCCAGCAGTGCACCGCGGCCCTCCCCCCGCCGGTCGCCGTCGACGTGGCCGACGATGGCGCCATCGACGGACACGCTGGCCGTCGACACCGTGCTCACCACCGCTCTCACTCCGGCCCACCTCCGTCCGCTGCCCCTTCCCTCACCGGGGAGTCCGTGGCGATCAGTTCGTCGGGCAGGATCATCCCGTGACGGACGAGGTCGACCACCAGGGGGACGAGGGCGTCGCAGAACTCATCGGCATCCAGACCGTTGACGGCGCAGTAGAGTTCCGCGGTGTCCCGGAGTGACAGTCCCTGAGGGGACAGTCCTGCGACGACCGCCGACAGGGGAGCATCGATGTCATGGCTGAACCGTGGCCCCTCCGTCCTGGTCAGGCGCAGGACCTCGGGCTGGAAACCGATGGATGGCATGTCCTCGGTGCCGATCGTGGCGACCTCGACCGTCTCCCTGGCCAGCCCCGGCCTGACCTGGAACCTGGAGCCCAGCACCTCCTCGGCGCCGTTGTCCGCGAGCCAGGCGGCGCGGGTGAAGTACTCGCTGACCTCGTCGCCGAAGTAGTCGAGCTCGGGGGAGTCGATGACCTCGAAGGTCACCTCGGACGGTCCGTCGATGCGCTGCAGGTGCACGTAGCCCATCCCGATGCGGTCCACGCCCCGCCCGGCGAAGTAGTCCAGCCAGCGGGAGGCACGGTCGCGGCCACGGGCGGACCGCAGGTCCACCGAGGCGTCGGCGATCCACGTCCGCGCGTACACCGAGGGGGTCACCTCGTCGCGCTGCACGATCCATGCCCTGATGCCCTCGGGCGGGATCCATCCGGCGACCCGGTGGGCAGGGGACTCGGACAGTCCCGTGGCCCATGCCCCCAGAAGATGGGCGGTCCCGTCGGGCGCCAGGTGCGCGGCGGCACCTTCGACGACGGTGCGGGTCGCGTCATCGAGCTCCAGCCCTGCGTCGCGGTAGATGGAGCCGTCCTCCGGCGGGCCGACGACGAACGGTGGGTTCGAGACGATCATGTCGAACTCCTCACCGGCAACGGGCTCGAACCAGGACCCCCTCCGCCACTCGACCGGCCGGTCCGGGACGCCGCGGTGCGACGCCCGGGCGAAACCGAGGGCGCGGTCATGGACGTCAGTGGCCACCGTCTCCCCGGCGTCCACCACCAGGGCCAGGACGCCGGAACCGGTACCGAGATCGAGGAGGCGGCCGACCGGTCCGGCGGGGATCTGGTTGAGCAGGGTCAACGGTGCCTGACCGACACCGGGCACATGGTCGTCCCCGGGATCCCTGGGTTCCATCGAGGCATCCGGGTCCGAGACGATCAGCACCGGGCGTGAGTCACCGTGCTGCTGGTGGGACACCGGACGGATGTCGACCTGGCTCCTCACGGGGTCCCCCGGGGCGGCACCGCCGTGCGGCGCGCCCACGGTCTCCACGGCACCGCAGTGCAGCAGCCCGTCCAGGAGATCCTCACCGATGACCTCGGCCAACTCTCCGGCGTCCACCGGCTCACGGAGGAAGAAGGACCTGGTCAGAATATCCTCCCGGGGGCCCGCGACCTCGCCTGACGCGCAACGCCGGTCCAGGTGCCAGACAGCGGCCCCCGGGTCCCCGGCGAGGGCCTCACCGTAGCCCTCGCGTCCCAGGGCGTGGAGCAGCATCGCCGGACCGTAGTCCAGTGCGGTGAGTGCACGGACCAGATCGCCCAGTGCGGGGGAGTGTGCGTCGACGGTCATCGGGGTCCATCCTCCCGGTCGCCGGCGTCGATGACGGTGTCCTCGTCCTCGGTGGTGGAGGGACCTGCCCCGATCTCGTCGCGGGTGCCGTCTGTGAGACCCGCGTTCCACTGGGCCTCGCGGTACTGGCGTGCCAGGGCCGGCTTGTAGACTTTCGGCTGCCCCTTTTCCTCGTCGGAGCCCTTCTCGTTGGCCAGGAGGACCGCGACCCAGGGCAACGGCAGGGAGATCACCGCGAAGACGGCCGCCAGGACCGGACTGTGCAACCACCCGTAGGCGACGACGGCCATGACCAGCAGGGGGATGCGGGCGAGCTGCAGTCCGGCGTACACGTAGCGTCGGTGGCGCCAGTCGTCCAGACGGGAACGCCGTGCGTCGGTGATGACCTCGACGTCGGCGTCCCGGCGCCTGCGCCGTCCGACGCGGCGGGCACTGGGCCGGTCCTGTTGCTCTGGCATGGCGTCCACCGTAGTCCTGGTGGTGTCCCAGACAACCCCGCGGTACGGCCCGTCGACCGGCATGGCTGGAAAACACGGGGCGGTAGGGGCATTATTGGGGCTGTGACTACTCCTTCAACAACCACGATCGAGCGCCCGGACGTCCGCACCGATGAGCAGACCACGGACGACACCCCGAAGTTCTTCCACTACGTGAAGAAGGACAGCATCGTCGATTCGGCCGTGAACGGCCGCATGGTCGTCGCCCTGTGCGGTGAGACCTTCCCGGTCACCAAGCAGGCCAAGCCCGGCTCCCCGGTGTGCCCGGACTGCGAGAAGATCTACCAGGGGCTCAAGAAGAAGTGACGCAGGCCACCGCATACGGCACGCTCCGTGCCTGGCAGCAGGAGGCCCTGAGACGCTACGTCGACTCCGCCCCGCAGGATTTCCTCGCGGTTGCGACCCCGGGCGCGGGGAAGACCACTTTCGCGCTGACGGTCGCACGCATGCTCCTGGACAACAGGACGGTCCAGCGCATCGTCATCGTCGTCCCCACCGAGCACCTCAAGACCCAGTGGTCCCTCGCGGCTGCCCGGCAGGGGATCTCGATCGACGCCGAGTTCACCAACTCCTCGGCGGTCAACCACTCCCACGAGGGCGTGGCGGTGACTTATGCGCAGGTGGGCATGAAACCCACGAAGCACTACCAGGTCGCCACGGCGCAGAAGACGCTGGTGATCCTCGACGAGATCCACCACGCCGGCGACGCCAAGAGCTGGGGTGACGGCGTCCGGTTCGCCTACGACCAGGCGGAGCGCCGGCTGGCGTTGACCGGTACACCCTTCCGCTCGGACGACTCAGTGATCCCCTTCGTCGGTTACAAGGACATCGACGGTGCGCTGGTGTCCCAGTCCGACTACTCCTACAACTACTCCGACGCCCTGTCCGACGGTGTGGTCCGCCCCGTCGTGTTCCTCGCGTACTCCGGGCAGGCGCGCTGGCGGGACAGTGCCGGTGAGGAGTACGAGGCGCGGCTGGGCGAGCCGCTCAACGCGGAGCAGACGGCACGGGCGTGGAAGACCGCCCTGGATCCGAAGGGAGAGTGGATCCCCTCCGTCCTGAGCGCGGCCCACACACGGCTGATGCAGTTGCGTGAACACATCCCGGACGCCGGCGGCCTGGTGATCGCCACCGACACCACCATGGCGCGTGCCTATGCGGCGATGCTGGAGAAGATCAGCGGCTCCCGGGTGACGGTCGTCCTGTCGGACGAGCAGGGGTCCAGCGACCGGATCAAGAAGTTCGCCGCCTCGACGGACCAGTGGATGGTGGCCGTCCGCATGGTGTCCGAGGGTGTGGACGTTCCCCGGCTGGCCGTGGGTGTCTACGCGACATCCGCGTCCACCCCGCTGTTCTTCGCGCAGGCCATCGGCCGTTTCGTCCGCTCGCGTCGGCCGGGGGAGTCGGCGAGCGTCTTCCTGCCGAGTGTGCCCGTTCTCCTCGACCTGGCGTCGAATATGGAGCGCCAACGCAACCACGTCCTGGGCAAGCCGGACCGGCCCAGCGAGGGATGGGACGACGAGCTTCTCGCCCAGGCCAACAAGGAGGAGACCGAACCCGATGAGTTGGGCGGCTACGAGACCCTGGGGGCCGAGGCCGAGCTCGACAGCCTGATCTTCGACGGATCCACCTACGGGACCGCGACCATGGCGGGCTCGGAGGAGGAGCAGGAGTACCTCGGGCTTCCCGGGCTGCTGGATGCCGACCAGATGCGTACACTGCTCCGGGCGCGTCAGACGACCCAGCTGGACAACCGGGAGAAGGCCGCGGCGGCCTCACCGGGAACGACGGACCGCGAACAGGCGCAGGGGAGCCAGGACGGTGATTCCGACGACGGTCACCGCGGGAGGGTCGCCAGCGAGGAACTCCCCGGGCTGAGGAAGAAGCTCAATGCCTTGGTCGGGGCGAAATCCGCCCGTACCGGGCGTCCCCACGGCGCGATCCACAACGAGGTACGCCGCAACTGTGGTGGCCCTCCGACCGCGCTGTGCACCGCCGAGCAGTTGCGTGACAGGATCGCCTACCTGCGGGACTGGTGAGGGCCCTAGCGGGTGATCTGCTGGGCCAGAACGGTTCCGGACAGCGCCAGGAGTCCGGCTGCGGGGGCGTAGTCGCCGAACTCGTCGCCGTTGCGCACGTGCTCGGCGACGGCGGCGGCGAACAGGGCCGTCGACCCCAGTGACGCGGCGATGCCGACCCAGCGCTTCCTCAGCCCGACGAGCACACCCGCTGCGCCGGTCAGTTCCGCACCACCGATCGCCTGGTAGGCCTCCGGTGTGTAGCCGAGGTGGTCGGCGGTCTCCAGCATCGGCTCTGCCTGTGTCACCTTCGCGGTGCCCGCGCCTGCCAGAGCCGTGGCCAGGAGGGATGAGGTGATGGTGAGGGTGGCTGAGGGTTTCGACATGGTGGTTGCCTTTCACGGGTGGTTCAGGTCGGACGGGGTCGTGATGCTTCCACGATAGTAGGGAATTCCCGCCGTTGTCGCCGTTCCCGCGCCATTTCGTCCGCGCCGGTCCGCGTCGGATAGTCTGGGCGGAGAATCCCCTGATGTGCCGGACGCCCCGTGGCCCGGCGGAAAGGCGACGCAGCACAATGCCGCAGCGCGACGTCCCCCGTCAACCGAGCCGACTCGGGCTCGCCGCACTTCTCCTGGGGGTCCTCGCACTTCCGGCGGCGTTGTTCCCGTGGCTGGGGCTCATCATCGCCGTCGTCGTCCTGGCGGTGTCGCTCGTGGCGCTGATTCTGGCGCTGCGGTCCCCGAAGCTCAACCGCGGGTACCCGATGGCGGCGGTGGTGCTGGCGATCGTTGCAGTTGCCCTGGCGGGCGTCGTCAGCTCGGGAATGGCGGACCGTGTCGAGGACTGCGGCTCCACCAGCGACGAGGAACTCGAGCAGTGCCTCGAGGACGGGCGCACCGACGGGTAACTAGT
>NZ_JBQEDF010000094.1:0-6064 GCF_052107835.1 Corynebacterium sp.
TGTCCGTCGCTCTGACTCGCATTAATCTACACACCCCACCCAGACACCACAACCCCCCAGGTCAGAGCACTTATTCCGTGACGCGCTCCACCGTGGCGCCAAGCTCCACCATCTTCTCCACGAAACCGGGGTAGCCACGGTCGATGTGGAAGACGTCATTCACCCGCGTCACCCCGTCGGCGCAGAGCCCGGCCAGCACCAGTCCCGCACCGGCGCGGATGTCGGAGGACCACACCGGGGCGGAGCTCAGTTCCTCCACTCCCCGGATACTCACATGGTGGCCGTCGATGTTCGTGTCCGCGCCCAACCGCGTCATCTCGTCGACGAACCGGAACCGCGACTCGAAGATGTTCTCCGTGATCACGCTCATTCCCCCACTCACCGCGCAGAGTGCGATCGCCATCGGCTGCATGTCCGTGGGAAATCCGGGGAAGGGCAGGGTCTGGTAGTCGACCGCGGTAGGACGCGTCTCCTGGACGACCCGGAATCCCGTCGGGTACTGCTCCACCCGTGCGCCGGCCAGCTTCAGCTTCTCCAGGACAAGGTGCAGGTGCGCCGGGTCGATCCCGCCCACCGTGATGTCGCCCTGCGTCATTGCCGCGGCGTAGGCCCACGTTCCCGCGACCAGTCTGTCCCCGACCACCTCATGCTCGACGGGGTTGAGCCGTGGCACGCCCTCGACCGTGATGGTGTTGCTCCCCGCCCCCTCGAGCTTCGCCCCCATTTCCTGGAGCATCAGGCACAGATCCACGATCTCCGGTTCACGGGCCGCGTTGTCCAGTACCGTCGTCCCCTCCGCCAGGACCGCGGCCATCAGGATGTTCTCCGTCGCCCCGACCGACGGGAAGTCCAGCATGATCTTCGCCCCTGTCAGCCTGTCCGTCTGGGCGACCACGCAGCCGTGCTCGATATGTGTCGTTGCCCCGAGCTGCTCCAGCCCGGACTGGTGCATGTCGAGAGGTCGGCTTCCGATCGCGTCCCCACCCGGGAGTGCGACCACCGCCCGGTGGCAGCGGGCGGTCAGCGGCCCGAGGACGCAGATGGATGCCCGGAACTGACGCACGGCGTCGATGTCGGCGTCGGAGGAGATCTCCGACGGAGTATGGATGGTCACCGTCCCCCCGTTGAGCTCGACCTCGCACCCCAGCCCCCGCAGCACATCGGCCATGTAGGGGACATCCGCGATATCGGGGCTGTTCCGCAGTACCGTCGTCCCCTCAGCGAGCAATGCCGCGGCCATGAGCTTCAGGACGCTGTTCTTCGCCCCGTCCACCCTGACCGAACCGCTGAGCCGGGCGCCACCTGTCACAAGAAAATGATCCTTCACCCGATCCATCCTAGCGGTAGGTCAGGGTAGCGCGCCGATCCGGCGGGCAGCGTTCACCGCCTCGTAACGGGTATGCGCCCCCAGTTTGCGCATCACCGAACGCAGGTAGCTCTTGACGGTTTCGGCGCCGATACCCATTTCGTCGGCTGCCTCGACGTTGGTGTGCCCGAGCGCCACACAGGACAGGACGTCCAGTTCACGGGCGGAGAGCTTCGTCGTCTGCTTGACGCGGACCGGGCTGACCATTTGGTCGCAGAGCACCTCCAGGTCGCGCCGGATCTCCTCGTCGGACACCCGGTTGGCGAGCATCCGCAGCCGGGAGTGCGTGGCGCGGACCTGCTCCCACTCCGCCCCCGACATCGTGCGCACCGGCTTGGCCGCGGCGTCCCGCCCCGCTCCCCCGCCACCGTCGGCGCGGCGCACCGCCGCGTTGACGGCGAGATCCTGTTCGAGCACCCGGGCGGTCATCGTGACCTCCTCGAGCACCTTGTCCCCCATCCTCACCGGGGAATGCACACCGGCGTAGAGGACGCCCCGCATGTCCCGGCCGACGATCACCGGCACGGCGACGATGGAATGCAGCCCCTCGTCCCGGATGGGCCGGTCGTACTCGTGGGAGATGGATTTGGCCCGGGCGTAGTCCGAGACCCCGACCGGACGCCGGGTGGCCATCACCCTGCCTCCGACACCCTGCCCCGACTCAACGACGAGGTTGTTGAGTGCCGGGGTCCGGAGCCCCACCCACTGGTTGATGACCATCCGCCCGTCCGGCTGACAGGTGCCGAACATCGTGACCGGGATTCCGGTCGCATTCTTCAGGGACGACAATGCCTGCCTGATGGCGTCGTCATCGTCGCGGTGACGCTGCTGCTCCACGGCGCACCTTTCTGTATTGATCGGTTGTCACCCCCGAACAGGTAACACCCGAGTGCGGGGGACGTGGGCTCTACAGTCACAGAGTATATGGAACCTGAGCACTACCCCCAAAATCCTGGCCCGCTTCGACGGCTCCGAGGCGACGTCGACTGCAGGGAAATCCCCTGTGAACAGGGTTTACGCGGAACTGCATCCGTAACGCGAAAAAAGCGGTCGGACGGCGCGTCCGTCCCGCCCCTCGGCACATCACCCCCGGGAACCGGCGACCATACCCCCGCTATTCCACCCCGAAGCGGCCTCGGCCCGGGACAGGGGCCCTCCGGAAACCGGACATTGCCCGCCGCCGAAACCCCCGTATGACCCCGTTCAGCACACCCGCTACGTCCGGTTCTGGCCTGCCTGACGCCCGATCCGGGCGAGACTCTTGTCGATCCCCTCCTCCGCCCCACCGAGGAGCTTGCCGGCGAGCCTGCCGCCAATCAGGGGAACCCCGATGTCGGCGGTCACCTGGGCCTCCACCGCAGTGGTCCCGTCCGCTCCGCCGGTGTAGACGAGCCTGTTGGTCATTGTCCCCAGCCCCTTGGGAAGCGGTATCACGGTGGTCGCGGTGAATGTGCCGTCCGCGAACGGGGTGACGTCGGTGGTCTGTTCGACGGTCAGTTCCGGGGACTTCTTTGCCGCGGGGCGGGTCGCCACGACCCGCGAGTGCACGGAACCGTCCGGCGCCACCTCGCGCTCCGTGTCCCCGATGGTCAGGCCGTCGGCCGGCTCGTCATCAACGGTCAGGAGGTACCTCTCCGAGGACACCACGCTGTGGACCGTCTCCACCGGGTGGTCGATGACCTTGTTGAAGGTGACGCTCTTGGCCATCTAGCGGTGCCTCCACTCGGGCCTGCGCTTCTCCACGAACGCGCTCATGCCCTCCTTCTGGTCCTCGGTCGCGAACAGGCCCCAGAACGCCTCGCGTTCCTGGCGCATACCCTCGGCCAGCGGTGTGTTCAGCGCCGCGTCCACTGCCTCGGTCGCCGCGGCAAGTGCCACCGCGGAGTTGGACGCGACGGTCGCCGCGACCTGGGCGACCTCCTCCAGGAAGCCGTCGACCGGCAGGACGCGGGACACCAGTCCGCTGCGCTCCGCCTCCTCGGCGCCCATGGTGCGGCCCGTGAGGATCAGGTCCATTGCCTTGTACTTGCCCACCGCCCTGGTGAGGCGCTGCGTTCCGCCCATGCCGGGAATCACGCCGAGGGTGATCTCCGGCTGTCCGAACTTGGCCTTCTCGCTGGCCAGGATGATGTCACCCATCATCGCCAGCTCGCAGCCACCACCGAGGGCGTAGCCGGAGACGGCGGTGATGATCGGGGTCTGCACGCCGGTGACCCGCTCCCACATCGCGTAGAACCGCTTCAGTTTGATGTCCGGCCATGTCTGGTCCTTCATCTGCGTGATGTCGGCTCCCGCGGCGAAGGCCTTCTCGCTGCCGGTGATCACGATCGCCCGGACCCCCGGGTCGGCGTCGAACTCCTCGAGTGCGCCGACGACCTCCTCCATCACCGTCTGGTTCAGGGCATTCAGCGCTTTGGGGCGGTTGAGCGTGATCGTGGCCACGGCACTGCCGTCCCCGTCACCCGCGGCGATCTCCGTCATGATGGTCTCGTAAGTCATATGATTCATTGTTTCACACAATGATGGCGCCTGTGAGCGGGCTCATGTAGACTTGCGGCGGTATACAGACAGACCGCTCGGTCTGCCCAGATTGAGGGACACGAAAGGACCAACACCCAGCCATGGCCAAGATCTACGAGAACATCACCGACCTGATCGGCAACACCCCCCTGGTGAAGCTGAACAAGCTCACCGAGGGACTGCCCGGCAACGTCGTCGTGAAGCTCGAGTCCGCCAATCCGGCGAACTCCGTCAAGGACCGCATCGGTGTCGCCATCATCGACGCCGCCGAGAAGGACGGCTCCCTGAAGCCCGGCGGCACCATCGTCGAGGCGACCTCCGGCAACACCGGCATCGCGCTGGCCACCGTCGGGGCCGCCCGCGGCTACAAGGTCATCCTGACCATGCCGGAGTCGATGTCCCTGGAGCGCCGCATCCTGCTGCGCGCCCTGGGCGCCGAGCTGGTCCTGACCCCGCCCCCGGCCGGCATGCAGGGCGCGGTCGACAAGGCCAACGAGATCGTCGAGTCGACCGAGAACGCCGTCCTCGCCCGCCAGTTCGCCAACCCCGCCAACCCGGAGGTCCACTACAGGACCACCGGCCCGGAGATCTGGGAGGACACCGACGGCAAGGTCGACGTCTTCATCGCCGGTGTCGGCACAGGCGGCACCGTCTCCGGTGCGGGCAAGTACCTCAAGGAGCAGAGCGCGGACGTCAAGATCGTCGGCGTCGAGCCCAAGGACTCCCCGCTGCTCACCGAGGGCAAGTTCGGCCCCCACAAGATCCAGGGCATCGGCACCAACTTCTTCCCGGACAACCTGGACAAGGAGATCCTCGACGAAGTCTACGACGCCACCATCGACGACTCCGTCAAGTACGCCCGCGAGCTCGCCGCCCAGGAGGGCATCCTGGTCGGCATCTCCACCGGCTCCAACATCTGGGCGGCCCTCGAGGAGGCCAAGAAGCCGGAGAACGAGGGCAAGCTGATTGTGGCCATCGTCGCCGACTTCGGCGAGCGCTACGTCTCCACCCTGCTGTTCGACGACCTGCGCGACTGATCCCACCCCGTAACCACGGGTCCCGGCGAACCCCGGCCCACGAACATCCGTAGGATGATGTGAGGAAACTTACATCGCCTTCCGTGGCCGGGGTTTCGTCATCCCCGGCCACGGACACCGCCCAGAAGGAGGACTCGCCCGGTGAGTGTGCTGCGCAGCATCAAAGAGGACCTGGACAACGCCAGGACGCATGACCCCGCCGCCCGCGGTGACCTGGAGAATGCCCTGGTCTACTCCGGCCTCCACGCCATCTGGGCGCACCGGGTGTCCCACCGGCTGTGGACCTCGGGGGCGAAGGGACCGGCACGCATCCTGAGCCAGTTCACCCGGTTCGTCACCGGCATCGAGATCCACCCCGGCGCCACGGTCGGACGTCGGTTCTTCATCGACCACGGCATGGGTGTGGTCATCGGCGAGACGGCCGAGATCGGCGACGACGTCATGCTGTACCACGGTGTCACCCTCGGCGGTTCCGAGCTGGTCCACCGCAAGCGCCACCCCACGATCGGCGACGGTGTGATGGTCGGCGCCGGGGCGAAGGTCCTGGGGCCGATCACCATCGGTGCCCGCTCCGCGATCGGCGCGAACTCGGTCGTCACCAAGGACGCACCGGAGGACTCGATCCTCATCGGCGCCCCGGCGAAGGTCCGTCACCGCAAGGCCGACGAGCGCACCCCACTGGTCGACCCCGCCGGCTACGTCAACGACCTGCAGAACAACATCTAGCGGACAAGATCCCCGTAACCGGGGTTCTTGGCGATGAAGCCCTCCACCGCCGAGCAGGACGGACGTACGCCGAACCCTTCGGCGCGGGTGGCGTCGAGCGCCGCCTCGATCAGCGGGGCGGACAGCCCGTGTCCCCGGTACGCCGGGTCGATGACGGTGTGGTTGAAGTCCCGTACGTCGCCCACCCGGACATAGGCCGCGTACCCGGCAACCTCTCCCCCGACGTCGAGGACGTAGCGGGAATTGTCGGTGTCGTGCACGACGGTGAGATTGTCATCCATGTCCGCCAGTGTAGTCCCGTCCCGGTCCCCCACGGATACGGAAGATCCCCCGGGGATGTATTCTCCGGGGGATCTGCGGTGTGCCCAGACCAGGGATCGAACCAGGGACCTTACACTTTTCAGGCGTACGCTCT
>NZ_JBQEDF010000095.1:0-5384 GCF_052107835.1 Corynebacterium sp.
CTGGGTGCAGCGAGCCTGGGAGTCGTCGAATTCGGGACCACGGCGATCAACGCCGACCTTATCGCCGCCAGCATGCTCGGGATCGGGGTCGTGTGGATCGTTGCGCCCCTGCTGCTCGGCAGCCGTGACACCCCCGATCCCGGGCACCTGGCGCTACTCCCCCTGCGCACCCGCACAGTGATGGCGGGGGCGTTCGTCAACCTGCTGCTCAGCCCGGCAGCGATCCTGACCGCGATCGCCCATGCGGGACCGGTGTTCCTCGCTCTCCGGGAAGGTGCTCCCACAACACTGGTCGGGGTTGCCGCGACCGTGCTGCAGATGGTGCTGACACTCCTTCTCAGCCGCGTGGCGGTCACGTCGATCGGCAACAGTCTGTCCACCCGGGGTTGGCGGGTGGTCGGCCAGGTCACCTTCGCGCTCATCGCCTCATGTGCCTGGGTCCTGCAGTTCATCCTCGATGACGCTTCTGACCGGCTCATTGCCCAGGACAGCCCCGCACTTTCCCAGACGGTACGGGCTCTTCCCACGGGATGGGCCGTGACTGCGATCGAGGCCACTGCCCACGGCGATGCGGTTGCGGCTCTGGTGCCGCTGCTCGGCCTGGCGGGTGGATGCGCCCTGTTGTGGGCGGCATGGGCGGCGTTGACGGCCCGCGGTATGGTCCGCACCTCCGTCCCTTCCTTCCCCACGGGAGTGGGCAGGCAGGTCCGCGCGCCCGCATCCCCACGTGCAGCCTCCCTGCTCAAGGAGCTTCGGCTGTGGGGACGCGATGAACGACGCACATTGTCGCTGCTGGTCAGCATCTGCTCCGGTATTGCACTGGGGGTGCTCATGGCCGCGGTGGGAGTACCAGCCATGCTTCCGTACGGCGGACTCTGCACTCTCATTGTCGCGATCTTCATCGCCGCCAATATCTACGGATTCGAGGCGGACCGGCTCTGGGCCACCCTGGTTGTTCCTGGGGCGCCACGTGCGGATGTCCTCGGAAAGCAGCTGGCGTGGATCATCGTATTCGCCCCACCAGCGGTTCTGCTGACCGTGGTCCCCACCCTCGCCGCAGGAGGATCCGTGTTCTACGCCTTGCCCTGGGTCGCCGCAGCCATGCCCGTGCTGTTGGGAACCGGCATCGCCGCGGCCGTTCTGATGAGCACCGTCATCCCGTGGTCGATGCCCAGGTCCGGCATTGGCGCCCAACTCCCCTTCCGACTCATCATGGGGCCGCGCCAGTTCATCTCCGTGTTCGTTGTTGCCGTTGTGGTCGTCATCGCCCTGCTTCTCCCCCTGACCCCTGTACTCATCGGCGTGCTCACCGACTCCACCTGGCTGCAGTGGTCAGGTCTCCCGGTCGGCATCGTCGTCGGCTTCTGCTCCGTCCTCCTGGTCATCCAGCCGGCCAGCAGGCGGCTCGAACACCGTGGCCCCGAGATCCTCGATCACACTGTCCCCGATGCCGGGCTTCTCCAGGTCCGCTGACCCCGTCCTCCACGAGCACTCACTCAATCAGCCGGCGGCGGTACGCCTCAGCGACCGCGGACGCCCGGTCGCGCACCCCCAGCTTGTCGTAGATGTGCTGCAGGTGGGTCTTGATGCTGGCCTCGCCGATGAACAACCGCGACGCCGCCTCACGGTTGGACGAACCGTTCGCCACCAATTGCAGCACCTCACGTTCCCGGTCAGTGAGCACCTTGGCCGCAGAACCCCGCACCTGCCCCATGAGATGGCTGGTCACCGACGGAGCCAGCACCGACTCCCCGCGGGCCGCCGCGCGCACCGCGGACATCAGCTCGTCCGGCGTCGCGTCCTTCAGCAGGTACCCGGTGGCCCCGGCCTCGATCGCGGGCAGGACGTCCTGCTCGCTGTCGAAGGTCGTCAGGATCAGCACCTTCGTCCCCGGCGATGATTCCCGCAGGGCGGCTGTCGCAGCCACACCGTCCATGACGGGCATGCGAAGATCCATCAGCACCACATCGGCACCCTTGTCCGTGACACACACGATCCCCTCCCGACCGTCACCGGCCTCCCCGACCACCGCGATGTCGCCGACGGTGCTGAATGTGTCCCGCAAACCACCGCGGACCACCGGGTGGTCGTCAACAATCACCAGTCTGATCATGGCCCTACCTTCCTCTCCGCGGAAATCGCCGGCACCCGGACGCTCACCGACACTCCCTCGCCCGGCGCGCCCTCGACGGCAACATGTCCGCCGATGCCCCGGATACGCTGCCGCATACTGGTCAGCCCGAACCCTCCGTTCTGGCCCTGTTCCTGCCCCTGGCTCTCCCCGTCACCGGAGAAGCCGCGGCCGTCATCGCGTACATCGAGCAGGACCTCCGAGCCCGCGTAGGCCAGTGTGACGACCACGCGCGTGGCGTCGGCATGCTTGGCGACATTGGTCAGGGACTCCTGGACAACCCGGAAAAGTGACACCTCGATGACTGGACTCAACGGGATCTGCTCTCCGGTGACATCCACCTGTGCATCGATCCCCGCGTCCTGTTCCCACCGGTCGGCCAGCTCGGCGAGGGCCTCCGGAAGCCGCGCCTGCCCGAGTTCCTGCGGGGAGAGTTCGTGCAGGGACCTCCTGGCCTCGGACAGGCTGGAGCGGGCAAGGTCCAGGGCGCGGTCCACATGCTGGCCGGATCCCGCCTGCTGCGCCGCCTGCAGCTGGGTGATGATCCCCGCCAGGCCCTGCGCCAGCGTGTCATGGATCTCACGGGCCAGACGCTGACGCTCATCCCGGGCACCGGACTCCCTGGCCTGCGCCACCAGCTGGGCATGCAGTCCCGCGTTCTCGCGCAGCGCGTCCCCGAGCCGTTGGACGAGCGCCTCGCGTCGGCGTTCCTCGGTCTCCCCGCGGACCGACAGGACGATCCCCGCTCCGATCGCCACCGTCTGCACCGCGACAATGATGAGGAACTGCACAACGGTGTCCGGTGACGGCGAATCGAGGACCTGCATCGTCACACCGTTGATCGACAGGGACGTCGCGAGCACCCCGGCGATGCCCGCCTGCCAGGGGCGCAGCAGGAACGCGTGGAAGAATCCGGTGATCGCGAAGACGACGAAGACGTCCGTGAACATCATCAGGATGAAACCGAACACCACAAGTCCGACGAAGTACACGTTCACGACGGTGCTGGTCAGACGGCCGCGCCGTGCCGGAAGCGTGTGCCCGAACAGGACCCACGCCGCCGCCGCGAGTGCCAGCGCAAGGATCGGCACAACCTGGGCCCCGTTGTGGCCTGCGTCCCGGGCAGTCCAGAAGACGTAGGTGGCCGTCGGAATCGTCCACAATACCCATGGGGTGTAGAGAAACAGCTGGTACATGAGGCCACCGCGTTTCTCACGCCACAGTGTGCGGGTGGACGTCTCCCCCGGGTCCGTGCGGTCCACAGCGACACCTACTTCCATCGGAACACCTTGGCGGCGACCAACCCGGCGGCCAGGGCGATAACCAACATTATCCCAAGCTGCAGCCACAGTGGATTACCTCCGTCCGTCACCTCAGCCGCCTCCGGTGACCAGGATCCGAGCAGGACCTGCACTCCGGGCGGGACGAACTCGCCGATCGTCACCAGCACGTCCGGCATCATCATCCGGGGCAGGAAGACTCCCCGAAGAGCATCAGGACCATGAAGATCAGCACCCCGACCGATGTGGCGGCACTGCTCGACGGCACCAGGGCAGCAGAGACCATGCTGATGGCGAGCACGGCGGCATAGCCCACCACAAGGGCGGCGATGAACGTCCCCGGTTGCTGGGGCGGTGCAACATCGAGGATGAGCCACGAGGCGAGGACCAGCAGGACCGTCGAGACGACCACCGACGCGAAAGCGACGATCATCTGGGCGAGCAGTACGTACCCCGGGTGAACCGGGGTCGTTGACAGTCTGCGGAGGATACCCCGTTCGCGGTAGGTCGCGATGAGGATCGGGACGTGCTGCGCACCGATCATCGCGAGCCCCATCACCAGGGCACTCGGGGCCCAGAACTCAACGAAGCGGACACCACCGAAGTCCTCCGACGGTTCCCGGAGAACAGGGACCGCTCCCAGTCCGAGCAGCAGCACCGTCGGGAACAGGACGCCGAACGCCACAGCCCCGGGGTCGCGGAGGAACAGTTTGGCCTCCACGAAGGTCATTTTCGCCAGTGCGTTCATGATGCAGTCTCCTGTCCGGTCCCCCGGTATCCGGTGAATGCGACGAAGGCGTCGTCGAGGGTGCGTTCGTCGGTACGTAGTTCCTCGGCGACGAGCCCGGCGCGGGCCAGGGCGCCCGCAACGACCCCGAGCACCTCCCCGGTTCCGGTGACGACCCACCTCTCCCCGGTGACCTCGACCCCGGTTATCCCCGGGAGATCGGCGATCAGGTCCTCGTCCAGGGGGTGACGCAGACGGAAGCGCACCTGCCGGGTCGGGTTCGTGCGGGAGACGAGCCCGCCCGGGGTGTCCACCGCGGCAACCCGCCCGTTGTCGATGACCGCGATCCTGTCGCACAGGCGCTCGGCCTCGTCCATGAAGTGGGTGACCAGGACAATGGTGACCCCGGTGTCCCGCACCCGTTCGATCAGACCCCAGGTATCGCGGCGGGCCTGCGGGTCCAGGCCGGTGGTCAGTTCGTCCAGAATGGCCACTTCCGGTGTCCCCACGAGTGCGAGGGCGATGGACAGCCGTTGCTTCTGCCCGCCGGAAAGTGCCTGGTAGCGGGTGTTGCTCTTCGCGGTGAGCCCGACGAGGTCCATGAGCTCCCGCCAGTCGGCGGGGTCACGGTAGAAGGAGCTGTACAGATCGAGGATCTCGGCGACCGTGATGCGGTCGGGGAACTGGCTCTCCTGGAGCTGCACCCCCAGGATCTGGTGGATCTCGTCCCGGTCATTGACCGGATCGAGTCCCAGGACGGTGACGGTCCCGGAGTCGGGCTCGCGCAGACCGGCGATGCACTCGACGGTCGTGGTCTTGCCCGCACCGTTCGGCCCGATGATCCCGAAGATCTCACCGGTGCCGATGGTCAGGGAGACATCGTCGACGGCCGGTTCGGGTGTGCCCCGGTAGCGTTTGCGGAGGTTCGTGACCTCGATGGCCGGTGGCGCTTGTGCGGCGGTGTTCGTCATGGGTTTGACGCTACGGTCGGTCCCCTACCGTCCACATCGACCAGGACGGTGCACTCCGGTTGATCCCTGCGTCCACCGATCGGTGGATGGCGCCCTACGCCGGAGTGGCCACCAGGACCGTGACGCTGATTCCGAAGGCGGTCGTCTTGTCCCAGGTGTGGCGGGGGGGGGGGGGGGGGGGGAAAAAAAAACACCCACCACCCCCCCCCCCGGGGGTGGCAGCTGTCGACGGATGCCGGGCGGGGCCCCGGGGCCGGGCGCGGGGGAGTACCGGC
>NZ_JBQEDF010000096.1:0-5074 GCF_052107835.1 Corynebacterium sp.
ACTAGGTCACGGACACGAAGAACCCACACCAGTGACACCCCGGGCAACCGCCCGGGGTGTTTCTGTATGCTGGGCCCCACGAGACACGGGGTGCGCCGACTCCCGAAAGGGCCGTCGGCGCTGAGATCACACCCGTAGAACCTGCTCTAGTTCGTACTAGCGAAGGGATGGTCCAATGACTGATTCACTCCAGCACGCATTCAGCACCGCACGCGCCGGGTTCACCGCGAACCCGCCGCTCATCCAGTGCCTGACCAACGCCGTGGTCCCCCAGATCACCGCGAATGTCCTCCTCGCCGCAGGCGCCTCGCCCGCAATGCTCGACACCCCCGAGGAGTCCGCCGACTTCGCCGCCGTCGCGTCCGGCGTCCTGGTCAACACCGGCAGCCCCACAACCGCCCAGTACACCGCGATGCGCGAGGCCGTCCGCGGTGCGAACCAGGCGGGGGCCCCCTGGGTCCTCGACCCGGTGGCCTGCGGCGGTCCGGCGACCCGGACTTTCTTCGACCGCGAGATCGTCTCCCACTCCCCGGCGGCGGTGCGCGGCAATTCCTCGGAGATCATCGCCCTGGCCGGCGGCACCGGCGGCCGCGGGGTCGACGCCACCGACGAGGTCGGTGCCGCGCTGGACGCCGCCCGGGACATCGCCGGGCGCACCGGGGCGGTCGTCGCGGTCTCCGGCCCCCGTGACCTCATCGTCTCCGGCGGCAGGACGACCTGGCTGACCTCGGGCGATCCGATGATGCAGCTGGTCATCGGCACCGGGTGCTCACTCGGGGCCCTGACCGCCGCCTACCTGTCGACGTCGCTGGACCCCCACGACGCCGTCCTCGCCGCCCACGCGCACGCGGGTGTGGCGGGGACGATCGCCGCCCGGTCGGCCAGCGGCCCGGGGAGCTTCTCCGTGGCCTGGTTGGACGCGCTGTACTCCCTGGCCTGTGGCGACACCGGCCTGGCGGGCGCGACGGTCGAGGAGCGGTAGATGTCCCCCGCGACCCCCGACTGGTCGCTCTACCTGGTCACCGACCCCGCCCTCGGAGGCGGACGGGACAACGTCCCCGGCATTGTCCGGGCCGCGGTCTCCGGCGGTGTATCCGTGGTGCAGCTGCGCGACAAGGAACTGGACGACGCGTCCTTCAGCACCCGAGCCACCGCCCTGGCCCGCAGGCTCGACGGCACCGGAGTGCCGCTGTTCCTCAATGACCGGGTGGGGATCGCACGTGATCTCGGCCTGCATCTGCACCTCGGGCAGGACGACACGGACTACGCCACGGCCCGCGGCATGCTCCCCGAGACGTCCATGATCGGGTTGTCCGTCGACGACCACTCCCAGATCGACACCCTGGCCGGTCTGGTCCGGGACGGTGTCCGCCCGCCGGACGTCCTCGGCCTCGGCCCGGTCGGGCTCACCGGCACCAAGACAGATACCGGCCGCGCCCTGGGCGTCAGCGGTCCGGGCAGTGTGGGCGACCTGGCCGCGCACGCCGCTGAACTCGGTATCCCCTCCGTCGCGATCGGCCACGTCAACGCGGACAACGCCGCCGCTCTGGGACGCAGCCCCGTCGCCGGGATCTGTGTCGTCTCCGCCATCATGGCCGCGCCGGATCCCGGGCAGGCCGCCCGCACCCTCCGCACCACCTTCATCTCAGCAAAGGAAGAATCATGACCCGCCGTGCCACCCGTGTCCCCCGTGTCCTCAGTATCGCCGGGACAGACCCGACCGGAGGGGCCGGCGTGCAGGCCGACATCAAGTCCATCGGCGAGGCCGGCGGTTTCGCGATGAGCGTGATCACCGCGCTCGTCGCACAGAACACCCACGGGGTACGTGACATCCACACCCCGGACACTGACTTCCTCACCTCCCAGCTGGACGCGGTCTTCGACGACGTCACCGTGGACGGCGTGAAGATCGGCATGCTCGGCACCGCGGGGATCACCCGCACGGTCACCGACTACCTGACCACGCACCCCGTCCCTGTCCTGGTCGTGGACCCGGTGATGGTCGCCACCAGCGGCGACCGGCTGCTCACCGCCGATGCAGAGGAGGCACTGGCCGGGCTGTGCCGTCTCGCGGACGTGATCACCCCGAACCTCGCAGAGCTCGCCGTGCTGGGCGGCACCGGCACCGCCGCGTCCCTGGATGAGGCGCTGGAGCAGGGCCGGTCGTTGGCCGCCGACCTGGGGACCACCGTGATCGTCAAGGGCGGTCACCTGTCGGGCGCGGCGGCGGACAATGCGGTCGTCGAACCCGACGGCACGGTCAACGGTGTCCCGGTGGCCCGGGTGGAGACCCACAACACCCACGGCACCGGCTGCTCCCTGTCCTCGGCCCTTGCCACACGCCTCGCCGCCGGGGCGTCCCCCGCCGAGGGTCTGCGGTGGGCCTCACGGTGGCTCGCCGAGGCCATCCGTTACGCCGATGACCTGGACGTCGGCTCGGGCAATGGTCCGGTGGACCACACCCACCGTTCACGGCGTCTGTCCGCCGCGGCGGAGACCACCCCGTGGGACCTCACCGCCGCGGTACCCCGGGAGATCACCACGCCGGACGACCTGGACAGCATCTCCGCCGGGCCCGCCACGGAACCCCGGATCGCCGCGGCCGGGCCGTGGACGCAGGCCCTGTGGGACGCGCAGGCTCCCCTGTACAACGGCATCACCGCACTGCCGTTCATCCGGGACCTGGGTGCTGGGACGCTGGAGCACGAGGACTTCTCCTTCTACCTCGCGCAGGACGCCCTCTACCTCGCCGCCTACTCCCCCGGACTGGCCGCGCTCGCGGCCTCCGCCCCCGACCAGGACTCCGCACTGTTCTGGGTCAAGGGGGCCGCGGAGTGCCTCGAGGAGGAGGCGGAACTGCACCGCACCTGGTTGGGCGACGCCGCCCCCGCGCATCCCTCGCACGTCACCGCGTCCTACACCTCACACCTGGTCAGCAGCGTGCACAGCCGTGACCATGTGGTGGGGGCCGCCGCCGTGCTGCCCTGCTACTGGCTGTACGCGGAAGTCGGACTGGCTCTGGCCGCCTCCTCCGTCGACGACAATCCCTACGCCGCCTGGGTGGACACCTACTCCGGGGACGACTTCACCTCGAGCGTGCAACAGGCCATCGCACTGGTCGAACAGGCCTTCAGCGAGGCCAGCCCCCGACAGCGTGCGGAGGCCGCCCGGGCGTTCCTCGACGCGTCCCGGTGGGAGCTCGAGTTCTTCGACCAGGCGGGACGCGCCGGTGTCTGACTAGAGTCGGCACCATGAACGCCACCATCGTCACCGCAGTCCAGGGGGACATCACCACCCAGGAGGTGGATGCCGTCGTCAACGCGGCGAACAACCGGATGCGCGGCGGAGGCGGCGTGGACGGTGCGATCCACGCGGCAGGCGGGCCAGAGGTCCTCGAGGACTGCATCCGCAGGTTCCCGGACGGCCTGGCCACCGGCGACGCAGGCTGGACAACCGCGGGGAACATGGCGGCCGGATGGGTCATCCACACCGTGGGCCCGAACTTCGCGGCGGGTGAACGCGACCGGTCACTCCTGACGTCCTGCTACCGGCGCTGCCTCGAGGTCGGCGATGAACTCGGGATAGGCAGCATCGCGTTCCCGCTGATCAGCGCCGGAGTGTACGGCTGGCCACTCGAGGACGCGGTGGATGCCGCGGTATCCACCCTCGCCGGGGCCGCGGGCACAGTGACGGGTGGCGTCACGGACATCCGCATCGTCACCCCCGACGACGCCATCCATGACGCCGTCCAGCGGAGGATCGACCTGCTCGCATAGCCGTTGACACCTCGCACCCCGACTTTCGCACCGCCGCACCACCTCGCTTCCACAGAACCCCTGGTCAGATTTTCTGCGCACCCTCGGGCGGTGCGAAAGTTGCTCGGTCGTCCGGGCACACCAGCACGCTAACTGTCCGGCACCACCACGGTGCGCAGTTCCGTGGTCGCCAGCAGCTTGCCGGATCCCGCGTTGACGTGCTCGATGCGCCACAGCTGGCTGCTGCGTCCAGTGTGGACGGCGCGGGCGGTGGAGTGGATGACATCGCCCGGTTTGCTCGGGCGCAGGAAGTTCGTGGAGTTGGTCGTCCCCATCACGGAGGCCCGGCCACCGGTGGCGATGAACCCGGCGAAGGACCCGGCGGATTCCCCCAGCGTGGCGTAGATGCCGCCGTTGGTGATGCCCCACGGCTGCACATGCTCCCGGGTCACCGTGAGCTCCAGGACGATCTCGGGGGCGAAGGAGATGTACTTCACGCCCAGGGTCGCGTCGAGCCCGCCGACCTTGTCCTCGAAGATCGAGGCAAGCTCCGCAGACTCCTCCCCGGTGATCTCCCGGGTCCCCGCCTTCTGCAGCAGCCCGGTCATCCGCTCCATCACGGCGGCCTTCTCCGCCCTGTACGCAGCCTTCTGTTCCTCGGTGTACCCGCCGGTGTCCGCCGTACCCGCCATCGGTGATCTCCTTGTATCGTCGGTTAATCGTCGTCAGTGTCCTCCGGTGAGTCTAGCCACCGGCGTGCCGTGGCGGGCGCCGTTCACTGCGATGTCCTGACGCCGCGCTACTATGGGTCACCATGACTGATTCCTCCGCACAGATCGGTGTCGTGGGCCTGGCAGTGATGGGTTCCAACATCGCCCGGAACTTCGCCAACCACGGCCACACCGTCGCCGTCTACAACCGCACCATCGCCAAGACCGACGATTTCATGGCCGAGTTCGGGGACACGGGGCACTTCGTCCCCTCCGCCGGCGTCGAGGAGTTCGTCGCCTCCCTGGAGCGGCCGCGCCGCGCCCTGATCATGGTCCAGGCCGGCCCTGCGACCGACGCGGTGATCAACCAGCTCGCCGATGCCATGGAGCCCGGCGACATCATCATCGACGGCGGCAACGCCCTGTACACCGACACCATCCGCCGCGAGGCCGAGATGTCGGAGCGCAACCTGCACTTCGTCGGTGCCGGCATCTCCGGCGGTGAGGAGGGCGCCCTGAATGGTCCGGCGATCATGCCCGGTGGCCCCGTGGAATCCTACGAGTCCCTCGGCCCGCTGCTGGAGGACATCTCCGCCAAGGTCGACGGCA
>NZ_JBQEDF010000097.1:0-5037 GCF_052107835.1 Corynebacterium sp.
GTCATGGCGTAGGCCGTCGACCCGTGGGCTTCGTCGCGCCCGAAGACGACGCCACCGACCTCGCCGGCTGCGGTCAGGAACGGACCGCCCGAGTTGCCGGGCTCGACCTCGGCGGCAAGCTGGTGGACGGTGCGCGTCTGGGGATCATTGGCGAACTGCGTCGGTCCCGTCCTGGCGACCGAGGCCGGGACCGAGCGGAAGGGGCCGCCTCCCGGGTAACCCTGGACCACACCGGCTTCGCCCTCGGCAACCCCGTCCGCCAGGTCCAGCGGTGCTGCGTCGACGGGCGCCTGGATCACGGCGATGTCGTCCGCCTCGTTGAAGTACACGACTCGGCCGTCGGCGGCCTGTCCGTCGGGAAGCGTCACCACAGGCGCGTCCACTCCCGCGACCACATGGGCATTGGTGACGATCCGGTTCTCGGCGACAACGAAACCGGATCCGGTGGGCATCACCTGGCATGCGGCGGCGATACCCGACACTCTCGCCACCGACTGCGATGCAGCGGCAAGCTCCGGGGAATCAGGATCGATGTCCTGTGGCGGTGCGTCCTGCGTCGGCTGGCCCGGCGGAGCGGCGGGCACTCCTGGACCGCGCAGCGACGGGAGAACCGGGGTGTCCGCCAGTGATGCCCGGATGTCATCGCCGGCCTGCTGCAGCCGGTCGGGGAGGAGACGGTCGATGGCCTGCACCGCGGTCGAGGACGATACCGCTGAGCTGACGTTCGGTATGCCCGCCGCCATGACGGCCGGTGCGGCGATGGAGAGGACAAGGGCGGCGACGATGGTCGTCAGTGCCCCACCCAGGAGACGTTCGGGAACACGGAGTTTGATCCGGTCGGTGCCGCGGCTGATCCAACGTCCCAGTGACGACCCGATGCGCGAGCCAAGGAGCAGGAGGAGCACCGTGAGGGCGAACCCGGCGATCCACCGCCACTGCGGGTCGTCTACTGCCCGGGCAACCTGTGGCACCACCCAGTACGCGGCCGCGCCGCCAACGAGCAGACCACCCATCGACCCCAGTGAGGAGAAGAATCCTGACCGGAGTCCGCTCACCAGTGCCA
Source organism: Corynebacterium sp. (assembly GCF_052107835.1). Classification (GTDB taxonomy): domain Bacteria; phylum Actinomycetota; class Actinomycetes; order Mycobacteriales; family Mycobacteriaceae; genus Corynebacterium. The sequence continues at coordinate 1,064 of NZ_JBQEDF010000097.1, forward strand.
TGACGAGGATGAGCAGCACAATGATATCGACCAACACACGACCAGGATACCGGCCCCGGTACTGTCCGGCCCATCTGCCAGCGGTACCCGGCAGTGACTTCCCAGCTGCCGGGCAGCTACCCCAGGAGTCCTTCACGCAGTGCCCGCAGCACCGCGTTCGTCCGGTCACGCGCACCGAGCTTCATGAGGATCGTCGACAGGTGGTTCTTGACCGTCCCCTCGGCCAGGTGCACGACCTCGCTGATCTGCCGGTTGCTGTAACCCTCGGCCACCAGCCGCAGGACCTCGAGTTCGCGGGGAGTGAGTTCCTGCGCGGCGACGTCGTTCGTTCCGGAGGGTTCGGGGGAGGTGCGGATGGCTTTCAGCAGCTGGTCCGTGATGGAGGGGGCAATGAGGGTTCCGCCGGCATTCAGCGTGCGCACGGCGGTGGAGAGCTGCTCGACGGTCACGTCCTTCAGCATGTACCCACGTGCGCCGTGGCGCAGGGCGTCCAGCACCAGGTTGTCGTCGTCGAAGGTCGTGAGCACCAGGACGGGGATGTCCAGGTCGAGCTGCTGCAGGAACCACAGGCCGTCGTACCGCGGCATGCGGAGGTCAAGGAGGACGACGTCGATCTCCACATTGGTAAGGCGTTCGAAGGCCTCCGATCCGTCCCCCGCCTCGGCGACGACGTTGATCCCGCCGATCTCCAGCAGCGTGCGGATGCCCTGGCGGACCAGTGTCTGGTCGTCGACGACCATGACCCGCGGTGAGTTCCCCGTGGAGTCAGTCATTGCTGTGCCCCGACATCTGCAGCTGCTCGGGGAGGGTGACCTCCACCCGGAAACCGTCCCCCGGGGTCACTCCCAGGGTACCGCCGAGCGGGAGGACGCGTTCCTCGAGACCGAGGAGCCCGTTCCCCGGTCGGTAGCTGACTGCGGTGGTGCCGTTGTCGTGTCCGGCGAGACGTACCTCCCCGTCGGACCGGGTGACCTCCAGCCACAGTTTCGTGGCGTCCGAGTGCTTCACGGTGTTCGTCATGATCTCCTGGGCGGCGCGGATCAGTGTTGTGGCCTGCGTGTCATCCGGGTGGACATCATCGTCGACGACGATGCGGACCGCCAGGCTCGGCACCGCGGACGCCATCCTGCCCAGGGCGTCGGTCACATCGCTGGCTTCGGTGTCGCGGAACTCGCTCACCGTGGACCGGACATCACCGAGCAACTCCTTGGCGACCGCGGAGGCCTGTCCGATGTGCTCACCGCATGCGTAGGCGTCCCCCTGGGTGTTGCGGTGGCGTGCCGCCTCCAGCTCCAGGTTGAGGACGGTGAGCTGGTGGCCGATGAGGTCGTGGAGCTCCCGGGAGATGCGCAGGCGTTCGGAGGTGCGGGCGGAGTCCTCCAGCATCACCCCTGCGGCGGTGAGTTGGACGTTGCGTTCCTCCAGCAACACGCGGAGACTCTGCTCCTTGATCAGGGTGTACGTCATCAGAGCCACCGCCACGTGGATGAATCCATAGAACACGGTGATGAACACTGCCTGGTCAAGCGGGACCCCGAAGGTGAGGAAACTGACCAGTAGCACCACGCTGTTGGCGGCGATGACCACAGCGACCCACCGCATCCGCAGAATGTAGGTGCCGATGGCCGCGACGCTGATGAGGACAACGGACATCGCCCCCGTACTGTCGGCCATGGTCAGCACCAGAGCCCAGGAGGTCACCACCGCCACCGCATAGAAGCTGCTGCGGTAGGCGGCCGCCGCGAAGGCCGTCGCCACGCACACGGCGAACAGCAGGATCCAGGACCACACGGGGATGAGCGTGCGGGGCGACTGGATCAGGACGAAGGCCCCGACACCGATGCACACCACGAGCATCGACGTCCCGGCGAGCTGGTCGGCGATCTGACCCGCCCGCGCCTGGGACCTGGCGCTGGCTGGTGGCATGGACATGGCTCCAGCATATCGGGGAGGGGACACGGGGAGAGGTGCCGAAAGTCACGGACTGCCCCGTGGAATCCAGTGACCACCGGCACCTGTGCGCACCCGGGTCCGCACGGGAGGGTGATGGACATGACGAATACACAGACGACAACGCAGTTGGCCGTCGAGGCCACCGACCTCGTGAAGAGCTACCGGCAACACGTGGCCGTCGACGGCATCAGCCTGGCGCTCCAGCCGGGAGAGACCATGGGGATCCTCGGTACGAACGGTGCCGGCAAGACGACCACCGTCGAGATGATCGCGGGGCTCCGTACCCCCACGTCCGGCTCGGTGGGCATCTTCGGCCTGGACCCGGTGAAGGACCGGGCGAGAGTACGCCAGATCCTCGGTGTCCAGTTGCAGGGCGCCAATCTCCATCCCGCGCTCACCGTCCTCGAGTTGATCAACCTGTACCGCAGCTTCTACCCGGATCCGCTCCCGGCGGAGGAGGCGATGGACATGGTCGAGCTGACGGCGAAGAAGGACACCCGCTTCGAGAACCTGTCCGGGGGACAGATGCAGCGGGTTTCCGTGGCGGTGGCGCTGATCGGGCGTCCCCGGATCGTGATCCTCGATGAACTGACGACCGGGCTTGATCCGCGTGCCCGGCGCCGGATCTGGAAAACCATCGAGTCCCTGGAAGGGCAGACCGTGATCCTGGTCAGCCACGCCATGGACGAGGTCGAGCGGCTGTGCGACCGGGTCATGCTCATTGACGCCGGCAGGACCATTGCGCAGGGGACCCCGGAGGAACTGGTGGCCCAGTCGGGGGCGTCCTCCCTGGAGGAGGCCTTCGTCGCACTCACCGGCCGGGAGATCGACGGCGACGACCACGACGAAGACGACGAATAGTACGACGAGGAGCAACCGACATGACTACCCAGGCATTCTCCCCACAGACGATCCGGACGTCCGGTCCCGGCCCGCGGGCATGGTTCGCCATGATCGCCGCGGAGCTTAAGATGGTCCTCCGCGATACCGCGGGCATCATCATTCCGCTCGGCCTCCCACTGCTGATCATGCTGATGCAGGTCATGATGCTGTCGGACGAGACCACGGACACCGGACACTCGGTGATCGAGGTGTACGCCCTGCCCGTGGTCTTCGCGATGGTCGTCGGCATGGTCGCGATGATGAACATGCCGAGCTTCCTGGCGACCTACAGGAAGACGAAGGTGTTGCGGCGACTGGCGGCGACACCGGCCCATCCGGCGATGGTGCTTGTCGCCCAGATGGTGGTGAGCCTGATCCAGGTGATCACCGGTATCGCCCTGGCCTACGTCGTCGCGGTGATCCTCTCTGACGCGGGACTTCCGGACGATGCCCTCGTTGCGGTGCTGGTGATGCTGGCCACCATTGCCGCGATGTACGCGCTGGGCATGGTGGTGGCGTCTGTGGCCAGGACCCCGAATGCCTCCGTGGCGATCGGGCTTGTGCTGTTCTTCGGCATGGGCGCGTTCGGCGGGATGTTCGTGCCGATGGAGAATCTCCCGGATACCGTGCAGTCCATCGGTGCCTGGATGCCCTTCGGCGCCTCCGTCGAGGCACTGCAGTCCGCCTGGATCGGCGAGGCCGTGGCCTGGGAGAACTGGGCGAGCCTGGGTGGCACCACCGTGATCGGCGGAGCTCTGGCAGCGGCCCTGTTCCGCTGGGAATAGTGCGTTCCAGTGGTCTATCCGGTGTGCTCCTCCAGCAGCGGGACGAGTTCCCCCAGGGCGAACTGGATGGCTGCCGGGGATCCCAGTGAGTACGCGCTGGAGATCTCCTCGGGCATCACGAAGGAGTGGCCGTCCTCGGTCGCGGACAGCCGTTTCCAGGCCCCGTTGTCCTCGATGTCCTCCGGGGTCGTCCCGATCGCGAAGGCGACCACCAGGTCCGAATCGGCCTTCGACAACGTCTCGTCGCTGAGTTGGACGGAGAAGCCGCTGTCCCCGGTTTCCTCGGCGACCAGGGTCTCGTTCTCCATGAATCCGAGGTCCAGGAGGGTGTCATAGCGCTCGGAGCCGCGGATG
>NZ_JBQEDF010000098.1:0-4170 GCF_052107835.1 Corynebacterium sp.
TCTTCAGCACGCCGTCGTAGTTGGCGAGCATGTGGCCGGCGATCGGGCGGGTGAACGCGTACTGGGTGTCGGTGTCCACGTTCATCTTGATCACACCGTAGGTCAGGGCCTCCTCGATCTTCTCCTTCTCGGAGCCGGATCCACCGTGGAAGACGAAGTCGAAGGGCTGGGCGTCCTCCGGCAGGCCCAGCGTGGCTGCGGCGGTCTTCTGGCCCAGGTCCAGGACCTCCGGGCGCAGCTTCACGTTGCCCGGCTTGTAGACGCCGTGCACGTTGCCGAACGTGGCCGCCAGCAGGTAGCGCTGCCCCTGGTCACCGGCACCGATGGCGGCGATGGTCTTCTCGAAGTCCTCCGCCGTGGTGTACAGGTTGTCGCCGGCCTTGGCCTCGACACCGTCCTCCTCGCCACCGACAACGCCGATCTCGATCTCGAGGATGATGTTCGCCTCGGCACACTTCGGCAGCAGGTCCTTCGCGATCTCCAGGTTCTCGTCGATCGGCACCGCGGAGCCGTCCCACATGTGCGACTGGAACAGCGGGTTCTCACCGGCCTCCACGCGCTTGCGGGAGATCTCGACCAGGGGTCGGACGTAGGTGTCCAGCTTCTCCTTCTGGCAGTGGTCGGTGTGCAGTGCGACGTTGATGCCGTAGTGCTTGGCGGCGTGGTGCGCGAAGTGGGCCAGGGCCTCCGCGCCGTCCACCATGTTCTTCACGCCGAGGCCGGAGCCGAACTCCGCACCGCCGGTGGAGAACTGGATGATGCCGTCCGACTCGGCGTCGGCGAAGCCCTTGAGGGCGGCATTGATGGTCTCGGACGAGGTGCAGTTGATGGCGGGGAAGGCGAAGCCACCTTCCTTGGCCTTGTCCAGCATGTCCCGGTAGACGGCAGGGGTTGCGATAGGCATTGGTGTTCCTTACGTGTCGATTGCGGTCGGGTCCGTCGGGCGGTTTGACGCTTTCCTCCCAAGTATGCCGCGATCGGGCGCTCCTGTGGGGTCGGGACCGCAGATGCACCCCCGAAAAGTCAGGGGCGTGCACTGACCGACGCCGCAGCCTCCATCAGCATCCAGCCGGACAGCTGCACGGACAGGTCCCGCTCGGGGATCTCCGCGGCCGCCGCCGACCCGGACAGGGCCGCTCCCACCAGACCGCCGGCCTGGGGCAGCACGGCGTCCCCACCCCAGGACGCGGGAAACACCGGCAGGCCGTCGACCTCCAGCCGGTAGCGCCACACCGATTCCGCGGAGCGCAGGACGAGCCGGCGCGCCACCCGCCTGGTCGTGGCGACCGACGCGTCCTCCCCCGGAAGGGACGTGGCGACCAGGGCGAGGTAGCGGGCGAGAATGCCCTTGAACAGGCCGTCGTCCCCGCCCCGGGCCCGCCAGTCGAGTGAGCCGGCATCGTTGGTCATGTGCCGGTCGATGGCGTCCACCAGGTGCTGGACGCGGGTGATCGACGCCATGCCGACCTCGTTGACCGCATCCATGTCGATCCCGGCGGCCCGACGCTGCGCCCGGGCCAGTTCCAGGTTCGCGGCGAGCATCACTCCCTGGCAGTATGCGTGGATGTCCGTGACGGTCTCCGGACCGGACAGGCGCATCCGTATGCCGTCCATCACCAGGCCGTCGGGGTCGATCAGTTTCTCGTGGACCCAGTCGGTCAGTTGCTCGGCGAGCTCCAGGCGTCCCGTCCGGGCAGCGAGGATCGCAACGGGACCGTTGGTGGGGACGTTGTAGAAGGTCTCGCCGACACGCCACGGCATCACACCGGTGAGGGAGTCGACGCCGTCGAAGACGTCCTCCTCCAGGGAACCGCGGTACCGTACCCGGCCGTACCGGTCGAGCGCGTCCACACGCTCCAGGGCGAGTGCCAGCCAGGCCTTGTCGTCGTAGTACCTGTTGCGGGTGAGACGCCCGAAATTGCGCAGGCGCATGCCGCGGATCGTCCGGCGGATCATCCCCAGGCGCATACGCGTGTTCCGCCGCAGGGTGGCATCCACCTGGCAGTCGATGAAATGGGCCTGCCACCAGTAGTGCCACTGGTAGTAGAGCTTGTCCTTCGTCGACGGTGGCCAGGCAACCACGGCGAGGGTCGTCCGCGGGATCCCCCAGAGCCGGCCCCCATGGCGTTCCATGACGGCCTGCTCGGCGAGATCGGCGCGGTGGTCCCAACGTTCCTGCATACGGTTCATTGTGCCTGTACCAGTGAGGTCGGCGCACGTGTTGGTAGCCTTAAGTACATGGAGAGTCCCGACAGTGCAGGTGACCGACCCGGCGACAGGATCCGACTGAGCGACAACGACCGGATCCACGCCCTGAAGGTCCTGGGCGGGCACTACGCGGACGGACGGCTGGACGACGCCGAATTCAATGACCGGTCGGCCGGTGTCGCCGCCTCCCGGACACTGGGGGACGTCCGCGGCTACTTCGACGACCTACCGGGTGGGGTGCCCTTCGATTCCTCGGGACGCGCTGTCGCCGTACCGGGTCAGGACGCACCGTCGGGCGGGGTGGAAGGCACTCTTGATCCTGCTGACCCTGCTGACCCTGTTGACCGTGTCGATCCGGAGAAGGCGGAGCTGGAGAGCCTGCACAAACGCGGCGAGCTCGTCCAGACCATTGATGCGGTGGTGCTGGGAGTGACCCTGGTGTCGTTCCTGGTGCTGCAGTTCATCGTCGATGTGTCCTGGGCGTGGGTGGTGTGGCCGTCCCTGGTGGTGACGCTGACCGTGCCCCGGATGCTCCTGAAGTGGTCCGACGAGGACGAGGAGCTCTACGAGGAGATTTCGGAGGCCGACAGCGAGAAACGGAAGGAGCGGCTCCGCCGGGCCGCGGAGCGGATGCACGAACTGGAGCCGGGGGAACCGGAGAACGGGGACAAGGGCTGAATGGTCCGCTTGTGGACGGCACCCTTCCCAACACGAGCGGTCGGCTCAGCTGCGCGCAGGGATCTTTCGACGACGGAGAAGGGTGATCGCAGCTGACATTGATAATGCTCCGCCGATGTACATGAAGAACGTCAGGGAGAAAACTTCCGGTACATCCGCATTGGCGATCGCGGAGGAGACACCCATTGCCCCCAACACGATCCCGAGCACGAACAGAGCGATCTGCACCTTGGATGCTGCGCGGGAGACGACGAGCGTGACGAGCGCAGCTACGGGAGAGACCAGGGTCAGAATAATGCCGAAAATGAACAGCCACCCGATCGACAATATATTCGCCATGATCGCAACTATGATCCCCGCGACGAAGACCAACAGTTCCGGATAAAGATTTCTCTCCAGGCCAAATTTGATGATCTACTCCGATCCGGTGTCAACGGTATTCCATTCGACATACTGTTCATTCAACCGCGGGCAACCGGCTGATCCCTGCGCGCCTTTCGAATGAGGACCACGAAGAGCACCCCTGTGACCGCTACCAGTACGACCATACTCGCCGAAGCGACAGCGAAACCCTCACGGTAGACACCGGCATGACCGGTGGCCCCGGACGCGACGGATTGTCCGAGCGCCCCGACAATGAGGCAGCGGAAGGACACAACCACGACGGACACGGGAGTCACGGCACCTGAGCCGGTCAGGCGGTGGACGACCCCCGGGGGCGAGCAGCAACGGCACCAACGTCATGGCGAGGAACCCCGGACCTGCACGAGCTTCGGACTCCCGGTCTCGAAGTCGACCCTGAGCCATCACTTCAAGGTCCTCCGCGAAGCCGGGCTGGTCCGCCAGGTCGATCTGGGGAACATGAGCGGGGTCACCCTACGGCGTCAGGACATCGACGCCCGGTTCCCCGGACTCCTCGGGCTGATCGGCGACGAGGGCTGACCTGCTACCAGGCCCTCCCCAGGTCGGCGTGCTGGCGGACCCAGGTGTGCATGGCAATGCCGGCGGCGACCCCGGCGTTGATCGACCGGGTCGAACCGAACTGGGCGATCGACACCGTCATCGACGCCGCGTCCTGCGCCTGCACGGTGACACCCGGTCCTTCCTGACCGAACAGCAGCAGACACCTCCGGGGCAGCTGCGCGGTCTCCAGGGGCACCGAGCCCGGGGTGTTGTCCACCGCCACCACCGTCAGATCATTCTCGCGGGCGAACCCGGCGACCGAGTCAGTGTCCGGGTGGTGCATCAGGTGCTGGTAGCGGTCGGTGACCATCGCCCCGCGCC
>NZ_JBQEDF010000099.1:0-4103 GCF_052107835.1 Corynebacterium sp.
GAATCGGGTGCGGCGTTCGATGTCCGGAAGAGGGGCACAAACGCCGCAATCTAGAACGGCTGGATGCCACGACGCACGAAAGTCAGATCCCGGTCCCCCGCACTGAGCGGGGAACCGGGATCTGATTCATATGGAGGCTACTAGGGCTCCACAGGACGCGGTGCTCCGTTCGACGCAGAGGTACCGCCGTCGACCGGGATGATCGCGCCAGTGATGTACCCGGCGTCCGGGCTGGCGAGGAACAGTACAGCCCGGGCGATGTCCTCGGGTTGGGCCACCCGGTCGAGTGCGACCCTGTCCATCAGCCGCTCCAGAAACACCGGGTCATCCAGGCGGTCCCTGGTCAACCTCGTCTCCGTGAAGGCCGGCGCGATGGCGTTCACCCGGACCCCGTCCCGCCCCAGATCCAGCGCGAGCCCCTGGACGAGAGAATTCACCGCCGACTTCGTGGCGCCGTAGGCGAACATCCCCCACTCACCGCGCAGGCCGGCGACCGACGACACCGCAACGATGTTCCCACGGCTGCGGCGCAACGGTTCAACGCATGCCTGGGCAAGTTCTATGACGGAATCCAGGTTGATCGAGCGGACCCTCGACCACGCCTCGCGGGTGAATGAATCTACGGGGCTCGGCTCACTGGTCCCGGCGCAGGCGACCACGACATCGAGCCGTCCGAAGTGTTCCAGGGCCGCGGCAACCACGGTTTCCGCCGCTCCCGGGTGCGTCAGGTCCCGTGGCACAGTCAGTGCCTGGTCCGTCCCGTACCCGTCGGCGGTCTCCTCGAGCGGTTCTGCGTGCCGCCCGGTGAGAACCACGGAAGCACCCTGTTCCAGGAACGCCCGTGCGATCCCGCGTCCGATCCCCGAGCCTGCCCCGGTGACCAGGACGACGGAACCAGCGTAGGGGTAGGTCGCCCAGCAGATCATGCCGGGAGCGAGGCCTCGAGGGCCGAGTCGGCGGCCAACAGGACATCGGCTGCCTGCTGCACACCTTCGACTCGCCCGAGCTCGACATCCTCGTGCTCGATGTTGACCCGCATTCCGGGGTCGATGGCGTGCAGGGCCCGGAGGAACTCCGTCCAGTAGGCCACGTCATGCCCCTTCCCCAGCGCCACAAAGTCCCAGGCGGAATTCTCGGGCCAGGCGTTCGCCCACTCATCACCGCCGAGGTTGGTGCGCTCCTCGTCCGGGGAGAGCCGCCGGAAGCTGTTGTCGAGGACGCCGTTGATGCGCGCCCACTCAGGGTTGACCCGGACGTCCTTGGCCGCGGCATGGAATACCAGGTCGCCCAGGTGCTCGGCGACGGCGATCGGGTCCATCTGCTGCCAGAACAGGTGGGAGGCGTCCAGTTCGACACCGACGTGGGTGGCGCCGGTCTCCTCGACGAGCCGGTGCACGTCGGCGCAGTTGAAGACCAGGTTCTGCGGGTGGAGCTCCAGGGCGACCTTCACCCCGTGGTCCGCGGCGAGACGGTCGGTCTCGCGCCAGAAGTCGGCGGCGACCCCCCACTGGTAATCGAGGACGTCGAGGGCGCCCGAGTTCCATGCGTTGACGATCCAGTTCGGACGGGTCGCCCCGGGCTCTCCACCGGGCAGCCCGGACATGGTGACCACGCGGTCCTGTCCGAGCCGTTCCGCCAGCCGGATGGAACGGCGGATGTCCTCGGAATGCCGGTCACCGATCGCACGGTTCGGGTGCAGGGGGTTGCCGTTGCAGTTCAGTCCCGCGATGTCGACCCCGGTTCCCTCGAAAATGCCGAGGTAGTCGTCCCGGGCACTGTCGCTGGCGAGGATATCGTCGAAAGTGGGGACGTGGAGAGCCGGCAGGAACCCACCGGTGTTGATCTCCAGGCCGGTCAGACCGACCCCGGAGACGGTCTCGATGGCCTCGGGGAGGGTCCTGTCGTGCAGGATGGCGTTGTACAGGCCGAGCTTCATGGGTACTCCTAAACGGTGGCGGGGGTCGGGACGGTGACTTCGGCGCCACCCTCGGCGGCGGAACGGGAGATGGCGTCGATCAGACGCATATTGTGGAGGCCGTCGCTGAAACCGGCGTTTCGCGGGTAGCTCTCCGACTCGGGGACTCCGGCAACCTCCTCCAGGAAGGCACGGGCCTGGAACACGAACCCCTCGTTCTGGCCCACCCCGACACCCGGGGAATCCATGGCCAGCCCTCCCTGCCAGTACGGGTGGGACGGCCCGAGGGTCACTGTGCGGTAGCCGGCGTCACCGTCCTGCGGGCTGAAGATCTGGAACTCGCCCGGGTGCCGGAAGTCGTACTTCAGCGACCCCCTCTCGCAGAAGATCTCGAAGCCGAGGGTGTTGGCGTGCCCCTGCGAGATACGCGTGACCTGCAGCGTCGCCGTCCCTCCTCCGGCGAAGGACCCCGAGAAGGACGCGACATCGTCATTCTCGACGTCCTCGTACTCGTCGGAGACGGCACCCCCCTCATGCCCAACCACGGCACCCAGCGGCTTGGGGCGCTGCGTGATCACGGTGCTGAGCTGGCCACCCCGGACAGTGGCGAACTGGGATCCGGCGACGAACTCCGCCAGGTAGGTGAGGTGGCTCCCGACGTCGGCGAGTGCACCGGAACCGTTCGGACCCTTGTAGCGCCAGCTGATCGGGGCCTGCGGATCGGATCCGTAGTCGGTCCAGTAGTAGCCGCTGACGTGAGCGACCTTTCCCAGTTCACCGGACAGGACGAGGTCACGGATGTGGGCGATCCCGGGCGCACGCCGGAAGGTCAGTCCGATTCGGGCCACGGCACCGGAGGTTGCGGACGCTGTGTCAGCGGCACTGATCATCGCCTCCGCGTCCCCGATGGTGTCACTGAGTGGCTTCTCGCAGAGCACATGCTTGCCGGCTGCCAGGAGTGCTTCCGCGATCTCGCGGTGCAGCGCATTGGCCACCACGATACTGACCACGTCAACGTCATCGGCCTCGGCGATGGCCTGCCAGGACGTGTCGAAGCGTTCGAACCCGAACCGCTTCGCGGTGGTCTCGGCGAGTTTCTCATTGGCGTCGGCGATGGAGACCAGACGGATGTCCGGAAGTTCCCCGGTATGGACGGTCGGCGCTGTCCGGTATCCCGCGGCATGCGCCTTCCCTGCCATGCCTGCGCCGATGACAGCGACCCCGATGCTTGACGACGTCATGAATTACCTCCTGGAGTGTGTCCGGTGCCGCAATCGGGCCCCGGTGTGATGGACGCTATATCCGAAGCGTTTCCCAGGAATAGTATGCGTGAATATTTGTCCTGTCAATCAAACAAATGAAAGTTTCTCGCGCAGGGAAGGTCACATGGCAACGGTGCGCCCTTCACGTGCACTGACGGCCACCGCATCCAGGACCCGGAGCACCTCGACCCCCTCCGTCCCGGGGACCGGACCAGCCCCTCCGTGGGCGACCGCCCCAGCGAAACCGTCATAGAAACACGTGTAGTCCCCCTGAGCGGACGGCACGGACACCTCCCCCGAGTCAGTGCGCAGGACGCCCCACCGGGACGCGTCCTCGTAGCCCCAGTCCGCCCGCCGTCCCGCCGGACGTTTCCCGCGCTTGACCGCCTCCGCCTGGACATCGGTGAAGTCGGAGACGTAGGAGCCGTCATCCCCGAAGATCCGTACCTCCTTCGACACGAGGTGGTCCACCTTGCTCGCGGAAATCCTGGACACCGCGCCCGACCGGTGGCCGAGCACGATCAGGAAACGCACGTTCGTCTCCCCCTCCGCCCGGTCCTGCGAGTCGAGTCGCGCGTACACGGATACTGCCGGCCCCATCAGCGTCAGCGCCTGGTCCACGACATGCGAGCCGAGGTCACGAAGAAGACCACCCTGCGGACCACTCTCCACGGACTCCGGCTCATCGAGGTCCAGACGCAGGTCCAACCCGCGCACCGTCCCCAGTGCCCCACCGTCGACCACCCCGCGCGCCGTCACGATGTCGGTGTCGAACCGTCGGTTGTGGAACACGTTGAGCACCAGTCCCCGCTCGTCAGCGGCGCGGACCAGCTCCTCCCCCGTCACCGCGTCCGGGGCGAAGGGCTTGTCCGCGACCACCGACACGCCGGCCTCCAGCGCCCGCAGGACAAGGTCCCGGCGGGTAT
>NZ_JBQEDF010000100.1:0-3920 GCF_052107835.1 Corynebacterium sp.
TCAAGGAGCGCAAGCACCGCATCGAGGACGCCGTGCGTAACGCCAAGGCTGCCGCGGACGAGGGCATCGTCGCCGGCGGTGGCGCAGCTCTGCTGCACGTCGCCAGTGTCCTGGACGACAACCTCGGTCTGGAGGGCGACGAGGCCACCGGTGTGCAGATCGTGCGCGCCGCCCTGTCCTCCCCGCTGAAGCAGATCGCCCACAACGCCGGCCTGGAGCCGGGCGTGGTCATCGACAAGGTCGAGGGCCTGGATGCCGGACACGGCCTCAACGCCGCCACCGGTGACTACGTGGACCTGCTCGAGGCCGGTATCTCCGACCCGGTGAAGGTGACCCGCTCTGCCCTGCAGAACGCCGCCTCCATCGCCAGCCTCTTCCTGACCACCGAGGCTGTCGTCGCCGACAAGCCGGAGCCCGAGGCTCCTGCCGCCGGTGGCGACGAGATGGCAGGCATGGGCGGGATGGGCGGCTTCTGATCGCCTGATCGACCGCTCTGCCGATCCTCTCGCGCAGGCTAACTGGACCCCGCCACCAGCGACGTTGCTGGTGGTGGGGTTCTTTCATGTCTGCCGGGGGTAACGGGTGGGGGTATCCGTGTTCGGGTTAATGTTCCTGCTCCCCTTGCGCCGCGGAATTCCGCTGATAACGTTTGGTGCCGAGAGCTCCCCTCCGTGGGGGGTTACGACACCGAGCATTCCGCCGTCCCTCCGGACGGTGGTACCTGACACAAGGGAGAACATCATGGACCTCACTGCTATCACCGAGCTCTTCGAGAACCTGACCACCTTCTTCGGCGGTTTCGCTGACGTCTTCGGCGGCCTCGGCGACATCCTCGAAAGCGGTGCTGAGCTGTCCTCCTAGGAGGCAGTGATCCCCGCCGGTGTGGCGGGGAGGTGACCCTGGAGACAGGGACGCTGAGGAAAGCCCGGCTCCGGCCGGGCTTTCTGCATTCCTGGACCCGCGTGGATGCTTCGCAGTGCGTGGGCGACCCGGGGAGGGGGAGTTTCACACTGTCAACGATTTTCATTAAGCTTCTTCGGTCCATTGACCTGCACGTATCACATCGTGGGAAAGTTGAAGGGTGTGAAAGTGCGCCGACAGCAGGGAAAACGGCTGCGTAGGGTGCCTGTGCTTGTACGGGGCGGGCACGGGAGGTGACGGCGGACCTTCCGTTGTGCTGCCGCAGCGTGACCAGCAGGTGAAGGTTTCGCGTCCGGGGGTGGTGCCGGTCGTGTCCCCATGAAGGAGCACGTCGGCTCAACTACAGTGAAGTGCATGGAAAACGAGGAGTTCCACATCGTCGACCTGGCCGCGACAGAGGGCTACATCGTCGACGACTCGGACGAGGACGATCCCGTCCTGATCACGCCGGACGGCCACCGGGTCGACACCTGGCGTGAGAACTACCCCTACTCCGAGCGGGTGGGTCGTGAGGATTACGAGACGACCAAACGCTCCCTCCAGATCGAACTGCTGAAGTGGCAGAACTGGACAAAGGAGACCGGGCAGAAGCACATCATCCTGTTCGAGGGGCGGGACGCCGCAGGCAAGGGTGGCACCATCAAGCGGTTCAATGAACACCTCAACCCGCGTGGTGCACGCACCGTTGCACTGGAGAAGCCCAGCCCGCGGGAGTCGACCTCCTGGTACTTCCAGCGCTACGTCGAGAATTTCCCGTGTGCCGGGGAGATCGTGTTCTTCGACCGTTCCTGGTACAACCGGTCCGGCGTGGAGCGGGTCATGGGGTTCTGCACCGACGACCAGCACGCCGAGTTCCTGCGTGAGGTCCCGATGCTGGAGAACATGATCATGGGCTCCGGGATCAGCCTGACCAAGCTGTGGTTCTCGGTGACGCAGAAGGAGCAGCGGACCCGGTTCGCGATCCGGCAGGTCGATCCCGTGCGGCAGTGGAAACTGTCGCCTATGGACCTGGCCTCCCTGGACAAGTGGGACGACTACACCCGCGCCAAGGAGGAGCAGTTCCGGTACACGGACACCAATGAGTCGCCGTGGATCACCATCAAGTCGAACGACAAGAAGCGGGCACGGCTCAACGCAATGCGGTACGTGCTCAGCAAGTTCGACTACACCGACAAGGACTACGACGTGGTGGGCCAGCCGGACCCGAAGATCGTGAAGCGCGGACGCGACCAGATCGGGGACTGACCGCCGTCAGTCATCCTCGTTGTCGGTGCCGTCCCCGTCCTCCTCGGCGGCGATGATGGACTTCGCCAGTTTCTTCAGGTGCTTGAGTTGCTTGGAGGTGGATTCGTCGAGTGCCTTATCCTCGGCGTCCTGGACAATGGGGCACAGTGCCGCCTGCGACTTGACCCCCTTCTTCGTCGCCGAGATGATCTGCCGGCGACGGTCCTTCGCGTCCTTCTCCCGCTTGGCCAGACCACGCTTCTCCAGTGCGTCGACCAGCCGGACCATGTCGGAGCGGTCGACGCCGATGATCTCGCCGAGCTCGGCCTGGCTGGCGGCGTCCCCGTTCACCAGGTAGGTCAGGACCCAGTACTCCCGCAGGTTGAACCCCTCTGAGGTCAGTGCGGTCTCGACGAACGTCCGGGTGCGCCGGCGGAGCCGTTCGAGCTGGAAGGACGGCGACTCCAGGAGTCCGTGGGGCAGGTGGGGGGATTCGGCCATGCCTACAGCCTATCGTCTCACGGGTGGGGACGACGAACTATGGGGGAAACCCGCTATCGTGGTGAGCCCTCGGTGCCGATGATGGGCAGGCCGGCGTCCCGCCAGCCGATGGTGCCGTTGGCCACGTTGATGGCGTCGATGCCGTTCAACTCCAGCCACTGGCACGCCTTCGCGGTGCGGCCGCCGGACAGGCAGATCAGGTAGATGTCCCGGTCGAAATCGAACTCGCCGTAGCGGGCCTGGAGTTCGGACAGGGGGAGGTTGGTAGCTCCTTCGGCGTGCCACTGGTCGTACTCGTCCGGCTCGCGGATGTCGATGAGCTGGGCGCCGTCGGGAACCTCGGTCGGCTTCACTGTTTCGAAATCACTCATGGTGCCCGAGTGTACGCAGCGGGAGGCAGTGCGTCCTGAACACCGTCGGTTGTAGCTGGTGAGTTCAACCTTGGTTATGTCTGTGAATATGTAGAAATATGCGGGAACGGATGACATGGCAGGTGGAGGGGTGCATGGTGGACGCAATGCCCGGCCTGCTGCACACATGCGGCAGTTCCGCCGGGCGCTCCGAAAGACCGCCAACCCATCGCCAAGACACCGACAGGACCATTCTCCAGATGGATTTCCCCTCGCACTCCCCGAACCCCTCCCGTGCCAACCGTGGACGCCACCGCGCAGCGTCCACCAGCCGTCCGCTCCGGAGGGCGGCGGTCACCGTCGCCTCGGCCGCTGTCCTCGCGGGCGGCCTCGCCGGCACCGGAAGCGCTGCGGCAGCCCCGGCGCTGCCCGACCTCCCGGCCACGAAGGACCTCCTCAACGACAACCGGACGATCGTCGACCATGAACTGGTGCGCACGCCCGCCACCCATGCCGTGCTGGCCCGCGACGCGAGCGCCCCGATCGTGGTGCTCGGCGCGCGCCTGCAGGAGGACTGCGCCCCGCCCGGCATCCTCGACGACCGCCTGAACGGTGCGGCGACCCTGGCGAACATCCACCGCGCGAACCCGATCGTGGTTACCGGCGGCGTGACCCAGCCGGACTGCCCGTCCGAGGGTCAGGCGATGGAGACCGGGCTTCGCGCACGCGGTGTGACGAACCCGGTCATCGTGGAGGACAAGGCGGGGAGCACGGTGGAGAATGCCGCGAACACCTCCGAGTTCATCGACGGCAACGGCGGCGCCGCGGTCATCGTGACGTCCGACCCGCACTACATCCGGGCGCTGGACAACTACCGCTCCGAGGGCGTCGAGGCCGTGGCCTACGTGGAGGGTGAGGGCTAGG
>NZ_JBQEDF010000101.1:0-3295 GCF_052107835.1 Corynebacterium sp.
CTGTTACCGATGTCCTGATCCAGTTTTGTCACCGATGTCCCGAGACATCACACACTGAGAAAGCGAGCCTGGGTGCGTGCAAATTTGAGCTGGGGCTCAGAGATGCGATGCGGGGTGTCAGTCGTCGAGGTCGGTGTTCACCACGGCGAAGTCGTCCGCCAGGTCCACGTCGACCTCCTGGCCGTTCGCGCCCTGCACGCTGACCTCGTAAGTCACGCCACGGTCATCGGAGGCGGACACCGAGTCCACGACACCGTCACTGACACCGGCCTCGTCGGCGGCCGCCAGGGCTGCGTCCATGGCGTCCTCGAGGGTGGCCAGGTCAAGAGTCGGATCCTCCTGGTCGAACATGTCGGGGCTGTCTGTCTCGACGGTCATCGCACCGTCGCCGGAGACATGGACCTCTGCGGAGCCGTTGTCGTCCAATTCGACCGCGACCTCGTGTCCGGAGCCCTGGATGTCGATGGAGCTGGCGCCACGTCCACCCGCTTCGTCGATGGCCTGTTCCGCGGCGTCGCGGAAGGAGGCAGCGTCCGACCCGGCGGTGTTGTTGCCGTCGCCATTGTTGTTTCCGGCGTCGTTGTCGTCGTCCCGGTCGTCGCCGTCCTGCGAATCCTGATTGCTGGACTGGTTCTCGGCGGCAGTGACCGTGCGGACCTCGTCATCATCGTCGTCGGCGATCTCCGAGATGCCGAATCCGATACCTCCGGCCACGAGCAGGGCGGCGATGGCGCCGGCCCCAATGGCCAGACCCTTGCGCTTCTTGCGGGGGGCCTCTGCGTTCTCGGTGGTGTTGGTGTCTTCAGGGGTGGGGTTCGCGGTGGGCATGTTCCTGGTTTCCTCGTTCGGCTCGTCCGGCTGGTTCTGGTTCTGGGGTGCGTTGTTCTCTGTCATGCCCTCACTATCCCGCACAGGTACTGAACCCTTTCTGAAGCTTCCTGAAAGCCCCTTCAGGGACGTGGGTCAGGGTGCATCCGCAGCCGGCAGAGTGACGGTGAAAACCGCACCTCCGCGGGTGTTTTCTTCCGTGCTCGTGCCCACCGTCACATGCCCGTGGTGGACGTCAACGACCTCCTTGACAATGGCCAGTCCCAGGCCGCTTCCCCCGGCATCGCGGGCACGTCCTTCATCCAGGCGGGCGAAGCGGTCGAAGACCAGCTCGCGGTCGGCCTCGGGGACGCCCGTCCCGTCATCGGCGACGGTCAGGACCACGGCAGGGCGGGCATCGTCCTGGGCCGTCCCCAGACGCAGCACAACCCGACCGTCCGCATGACGGGCCGCATTGTCGACCAGATTGCGCACCGCCCGGCCGAGCAGACGCCGACTACCCATCACCTGGGCCGCACCCACGCCGGACGCATCCACGGTGAG
Source organism: Corynebacterium sp. (assembly GCF_052107835.1). GTDB lineage: Bacteria > Actinomycetota > Actinomycetes > Mycobacteriales > Mycobacteriaceae > Corynebacterium. Next base: position 1,372 of record NZ_JBQEDF010000101.1, read on the forward strand.
CTCAGCGACACGTTTCAACCGGGACACCTCCGCTAACACCAGGTCATCCAGGTCCACCGGTTCCATGTGTGGCCGGTGGTTCTCGTCCAGCCGCGCCAGCAGCAGCAGTCCCTCCACCAGGTCCTGCATGCGCTCCCCCTCGTCGACAACCACCTCACTGAGTTCCTGCAGCGAGGTGGCGTCCGGGTAGGACGCACCCAGCTCGGCGTGCTGCCGCATCGTCGCGAGCGGCGAACGCAGTTCGTGGGACGCATCGCTGACGAACCTGCGCTGCACGGCCTGGGAATGCTCCAGCCGGGCAAGCATACGGTTCATGGTGGCGGCCAGCGCACCGAGTTCATCGTCCCCGGCATCGACCCGGCGGGAGAGATCCTCGGCACTGATGCTGTCGACCTGCCGGCGCAGCCGCTCGACCGGGCGCAGCGCGCGGCCGGTGACGATCCACACGACCACGCCCACCAGCACGATGACCAGGGGGACCGCAATCACCAGGAGGATCGTCGTCGCGTTGACCGTCTCCCCGACGTGCTCCGTGGACCGGGCGACGGTCAGCGTCCCGGCATCCGTGTCCTCGGCCATCACCAGGTACGGGTCATCGTCCACGGTGACCTCCCGGGTGACCTCGTTTTCAGCGTCAGCCTCGCTGAGCTCCGGGAGTTGGTGGGCTTCGTCGTCATTGACCACTGTGCCGGTGCTGCCGCTGCCGCTGGCGTCGCCGTCGAGCCGGACGAGCTGGTCATCGTCGATTCCGGCGAGGGCACCCTCCGCCCGCTCCGGGTCGGCCTCGATCTGTGAACTGTAGGACTCCAGGTCCTGCTCCACCGCCTCCTCGACGGACGAGGTGAGGATCTGCCCGAGGACCAGGACCGCCACCACCGCGGCAACCCCGAGGATGACTGTGACGAAGGCGGTCGCCCCGAGCGTGACCCGGGCGCGGATGGAACGCGATGCTTTTCGCACGTCAGCCACCCGTCCCGGACAGGCGGTAGCCAACACCGCGCACCGTCTCGATGGCCTGGCGTCCGAAGGGCCGGTCGACCTTGGCGCGCAGGTGGCCGATGTAGACCTCGATGATGTTGGCGTCCCCGGTGAAGGAGTCACCCCAGATATTCGCGATGATCTCCTGGCGGGTCACGACCTCCCCGCGGCGGCGCAGCAGGAAATCCAGCACCGCCATCTCGCGGGCGGTCAGGGTGATCTCCTCATCGCCGCGGAATGCCTGGCGGGCCGCCGGATCAAGGGTCAGATCGCCGGCCTCCAACGTCGCGGGGCGTTCCCGGGAACCGCGCCGGGCGAGCGCACGGATGCGGGCGATAAGGACAGGGAAGGAGAACGGCTTGGTCAGCCAGTCGTCCCCGCCGGTGTCGAGGCCCTCGACCTCGTCCCATTCGCCGTCCTTCGCGGTGAGGAACAGGACGGGGGTGTGGTCGCCGTCGGTGCGCAAGGCGTGGCAGACGCGGTACCCGTTCATGCCGGGCATCATCACGTCGAGGACGATGACGTCGTAGTCGGCGTCGGTCGCCATATCCAGCCCGGTCGCACCGTCATGGGCGACGTCGACGACCATGCCCTCGGCCTCCAGGCCGCGGCGCACACCGTCGGCGAGCCGTTTCTCGTCATCCACCAGCAGAATCCGCATGGTCACCAGTGTCGCACGATCATGCTGAAGCGTTGCTGAAGGCGGTGGCGGGCGGGCATCGGCAGGATTCGGATAAGGCCGCCCAGGTCAGACGCTGTGGAGTTCAGATACTGCGACGAGACCACCCTGGAGTGTCGGGCACAGGCACACCTGGAGTGTGGACGCCGCGGGCCAGCCGCGTTCCACCACCCCTGACCTCGGCGTAGCGTGGAAACCATGACCTCACTCAATGATTTATCCGTCACCACTCTCCAGGGCGAGAACACCACCTTCGGCGACATCGCC